>NZ_JBKBSL010000011.1:0-93898 GCF_046291045.1 Caldimonas sp. | reverse complement strand
GGCGCTTTTCGGCCTCGGCCTTGCGTTGCTGCTCGAGCCGCTGCTTCTCGGCCAGTTCGCGCTTGAGCCGCTCGGCTTCTTCCTGCTTCTTGCGTTCGGCTTCGCGGCGCTGGGCCTCCTCGCGCTTCCTGCGTTCGGCTTCCTGCAGCTCGCGCTGGCGCTTGACCTCGGCCTCCTTGCGCTGCTTTTCGATGGCCAGCTCGGCCTCGCGGTCGGGCGCGGGGGGCGGGGGGGCCGGAGCCGGCGCCGGCGCCGGCTCCGGCGGGGGGGGAGGGGGCGCGGGAGCCGGGGCGGGCGGCGGCGCTGCGGCCTGCGGCACGGCGGCCCACAGCTCGGCTTCCACGGCATCGGGGGCGCTGGACTTCCAGTTCACGCCCAGTGCCAGGGCCCCGATCAGGGCCGCGTGCATGCCCAGCGCGATCGCCAGACCACGGCCGCGGGCGTCTGGCGAGGGAGGCAGCAGGTCGTCGCGTTCGCTGGAAGACGTCATGGACGGTACGGCTCCTAAGGCAGGGTCAGCCGCCTTGCTGGCGCACGAGCAGGCCCACGCGCTCGAAGCCGCCGGCGCGCAGCCGCGACATCACGTTGACCACCGCTTCGTAGCGTACGCTGCGGTCGGCCGAGATCACGATGGGGGCATGGTCCACTCCCTGGATCGCGGCACGCACGTCCTGCTCAAGGCGGGGCAGGGTGGTGCGGCCCGTCTCCTTGCCGTCCACGCGCAGCCGCAGTGCCTCGTCGGTGCCCACCACCACCTCGACCACCCGCTGCGGCGGTGCGGCCGCACGGCCCACGGTGGGCAGGTCCACCACGGCGGTGGTGATCAGCGGTGCGCTGACCATGAAGATGATCAGCAGCACCAGCATCACGTCGATGAAGGGCACCATGTTCATCTCGCTGATGGTGCGGCGGCGGGCACCGGAACGGGAGGCAACGGCAGGCATCGCTGACTCCCGGTCAGTGGGCGGGCGCGCCCGTGGGCTGCCCCTGGGGCCACTGGCCCACGTTGCGCTGCAGGATGTTGGAGAACTCCTCGATGAAGGTCTCCATGCGGATGGCCACCTGGTCGATCTGACGCGCGAAGCGGTTGTAGGCCATCACCGCGGGGATCGCGGCGAACAGGCCGATCGCGGTGGCCACCAGGGCCTCGGCGATGCCGGGGGCCACGGTGGCCAGCGTCACCTGCTGCAGGTTGGCCAAGCCGGTGAAGGCATGCATGATGCCCCACACCGTGCCGAACAGGCCGATGTAGGGCGCCACCGAGCCCACGGTGGCCAGGAAGGACAGGTGGTGCTCGATGGCGTCCATCTCGCGCTGGAAGCTGGCGCGCATGGCGCGGCGGGCGCCGTCGAGCAGCGCCCCCGCATCGGTGACGCGCCGTTCGCGCAGCTTCAGGAATTCACGCATGCCGGAGGCGAAGATGCGTTCCATCGGCCCGCCCTTGCGCGGGTTGTCGCTGGCCAGGTGGTACAAGTCGTGCAGGTTGCGACCGGACCAGAACTCGCGTTCGAACTCCTCGTTGAGCCCGCGCACGCGACCCAGGCCGAAGAACTTGCCGAAGATCACCGTCCAACTGGCCAGCGAGAGGAACATGAGCAGCAGCATGACCAGTTGCACGATGAGGCTGGCCTGCGCGATGAGTTGGATGATCGACAGATCCTGGTGGGTCATTCGAGTTCCTGAAGCAGTTCCTTGGGGATGCGTTGCGGGCGCAGGGTCTGCGCATCGACGCACCCGATTCTGATCTCACCTTCGGCCAGCAAGGTTCCATGACGTAACGCCTGCTGCCAGATCACCATCGAGGCGGCCTTGACCGAGGAGACGGCCACGCTCACCTCGAGCAAGTCGTCCAGACGGGCGGGTTGCAGGTAGCGCACGGCCGTGTGGGTGACCACGAACATCACACCCGTTTCCCGCCGCATCGCCTCTTGCGAGTACCCCCGCGCGCGCAGCCATTCGGTGCGCGCACGCTCGAAGAACTTGAGGTAGTTGGCGTAGAAGACCACACCGCCAGCGTCGGTATCTTCCCAGTAAACGCGCACCGGATGGCGATGGACGACGCAGGCAGGGTCGGCGATGGAGGCTGGCATGGACGGGGCAGGCCCTGGCCCGGCGGGGGCGGGCCGGCAAAACCGCTATTATCGCCGCGCGCGGTAAGGGCCGCGGCTTACTGCCGGCTCTTGAGGAAGACCGGCCCCCACAGCGGGTGGCCTGCCTCGGACTTGCTCAGATCGAAGCTGGGGTCGGCGGCTCGCGCGGCCCGGAAGGCTTGCTCGCACTGGGCCTGGCGCTGGGTGGTGCAATAGATGAAGGCCAGGTGCTTGTGGGCGGCGGCCTGGTCCTTGGGCGAGGCCAGCCCCGCCTGCAGGGCCTGGTTCAGCCGGCGCTCGGCTTCGGCATATTGGGCATCGTCGTAGGCCCTCAGCCCAGCCAGCAAGGCGCCTTCGGCCGGCCGGGCGGCCAGCTCGGTCACCCCCACCACGGAAGGTGTCACGGACAGGGGGGCGCAGCCTGCCAGGGCCAGCGCAGCCAACAACGTACTCGTCAGGGCTTTCATCACGTCAGGGACCGGAGGCGGATTCGAACTTGTGCCGCAGGGTCACGGGCTGGCCGGGGCTCACGGTCACGGTCACCCGGTGCGGCGGGAAGGCGTCGTTGCGGATGGTGATCGTGTGCCGCCCTTCGGTCAAGGTCAGGCGGTTCAGCGGCGGGGCGATGCCGGCCGGGGCTCCGTTCACCTCGACTTGGCCCCAAGGGCTGATGGCCAGCACCACCTCGCCGGTGGCCAGTGGCGCCCCTGTCGTTGCCGCGGCGGCCGGACTGCGGCTGGCCTGGCGGGGGGCGGCAGACCCGGAGGAGGACGGGCGCTCGCGGGCCGCCGCGGGACGAACCGCTGCCGGGACCGCGGCCGGAGCCGAAGGCGCCTGGGCGGGGGCGGCCGCGTCCTCGGGCCTGGCCATGTCGGCCGCAGGCCCGGGGGGTGGGGTCTCGGCCACGGCGGCCAGGGCGGCACTGGCTGCCGGGTCGGGCAACGGGGCCGGTGCGGGCAGGGTCGCGGCGGGCGGGGTGGCTGCGACTGGCTCGTCGGTCCACCAGGCCAGGCTCAGCCACAAGGCCGCACCGGCAGACACGCCGGCCGCCACGGCCAGCGCCAGCCGGCCCAGGCGCCGGCGGTGGTGTTCGCGGGCCAAGGTGTCGTCGTGCTCCTCGGCGTCGGCTTGTTCCTCGATCCAGTGCCGCAGTTCGCGCGACAGCGCCCGTGCCGAGCGGTAGCGGTGTTCCGGATCCTTGGCCATCGCCCGCGCGACGATCTGCGACAGCGCCGGCGGCACCGCCGGGTTGAGTTCGTGCAGCGGCGCCGGCTGGTGATGCAGCACCGCCTCGGCGATCTCCGACAGCGTCGCTCCCTGGAAGGGACGCACGCCGGACAGCAGCTCGTACAGCACCACCCCGAGCGAGTAGACGTCGCAACGGCGGTCCACCGGGTCGTGGCGCACCTGTTCGGGGGCCATGTAGTAGGGCGAGCCGGCCGCGAAGTCGTCTTCGGTGCCTGACTCCTGCTGGCTGGCCACGCGCGCGATGCCGAAGTCCAGCACCTTCGGCTGGGTGCGGCCGGTCATGAAGATGTTGGCTGGCTTCACGTCGCGGTGGACGATGCCTTTGGCATGGGCGTAAGCCAGGGCGTCGGCGGCTCGGCGCACGATCAGCGCCGCCTCCACCGGCCGCGGCCGCCAGCCTTCTTTGAGGAGCTGACGCAGATCCTTGCCCTTGAGCAGCTCCATCGCGATGTAGGCCCCTTGCGGGCTGGTGCCGGCATCGAAGACGGTGACGATGTGCGGATGGTTGAGGCTGGCCACCGCGCGGGCCTCGTTCAGGAAGAGGCTGTGGAAGCGCTCGCGGGCCTCGGCAGATAGCTCCAGCCCCAGGGTCTTGATGGCCACCAGACGCGACAGCAGCGGATCCTGGGCGGCATAGACCGTGCCGAGCCCGCCTTCGCCCAGGCGGTACTTCAGCGCGTAGCGCCCAATGTGGCCGATCGTGGGCAGCTCGTCAGGGGGGATCGATGCCGGGCCGGCCCGGCTCGATCCAGGGCCTCCCATGGGCCCCTCGGGTTCGCCAAACAGTGAACCGTGGGCAGTGTCGAGCTGCTGGGTGGAATCGAAAGACTGCGACGAATCCTGCCCGGCGCGCGAGCGCCGCGACCGGGCTTGCTCCGGGGTCAAGGCGAAGATGGTCTTCTGGAAATCCACGTGCGCAGCTTAGACCAAGCCCGAGGCGAGTCGCGCGAGCCCAGTGTGAGAAATGCCCGCGAAAAGTGCTTCCGGCGGTAAGTTGTGTGTCCCGGTCTGGGCGAAGCCCGGCCCCGGGGGGCCTCACAGGCAGCGTTGCAGCCGGGCGACGGCTTCCTCGAGCTGGGCCATGGCCGTGGCATAGGACAGGCGCAGGTAGCGCTTCGTGTCGGCCTGGCCGAAATCCCGCCCCGGGGTGATGGCCAGGTGGGCGCGGTGCATCAGCTCGAAGGCGTGGTCCCAGCTGTCGGGCGCGAAGGCCGAGCAGTCGGCCCAGGCGTAGAAGGCACCATCGGGCATCACCGGCACGGTCAGCCCCAGGCGGTTGAGGGCGGGCACGAGGAAGTCGCGCCGGGCGCGGAACTCGGCACGGCGGCGTTCATACTCGGCCAGGCTCTCGGGCTCGAAGCAGGCCAATGCCGCATGCTGCGCCACGGCGGACGGGCAGATGTAAAGGTTCTGCGCGAGCTTCTCGACCACGGCGACCATGGGCTCGGGCACCACCATCCAGCCCAGGCGCCAGCCGGTCATGCTGAAGTACTTCGAGAAGCTGTTGATCGTGACGACATCGTCGCCCTGCGTGAGTGCGCTCACGCCGAAGGCCTCGTCGTAACTCAGGCCGAGGTAGATCTCGTCGACGATCGTGACCCCGCCGCGGCTGCGCACCTGGGCGACGATGCGATGCATCTCGTCCGGGGCGATGGACGTGCCCGTGGGGTTGGACGGCGAGGCCAGCAGCACGCCACGGGTGCGTTCGGTCCAGGCGGCCTCGACGGCCGCGGCACTGAGCTGGAAGCGCTGTTCGGGGCCGCTGGGCAGCATCACCGCCCGGCCTTCCGCGGCCGACACGAAATGCCGGTTGCACGGGTAGCTCGGGTCGGGCATCAGGATCTCGTCGCCGGGCTCCACCAGGGCCAGGCAGGCGAGCTGCAGTGCGCCGGAGGCCCCGGCCGTCAGCACGATGCGCCGTGCGGGCACATCCACGCCAAAGCGTTGCGCATACCAGGCGCTGATGCGTTCGCGCAAGGGCAGCAGGCCCAGGGCATCGGTGTACTGGGTGCGGCCATCACGCAGGCAGCGCTCGGCAGCTTCGCGCACCAGGGGTGGGGCGGTGAAGTCGGGTTCGCCGATGTTCAGGTAGATCATCGGCTCGTCGCGGCAGGCCGGGCTGCGCGCGAGTTCCGCGGCGGCCTTGGCGCATTCCATCACGTAAAAGGGCGCGATGTGCGCGGTGCGCGAGGCGAACTTCATGGGCGGCAGGCCTCAGGCACGCGGGGGGCGTGCGGCTTGCACCTCGGCCGGGCGCAGATCGGTCGCGGCCTTGTCGAGCACACCGTTGACGTACTTGTGGCCATCGGTGCCACCGAAGCTCTTGGCCAGTTCGACGGCTTCGTTGATGACCACCTTGTAGGGGATGTCCAGGCAATGGCGCAGTTCGTAGCAGCCGATCAGCAGCACCGCGTGCTCCACCGGCGAGAGCTCGCTGGTCTTGCGGTCCACATGGCGCGCCAGTACGGTGTCCAGGTCGGCTGCTTCCACGATGCAGCCATGCAGCAAGGCGTCGAAGTGGGCCGTGTCGCACTTGGGAAAACCATCCTGCTCGCGCACGTGAGCGTCGATCACCCCGGGGTCGCTACCCGAGAGCAGCCATTCATACAGCCCTTGGAGCGCGAATTCGCGCGATCGGCGGCGTGCCGACTTGGCTGGTGCACGGCGGGTCTTCGAGGAGCTTGCAGTCACGACAGGTCTTCCAGCAGGTTGGCCATTTCCACGGCCACGCGGGCCGCGTCGCGCCCCTTTTCGGCGGCCCGCGCCCAGGCCTGGGCCTCGTTCTCCACCGTGAGGATGGCGTTGGCGATGGGCAGCTCGTAGTCGAGCGAGACGCGCGTGACGCCCGCACCGCTTTCGTTGGCCACGAGCTCGAAATGGTAAGTCTCGCCGCGGATGATGCAGCCCAGGGCGATCAGGGCGTCGAAGCGGTCGCTCTCGGCCAGCGCCTGCAGGGCCACCGGCACTTCCAGCGCGCCAGGCACGGTGACATGCTCGATATGCTTGTCAGCCACACCCAGCGCGGCGAGTTCATTGCGGCAGTGCAGGGCCAGCAGGTTTGTGATGGATTCATTGAAGCGGGCCTGCACGATGCCGATGCACAGATCCTCACCTTCCAATCGGGCCGGGCGGCCCTTGTCAGCGCCTTGCATGCCTGAGCCTTTCTTCTTCGCAGTCGTTCACTGATCCGGGCCGATGAAGGCCGTCACTTCCAGGCCGTAGCCCACCATGCTGGGCATGCGTCGCGGGCTGCCCAGCAGCTTCATCTTCGTGACCTGCAGGTCGCGCAGAATTTGGGCTCCCACGCCGTAGGTGCGCAGGTCCATCTGCGCCGGCGAGCGCGGCGGCGGGGTCGTCTGGCCGGGCGCAAGGTGGCGCAGCAGCTCCTCGGTGCCTTCACCGCAGTTGAGCAGCACGGCCACGGCACGTTCCTCTTGCTGCAGCCTGGCCAAGGCCCGGCCCAGCGGCCAAGAATGCGTGCATTCGCCCACATCGAGCAGGTCCAGCACCGACAGCGGTTCATGCACCCGCACCACCACCTCGTCTTGCGGCGTCCATCGCCCCTTGACCAGGGCCAGGTGCAATCCACCCGATCGGTCACGGTAGACGGTGCAGTCGAAGCCGCCGTGCGGCGTGTTGAGCCATCGCTGGCCCAGCCGCTCGATCAGCGATTCATTACGGCTGCGGTACTCGATCAGGTCGGCGATGGTGCCGATCTTCAGGCCATGCGTTTGCGCGAAAACCTCGAGGTCGGGCAGCCGGGCCATGCTGCCATCGTCGTTCATGATCTCGCAGATCACCGCGGCCGGCGTCAGGCCGGCCATGCCCGCCAAGTCGCAGCCAGCCTCGGTGTGGCCGGCACGCATGAGCACGCCGCCGTCCTGGGCCTGCAGCGGGAAGATGTGCCCGGGCTGCACGAGGTCGGAGGGTTTGGCGTCTCGGGCCACGGCCACCTGGACGGTTCGGGCCCGGTCGGCCGCCGAAATGCCAGTGGTCACGCCGGTGGCGGCCTCGATCGACACCGTAAACGCCGTGCCGTGCTTGGTGCCGTTGCGCGTGGCCATCGGCGGCAGCTGCAGCCGTTCGCAACGCTCGCGCGTGAGGGTCAGGCAGATCAGGCCACGTCCGTACTTGGCCATGAAGTTGATGGCCTCGGGCGTGACATGGTCGGCGGCGAGCACCAGGTCGCCTTCGTTCTCGCGGTCCTCCTCGTCGACCAGGATGACCATGCGGCCGGCGGCCAGCTCGGCGACAAGCTCAGGAATGGGGGAGATGGGCATAGGGGTGGGATTGTAGGGGCCGGGTTCAGTCGAGCGCCGGCTGGGCAGCACCCAACATGCGCTCGACATAGCGCGCGATCAGGTCGATCTCCAGGTTGACGCGCGCGCCAGGGGCGAGCCGCCCCAGCGTAGTGTGCTCGACCGTGTGCGGAATGAGATTGATGCTGATCTCGGCACCGTCCGGGCGGTCGTTGACGCGATTGACCGTCAGGCTCACGCCGTTGACCGTGACCGAGCCCTTGTAGGCCAGGAACCGGGCCAACTCGGCCGGAACGAGCAGGCGCAGCTCCCAGGACTCGCCCACGCGCGCAAAGTGCGTCACCGTGCCCAGGCCGTCCACATGGCCGCTCACCAGGTGCCCGCCCAGGCGGTCGCAGGCGCGCAGGGCCTTTTCCAAGTTGACCCAACCCGGCGCATCCAGTCCCGCCGTCTTGGCCAAGCTTTCGGCCGAGATGTCGATCGTGAACCGCGCAGCGCCGGTGTCGAAGCTCGTGACGGTCATGCACGCGCCGTTGAGCGCGATGCTGTCGCCGAGCTGAACATCGTCCAGGTAGCCCCGCGGGGCTTCGATGAGCAGGCGCTTGCCATGGGCGGGGCTGTCGCCCAGGGGCGTGACCTCGAGGATGCGGCCGATGCCGTTGATGATGCCGGTGAACATGGGCCCCATTGTCGCAGGGAGCCGGTCGGCATGCCGTCTGGCGGGTCAAGCCTGCTCAGAAACGATCGCGCCCCGGCGGCCGAGCGCGCAGGCGCAGGTCCGGGCCGACCCGCTCGATGTCGAGGAAGGCCAACGCCGGGGCGTCGTCCAGCGAAGCCAGCGGGCCAAAGCGCATCATCTCCCGCCCTTGGCCGATGAGCCGGGGCGCCAGGTAGACCAGGTACTCGTCGACCAGATCCTCGCGCACGAACGAGCCGTTGAGCTTGTGCCCGGCCTCCACGTGCAGTTCGTTGATGCCGCGGTGCGCCAGATCGGCCAGCATCGCGCCCAGGTCCACCTTGCCGCCTGGGCCGCTCAAGCGGGTGCACCGGGCACCGGCCGCCTCCAGGGCGGCGCGCCGGGCCGGGTGGTCCTCGGCGTGGTAAATCAGCGCCTCTCCCGGTGGCGGCAGGATGCGGGCCGTCGGCGGGGTCTCCAGCCGGGAGTCAACGACCACCCGCAGCGGCTGGCGGGGCGTGTCCACCTCGCGCACGTCCAGGCGCGGGTCGTCGTCCAGCACCGTGCCGATGCCGGTGAGCACCGCGCCGGCACGGGCACGCCAGGCATGGCCGTCGGCACGGGCCGAGGGGCTGGTGATCCACTGGCTGCGCCCGTCGTCCAGGGCCGTGCGCCCGTCCAGCGAGGCCGCGACCTTCAGGCGCACCCACGGGCGGCCGCGCAGCATGCGGGAGAAAAAGCCGAGGTTCAGCTCGCGCGCTTGCTCGCCCATCAAGCCGACGTCCACCTGCACGCCCGCGGCTCGCAGCCGCTCGATCCCCTGGCCGGCCACCAAGGGGTTGGGATCCTGGACAGCCACCACCACCCGGGCCACGCCTTCGCGGATCAGCGCGTCGGCACACGGGGGGGTGCGGCCGTGGTGGGAGCAAGGCTCCAGGGTCACATAGACCGTCGCCCCCCGGGCCGACAGCCCGCGCGCACGTAGCAAGGCCAGGGCCTGGGCCTCGGCATGGGCTTGGCCGGTGGCCTGCGTGTGGGCGGCCACCCGCTGGCCGTCGGGCAGCACGATGACACAGCCCACTGCGGGGTTGGGCGGGCACACCCGCAGCGCCTGCGCCGCCTGGGCCAGGGCCTCGCGCATGTGCCGCGCATCGCCGGGATCACCTGTCTGGGGGAGAGAACTCACCGAAGCATCCACATAGACTCCCGCCCGAGCTTCATGCACCGCTGGCAGCGCCCACGACAAGGCGCCCCATCGGGACGACCGGCACAGACCGGACATTGGCCATTTCCTCAGGGGGGAAAGGATGAAAGCTTATCCGAGACCGCGCCGCGTGGGGCGGGGAGGGTCCATGATCGAATTGATTGTGGGGATGGCGGTGATGGCCATCCTGACCATCACGGCCGCCTCCCCTGTTGCGCAATGGTGGCACCGCCAACGTGTGCAGGCTGCGCTTTCTCAGCTCGAAGCCCACCTGGCCTTGGCCCGCGCTGCCGCCATTTCCAGGGGTCGGCGCACCGCACTGACCCCCTTGGAAGGCCGATGGGATCAGGGCTGGCGGCTTCACCTGGACTCGAATTCCAACGGCCGATGGGACGAGGGGGAGGAGATCCTGGCATGGCATGAATTGCCACCAGACCTCTTGGTTCGGGTGAACGGTGTGATGCAGCGATATGTGCTGTTCGACCCCAGTGGCCGTCCCGTTCAGGCCCATGGGGCATTTCTGGCCGGCACATTCACGATATGTGCGCCATCGTCGGGAGCCTCCATGCAACTGGTGATGAGCGCCACCGGCCGCGTCAGGCAGGAACGGGCTGACCGCTCGGGATGCGATTGAGGGCGTGCCGGCCGGTCAGCGCCAGCACGAACCCAGATTGGCGCTGCCCGTCCGCCCTTTGGCACCCGTATGCGTGAGCGTCAGCGTGCCGCACCCGGCATCCCCGGCTGCCTGAGCTCCCTGCGGCCGGGCTTCCAGGGTGTAGGTCGTGGCCGTCGGCTGGCCGTCGGCAAAAACGAAGGAGTAAAAGTTGGTCAAGTCGGTGCTGCATTGAGTCGCGGGCAGCGTGACAGCCACAGCGGGGGTTGCGGCAGTTTGGTCGTAGCGCATGTTGGTGGTGTAGAAGCGCTCCATGAACTGAGCGAACTCGACCAGGCAGCTCTGCGCGGTTGCCCTGCGCGTGCTGACCACATGCTGCTGGTAGCTGGGGTAGGCGATCGCGGCCAGGATGCCGATGATGGCCACGACGATCATCACCTCGATGAGCGTGAAGCCGCGTGGCTGCGGCTCAGGATGGGACGGTTGCATGATGATTCCTCGGACCCGAGACGACAAGGATGAATCGACGAGACTCATCGGACGATCTCACGCCAGGAGATGCGGCCGACCCGTGAGGGACCTCCCAGGTTGAGACCGATTTCCCTGGGGCCACTGGCCACATTCGATCCCCCTTGCACTGCGCGATTGCCCACGATGACCGGCTCCGTCCCCATACCGACGCCCAGGTCCACCGAGCCGACGATGCCTCCATTGAGCATGTCCGACGCATTGAAGGCATTGTCGCGGTTGGCATCGAAGATGGTCACCGGCGGTGCCCCACCGTTGAACGGATCAATGGCATTCAGATAGCCCCGCCCGGTGTTGCTGCATTCACTGGGCTCGGGAATGATCGAGGCCACGAGCAAGGTGGGGTAGGCCAAGTTGGCCACCACGGCTCCCGACACCACACGCTCGCCCTCGGGTGTACTGGGCGGCGCGACAAGATCCATGTACCACCCCCGCAAGCCATTCATGTCTCCGGCCGAGGCCGTGGAGAAGGTGCGTACAGCGCGGTCATTGATCATGCCAGTGGCGGTGATGGTGCGTTGCCGCAACTGGCTGCGCCCAGAGATGGTCGAGTCTTCGTCGATCAGACCATAGATGGACTGCACATACATCGAGGTCGTGTCGTCCGCGGTCAGGAATCGCCCGGTTCCAAAGAGCACGTATCGACGGCCATATGTGCTGCTCGTCGTGGTACGGTTGACGACCACGGCCGGCTTCGACGTGATGGGTTGCGGTCGAAGATCCGGGCCGATGGCGGTGAACATCGGCAGACCGCTGTTGGCGATCGACCAACTGCTGGAGGAAGATCCACTCAGGTCGAATTTCCAAAGATTGCCTAGCAGATCGCCGGCATAGACATAGTCCACCGTGCCGTTGCCGTCGGCATCGAAGACTGCAGGGGTGGACAGACCGTTGGTGCTGGCGCTGGATCCGATGCCCGTATCCAGCTTCGAGAGCACCCTGCCGTCGGACAGGCGGATGACCAGTAGGACGGCGCGCAGATTCGCGCTGTTGTAACCATTGCCGACCAATGCCACCCAGTCGCCCGAGTTGGTTCGCGCGATGATCGGTTTGCCCAATACATGGCCCAGATCGGGCTCGCTGCTCTCCGACAGCTCCCACAGTACGTTGCTGGCCGAGAAACTCGCCGGATCGGTGACGTCGAGTCCGAAAAGCCCCCGCCCCCCTCGGCCCAAGGCGCCGATCAGGAGGTTGCGTCCTGACGTCTGGGACCGCTCGGATATCGCGATCTCACCATCGACGAAGTACTGATGCAGGTATGTGCGCTGTGACAAGGCGCGCAGGCGCGGCACGATCATGCCCGGGGCATACGCAAAGACTTCGGAGCCGTTGTCCGCATTGAAGGCATGTAGCATGCCGTCGTTGGCCCCCACGAAGAGTGTTCGGCTGTCCGTGCTGTAGACCGGGGACGAATTGATGATGTCTCCCAGCAGCTGTGTCCTGGGCCGCAGGGGGCGGGCTGTGGCATCGATGCCGTCATACTCGAGGGACCGATCGCCCCGCAGGTAGTTCACGATCGACTCACTGCCGAGCGCGCTTTGCTGTGCGGCGTTCAGGTTGCCCCAGATGAACTCGGTACCTGCCGACCCATTGTGGGTGTAGATGCGACGGCTCGATGGCGTTCGGCTTCTCAGGAGCTCTTTCGCTTGCCAGAGCGGGGTGGGATTCAGCCCGGACGTGGAGATGGCAAAAGCCTTCAAATCCCCCATCCATTCGTTATCGCGGACCTCGAAACTGGCCTGGTAGACCCTGGAGCCTTCATTGAGCTGGGTGCTGTTGGCCGACACGTTGGACGCCGATGCGGTGCGGTCCTGGATGTTGGCCAGGGCAGTGACCAGGCCCCGACGGAACTCGTCCGGGTTGCGGGCGGCTGTGAAGGCGCCACGGGAGTTGACGGTGGCGTGCCAGAGATCGTCGATCTTGTGTCTGTCGTTCGTCGTGGGATTGGGCCAGCTTCGGGCGCCAGATGTGAGCGAAGGCAGGTCGCTGTTGGGGTCGAGCGACCCCTGCACACCGATGGACAGGCCGAAGGTGACCATGTGTTGCCAGAAGGCATCTCCGGTCACGCCTGGCACGTTGTTATCCATGTCGGTCCGCAGGTCGTTCTTCCAATAGTGCATCGCGATGTCCGCCAGCGTGTTGGAATGGTCGTCGCGATAGGGCCGGGCCGCCGTGTAGCCGCCGTCGCTTCGGTTGGGCAGCGCCGACCGATGGACCGCGCCATTGGTGTTGTCGGAGTTGCCGATGTGGCTCAGGTCCGGGTTGTCATTCCAGTAGCCGTCGGTGGTCAGGATGTTGTAGTTGCGCCGGCAAGTCACCTGGCTAGTGCCCGAACCAGACCCCCACGGGCCGCTGTCATCAGTGCGCTGGAAGTAGCGCCCGGCCCAATCCAAGGCCGTGCGCAGAGGCGTGCCTTGAGCGGGAATGGGGGTTTCCAGCAGGCGCTGGTAGAAGTCAGCCTTGTTCGTACCTTCAAATCCTCCCGTCGTCGGAATGGGCATGTAAGCACGCGTTCGGGTGTTGCTGGAAACGTCGGTGCGCGTGGCTTCATTGATGGTGATGAAGCCCACCCGGTATCCCGAGCCGAGGTTCACAAAGGCCTGAGAGGCCCCTGCACGGGCCGCCAGAATGCGCGAACGGTAGTACGTGAACCAGTTGGCGAAGTTCTGGATTTCCTCGGTAGCCGTACGAGTGACGGCATTGTCGCCCGTCCCCCAGGTAACGGAGTCCACAGCAGATTCATTATCGTTACGCAGGTTTTTGCGCCACAGGCGCCCGTTTCGATACTGATACTGATCGAACTTGCGGCGATCGGTATTTGCAAAGTTTCGCGACGTTTCGACGTAATAGGTGATTGGATAGTAGGACTGAGATTCATCTGCTGCCGTGCACGAGGTGTCGCTCGCGTCGCTACAGGTGAACCACCGCGCGTTTGCCGTTTGCTGGGATCGAAGATCGACTGTTCCCGCGGCGGCATTCGTAGGGTTCCAGGCAGCCGCGTGAGGGGGGCTGTTGCCGAAACTCGTTCCATCGGCGCGGCGCCAGGGGGTGTAGGTGATGGTGGGGTTGTAGAAGGTGGTGTTATGAGTGCTCGAGCGCAAGAGCACGTTATGCACCGCATCAGAATCGAACGCGAGCACCCGCGATCTTTGGTTGGTGGAGCTGACCACATAAGTCGCTGCCCCGTAGAGGTTCGTCGGTGGAGGAAACAGGTAGTAGACGTTCCGGCTTCCGCCAGGGATGCGCTCATCCGGCATGATCTCGAACTGCATCGAGCCGGAGTCGTCCAACTGAAACATGATGTTCGGTGGGACAGTCGAGCCGATCTGCAAGGGCGTCAGCGGAAAGTCCACGGTGGCCAGCGCGGGGGTGGCGACCGCACAGGCCGTGAGGATCGACACGGCGAACCGCTGACGCCAGTTCGGGCCTTGCTGAAGGGGGAAGGGCCGGTTGCTCATGATCGGAATCCCTTGTTTAGACTCATTGGGTTGCGTAGACCGACTGCAACATCACGACGGCTCGCCCGTCGCCGGCGTTGCTGCGGGCCGTCACGCGGTAGCGGGTGCAGCTCAGGTTGTTCACCGGGTCGGTCGGGTCGCAGGGGAAATTGCTACCCAGGAATTCGATGAAGTACTGAGGCGCACTGCCGGCCTGTGCCGTCAGCGTGGTGCCGGTGAGATTGACCCAGCCGGTGAAGCCACTCATGTTCCACCGCTCATGACAGTACTGACCCGGAGCCGAGCACACCCCACCGTTGCACGATGAGCTGCACTGCGACGCCGATGTCGGTGTGGTCAGAGTCATGGCGATCGGGTGAGGGGGAATCTGCTGCGATTGGGCCAGCGCCAGCGCCTCGCCTGCGCGCAGACCGGCTTCCGCAGCCTGGAAGGCCAGGCTGCGGTCGTAGTAGTTGGTGACCATCTTCTCTTCGAGCACCACATTGCGCAGACTGGCAACGCCGAGCAAGGTGATCACGACCAGGATCACGAGTGAGATGATCAGAGCTGCCCCTCGAGGGCGGGTGGCCGGCTGGAGGAGAAGTGAAGGTTGCGGTTTCATGGCAGGCGGTTGCGCAAACTGACGACGTGGACCATCTGGCGTGTCAGGGCGGCGCCATCGGTGCCCACGGCTTCACGGCTCTGGAGGGTCAGGGTGATGCGGGCGGCCACCACGCGGGGCCAGGACGTGACGCTGCTGGCGGCGACATAGTCATCGGGCAGCACTCCGGCGTTGTTCGCCTCCAAGTAGACGATCTGCATGTTCGTCACGCCTTCTGCGATTTCTTCGTTGCGCACGCTGGCCGTTCCCGCGTTGTTGAACAGCCGGGCGCGATACAACGAGCGGCCACCACGTCCATTGGCGCCCACATACCAGATCTCGCTGGAAAGCTTGACCAGATGGCCTCCCTGGAAGGTGTAGGCCGTGCCGTTCACGCTCGAGCAGTCGGTGGGGACGCCGAGCCCCTTGCTGCAGTTGCCGGGGGCCACACCCGAAACGCCCGTGTTGTGCACAACGGTGGCATTTGATGCGTTGACGTTGGTGAGCTGGAAGATGGCAGCCTGCCGGTAGTCGCAAGCCAGCACGATGTCCCCGTCGACCAGATCATGTCCCGCGGAATTCAGTTGGAACGAGGCGGCGGTGGGGTTGTGATTCGTGATCGGATTGCCTGTGTTGGCGTTGGCATAGATGGAGAAGAACGCGTCGGTGCCGTTGATGCGCTGGCCGGTGCCGGTCCCGAAAGCGACACCGCCCGCGGCGACGGCGTCGTCATAGCCTCGCAGGCCGTCGGCCCAGTTGGCCCACCAGGTGGTGCCCGCGCCGTTGACGACATTGCCAGTGGGCACTCCACGACCGCAGGGGGTTCCGCCTGCCTCGCGCAGGCTGCGTGCCATTAGCTCGAACGCGGTGCGGGCGCTTTCCTGCATGCGCGATAACTGCTCCGTTGTACGGAACGCCTGGCGGTTGGTGATGAAGATGCTGATGACGCCGGCCATGAGGAACAGGCCTAGTGTCAATGCGATCATCAGTTCCACCAGACCGATGCCGCGGTAACGGCGATATGGATGACCTCGTGTGATGTTATTGGTGGAGATCATGGTGTGTTCCATCAGAGCACGCTGGTGGTTTCGACGGTCTGCGTGCTTCCGCCGCCCGTACCGCGGCTGTCATCCCAGAAGACCCGCACCGTGCAGGCACCACCCTGGCAACTGATCTGGCCGCAGGTGGAGTCGTGATCGCCGAGCGTGTTTTTCAGGGCCTGCAACCAGGCTCTGTGATCGTTCGCGATCAGCGTTCCTCCGGCCAGGACGGTGCAGGTGCGTGACAGGTCGTAGTTCCCGGCCCGCGCGGCATCGACATTGGCCCGCATGGCGTCGAGCATGAAGTAGGTCAAAGTCACGGCCTGGCTGCGCTCGAAGGCGCTCTGGTTGTTCTTCAAGGCACGTGCCTGCAGGCCCGCAATCCCGAGCAGACCAATGGAAAGCACCAGCACGGCGATGAGCACCTCGATCAGGCCGACGCCATGAGCGGGGGAGACGGAGGGGCGGTGGCGCACCACCGGGGGCTCGATGCGCTTATTCGACATGGATGGATCCCGTGCGGATGCGGATGCTTCGGGTCTGCGAGTCGGTGGTCACCGTGAGCTGGCCGGCCGTGATGAGGGTGGTGCCCGTCGTGTTGCTGGAGCAGGTGCATTCATAGGACAGGCCGTCGGCACGGAAGTCGGCGCAGTATTCGGTGACGGTGGTGCCTGCCTGCAGGTTGCCCTCACGGATCGCGGTGGTCGATGCGGGAGTGCGGACGACCCAGCCGCTGGACGAGGTGCAAAACCGGTGCGTGGCATTGCGGCGAATGGCTTCGCTACGGGCAGTCTGCAGCGCTCCGAGGAGTTCGTTGGTCTGGGAGGCGGCTCGATTGCGTTCCATGATGTTCTGGAAGCTGGGGACGCCGATTCCCAGCACGATGGCCATGACCACGAGGGCGACCATCAGTTCGACCAGCGTGAAACCCCGCGCAGTTTGCCGGTTTGCCGAGGATCGTGTGGAAAGCTGCAGCCTCAAGATGCCACCTGTCGTGTGCGTAGGCCACCGGCCGGGCCCGACGCGGGCGAGGCCGGACCCGATGGCGTCCCTGTAGGCTAGCAGCGATGGGTCGGGGGAGGCGGGTCGTGCCGACGAATGGCGGCCCGATCCCGACGTACGGAGCGGCGAGTGCGGCCTCAGCGACCGCGCCGTGAAGTTTCTCTCACCGCGTTCATGAACTCGCTGACGTCATCGAAACTGCGGTAGACGGAGGCAAAGCGGATGTAGGCCACCTTGTCCAGGCGCTTGAGCTCGCGCATGACCCATTCGCCCACGCGGGTGCTGCTGACCTCGCGCTCGCCGCTGTGCAGCAGCGAGGTCTCGATGCGCGAGACGGCCTGGTCGAGCGCTTCGGCGCTGACGGGGCGCTTGCGCAGAGCCAGCGTCATCGAGGCGCGCAGCTTGGCCGGGTCGAACTCGGTGCGCCGGCCGTCCTTCTTGACGATGGATGGGTATTCGATCTCCGCGCGCTCGTAGGTGGTGAAGCGCTTGTCGCACCCCATGCAGCGCCGCCGCCGCCGGATCACGTCCCCCTCGTCGGACTCGCGGGTCTCGACGACCTGGGTTTCCTCGTGGCCGCAGAAGGGGCAGCGCATGGCAGGCGGCGGGTCGGGTTCAGCGGTAGACCGGGAAGCGGCGGGTCAGTTCGTGGACCTTGGCACGCACCGCGGCGATGTTGGCCTCGTCCTGGGGCTTGTCCAGCACGTCGGCGATCAGGTGGGCGGTGGCCACGGCCTCGACCTCGGTGAAGCCGCGGGTGGTCATGGCCGGCGAACCCAGGCGGATGCCGCTGGTGACCATGGGCTTTTGCGGGTCGTTGGGGATGCCGTTCTTGTTGCAGGTGATGTGCGCGCGGCCGAGCACGGCTTCTGCTTCCTTGCCGGTCAGGCCCTTGGGGCGCAGGTCGACCAGCATCACATGGCTTTCGGTGCGGCCGCTGACGATGCGCAGGCCGCGGGCCATCAGGGTTTCGGCCAGGGCCTGGGCGTTCTTGACCACCTGCTGCTGGTAGGCCTTGAACTCGGGCGACAGGGCTTCCTTGAAGGCCACGGCCTTGGCCGCGATGACGTGCATCAGCGGGCCACCCTGGATGCCGGGGAAGATGGCGCTGTTGATCTGCTTGGCCACATGGTCTTTCATCAGGATGATGCCGCCACGCGGGCCGCGCAGGCTCTTGTGGGTGGTGGAGGTCACCACGTCGGCGAAGGGCACGGGGTTGGGGTAGACGCCGCCGGCGATCAGTCCGGCGTAGTGGGCCATGTCCACCATGAAGTAGGCCCCGACGGCCTTGGCGACCCGGGCAAAGCGCTCGAAGTCGATGCGCAGGCTGTAGGCGGAGGCCCCGGCGATGATGAGCTTGGGTCGGTGCTCGTGGGCCAGACGCTCCATCGCGTCGTAGTCGATCTCTTCTTTCTCGTTCAGGCCGTAGCTGACGACTTTGAACCACTTGCCCGACATGTTCAGCGGCATGCCGTGGGTCAGGTGGCCTCCCTCGGCCAGGCTCATGCCCATGATGGTGTCGCCCGGCTGCAGCAGCCCAAAGAACACACCCTGGTTGGCCTGGGAGCCGGAGTTGGGCTGGACGTTGGCATGTTCGGCGCCGAACAGCTGTTTCAGGCGGTCGATGGCGAGCTGCTCGACGATGTCGACGTAGTCGCAACCGCCGTAGTAGCGCTTGCCTGGGTAGCCCTCGGCGTACTTGTTGGTGAGCTGGCTGCCCTGGGCGGCCATCACGGCCGGGGAGGCGTAGTTCTCGGAGGCGATCAGCTCGATGTGTTCTTCTTGGCGCTGGTTTTCCTGCTGGATGGCGGCCCAGACGTCGGGATCGACGTTGGCAACGGTAGAGATGGAGCGGTCGAACATGGCAGTCCTCTTCAGTGCGATGAAGTCCCTCGTCGCACTGGCGGCGGCCGCGAGAACGCACCCGCACACCGTGTGCTGGATCGGAGGGCTGCCCAGGCGAACGGCGAAACGGCGGTGCTGGGTGCGACCGCCGGCTGCACTTCCCGGTGGTTCACCACCTCAGGCGCTCGCTCCAGATGGGGCGGGCCTTATCGCCAGTCGTGCAGCGCCCTGAGTGTACTGGATGTACTGGAGACCCTCCCCCGGGTCCGGGCGGGGCGCCTGTGGGCTTCGGTGCCGCAGCGCCCCGGGCTGGAGATTCAGGAGGCTTGGGCCACGCGGGTGTCGGTGTCGGGCTGGTGGGCCGCGTTGGCCTCGGGTGAGGAGGCGGCGGCCGGCGCCGCGGCCGGAGCGCTGGTGCGCACGAGCTGGGGTACCGTGATGGGCACTGGGCGGCCCTGGGCCACATTGCGCAGGTGGTTGCGCTCGGACAGCACCTTGGCGGCGTAACCGCCGTCGTGGGGCAAGTTGGCCGCGCCCGCGTACCACTTCAGGCCACCTTCCAGGCTGCCGGCGCGGCTGATGTATTCGCGCAGGATCTGGGCGCCCACGCGCAGGTTGCTCACGGGGTCGAAGGCCGCATGGGTGCCGCCGAAGGCCTCGTACTTGTCGTCGTGGACGCGGGTCATGACCTGCATCAGCCCTTGGGCGCCCACCGGGCTCTGAGCAAAGGGGTTGAAGCTCGATTCGATGGCGATCACGGCCAGCAGCAGGGTCGGGTCCAGGCCGGTGCGCTCACCGACCTCCCAGGACTCCTGGACCAGCCGGGCCACCGGCTCGGGCGCCACACGGTAGCGCCGCGAGATCCACTGGACGATTGCGGCTTGCTCCTTGCCTAGTTCGCGGGGGTCTGCGGCCGTGACGCGCCGGATGGCCTCGGGTTCGGCCAACGCCGCCACGAGGCTCTCGTCTTCGCTCAGACGCGCTTCCTGGCGCTGGAGCAGCCAGCCCAGGGCGTGCTGTTCCAACTGGTGGCGTAGGTCGGGCCGGCCCAGGCCGAAGAGGGCCGCGCCCAGCACGAGCAGGCCCAGCAGCGCCAGGCCGTTGTGGCTGATGTCGAGCAGGCCCTGGCCGACGTCCCGGACGAAGACCGAGAAGCAGCGGGCCATCGACTGCGTCGTCTGCGACACGCGGTGCCGCAGGGTGTGGGTCGCTGTCATGTCACTCCTTTCCGTCCGCGGGGACCGGACGACCGGTGTCGTGGCTCGGCCTGGCCCGCGGAGATAATGCCCCGCCACCTTAGAAAGTGAGGCCCCTGCAGGATGCAAGGCCCGGGTGGGCGGTTGATGGCATTGGCAGCGTGAAGTGCACCGGCAGCCGGTGCGGGTTATCCCTGATGGGAGACGGCCGGATTCTAGGAAGCCTCGAAATAACCAGTCAAGCCTTTGAATCCGCTTGTTAATTATACAAAGTTATGAAGTACCGTGATTTGCGTGACTTTCTTGGCAAGCTGGAGGCCATGGGCGAGCTGCGGCGCGTTCACGAGCCAGTGTCCACTCACCTGGAAATGACAGCCTTGTGCGACCGTGTCCTCCAGTCGGGTGGGCCGGCACTGTGGTTCGAACAGCCGGTGGGTCACCGCATCCCCGTTCTGGGCAATCTCTTCGGCACCCCCAAACGTGTGG
This sequence comes from Caldimonas sp., assembly GCF_046291045.1. Classification (GTDB taxonomy): domain Bacteria; phylum Pseudomonadota; class Gammaproteobacteria; order Burkholderiales; family Burkholderiaceae_C; genus Caldimonas. Next base: position 73,673 of record NZ_JBKBSL010000011.1, on the reverse strand, counting down.
CCCTCGGGATGGGGGAGGAGGACGTGCAGGCCCTGCGGGGCATCGGTGAACTGCTGGCCCGGCTGAAGGAGCCCGAGCCGCCGCGCGGGCTCAGGGATGCCGGCCGGCTGGTGCAGATGGCCAAGGCACTGTGGGACATGAAGCCGGCCGTGGTGCGGCAGGCGCCGTGCCAGTCGGTGGTCTGGGAAGGGGCGGAGCTGGATCTCTCGCGCCTGCCCATCCAGCATTGCTGGCCGGGTGACGTGGCGCCGCTGATCACCTGGGGGCTGGTGGTGACGCGCGGGCCGCAGTCGGTGCCGCAACCGCGGGCGCGCCAGAACCTGGGCATCTACCGCCAGCAGGTGATCGGGCCGCGGCAGCTCATCATGCGTTGGCTCGCCCACCGGGGCGGGGCGCTGGATTTCCGGGAGTTCGCGCTGGCCCACCCGGGCCGGCCCTTCCCGATCGCGGTGGCCCTGGGAGCGGACCCGGCCACCATCCTGGGTGCGGTCACGCCGGTGCCGGACACCTTGTCGGAATACCAGTTCGCCGGCCTGCTGCGCGGTTCGCGCACCGAGGTGGTGGACACGACCGTGGGCGAGGGCTCTACCCGACTGCAGGTGCCCGCCAGCGCCGAGATCGTGTTGGAGGGGCACATTCCGGCGGCAGCCGCGGGGTACACGGGCACGTCGCCCCATGGTGTCCCTCTGAAGGAAAGAGGGGGATATCTGCACGCGCTGGAAGGGCCTTACGGCGACCACACCGGTTATTACAACGAGCAGGACTGGTTCCCGGTGTTCGAGCTGTCGCGCATCACGATGCGCGAATCGCCGATCTACCACTCCACCTATACCGGCAAGCCACCCGACGAGCCGGCGGTGCTGGGGGTGGCGCTCAACGAGGTCTTCGTGCCCATCCTGCGCAAGCAGTTTCCCGAGATCGTGGACTTTTACCTGCCGCCCGAAGGCTGCAGCTACCGCATGGCGATCATCAGCATGCGCAAGGCCTATGCGGGCCACGCCAAGCGCCTGATGTTCGGGGTGTGGAGCTTCCTGCGCCAGTTCATGTACACCAAGTTCATCGTGGTCACCGACGAGGACGTGGACATCCGCTCGTGGACTGACGTGATCTGGGCCCTCACCACCCGGGCCGATCCGGTGCGCGACACCACGCTGGTGGAACACACGCCGATCGACTACCTGGACTTCGCCTCCCCGGTGTCGGGGCTGGGCGGCAAAATGGGCATCGATGCGACCAACAAGTGGCCGGGCGAGACGGACCGCGAATGGGGGCGGCCGATCACGATGGACGCGCAGGTGCGTTCTCGCATGGACGCGCTGTACGACCGTCTGTTCTCATAAGGCCTCCCCCGGCAGGCCATGGGGTGCGGTAATGGAGACCTTCGCGCTCATTGGAATTGCGTACTGGCGTGTGGCGGGCGGCTTCGGTATCGTTGAATGGCCTGCACGGTTGCAGGTGTTTCCGATGCGCAGTCTCTGCGCGTAAGGAGCCCCGGACTTCTTCCCTCCGGAGCCCCGAAACGTGGCGTCACGCCACCACCCCTCCGGCCGGACAGGTTCGGAGGGGTTTCTTCATGGGCGCTCCTTGAGCGCCGTCTCAGCGGCCCAGCAGCCGTGCCAACCATTCGCGCCAGGCGTGACGGTTCTCGATCAGGCCGTCCAGGCTCGGGGTCCAGCGGGCCAGAGGGGAGGTGTCGGGCAGCAGCAGGCCCATCGGCGCCGGCTGGATGTGCAGGCCGCTGCCGCCCAGGGCTTCGGCGAAGGCTCGCTGCGCGCGGGGCATGTGCCAGGCATGGGTCACGAGCACGATCTTGCGCACGCCGGCCTGGCGCAGCAGCGCCGCCGTGCGGCCGGCGTTTTCGCGGGTGTCGCGCGAGCTGTCCTCCACCCAGCGCAAAGTGATGCCGTACTCTTCCCGCGCGATGCGTTCGGCCACCCGCGCCTCCGGGGTGACGGAGGCGGGCATCCCGTGGGGCAGGCCGCCGCTGTAAGCGACCGGCAGACCGGTCTGACGCGCCAGCCACAGGCCGTAGCGCAAGCGTTGCAGGCCGATGAACGACAAGTCCGACAGGCGGTAGTCCGGAGAACGAGGCACCACGCCGCCGCCTAGCACGACGATGGCCACGGAGGGCTCGCCCTTGGCCTGGGCCTTGGCCTGCGTCTTCAGCTCGTCGAGGTCGAGGGGGCCGAGCGCCGGCGGCACCCTGAGCACGAAGGATTGGGTGACCCAGGCCCAGCCGGTGGTCGAGCCCAGCCAGAGTCCGGTACAGGCTAGCAGCACCAGTGCGATGCCCAACGCACGGCGCGGACGCAACTGTCGCAGGCCGACCAGCAGCAGCACGATGAACACCCCCGGGGGCAGGATCAGGGCCAGCAGGTAGGGCAGGTAGGGCGCGAGGCTGTCGGACATGGGCCGCAATCGAGGCAAGAGCGTGACGCCGGGATTGTGCAGGAAAGCCCCCGCGGCTCGTCCCCCCAAGCCGAGGCCGGCGGCGAGCTTGGGTAAGCTTGGCGGCTTTGGAGCCTGGCGATGTCCCAAGCGCAAGAGCAAGAGATCACCCTGGCCGGAGGCTGTTTCTGGTGCCTGGAGGCGGTGTACGACCGCGTCGAGGGCGTGCTCGACGTGGAGTCGGGCTATTCGAACGGGAGTTGGCACAGCCCCAGCTACGAACAGGTGTGCTCGGGACAGACCGGCCATGCCGAGGTCGTGCGCGTGCGCTTCGATCCGCAACGCATCAGCCTGCGGGAGATCCTCGAGATCTTCTTCACCATCCACGACCCCACGACGCCGAACCGCCAGGGCCACGATGTGGGGCCCCAGTACCGTTCGGGAATCTACTTCCACGACGCCGAACAGGAACGGGTGGCGCGCGCGATGATCGCCGAGCTGACGGCGGCCGGGGCCTGGAAGGATCCCATCGTGACCGAGGTCGCCCCGGTGGACAACTACTGGCCGGCCGAGCCCTACCACCAGGATTATTTTCTGAAGCATCCCGAGCAGGGCTATTGCGCCCATGTCGTCGCGCCCAAGGTCGAGAAGTTCCGCCGGACCTTCGCTGACAAGGTGCGCTCGGGATGATCGTTTGGCGCGACCTGAGCCTGCAGCATCCGCGCGGCCCGCTGCTGCGCTTTCCCGACCTGCGGCTGGACGGTGGCCGCGTGCTGTTGCTGCGCGGGGCGTCGGGCACGGGCAAGTCCAGCTTGCTGGGCCTGCTGGCCGGGCTGCTGACGCCCGCCACCGGCGAGATCGAGGTCGACGGCACGCCGCTGCACCGCCTGTCGCCTCGCCAGCGCGATGCCTGGCGCGCAGCGCGGCTGGGTGTGTTGCCGCAGCGGCTGCATCTGAGCGAGAGCCTGAGCGTGGCCGACAACCTGGCTCTGGCCCTGTGGGCCGGGGGGGCGGCCACCGAGGCGGGTGTGCGGGTGCCGCAGGTACTGCGGCGCCTGGGCGTGGCCGACCTGGCCGGGCGCCGCCCCCATGAGCTCAGTGGGGGGCAAGCCCAGCGGGTGGCCCTGGCCCGCGCGGTGCTGCGCGAGCCCCGCGTGCTGCTGGCCGACGAACCCACGGCCAGCCTGGACGACGAGGCGGCCGCCAGCGTGCTGGCGCTGCTGCGCGAGCTGCGCAGCGATCCAGGCGCGACCCTGGTGATTGCCACCCACGACCGCCGCGTGGTGCAGGCGCTGGCGGGCGACGATCCCGTGGAGCTGCGCCTGTGAACCTCGCACGCCTGTCGTGGACCTACCTCTGGGCCCGTCCGCTGGCGACGCTGCTGCACCTGCTGCTGCTGAGTCTGGGGCTGGCGGCCATCAGTGTGGTGCTGCTGGTCAGCGAGCAGGTCGAGCAGGGCCTGCGGCGCGATCTGGCCGGCATCGACCTGGTGGTGGGCGCCAAGGGCAGCCCGCTGCAGCTTATCCTGTCCGGGGTGTTCCACCTGGACGTGCCCACCGGCAACATCCCGGCCGAGGCGGTGCAGCGCTGGCGGTCGCATCCGCTGGTCGAGACGGTCATCCCGGTCTCGCTGGGCGACAGCTACCGGGGGTTTCGCATCGTGGGTACCGAACCGGCCTACCTGGAGCACTACGGGGCGACGCTTGCCCAGGGCCGGCTTTGGGCGGGGACGCTGGAGGCGTTGCTCGGGGCCGAGGTGGCGGCGCGCACGGGCCTGCGCCTGGGCGATCGCTTCGTGGGCGTGCACGGGCTGGGCCGCGAGGGCGAGGCCCATGGTGACACCCCCTACACCGTGGTGGGGGTGCTCGAACGCAGCGGCAGGGTGCTCGACCGGCTGATCCTCACTTCCACCGAGTCGGTGTGGGAGGTGCACGAGGCCGAGACTGCGCTGGACGAGGAGGACCGGCGCTACCTCGAGGCCGAGCGCGAGGTCACCTTGTTGCTGCTGCGCTACCGCAGCCCGCTGGCGGCCGTGAGCCTGCCACGGCTGATCAATGCCGAGACGGCGCTGCAGGCGGCTTCGCCCGCGCTGGAGACGGCCCGCCTGCTGCGCATCGTGGGGGTGGGGGCCGAGGTGCTGCGCGGGTTCGGGCTGGTGCTGCTGGCCGTGGCGGCGCTGTCGGTGTTCATCGGGCTGTACCATGCCGTGCGGGAACGCGCCAACGACCTGGCCATGCTGCGCATGCTGGGGGCGCCGCCGCACAAGGTGGCTGCGGTGGTGCTGGCCCAGGCCTTGTGGCTGGCCGCGGGAGGCTTGCTGCTGGGCCTGGCCTTGGGCCATGGCTTGACGGCTCTGTTAGGCTGGGCGTTGGCGCAGCGGCAGTCGGTGGCGCTGAGCGGCTGGACCTGGCTGGGCGCCGAATGGGCGGTGGTGGCCGGGGCCTTGGGCGTGGCCGTGCTGAGCGCGGCCCTGCCCGCCTGGCAAGCCTACCGGCTCGACGTGATGCGGTTGCTGCAAGCCCCGCGATGACGGGCGGCGGATCGACGTCGAATGTCTGGTCTTTGTCATGGAGAGTCTTCCGTCATGATTGCTCGTGTTCTGTCCTCGCTGATGCTGACCCTCCCCCTCATGCTGGGCGCTGCAGGGGCCTGGGCCCAGCCGTCGCCGGCCTTGTCCGACCATGTGAAGAAGGACATCGAGCGCCACCGCGCCATGGCGGCCGCCCACGAGGCGGCTGCGCGGTGCCTGGAGTCCGGCAAGAGCGAGGACGCCTGCCTGAAGGAGCTGCAGGCGGCCTGCAAGGGCCTGGGCATCGGCAAGCACTGCGGCATGCGCCACGTCCACTGAGCGCCGCCCCATGACCGACCGTCGCCGTTTCGTCTGCAGCCTGGCGGCCCTGGCGGCCCCGGGGGCCTGGGCTCAGCTCGCCGCCCCGCTGGGAGGCGCCGCGCCGGCGCCGCCCTTGGGCAGCGGCCCGGGCTACCACAGCCCGGACAGCCCGATTCCGCCGTTGCAGGAGCGCGAAGGCGTGCTGTCGTGGAAGCTGCTCGGGTCGGTCAAGACCCGGGCTGAACGCCAGCGGCTGCGACCGATCTTCCCGGCCGACGTGAGGGCCCTGGACCGGCAGATCGTGAAGGTGCAGGGGTTCATGATGCCGCTGGACGCCAGCGAGCGTCAGCACCACTTCCTGCTGTCGGCCGTGCCCACCACCTGTTCGTTCTGCATCCCGGCCGGCCCGGAGGGCCTGGTCGAGGTGCGCGCCAAGACGCCTGTGCGCTACAGCGTGGATCCAGTGGTGGTCGAGGGACGGCTGTCCGTGCTGGACAACGACCCCTACGGACTGTTCTACCGTCTCACCGAGGCGCAACCGGCGCGCTGAGGGGTGACATTGCCAACAATTGACCATGCTGGCGCCTCAAGCGCCGTCGCGCCGAGCGACAGCGACGACGGGCCCATTACACTGAGACGCAGCGCGAAACGCCCTTGGGACTTGCATGTCGTCCGGTCCTGCTTCCGATTGCGGTTCTGATCCTTTGGCCCTGGGCCCGGCTGTCCAGGCCGTGCTGGACATGGCGCGCGAGCCTTTGTTCATTGCTGACCCGCGTGGGTCCATTCTGACCAGCAATGCCGCGTGGCGGGACTGGCTGCACCGGCATGGCGACTCTCAGGGGGATCGGGTCGATCTGGGGGCCCTCTTGCTGCCTCGCGACCGAGAGCGGCTCCAACGCTTGTGGCTGGAACCAGACCCTGCGGAAAACGTGCTGGAGGTGCTCGACGGGGCGCGCTTGCATCTGAGGGTCTGGCGTGGGCCGCAGGGCCCGGCGTGCTGGCTGGGGCGCCTCGAGGCGGTCGCCGAGGCCGGCGCCGAGCCGCAGCGCAGCTTGGTGCAGCGCCTGGAGATGACCCAGGATTCTGGCCGCATCGCGTTTTGGGAACGCAGCTTGGACGGTCGGTCGGCCCGGTGGGATGAGCACATGTACCGCCTCATGGGGCTTGCTCCAGACCAACCGGTGCCGGCGCTGGAGAACCTGGCGGCTTTCATCCATCCCGACGATCGCGATGCTCTGTTGCAGAGTTGGCTCACCAGCGTGCAATCGCCGGGTGTCTACCATGCGCATTACCGCATCTTGCCCCGCAACGGTGGGATCCGGTTCGTACATTCGCTCTGGAGGGTGCTGGCCGACGGAGAGGGGCGTCCCGAGCGCGTTCTGGGCGTGGTCGTCGACGACACCGAAAGCTTCGAGCGGGGGGCGCAGATGCGCCAGCTCAGCACCCAGTTTCAGCTGGCCGTCGAGTTGGCCCAGTTGATCATTTGGGTGCATGACCCGGCCACGGACGAACTGATCGTCAACGAGCGGGCGGCGGCGTTGATGGGCAAGCCGGGGCGGGTGAGGCTGCCGCTGCAGGAAGTGCGCTCGCTGGTTCATGAGGACGACCGCGAAGCCTTGGCCGAAGGGCTGCAGAGGGTGCTCGACGGCGAGGATGCGGTCGACGTCATCGCCCGTTACCGCGATGCTCGGGGGGACTACCGCACGCTGCTGACGCGCCGCGCGGCGCAGCGCGACGAGTCCGGCCGCGTCGTGGCCGTGCTGGGGGTGGCCATGGACATCACCGAGCGTCGCAGTACCGAGCTGGCGCTGCAGCAGGCGCAGGCGCGTGCGGCCCTGGCCACCCGCGAGGCCGGCATCGGCACCTGGGAGCGTGACTTGCGCAGCGGCACCAGTCATTGGGACGCTCAGATGTACCTGCTGCGCGGCCTGTCTCCCAACGATCCGCGGCCGGTGGAGATGCTGCGCGAGCTGTGCGTGCACCCGGACGACCGCTCGGCGATGTGGGCCCGTTACGACCAGGTGCGTGCAGGCGCCTTGGACCGCACGGCTTTCGAGTTCCGTGTGGTCTGGCCCGACGGCAGCGAGCACTGGCTGGCCACGCGCGGGCATGTGCTGCGCGACGAGAGCGGCCAGCCGGTGCGCATGCTCGGGGTCAACTGGGACATCACCGAACTCAAGCGCACCGAGCAGGCCCTGCGGGAGAAGGCCGCGGCCGAACAGGCGAGCCGGGCCAAGTCGGAATTCCTGGCCCGCATGAGCCACGAACTGCGCACCCCGCTCAATGCGGTGCTGGGGTTTGCGCAGGTGCTGCAGGCCGATGCGGTGCAGGCCCTCAGCTCGGCTCAGCGGCAGCGGGTGGACCACATCCATGCGGCTGGCCGACACTTGCTGGCCCTGATCGATGACATGCTCGACCTGGCGCGCATCGAGTCGGGCGCCGTGGCCCTGCGCCCCGAGGCGCTGGAGGTGTCGGCGGTGGTGGCCGACGCACTGGGGCTGGTGGCTCCCATGGCCCGCGCGCACGGCATCGAGCTGCTTACCGGGACGCTGGTCGGCTGGGTGTGGGCCGACCGGCAACGTCTGCGCCAGGTGCTGATGAATCTGCTGTCCAACGCCATCAAGTACAACCGGGTGGGTGGGCGCGTGGAGGTGATGGCGCGCGCAGGGGCGGACTGGCTGACGCTGGTCGTGCGCGACACCGGCCGGGGCATGAGCCCCGAGCAGGTGCAGGGACTGTTCGAACCCTTCAACCGCCTGGGGGTGGAGCGAGAGGGGATCGAGGGCACCGGCATCGGCCTGTCGATCGCCCGGCAGCTCGTGATCCACATGGGCGGGCGCATCGAAGTGCGCAGCCGCTTGGGCGAGGGCAGCGAGTTCGAGGTGTGGTTGCCGCGGGCTCTGCAAGCGGCCTCGGCAGCGGCCGACCAGGCGCCGACACCTGCCCCGCCGGTGGCGCCACGGCCGCAGGCCGAGCCTGCGCAGCCGGCGCTCGAGCTGCTTTACATCGAGGACAACGAGGTCAACGTCACGCTGGTGCGCGAGGTGCTGGCCTTGCGCCCGGCGGTGAGGCTCAGCGTGGCCGGTGACGGCGCGGGCGGCGTGGCGCTGGCGCACACGCTGCGTCCCGATGCCGTGCTGGTGGACATGCACCTGCCCGACATGGACGGGCACGAGGTATTGCGCCGCTTGCAAGCCGAGCCGCGCACCGCTGCCTTGCCATGCATTGCGCTGTCGGCCAATGCGATGCCCGAAGACGTGCAGCGGGCCCGGGCCGCGGGTTTCGTGGACTACTGGACGAAACCCATCGATGTGGCGCGATTCCTGGCTGCCATCGACCGCATGTTGGACAGGCGCGCGGCCGTGTGAGGAGGGGGCGGCGTCGTGCTGCCCTTTTCAGGGGGCGAGGCGCTCGCGCACCCACTGTCCGCGCTCGTCCAGCCGGTAGCGCAGCCGGTCGTGCAGACGGGACTTGCGGCCCTGCCAGAACTCCCAGCGGTCGGGCACCAGCCGGTAGCCGCCCCAGTGCGGCGGCCGTGGGGGGTCGAGGGCGAACTGCGCTGCGTAGCGCGCCGCATGGGCCACCAGCACGGCGCGGGATTCGATCACCTCGCTCTGAGGCGAGGCCCAGGCGCCGATGCGCGAGTCCAGCGGGCGCGAGCGGAAGTATTCGTCCGATTCGGCCTCGGCCACTTTCTCGACCCGCCCCTCGATACGCACCACCCGCTCGAGCTCCACCCAGTGGAACTGCAGGGCTGCATACGGATGGACCGCCAGCTCGCGGCCTTTGCGGCTGTGGTAGTTGGTGAACCAGACGATGCCGCGCTCGTCGCAGCCCTTGATCAGCACGATGCGGGTCGATGGCCGGCCGTCCTCGCCGACGGTGGCCAGCGTCATGGCATTGGGCTCTGGCAGTTGCGCGGCCAGGGCCTCGTCGAGCCAGCGGCGGAACTGGCGCAGCGGATCGGGGTCGGCGCTGCGTTCATCGAGTTCAGCGCGTTCATAACTCTTGCGCAGATCGGCCAGGCGTTTGTCCATGTCGGGCAGTATAGGCACCGCCTGCGTGCGGCGCTGCGACCATTGGCAACGACCCCAAGCGGGTCGGTCCCTAGGGCTTGACCCCAACCGGGCTGTCCCCAGTGGCGCCGGCGCGCCGACTGGGCTTCCATAGGGCCGGTGTGCCGTTGCGGTGCGCCACCCCATCAACATCAGGAGGATTTTCATGCCGTCTGCGCCCGTGGTCATCGTCTTGGCGGCGGGGGCCGGGTCGCGCTTCGAGGGACCGGGGCACAAGCTCACACAGGCCTTGGGCCCCACCACGGTGCTGGGAGCCACACTGCAGCAGGTGCTGGCCAGCAGCCTGAGGCTGGTGGTGGTGACCACTCGCGACCTGCGGGACATGGTCAAGGGCTGGGTGGCCACGCAGGATGTCGTCGTGGTGCCTTCGGGCTCGGATGGGGCGGGCGAGCATCTGGGCATGGGCTATTCGATCGCTGCGGGCGTGCGCGCGCGCGGCGATGCTGCCGGATGGTTGGTGATGCCCGGCGACATGCCCCTGGTGCGCCCGACGACCTTGCGGGCCGTGGCGGCGGCGCTGGCAGGCCACCCCGTGGCCTATGCCCAGTTCCAGGGGCAGCGCGGCCACCCGGTGGCGTTCTCGGCCGAGCTGTACTCCGAGCTGGCCGTGCTGGACGGAGACCAGGGCGCCCGCCGTATCCTGGCGCGCTATCCGGCCGCAGCGGTGGAGGTGGACGATCCCGGTGTGCTGGTGGACATCGACACCCGCGAGGACCTGCTGTCGGTCCAGACCCGTCTGCCGGTGTCCGGTGGGGTGCCGGCGGCTCAGCGGCAACTGCGCTCGCTCTGAAGGCGCGGCCGTCGGCTGGGCGTCAATCGTCGATCAACCCGTGCCGGCGGGCCAGCGCCAGCAGGCCGGCCAGGGCGCGGTCATGGATGCCGTGCTCGCGCAGGCAGCGCTCCGTGCGCACCACGTAATCCAGCGTCGTGCCATAGCGGCCGCGGGCGTGACGCAGGATGTGCAGCAAGCGCGCCTCGTCGAGCTCGCCGGTGTGGTTGGGGCTGTCGCGGCTGAGCGTGAAGGCCAGGGCGCGCACGGTACCCTGCGGGGTGCGACAAGGCAGCCAGCGCGGATCGTAGACCCCGGTGGGCATCTCGCGCTGCCATAGCTTGTCCAGCTCGCGCCGCGCCACGGCGCGGGGAACCCGAAACACCATGCCTCGGCAGGCCCCGCCGGGCATCAGCGCGAAGACGAGGCCAGGCTCGAGCGGCGTGCCCCGGTTGATGCGCGACCACATGCTCAGCCGCCGGTGGTAGCCGTGCACGCGGGCTGGCAGGCGCTGGTCGTGCTCGATCTGCGGATTCCAAATCAGCGAGGCATAGCCGAACACCCACAGATCGGCGCCGCCAGGCCACTGCGACAGGGTCTGTTCCAGCATCACCTGCGGATCGCGCAGGATGGGCACGCTGCCGAGGTCGGGAGGGTGGGCGAAGAGGGCGTTCACGGGCGTGTGGCGGGCCAGAACGACGATGCAGCGGCCGGCCAGCGATGGTTGTACCGCAAGTCCCGACGTCCCGCAGGCGTCCTGTGGGATCCGGACAACGGCGGGGCTCGGCAGGCGCGGCGGCGCATTGCGCAAGTCCACCCCAGCGTAGGGGAAGTGCGTCTTGATTTGACGCTGTAACCAAGTTACCTAAGAATTGAGGCATTGGTTACAACCGCACGCTTCAGGCGTGCCATCCCTGCGATGAAATCCGTCATTCAAGAAGTCACTCAGCGCATCGCCGAGCGCAGCACCGCCACGCGGCGCGCCTACCTCGAGGTGGTCGAAGGCATGGCCCGCCGCCCTCGGGGGGCCGACCGCATGGGGTGTGCCAATGTGGCGCATGCCTTTGCGGCGCTGCCAGCGTCGGACAAGCTGCGTGTCGTGGCCGAGAGGGTGCCCCACCTCGGCGTCGTCACGGCCTACAACGACATGCTCTCGGCGCACCAGCCCTATGAGGGCTTTCCGGCCGTGATCCGCGACGAGGCGCGCCGCCGGGGCGCCACCGTCCAGGTGGCCGGCGGCGTGCCGGCCATGTGCGATGGGGTCACCCAGGGCCAGCCCGGCATGGAACTGAGCCTGTTCTCGCGCGACACCATCGCGATGGGTACGGCCGTGGCGCTGTCGCATGATGTGTTCGACGCCGCGCTGCTGCTGGGGGTGTGCGACAAGATCGTGCCGGGCCTGCTGATCGGGGCGTTGCACTTCGGCCACCTGCCCTGCGTGTTCGTGCCGGCCGGCCCGATGAGCTCGGGCCTATCCAACAACGACAAGGCCAAGGTGCGCGAGCAGTTCGCCCAGGGTTTGGTCGGCCGCGAGGCCTTGCTTGCCGCCGAATCGGCCGCCTACCACGGCCCGGGCACCTGCACCTTCTACGGCACGGCCAACAGCAACCAGATGCTGCTGGAGGCCATGGGCCTGCATGTGCCGGGCGCGGCTTTCATTCATCCGCATGCCCAGTTGCGCGAGGAACTCACCCGCGAGGCGGTGCGTACCGCCTTGCGCAACATCGAGCGGGCCGAGCACACGGCCATCGGCCGGCTGGTGGACGAGCGCGTCATCGTCAATGCCATGGTGGCGTTGCTGGCCACGGGCGGCTCCACCAATCACCTGATCCACTGGGTGGCGGTGGCGCGGGCCGCGGGGATCCTGATCGACTGGAACGATTTTTCCGACCTCTCCGCCGAGGTGCCGCTGCTGGCGCGCGTGTACCCCAACGGCAGCGCCGATGTGAACCAGTTTCAGGCCGCCGGCGGCCCGGGCTTCGTGATTCGCGAGCTGATCGACCACGGCTGCCTGCATGCCGACGTGGCCACCGTCGCCGAGGGCGGCCTGGCGGCCTACACCCGCGTGCCCGTGCGCACCCCCGATGGTCTGGCTTGGCAGGATCTGCCGGGCGACAGCGGCGACGACACGGTGCTGCGCCGCGCCGACCGGCCTTTCAGTCCCACGGGCGGCCTGAAGCTGCTGCGCGGCAACCTGGGCCGTTCGGTGATCAAGACCTCGGCCGTGCCCGAAGACCGGCACGTCGTCGAGGCCCCCGCGCGCGTGTTCGACAGTCAAGAGGATCTGTTGGCGGCCTTCAACCGTGGCGAGCTCGAACGCGACGTGGTCGCGGTGGTGCGCTTCCAGGGCCCTCGCGCCAATGGCATGCCCGAGCTGCACAAGCTCACGCCGCCACTGGCGGTGCTGCAAGGCAAGGGCTACAAGGTGGCGTTGGTGACCGACGGTCGCATGAGCGGTGCTTCGGGCAAGGTGCCGGCGGCCATCCATGTGAGCCCCGAGGTGGTGGCCGGCGGACCGCTGGGCAAGGTGCGCGACGGCGACCTCATCCGTCTCGATGCCGTGGCGGGCACGCTGGATGCGCTGGTCGATGAGGCCACCTGGGCCGCGCGCGAGGGGGCCTCGCAACCCGCCGAGCTGGCCCATGCCCATGGCCGCGGCCTGGGCCGTGAACTCTTTGCCGGTATGCGGCGCAATGTCTTGAGCGCCGAGGAAGGCGCGTGCACTTGGCGATGAACATGATGCTCGACCCCTTGGAACTGGCCGACCACGGCCCCGTCATTCCCGTGATCGTGCTCGACCGTGTCGAGGATGCCGTGCCGCTGGCGCGTGCCCTCGTGGACGGCGGCGTGAAGGTGCTGGAGGTGACGCTGCGCACCCCGGTGGCGCTGCAGTGCGTGCAGGCCATCGCGCGGGACGTGCCCGAGGCCATCGTGGGCGTGGGCACGGTGCGCCGGCCGCAGGACGTGCGGGCTTCGGTGGAGGCGGGGGCGCGCTTTGCGGTGAGCCCGGGCTACACGCCCGAGATCGGCCGCGCCTGCCGCGAGGCCGGCTTGCCGCTGCTGCCCGGCGTGGCCACCAGCAGCGAGGTGATGGCCGCCAACGCCGACGGCCTGCACTTCCTGAAGTTCTTCCCGGCCACCGCGGCGGGGGGCGTGCCGCTGCTGAAGGCCTGGGCCAGCCCCTTTCATGACGTGGTGTTCTGTCCCACGGGCGGGATCACGCCGCAGACGGCGCCGCAGTTCCTGGCCCTGCCCAACGTGAAGGTGTGCGGCGGCTCTTGGCTCACGCCGCCCGAGGCGATTCGCACCGGCGACTGGGCGCGCATCACCCAGCTGGCGCGAGAAAGCCTGACCTTGCGCCCGTGATCAGGCCGCGGGCTTGCGCTCGATCAACTCGATCTTGTAGCCGTCGGGGTCGGTCACAAAGGCGATCACGGTGCTGCCGCCTTTGACGGGGCCGGGCTCGCGCGTGATCTGGCCTCCGTGGGCGCGGATCTTCTCGCAGGCGGCGTAGGCGTCGGGCACCTCGATGGCGATGTGGCCATAGGCCGTGCCCAGCTCGTAACGTTCGACGCCGTAGTTGTAGGTGAGCTCGATTTCGGCATGCTCGGGGTTGGAGCCATAGCCGACGAAGGCCAGCGAGTATTGCTGTTCAGGACGGTCGGTGGTGCGCAGCAACTGCATGCCCATCACCTTCGTGTAGAAGTCGATCGAGCGTTGCAGGTTTCCCACGCGCAGCATGGTGTGAAGGATTCTCATCGTGCGGTTCGGGTCGGGCGCGCCGTCGAGGACGCAGATTCAGCACAGTGTGCCCCGACACCGCCCCGCGTGCACGTCTCACCCCGGATGGGCCCACCCCGTCGTGGGGCTTGTGCGAGGAGCGACGCTGGCGGTGTCGGCGTTCGACAGGATCAGGACGCGCCCGGCCTCACCGGCACGGTGTAGTTCAGTGCGCGCCGGCCCCCGTCGACATAGAGGATCTCGCCGGTGATGTAGCTGGCGGCGTCGCTGGCGAGATAGGCCACGGCGTCGGCGACCTCGGCCGGCTCGCCCAGGCGCTTCATCGGCGTGCGGCTGAGAATGCGCGAGCGGGCCTCCTCGCTGCCCAGCACCGCCTGGCGAGCGAGTTCGGTGGCGATCGTGCCGGGGGCCACCGCATTGACGCGGATGCCGTGGTCCACCAGGGCCAGGGACATCGCCCGCGTGAGCTGGTCGATTCCGCCCTTGCTGACGTTGTAGCTGGCGATGCTGGGGATGGCCATCACGCCGTTGACCGAACTCATGTTGACGATGGCTCCGCCTTGGCCCTGGCGCACCATCGCGCGCGCGCAGGCCTGCCCCATCAGGAAGGCACCTTTGAGGTTGACGCGCAGCACGGCATCGAAGTCGGCCTCGGTGATGTCGAGGAAGTCCGCGGCGCGAAAGATGCCGGCATTGTTGACCAGCACGTCGATGCGCCCGAAGCGTTCGACGGCGGCGGCCACGGCGGCATCGACCTGGGCCTTGTCGCCCACGTCGCAGTGTCGGTACAGGGCCGCTGCGCCTTGCGCGGACAAGTGCGCAGCCAGGGCCTCGCCGCGGGCGTCATCGACATCGAGCAGGACCAGCGGCGCCCCCTCGCGCGCAAAACGTTCGGCGCAGGCTTGGCCGATGCCTTGGGCAGCGCCGGTGACGAGGGTGACGCGGCCGCGCAGGCCAAAGCAGGGGGATGCGTCAGAAGCAGTGGACATGCGCTCTCCTCGAACCAGCGAACACGCAAGCCCGCCGGGACGGACGGGCCCTGCGACGCTCACCGCAGTGTAATGGGTCTCAAGCGGGCTTCAGCGAGGCCTGGGCCTGAAGCTTCATCTGCTTGCGCAGGCTGACCGCGTCGGCGCTGGGCATGCGCGCGGTGCCTTCGAGCCGGAAGACCCCCACAGCGGCGGCCACCGTGTGGGCTTGGGCTTTCAAACCGGCCGCCGCCGAAGACAGCTCCTCGGCCATGGCGGCGTTTTGTTGAGTGATGGTGTCCATGTGGGCCACGGCCTCGTTGACCTGGGAGATCCCGTTGAGCTGCTCCTGGGCCCCGGTGCTGACCTCGGCGATGAGCGAGCGCACCCGTTGCACGGCATGCAAGGCTTCGTCCATGGTGACACGTGCGGTGCCGACTTGCTGCTCACCTGCGCGGACTTGCTGGGCCGACTCGTCGATCAAGGACTTGATTTCCTTGGCGGCCATGCTGGTGCGTTGGGCCAGCGCGCGCACCTCGCCGGCCACGACGGCAAAGCCGCGTCCATGGTCGGCGGCCCGGGCGGCCTCGACGGCGGCGTTGAGCGCCAGGAGATTCGTTTGGAACGAAATGCTGTCGATGACCTGGAGGATTTCGGCGATTCGGTGCGACGACTGGCTGATGGCGCGCATGGTGCGCGTCACCTCGTCCAGCGCGCCGCTGCTGTGCTCGGTGATGCGCTGGGCCTCGCTGGCCAGCTCCACCGCCTGTCCTGTGGCGTCGGCACTTTGCCGTACCGTGCCGGTGATTTCCTCCATCGATGAGGCCGTTTCCTCCAGGCTGCTGGCTTGAGACTCGGTGCGCGCCGAAAGCTCCTGGCTGCCGGCAGCGATTTCGGTGGCCGCCGCTTGGATGCGATCGACTTCGTTGCGGGCGTCGCGCACGATGGACATCAGGTTGACATTGAGCTGGTTGAGGGCCTGTCCGAATTGACCCAACAGATCATGACGCCGCAGGTCGATGCGTTGGGTCAGATCGCCGGCGGCCATGCGGTTGGCGATGGTCAGCAGATCGTTCAGAGGACCGATGAGCACGCGCTGCAGGTAAGGGTGCAGTGTGGCCGCCAGCACGGATGCGAGCACGGCACCGGCGGCCCATGCGGGGCCGCCGGCGCTGCCGCCCAGCGAGGGCCCGAAATGCGTGCCCAGCATGAATGCGCCGCCGGCGCTCGCGGCGACCGCCGCGCACAGCTTGGATGCCGGGCCCCATTCGGTCCACCGCCGCATCCGGCCGCCCAGGGTGTTGCGCAGCACCCGACCTCGATGCAGCACGTGCACGCGCTGGCCGGCCTTTTGCTCGGCTCGCATGCGCTCGTACAGGGCTTGAGCGGCTTGAACCTCGTCGCGGCTGGGGACGGTGCGCACCGACATGTAGCCCACGGGTCGTCCGTCCTCGATCAGCGGCGTCACGTTGGCCATCACCCAGTAGTGCGAGCCGTCTTTGCGGCGGTTTTTGACCACCGCCCGCCAGGGCAGCCCTTGTTGAATGGTGGCCCACAGATCCCGAAAGGCCTCCTCGGGCATGTCCGGGTGCCGGATCAGGTTGTGAGCTTGCCCCAACAGTTCTTCGCGGGAGTAACCGCTGACCTCGATGAACGCGGGGTTGCAGTAGAGGATGCGGCCTTGCAGGTCGGTGGTGGGCACCAGCGTGGAGCCGGGCGGGATGGGATATTCCTGTTGGGTGACGGGCAGATTGACGCGCATGATGGGGCCTCGTTCGTCGGGATGTTGATCTGGTTATCGGTCGCGGCCGCTGCGCAGTGACCCCCCCGCAGGGGGGGGCGTTGATCTGGCAAGCTTCGCCCGAGTAATGCGTCACAGCCGATGGTCGAAGGAGCGGGGCGGTGGTCGAGGCTGTCCAGCCCCGGAACCGGGGTTGTCAAGACGGCGTGCGCGGCGCACGATGCGGCGCATCCGGGGGATCCATGCCGCAAGACGCACCGCACCCAGCCTGGGTTCTGATCGTGGGCCGACCGGCCAAAGATTGGCCGGCGCTGCAGGCAGCGCTGGAGCCGCAGGCGCGATTGGTCGATGCCTTGCCTGTCGATGTGCTGCCGGCGCTGGTGATGATCGATGCGACGCAACACCCCGAGCGTCTGGTCGGCCGGCTCGAGGTGCTGCGTGCGGAGCCTTCGTGCCGGGGGGCTCCCGTCATCGCATTGGCCGCTCAGGCGCCGGACCCTCCGGTGGAGGACTGGCTGGCGCTCGGGGTGGCCGATGTGCTCCAGCCACCGTGGACCGAGACGCGCCTGCGTTCGCGCCTGCGCCCGCATTTGCAGCTTCACCAGCTGGCCGCGTTGTTGCGCGAAGGCCACCGGCATTTCGAGGCGGCGTTGCAGCAACGCAGCCAGGCCGTGGCGCACGAGCGCGACGCGCTGCTGTGGACGCTGGCCCTCCTGGCCGAAAGGCGCGACCACGAGACCGCCCGCCACCTGCTGCGCATGCAGGGCTATGTGCGTGTTCTGGGGCGGGGCTGGCGGCGGGTCACCGGCCGGGCGGCCGAGCTGGACGACGAGCGGCTGGAGTTGATGGTGCGTGCCACGCCCCTGCACGACATCGGCAAGCTCGAGGTGCCCGCCCACCTGCTGCGCAAGCCCGGCCGCCTGACGCCCGAGGAGTTTGCGATCGTCAAGACCCACACGCTGCGTGGCCATGCGGCCCTGGCCAGCGCGCAGGCGCAGCTCGAAGAGCCTTGCCCCTTGCTCACGATGGCCCAGGAGATCGCGCTGACGCACCAGGAGCGCTGGGACGGCACGGGCTACCCGCGCGGACTGGCGGGCGAGGCGATTCCCTTGGCCGGGCGCATCGTGGCTCTGGCCACCGTGTATGACGCGCTCATCAGCGTGCGCAGCTACAAGGAGGCCTTGCCGCACGACACCGCCGTGGCGGTGGTGTGCGGCTGCCGGGGCACCCATTTCGACCCGCAGCTGGTGGAGGCCTTCGAGCAGGACCACGAAGCGATCCGCGCCGTGGCCGCACGCCATGCAGACGATGCCGAGGAGATGCACCGCCTCATCGACGCGGCCTTGCGCTCGGCGCCGGCGATGGTGCCGCCCGACGGCGTGGCCGCCTGAGACGTGGCCCGCGCCCTCGCCGGGCCGGTGTCGGCGACGCTCAGGGCCAGTGGCGCTGCAGGCTCAGGCCGGCGCTGAACCGCCGGGTGGCCGCGGGTTCGTAGAACTGGGCGTTGGTGGCGTTGACGATGACCGAGCCGACGTAGCGTCGGTCGGCCATGTTGTCCACACGTGCGAAGGCGTGCAGCCGCCAGGGACCGTGGTCGGCCTCGTAACCCAGCCGCAGATGGGCCACGCCGTAGCCCCCCGCGAAGGCCGAGTTCGCATCGTTGGCGGGGATGGCGTCCACGGCCCGCCATTCCAAGCCCAGGTGCCAGGCCGGGGCCGCCCGCCATACGAGTTCGGCGAAGGCCGAGCGTTGCGGCACGCCGGGCAGGCGGTTGCCGCTCAGATCCTGGCCGGCCGAGACGTACTGGTCGAACCGCGCCTGCAGCCACGTGAGCGCCAGGGTGCTCTCCCAGCGTGCCGACCACCGTGCCTGCCACGAGGCTTCCCATCCGCGCCGCCAAGTCCGGCCGGCGTTGGCAAAGCTGCTGCGCCCGCCGACGTTGCCGAAGATCACGATCTCGTCGCGCACCCGGGTGCGAAAGCCGGTGAGTGCCGCCTCGTGGCCCGGCGCGAGACGCGCCTTGAGCCCCAGCTCCCAGGTATCGTGGCGGGCGGGCTGCAGGGCCAGGTTGGGGCCTGGTTGGCCGTCGGGCCGGTAGGCGATCTCGGCCAGGGTGGGGGTCTCGAAGCCGCGTCCCGTGCTGGCGTGGACATGCCAGCCGGGGCGGACTTCCACGTTCAGGCCCAGCATCGCGCTGTCGCGACGAAAGGTGCGCGAGCCGCTGTCGTCAGGGTTGGTGCCGGTGATGTAGCGGTCCTCGATCCCGAAGCGCACCCGTGAATGGCGCACCCCGCCCACCACCGTCCAGCCCGGGCGCGGCGTCCAGCGGGCCTGCACGCGCGCATCGGTGTTCGAGGCATCGTTGTCCTCGTCGCGGCGCGTGTCGCCGGCCGTGCCGCCGTCGTTGACGAAGCCCCGCCGGTGTTCCTGGCTGCGGTCGTGGTCGAGCCCGGCGATCCACAGCACCGGGCCGAATCGGCCCTGCCATTCCAACCCCGCGCCGGCGAACTGCCGGTCCAGGTCGACCACCCCGCCCGAGGACGTGGGGCCGGCACCGGCGAAGGCGAGGTACTGTTCGACCTGACGGGTGCCACCGTAGGCGGAGACTCGCAGGTTCTGGGTGTCGGACAGGTCGAGCCGCCAGGTCAGGCCCGCCTGTGAATGCCGCACCGACTTGCGGGTGTCGAAGGCCAGCGCGTTGTTGCCGGGCTGACGCCGGTTCTGCGCCAGTTGTTCGGCGGTCAGGCCCAGGGGGTCGAGCGTGTCGGGCTGGTCCAGGTGGTTGACGATGAGCGTGAGGCTGCTGCGCTCGCCCAGCACGGTGCGGGCGCGCAGGTTCAGCGCATCGCGGCGTGTGCGGCTGTGCTCACGGTAGCCGTCGGTCTGGAAGCGGCTGAGGTGGCCGGCCACCACGCCGCGGCCCTCGGGCAGGTCGCTGCGGGCCTCCACCATCGTACGCAGGCTGGCATCCTCACCCACCCACAGGCCGCCGCCGGCGAAGGTCTGCCCCGGGTCCAGGTCGGACACCGCCTGGATCACGCCGCCGGCGCCGTTGCCGTACAGCACCGACAGGGGGCCGCGCAGCACCTCGATGCGCCGGGCGCCGTCCAGGTCGAACAGGCCGGTCTGTCCCTGACCGTCCGGCATGGTCAGCGGGATGCCGTCTTGGATCAGGCGCACGCCGCGCACGCCGAAGCTGGCGCGGGCGCCGAAGCCGCGCATCGACACCTGCAAATCCTGGGCGTAGTTCTGGCGGTTGTTGGCGACCACGCCGGGCACGCGCACCAGCGCATCCGAGACGTTCACGCGCCACTGACCCTCCTGGATCGTGCCGGCCTCCACCGTATCGACGGCCGCGGGCAAGGCACGCCGCGGTGTCGGCTCGCGCGAGCCGGTGACGACGACCGGCTCGAGGGCCTGGGGCGGGAGGCGATCGGCCTCGGCCGTTTGGGGCCAGGCGGCCAGTGGGCCGGCAGCCATCATCAAGGCCAGGCTCAAAGGAGGATGCATCGGCCTGGGCATCGGACCGGCCGGTCAGCGCGGCGGTGGGGCTGGTATCGGGGGCTGGCCGGAGCGCGCCATCCAGGCGATCAGCGCCGAGCGCATCGCCTCTTCCACCGTCATCGCGATCGGCGTGATCCAGGCACGCGGCACGAAGACCGTGTAGCCGCCGATCATGTAACCCATGGGCAGGTAGACGGCCACGCGGTCGTCCTTGCTGACGCCCTCGGGCAGGCCGTCCAGGCTGTTGCGCGTGACCAGGCCGATGATTTCGAGTCCGCCGCCCGGAAAACGCACCACCACGACCTGCTGGGCGGCCTGCTTGTGCTGCGGCGCGAAGTAGTCGGCGAAGCTCTTGAGCGAGGAGTAAATGCTCTTGACCACCGGCAGATTGGTGAAGGGAAACTCGATCAGAGAGGCCAGACTGCGCACGGAAGGCAGCGAGATCACGAAGCCCAGCCCCCCGATGGCCACCACCGCCAGCAGCAGGCCCAGGCCGGGGATGTAGGTGTCGCCGAAGAAGGGATAGGTGAGCCATCGCGCCATGCTGTCCGTCCAAGCCAGGAAGACGTAGAGCACGTAGACCGTCAGGGCCAGGGGCAGCACGGCCAGCAGACCCCGCACGAAGTACTGGGTCCAGCGCTTGATCAGGGGGTTCATCACAGTGGTGACAGGGGCGAAACCGCGAGCCCGTCAGGATAGCAGCGAGTGCTGACACCTGGCTGATGCTGTGGAAACGACGACGCCCGCGGCGCGGGCCGCGGGCGTCGTGCAGGGGGGGGTCGCCGCTTACTTGCCGCCGCGCACCTTGGCCAGCGCGGCCTGGGTCTCGGCCCACAGGTCGCGGCCGACCTGTTCGGCGATGCTGGCGTGCACGGCGGTCAGCTTCTCGCGCATGCGGTTGGCTTCCGCGGGCGACAGCTCGTTGACCTGCATGCCCTTGGCGCGCAACTCGGCCAGGGCTTTGGCGGCTTCCTCGCGCGTGTCCTTGCGCTCGAAGTCGCGGCTCTTCACGGCCGCGTCGAGCAGCACCTTGCGCTCGGCCTGGCTCAGGCCGTCCCACCACTTCTTGCTGGCCAGCACGATCCAGGGGCTGTAGACGTGGTTCGTGACGGTGAGGTACTTCTGCACCTCGTAGAACTTGCTGGACAGGATGGTGTTGTACGGGTTCTCCTGGCCATCCACCGCGCGGGTCTCGAGCGCGGTGAACAGTTCCGAGAAGGGCAGGGGAATGGCGTTGGCCCCCAGGCTCTTGAAGCTGTCGAGGAAGACGTTGTTCTGCATCACGCGCAGCTTGATGCCGTTGAGATCCTCCAGCTTGGTGACCGGCTGCTTGTTGTTCGTGAGGTTGCGGAAGCCGTTCTCCCAGTACACCAGGCCCACCAGGCCCTTTTCCTGCAGCTTGTCCATCACCTTCTGGCCCACCGGGCCGTCGAGCACGGCATCGGCTTCGGCGCTGTTGTTGAACAGGAAGGGCGTGTCCCAGATGGCCATTTCCTTCGTGATGCCTACCAGCGTGGCGGTGGAGCCCACCATCATCTCCTGGGCGCCGCCGATCAGGGCCTGCTGCATTTGCACGTCCGAGCCCAGCGCCGCGGCACCGATGGCGCGCACACGCATCTTGCCGCCCGAGGCCTTCTCCACCTCCTGGGCGAAGAGCTTGACGGCGCGACCCTGGTTGGAGTCTTCATTGAGGCCGTAGCCAAAACGGATCATGCGCGGCTTGATGTCCTGGGCCCAGGCCTGGCCGGCGGCCAGCAGGGCCACACCGAGGGCGGCGACAGCGAGTTTGAGTTTCATGCGAGGTCTCCTTCTGAGGAAAGGTCGGGAACGCGACCGGGGTCGCCAGGAAAAATCAGGTGAGCCAGCGCAGCGGCGCCAGCACGATCTGCGGGAAAAGGATCATCAGCAGCAGCAGGGCGCCGTACACGACCAGGAAGGGCAGCACGCCGCGCACCACCGGTTCCATGCGCAGCCGGCCCACGCCGGCCACCACGTTGAGCACCGTGCCCACCGGCGGCGTGAGCAGGCCCAGACTGCCGATGAAGATGAAGATGAAGCCGAAGTACACCGGGTCGATGCCGGCCCGCGCAGCCAAGGGCGCCAGCACCGGGCCGAGGATCAGGATGGTGGGCGTGAGGTCCATCACCATGCCGATGGCCAGCAGGAAGACGGCCACCACCAGCATGAACAGCACGCGGTGCTCCAGCAGCGGGCCGAAGCTGCGCGCCAAGTCGCCGGGCAGGTCGGCCAGGGTGATCATGTACGACGCCGCCGTGGCCGCGCCGCACAGGAACATCACCACCCCGGTGGTCTTGGCTGCCGACACGAACACCGGGTATAGGCCCGCGAGCGTGAGTTCGCGGTACACCAGCGTGGCCACCAGCAGGGCGTAGACCGCCGCCACCACCGCGGCCTCGGTGGGGGTGAACAGGCCGAAGCGCAGGCCACCAATGATGATGACCGGCAGCATCAGGGCCCACACGCTGCGTGCCAGCGCGCGCCAGCGTTCGCTCCAGGGGGCCTTCTCGGCCACCGGCAGCGCGCAGCGGCCCGAGATGCGCCGCCACACCAGCACCAGGGCCGCGGCCATCAGCACGCCGGGCACGATGCCGGCCAGGAAGAGCTTGCTGATCGAGGTGTTGGTGGTGACGCCATAGATCACCATGGGCATCGACGGCGGGATGATGGGCGCGATGATGCCGCCCGAGGCGATCAGGCCGGCGCTGGAGCCGTCGGGGTAGTGCTGCCTGCGCATCATCGGCAGCAGCAGCGTGGCCAGGGCGGCGGTGTCGGCGATGGCCGAGCCGCTCATCGAGGCCAGCATCACCGAGGCGGCAATCGCCACATAGCCCAGGCCGCCCTGGATGTGGCCCACGAAGACGCGCGCCAGATCGATGATGCGCCGGCTCAGGCCCCCGGCGTTCATCAGCTCGCCGGCCAGGATGAAGAAGGGCACGGCCAGCAGCGGAAAGCTGTCGAAGCCGGCCTGCACGTTTTGAGCGAGCAATTGGGCGTCGAAGAAGTCCAGGTGGACCATCAGCGCCAGCGCGGTGAGCATCAGCGCAAACGCGATGGGCACGCCCACCGTCATGCTGGCGAACAGCACGGCCAGGAAGATGGCGATGGTCATGCCTGTTCCTCCGGGGCTTCACCGCGGCGCAGGGCTTGCGCGCAGTCCACGGCCAGCAAAGCGGCCATGCACGCCCCCATCACCAGCGTGCCGGCGGCCGCCAGCGCCAGCGGATAGTTCATGACGGGGCTGCGCGAGTCCATGCCGGCGAGCACCTGCTGCCACGAGCCGGTCACGAGGTGGTACAGCGCCACGGCGATGAGCGCGCGGGTGAGCCAGCGGCAGGCCGCGGCCGCTCGGCCTCGCAGGCGGCTGGTCACCATGTCGAAGCCCAAATGCTTGCCTTCGGCCATGGCCAGGACCGCGCCGATGCACACCAGCCACACGAAGAGCAGCCGTGACAGCTCCTCCGAGATGGCCAGCCCGGTGTTGAAGAAGTAGCGCAGCACCACGTTGAAGAAGACGGCCAGGACCATGCCGAGCAGGCTCAGGGCCATGGCCGCCTCGGCCAGTCGGCGCAGGGTCGTGGCAGCCCAGTGGGGCGGCCGCGACGAGGGCGAGGAGGAGGCAGAGGTCATGCAGAGGTCTCCGTCGGGTGGCGCAGCCAGGCGAGCACCTGGTCGCGCAAGCGCTCCAGCGGCAAGGTGGCATCCAGGTGCAGCACCCCGGGTTCGCCCACGGGGGACTCCAGCGTGGCGAACTGGCTGGCCACCAGGCTGGGCGGGAAGAGGTGGCCCGCCCGGGCGGCCACGCGCTCGCGGGCGGTGGCCTCGTCCAGATCGAGGAAGGCAAAGTGCAGCCCCGGCCGGGCGGCGCGGAGCTGGTCACGGTAGCGCTGTCTGAGCGCCGAGCAGGTCAGCACTGCGCCTTGCGGCCGGTCCGCCAGCATCTGTCCCAGCCGGGCGAGCCAGCCTTCCCGGTCGGCATCGGTGAGGGCGATGCCGGCCTTCATCTTCGCCACGCTCTCGTGGGAGTGGTAGTCGTCACCCTCCAGCAAGGGCCAGCCCAGCGCTTCGGCACAGGCCCGGCCGAGGCTGGACTTGCCGCAACCGGCCACGCCCATCACCACCAAGGCGGATGCAGTTGGGGAAGAGAACGATTTGGTAGCGCTATCCATCAAGTGCGTAACAGTGAGCAAGGGCGCTGAAGGCGGGAGAAAGTGCCGCAAAGGGACGACGGACTGGGGAAGGGACGTCGAAGGGCTTGTGCAGGCAGTTTGGTAGCGCTATCCTAGATGAAGATCACAATCCCACACCTAGGGTTAACCCTTGGATCTTTCTTCGCGCAAGCGCCGCTCCAGCGGTCGTGTCACCCTGCAGGACGTCGCCCGCGAGGCGGAGGTCAGCCCCATCACCGCGTCGCGGGCGCTGCGCGGCGAGCGGGGCGTGGCGCCCGAGCTGGTGGCGCGGGTGCGTTCGGCCGTCGAGCGCCTGGGCTATGTGCCCGATCCGGCGGCGCGGGCCCTGGCCTCGCAGCGCAGCACACAGGTGCCCGTGCTGGTGCCCATGCTGTCCAACACGCTGTTCGTGGACCTGCTGGAGGCGGTGCACCGGGTGCTGTTCCCGGCCGGCTACCAGCCGTTGATCGGGGTCACGCACTACGATGCCCTGGAAGAAGAGCAGTTGCTGCGCAGCTATCTGGCCCATCGGCCGGCGGGGCTGCTGGTGACCGGCTTCGACCGCACCGAGGCCGCGCGGCGGCTGATCGCGGCCAGCGGCGTGCCCTGTGTGCACTTGATGGAAACCACCGACGCTCCGGGCGTGTTCTGCGTGGGCTTTTCGCAGACGGACGCGGGGGCCGACCTGACGCGTCACCTGCTGTCCCGCGGGCACCGGCGCATCGCCTTCATCGCCGCCCAGCTCGACCCGCGCACGATGCAACGGGCCGAGGGCTACCGCCGCGCGCTGCGGCAGGCGCAGTGCTACGACCCGTCGCTGGAGCTGCTCAGCCCCGAGCGCTCGTCCATCGCGTTGGGCGCGCGCTTGCTCGAGCAGCTGCTGCGCTTGCGGCCGGACACGCAGGCAGTCTTTTTCAACAACGACGACCTGGCCCAAGGGGGGCTGCTGGCCGCCCAACGCCTGGGGGTGAAGGTGCCCACCCAGCTGGCCGTGGCCGGCTTCAACGATTTGGCCGGCAGCGACCAGATGCTGCCGGCGCTGACCACCGTGCGCACGCCGCGTTCCGAGGTGGGCACGGCGGGGGCGCGCATGCTGTTGCAGCTCATTCGTGGCGAGGTGCCTGCGCCGGCGTGCGTGCGCCTGGGCTACGAGGTGGTGGTGCGTGCCAGCACGTGAGCCCGGCGTTGGCCTGCCTTGCGAGCCGGCGGGCTGTGTGCGGGCACCGCTGTGTCAGCGTGCGGTGCCGGTCGGCTCGCTCATCAGGCGCCGCGCCACCTGCACATAGGCCTGCAGGTTGGCCAGGGCCGTCGGCTCCAACGCATGGTGGCGAGTGTTGGCCGCGGTCAGCGCGGCGGCAGGATCGGGCTGGAAGCTCAGCAGCGCCCGGACCAGCGCGAGCCGCTGGACGTCGGGCAGGGTGGGCGAGGCCACGAAGACGGGCCCGGGGATGTCGCGTAGCTCCACCAGTCGGCGGTGATCGATCGGCGTGTCGGCGCTGAGGTTGTGCAACTGGGCCTCGGCCACCGCCACGGCGGCCACCTCCCCGCGTGCCAGGGCATGCAACGCACTGCTGACGGTGGGCTGCACCGCGACCCGCACCGCCTGCGCCCCCGTGCCCAGCGCCAGGCCCTGTTCGGTCAGCCAGCGCAGGGCCACGGCGGCCACCAGGGACAGCGGGTCGAGCGTGCCGATGGCCTGCCCGCGCAGATCCTGCGCGGTCTGGACGGGGCTGTCCTTGCGCACGAGCAGGATCACCTGCGTATGGGCCAGAGTGCCCGACAAGGGGAGGTAGCCCCAGTCGCTCATGGCCAGCGCTGCCAGGTGGGCCGGCAGCATCGCCGCGTCGAAGACGCGAGCCCGGGTGTCTGCGGCCAGCTGGCGGAAGTCGCGGGCCGTGTAGAACTGCACCGCTCGGGCCAGCTGGGCCTCCAGGTGTTCGCGCAAGGGGCGGAACAAGAGCATCAGCCGGGGCGCCGGCAGATAGGGCGCCAGGCCGATGCGCAGGGGCGGTCCTCCCGGGGTGGCCGCGGCCGGACAAGCCCATCCGCAGGCCGCGGCGGCCATGACACCCAGCCAGCGGCGGCGGTGCATAGGGGGGTGAACACACTTACGCCGGGTCACGCCGGGCTCCCTGTGGGAGACGCAGGCCCCGGCAGCAGCCGGTCGAGCAGCGCGATCAGTGCCGGCACGTCCATGGGTTTGGTGAGATAGGCCTCGAAACCTGCTTCGTGGGCCTGCTCGACATCGCGCGGCATGGCATTGGCGCTGAGCGCCACTTTGGGGATGTGGGCCGTTTGCGGGTCGGCGCGCAGGCGCCGGCACAGCTCCAGGCCGTCCATGCCGGGCAGGTCGATGTCGATCACGACCAGGTCGGGGCGGTGTGCGCGCACCAGGGCCAGTCCGGAGATGCCGTCGCCCGCCGTCACCAGGGTCAGACCCGGGCGCAGCCCCAGCACCTGCCGGAACACTTCGACGTTGGAGGGGTTGTCCTCCACATAGGCCACGGTGCGCAGACTCACCTGGGGCGCCGTGGCGGCGTCGGCCAGTTTGTCGTCCGAGGTGGGGGCCGGTGCCTGCGGGGCCTGGGCCGCCGGCAGCTCGAAGCGGAAGCACGATCCCACGCCAGGCTCGGACTGCACATCGAGCCGCCCCCCATGGCCTCGAGCAGTCGCCGGGTGATGAGCAGTCCGATGCCCGTGCCCTCGATGCCTTCGCCGGGGGGCACGAAGCGGGTGAAAGGCTCGAACAGGTGGGCCAGCTGTTGCGCATCCATGCCCCGTCCGGTGTCGATGATCGACACGACCACCCAACCCTCGGTGCCGGCATCCACCCGGGCCGTGACCCGGCCCTGTGGACGGTTGTACTTCACCGCGTTGGACAGCAGGTTGTCGAGCACCTGGCGCGCACGCGTGCGGTCTGCCCGTACCCAGCACGGCGCCGGCAGCGTCGCGGCGGTGTGCAGCTCCACGCCCTTGCGCTGCGCCAGGGGCTCGATGGCTTGGAGGGCCTGCTGCAGCAGCTCGGCCAGATCCACACTTTCCAGCGAGACGCTCATGCGGCCCGATTCGATGCGTGCCAGGTCGAGCACTTCGTTGATCATCTGCAGCAGGTGCCAGCCGGCCGCCTCGATGTGGCGCAGCGGCTCGGCGGCCAGCGGCGGCAGTTCGTTCGCACGGGCACGCAGCACCTGGGCGAAGCCGAGAATGGCGTTGAGCGGGGTGCGCAGTTCGTGGCTCATGCGCGAGAGGAACTCCGACTTGGCCCGGTTGGCCTGTTCGGCGGCATCTCGTGCGGCCTGGAGCTCGGCCGTGCGGCGCGCCACCCGGGCTTCGAGCTCGGCATTGAGCCCTTCCAGGTCATCCACCAGCGAGCGCTGGCGCCGCTCGCTGTCTCCCAGGGCCTGCATGCGCTGCTGCAAAGCCCCGGTCATCTGATTGAACGCCTGGGCGAGCTGGCGCAATTCCCGCGGACCCGCGCCTGCGGGGATGCGGTCCACCGACTCGCCCCGCGCCATTCGATGACTGGCCTGGGCCAGCGAGCGCAAATGCTGGGTCAGCCAGGTCGTCAGTCCCACCATGAGCACCACCCCCAGTGCCAATACCAGCGCACCGATCAGCACGCTGTCACGGGTCACTTGGAGCAAGCCCGTCTGCAGGCCCTCGGTGTGCACGCCGAATCGCACGTGGCCGTAGACCTGCCCCTCGATTTCGAGCGGTGCCTCCGATGCGCCCAGCTCCGGGGTGTCCGGTGGTCGGGGCGAGCCCGCGACGACCCGGGCGTCGGCGTCCAGCACCTCCAGGAACGCCAGACCTTGGTGGGACACGCTCTGCCGGACCACCTCGTGCACCGCAGCGTAGTCGCGCGCTGCCATCAAGGGGGACAATGCCGCGACCAGCAGGGGCCGAGCCACCTGGAGCTGCTGAGCAAACTGATCTTGCAGCGTGGACCGCAGGGCCGTTTGCGCCGCCCAAAGCAACAGGCCCGACATCAGCACCAAGATGGCAGCGCTGGCAAAGATCAGTTGGGCGCGAAGCGTTTTGAGCATGAAAGGGCGCAGCTGCGGCAAGGCAGCCTCGACTCCCATCATACCGCCCGCAAGGGCCCCGGAATGCCGCCGACCTTGGCGGGCGGACGAGCCGCGGATTCCTGCCGTTTCACCATCGAACGATCGTTCGATAATTGCGCTCGTCTCACTGAGTCATGGAGCCCGTCTTGAGCGCCACCTCGCCTGCCTATCCCCACCTCCTGCAGCCCCTGGATCTGGGCTTCACGACCCTGCGCAACCGTGTGCTGATGGGCTCGATGCACACCGGCCTGGAGGACGGGCGGCAATTCCACAAGCTTGCGGCCTACTTCGCCGAGCGGGCGCGCGGTGAGGTAGGGCTCATCGTCACCGGCGGCTTTGCGCCGAATGTGGAGGGCTGGGCCAAGCCCTTTGCCGGCCGGCTGGCCACGCACGGCGCGGCGCGGCGCCACCGGGCGGTGACCGAGGCCGTGCACGCCGAAGGCGGCAAGATCGCGCTGCAGATCCTGCACACCGGCCGCTACGCCTACCACCCGCTGGCGGTGGCGCCCTCGCGGCTGAAGTCGCCGATCTCGCCGTTCACCCCACGCGAGCTGAGCGCGCGAGGCGTGGAGCGTCAGATCCGCGCCTTCGTGCGCTGCACGGTGCTGGCCCGCGAGGCCGGCTACGACGGCGTGGAGATCATGGGCAGCGAGGGCTACTTCATCAACCAGTTCCTCGCCGCGGCCACCAACCACCGTGAAGACGAGTGGGGCGGCCCCTATGAGAACCGCATGCGCCTGGCGGTGGAGATCGTGCAACGCTGCCGTGAGGCCGTGGGGCCCGACTTCATCCTCATCTACCGCTTGTCGATGCTCGACCTCGTGCCCGGCGGCAGCACCTGGGACGAGGTGGTGATGCTCGCCCAGGCGGTCGAACGCGCCGGCGCCACGATCATCAATACCGGCATCGGCTGGCATGAGGCGCGCATTCCCACCATCGCCACCAGCGTGCCTCGCGGCGCCTTCGCCTGGGTGACGAAGAAGCTGCGTGGCGCGGTGAGGCTGCCGCTGGTGGCGACCAACCGCATCAACGCGCCCGAGGTGGCCGAGCGGATCCTGGCCGAAGGGTGCGCCGACATGGTGTCGATGGCGCGGCCTTTGCTGGCCGACCCCGAGTTCGTGAAGAAGGCGCGCGAGGGCCGTGCCGATGAGATCAACACCTGCATCGCCTGCAACCAGGCCTGCCTGGACCATGTCTTCGTCAACAAGCTCAGCAGCTGCCTGGTCAACCCGCGCGCCTGCCGCGAGACCGAGCTCGTGATCCGTCCCACGGCGGCACGCAAGCGTGTGGCGGTGGTGGGCGCCGGCCCAGCCGGGCTGTCGGCCGCCACCACCCTGGCCGAGCGCGGGCACGAGGTGGATCTCTTCGACGCCGCCGGCGAGATCGGCGGCCAGCTCAACATGGCCAAGGTCGTGCCGAGCAAGGAGGAGTTCCACGAGATGCTGCGCTACTTCCGCCGCCGGGTCGAGCTGAGCGGCGTGCGGCTGCACTTGAACACCGTGGTCCAAGCCGACACCCTGGCGCGGGCCGGTTACGACGAGGTGGTGCTGGCCACAGGCGTGCGTCCGCGAGACCCGCGCATCCCCGGGCAGGACCATCCCAAGGTGCTCAGCTACATCGACGTGCTGCGCCATGGCGCCACCGTGGGGCGGCGCGTGGCCATCGTCGGGGCCGGGGGCATCGGCTTCGATGTGGCCGAGCATCTGGTGCACGACGGCCGTTCGCCCACGCTGGACCTGCACGAATGGCTCGCCGAATGGGGCGTGGGCGACCCGGCGCTGGCCCGCGGCGGCGTCGAGGGCGTGCAGCCGCGCATCTCTGCGCCCGTGCGGGAAGTGACACTCTTGCAGCGCCGTGCCGGCAAGCTGGGCGACCGCCTGGGCAAGACCACCGGCTGGATCCACCGCACCACGCTCAAGCACAAGGGCGTTCGCATGATCGGCGGCGTCCACTACGAGCGCATCGACGACCGCGGCCTGCTCATCAGCCACGGCGATAAGCGCGAGGATCCCACCTGGCTGGAGGTGGATCACATCGTGCTGTGCGCGGGCCAGGAGCCGCTGCGCGACCTCGCCGAGCCGCTGCGCGCGGCCGGCGTGCGCGTGCACCTGATCGGCGGGGCCGACGAGGCGGCCGAACTGGACGCCAAGCGCGCCATCGAGCAGGGCACGCGCCTGGCGGCGCGCCTGTGACCTTGGCGCGCAGCGACGCACCGGCCTGGCTGCAGGCCGCCAAACGAGCCGAGGCCCTTTGGGGCTGTGAAGCATTTGTTTATGACCGAGGGCGATCCTTAGAATAAGTGAAGTATCTGCTTCACACTGACCCACCAAGGATGCCCATGCCCCCCGCCATCGGCCACCGCAACCTGCCCGATGCGCTGCTGCGCGCGCGAGAGTCGGTGATGCGCTATTTCCGCCCCAACCTCAAGGTGGCGGGTGTGACCGAGCAGCAATGGCGGGTGATCCGCGTGCTGTCCGACCGGGGCGAACTGGAGGTGGGCCAGATTGCTGCGGCGGCCTGCATTCCGGGGCCCAGCCTCACCGGGGTGCTCGAGCGCATGGAGCGAGACGACTGGGTGCGGCGCTTTCGCATCTCGACGGACCAGCGCAAGATCATCGTCGAACTCACGCCCAAGGCGCGGCGCCTGGTCCAACGCATGCTCGGCCGCATCGACGAGCGCTACCGGGCCATCGAGGCCCATCTCGGGCCCCAGGCGCTCGACGCCTTGCACGCCTTGCTCGAGCAGGTTGCAGCCTTGCCCGATCCGGCCGTCCCGGCGCCGGTGAAGCTGCCGGTGCGGCGCAAGCTCGCCGCCAAGGCCTGCGACGATCCGGCGGTGACCGACACGGCCTGACCCGCGAGGTCAGCCGCCGAAGCGTCCGGCGCGGAAGTCCTGCACCGCCTGGAAGATCTGCTCCTGGCTGTTCATTACGAACGGTCCGTACTGCACGATGGGTTCATGCAGGGGCTTGCCGGCCAGCAGCAAGGCACGGCTGTCGGTCGTGGCCCGCAGGGCCACGCCATCGCCCTCGTTGCGCAGCAGGGCCATGTGGCCGGCGCTCACCTGCGTGTCCCCGATCGCCACTTGGCCGCGGTAGACGTAAACGAAGGCGTTGTGCCCGTCCGGCACGGGCTGCGCGAAGCGTGTGCCGGCCGCCAGGTGCACGTCCAGGTACAGCGGCTCGGTGGCCTCGCGCTGCACGGCGCCGGCCACGCCATGGCTGTGCCCAGCGATCACTCGCACCCTCAACCCCGGTGCGGTGTGCTCGGGGATGTCCTGGCTGCGGATGTCGCGGTACCACGGGTCGCACATCTTGTCGCGCGCGGGCAGGTTCAGCCAGAGCTGGAAGCCCTCCATGCGGCCTTCCTCCTGCTCGGGCAGCTCC
This sequence comes from Caldimonas sp., assembly GCF_046291045.1. Taxonomy (GTDB): domain Bacteria; phylum Pseudomonadota; class Gammaproteobacteria; order Burkholderiales; family Burkholderiaceae_C; genus Caldimonas. The sequence continues at coordinate 42,016 of NZ_JBKBSL010000011.1, read as the reverse complement.
GAATGGATCACGCCGCGCCCGGCGGTCATCCATTGCACGTCACCGTGGCTGAGCAGGCCTTCGTGGCCGGCGCTGTCGCGATGGCGCATGCGTCCGGCGATCATGTAGGTCACCGTTTCGAAACCGCGGTGCGGGTGATCCGGAAAGCCGCCGATGTAATCCTCGGGCCGGTCGGTGCCGAAGGCATCGAGCATCAGGAAGGGGTCGAGCCGGCGCTGCAGCGACTGGGTCAGCACGCGCGTGAGCTTCACCCCCGCACCGTCGGAGGTGGGCACGCCAGCCACCAGCCGCTCCACACTGCGGGGGTGCTCGACCACGCCGCGGCGCTCGGTCGGTGTGATGACGGTCATGACAGGCTCCTCTCGAAAAGGCCGTCAGGGCGGGGCCGGGTCAGGCCAGCGCGGCGTCGATCTCGGCCTGTGCGTTCGCCAGCGCCTTCTGCTCGGCCTCGGGGCCCATCGCCAGACCCTCGGCGTAGATGAATTCCACGTCGGTCATGCCCAGAAAGCCCAGCACGGTCCGCAGATAAGGCACCTGGCTGTCCGAAGGCTGGTTGCGATAAATGCCGCCGCGCGTGAGCACGACATACACCTTCTTGCCCTTGAGCAAACCTTCGGGGCCGTTCTCGGTGTACTGGAAAGTCACCTTGGCGCGCGAGATCGCGTCGATCCAGTTCTTCAACTGGGCCGGCACCCCGAAGTTGTACATCGGCACTCCCAGCACCACCACGTCGGCCGCCTGGATTTCGGCAATCAGCGCATCGTCCAGGGCCACACGGGCGGCCTGCTCGGGCGTGCGCTGCTCGGCGGGGGTAAACAGGGCGCCCAGAGCCGCCTCGTCCAGCACGGGATGGGGCGTGCGGGCCAGGTCACGCACGGTCACGCGCGCCTGCGGGTGGCGCTCACGCAGCCGCTCGACCAGCGCGCTGGCCAGCCGGGTCGAATATGAGCCCTCGATGCGGGCGCTGGAATTCACTTGCAAGATGTTCATGACGAAGCTCCTTGAGATGGGTCATGGGGCAATGTCCTGAACTCTAGTTGTCCCAAAATCTGTCCGGAAGACCATTTTGCGGATAATATTGAACCATTGATGGAACAATGAGGGCGGCATGAAGCTTCAGGCCGACGATCTGCTGCTGTTCGCCCGCGTGGCCGACGAGGGCAGCTTCAGCCGCGCCGCCGAGCGCACTGGCCTGCCCAAGTCCACCGTGTCGCGGCGGCTGGCGGCGCTGGAAGCCCAACTCGGCGAGCGGCTGCTGCTGCGCACGACCCGCAAACTCACCCTCACCGACTTCGGCCACCATGTGCTGGCCCATGCCCGCCAAGTGGCCGAAGAGGTCGAGGCCGCGGCCCTGCTCGCCCAACATCGCCAGGCCGAGCCCAGCGGCCGCCTGCGCGTGTCCATGCCGGGCGACTTCGCCAACCTGGTGCTCAGCCGGATGCTGGCCGATTTCATCGCCCGCTACCCGGCCATCACACTGGAGGTGGATATCACCCCCCGGCGCGTGGATCTCATCGGCGAGAACTTCGATCTGGCCATCCGCATGGGCGACCTGGCCGAAGAAGGCTCGCTGGCCGCGCGCCGCTTGGCGGTGCTGTCGGTGGGTCTGTACGCCTCGCCGGCCTACATCGCTCGACAAGGGGCGCCCACCGAGCCGGAGGCCCTGATGGAGCACGAGGCCTTGCACTTGCTCAGCCGCCATGGCGATCCGGCGCCCTGGGTGCTCAGCCGCGGCGAGATGCGCTGGGAGGGCATCCCTCCGGGGCGGGCCACCATCAACTCGCCCGAACTCCTGATGCGCCTGGCCCGCGCCGGGGCGGGCATCGCTGCCGTGCCTGACGATTTTGCCGAACCCTATGTGCGCAGCGGTGAACTCCAGCCCCTGCTGGCCGACTGGCACCTGCCCGCCACGGTGGCCTGGGCGGTGTTTCCGGGCCGGCGCCTGATGCCGGCGCGCACGCGCGCGTTGCTCGACGCGCTGGAGCGCCAGTTCAGCGGCGAAGCCTGCCAGGCCGTGGACCAGCGCCTGCGGTCCACGCTGGCGCCGCGGCGCAGCGGGCAGCGCTCGGCGGCCTGAGCGCAGCGCGCGCCCCACCCCCAACGGCGGGCCTTCAAGAAGGCCATTGGATGCGATCGGCCAGCGCTTCCCATACCGGGCGCAGCGTGCCACTCAGGTAGGGCAAGGCGCCCAGGTCGGTGTGGCTCTCGTCGGGCGAGTGGAAGTCGGAGCCGCGCGAGGCGTACAAACCGAATTCCTCGGCCAGCGCCGCGTACTTCACGTAGTCTTGCTGAGTGTGGCTGCCGGTGACGACCTCCACGCCGCGCCCGCCGAACTCGCGGAACTCGCTGAACAGCGCGTATTCCTCATTGACCGTGAACTTATAGCGCCCCGGGTGCGCCACCACGGCCACGCCGCCGGCGTTCACGATCCAACCCACGGCATCGCGCAAGCTGGCCCAGCGGTGCGGCACATAGCCGGGCTTGCCCTCGGTGAGGTACTTGCGAAACACCTCCTGCGTGTCGCGGCAGGCGCCCACCTCCACCAGGAAGCGCGCAAAGTGCGTGCGCGAGATCAGCTCGGGGTTGCCCACGTACTTCAGCGCTCCCTCATAGGCTCCGTGGATGCCCACCCTTGCCAGCCCTTCGGCCATCTCCTGCGCCCGGGCCCGACGCCCTGCGCGCGTTCGCGCCAGACCCTCCACCACAGCCGCATCGTCCGGATCGAACCCCAGGCCCACGATGTGCACGGTTTCACCCGCGAAGGTCACGGAAATCTCGGTGCCTGTGAGATAGGGCAGCCCCAAACTCAAGGCCGCTGCCCGCGCCCGGTGCTGCCCGCCGACCTCATCGTGGTCGGTCAAGGCCCACAACTGCACCCCATTGGCCCGTGCCCGCGCGGCCAGATCCTCTGGACTGAGCGTGCCGTCGGAGACGTTGGAATGGCAATGAAGATCGGCGTTGAGCACGCCGGCAGGCGAGAAATTCACATCTGCATTGTAGGAAGCCGGGGCCGCCGAGACGCGCCAGGGGGCATCCACAGACGGCCGGCGTGCCAAGAGCTGCGCGGAAAAAAGCCGGGCCAGCCTGGCCAATGACGTCGCTCGTGCCCCCTTTTGGAGGGGTATTGCCCGCACCCGTGGGCGCAGGCAAAGTGCGGCTTGCGGACGCTGCGCGAACGGGCTGAACGCTTGGCAAGCGCTCAGTCATTGTCTAGATACAAATGGGTTGTACGCCTGGAACTTCCCGCTACGTCGAGCAAACGGGGGCAAGTGAGGTTCTTCAAGGCTGGCTTCGCGGGCATCACGCATGACGACATGTAGAAGGCCTGAACAGAGCACAGAACGACATTCGACAGACGGCCTTGCGCAGTCTCGGCGCGGTTATGCAGCTGCAGATTGACGATTCGGAACGATGTCAATCTTTGACATATCCTGATAGCATCAATGCTCCCGGCCACAAGAGATGAACCATGGGCATGAACGTCAACCTCACCCCTCAGCTTGAGGAGATGGTGCGCGCAAAGGTCAGTTCGGGCCTGTACACCTCGGCCAGCGAGGTCGTGCGAGAGGCACTTCGTCTGATGGAAGAGCGAGACCGCCTCCGGCAGGTGAAGCTGGAAGAGCTGCGTCGTGAGGTCCGCAAAGGCTTGGACAGTGGGCCAAGCGCCGCTTGGGATGCCTCTGTGCTGAAGCAGAAGGCGCGGGCCCGCAAGGCAGCCAAGTCGAGCGCTGCGTAGATGGCGCGTGTCACGCTCCGACCGCAGGCCGAAGCCGACATCCTTGAGATCTGGGCCTACATTGCCGAGGACAGCCCCGTTGACGCGGATCGCTGGATCGATCGGCTGGACGAATGCTTCATGCTCTGGGCCACGCAGCCCAAGATGGGACGTCCTCGCGACGAGCTGTCACCTGGAATGCGTAGTCTGCCGTTCGGGAGATACGTCGTTTTCTTCGAGCCGCGACCTGACGGGATCGATGTTGTCCGGGTTCTGCATGGTTCGAGAGACCTTGACGAGCAGTTCCAATGAGCTGCTTCGATCCTGCAGAACCCGCAGGGGCCGGCCTCGTAGACGATGAGCAGCCGGTGGCCGACACTCACCAGTCGGCGCAGTGCCTTGGTGACAGCGCCACAGAGAACAGACTGCACATCGACAGGCGGCCTTGTTGCACTCGGGCTTCGGTGCGGGCGCAAGTATCAACCGCTTAGCAGGGCCCCATTCACTCGCCGCCGTTGCCGCTGTTGGCGTGACACTGGGTTCGTCAAGCTGGCCTGCTGCCGGTCTGACCTGAGCAGGTTCTGCTGGGTCAATACACGAGAGCTGACGGGCGAGTGGAGAACTAGAAGTCGCCTCGGCGCTCAGTTCTCCAACCTCAGCACCTGCCCATCGTTGTTGTCCGTCAGGACATAGAGCCACCCATCGGGCCCCTGGCGCACGTCGCGGATGCGTTCGCGCAGGTTGGTGAGCAGGCGTTCTTCGCGCACCACGCGCGTGCCGTCGAGTTCGAGGCGGATGAGGGCCTGTTCGCGCAGGGTGCCGATGAAGAGGTTGCCTTTCCACTGCGGGTAGCGCTCGCCGGTGTAGAAGACCATGCCGCTGGGGGCCACGGAGCGGGGCAGCCAGTGGCGCAGCGGGTCTTCCATGCCGCTCTTGCTGGTGCCTTCGCCGATCTTGAAGCCGGTGCCGTATTCGCGCCCATAGGTGACCACGGGCCAGCCATAGTTGCGGCCGGCCAGGGTGAGGTTGAGTTCGTCGCCGCCTTGGGGGCCGTGTTCGTGGGTCCAGAGTTGGCCGGTGGCCGGGTGCAGCGCGGCGCCTTGCACGTTGCGGTGGCCGTAGCTCCAGATTTCGGGGCGGGCGTCGTTGCGGCCCACGAAGGGGTTGTCGGCGGGCACGCGGCCGTCGCGCTCGATGCGCACCACCTTGCCGATGTGGTTGGCGAGGTTTTGCGCCTCGTCGCGCTGGCCGAAGCGGTCGCCCAGGGTGATGAAGAGGCGCCCGTCCCGCGCGAACACGAGGCGCGAGCCGAAATGGGCGGCGCTGTTGATCTTGGGCTGCTGGCGGAAGATCACCTGCACGTCGGTGAGCGCATGGCCTTCCAGGCGCCCGCGGGCCACGGCGGTGCTGTTGCCGCCTTCGCCGGGTTCGCTGTAGCTCAGGTAGACGAGGCGGTTGCTGGCGAACTCGGGATCGACCGCCACGTCGAGCAGGCCGCCCTGGCCTCGCGCATCGACCTGGGGCACGCCGCTCACAGGGGGGCTGAGCGCTCCGTCGGGCGAGACGATGCGCAGCCGGCCCGGCCGTTCGGTGACGAGCATGCGGCCATCGGGCAGGAAAGCCAGGCCCCAGGGGTGCTGCAGGCCGCGGGCCACGCTGACGGGCTTGAGGGTTTGGGCCTGGGCCGCGACGGTGGCCAGGCCGAGCGCGGCGGCCAGGAGCAGGTGTTGGAAGGTCATGGACGGCTCCGAGCGGGACGATTCCCGTCGGAGTCTGCCACCGGGCGCGGGTTCCCTGCGGCCGTCGGGGGCTTCAGCGTTCGATGCGCAGGATGCGACCGTTGGTTTCTTCCAGCATGTAGAGCCAGCCGTCGGGGCCTTGCTTGATGTCGCGTACGCGCACGTCGAGCGAGCGGAACAGTTGTTCCTCGGCGGTGACGGTGTTGCCGCTGAGGGTGAGCCGTCGCAGGCTGCGCTGGTCGGCCATCGTGCCGACGAAGAGGTTGCCGCGCCATTCGGGGAAGCGGTCGCCGGTGTAGAAGCACATGCCCGAGGGGGCGCAGGAGATGGGGACCCAGTAATGAACAGGTTCGACGAAGGACGGGGCATGGGTGCCGCCGCCGATGCGGCACGAGGGGTCCGGGGTCTGGTCATAGTCGCAGCCGTAGCTCACCAGAGGCCAGCCGTAGTTGCCACCTTGCACCACGCGGTTGATTTCGTCGCCGCCCAGCGGGCCGTGTTCGCTGATCCACAGCTCGCCGGTGCCAGGGTGGACGGCGGCGCCTTGCGGGTTGCGGTGGCCCAGGCTCCAAGTCAGGCCGCTGAAGTTGTTGCCGGGGTTGCCGCCGTTGGTGTCGATGCGCACCACCTTGCCGAGGTGATTGTCGGTGCGCTGGGGAGCATCGGTTTGGACCTGCCGGTCGCCCAGGGTGACGAAGAGGGTGCCATCGGCTCGAAAGGCGAGCCGGGAGCCGAAATGGCCGTCGCCGTTGAAGCGCGGCGTTTGTCGATAGATGACCGCGACCAGGCTGAGCTGGGTATGGTCTTCGCTCAGCACGGCGCGTGCCACGGCGGTGCCGATCCCGGTGACGGCGCCGCCTTGGTCGGGCTCGGCATAGGACAGATATATCCGTCGGTTGCTCGAGAAGTTGGGGTCGATGACCACATCGAGCAGGCCGCCTTGCGTGCCGGCTCCGTAGTACACGGACGGCACGCCCAGCAGGGGGGCGGACAGCTCGCCTTGGGGGCTGACGCGGCGCAATCGCCCGGGCTTTTCCGTCACGAGCGCGCTGCCGTCAGGCAGGAAGGCGAGCCCCCAGGGCTGTTGGAGCCCGGTGGCAAAGCTCCTGATTTGAGGCGGCGGACCCGGTGGAGGCGGGGGCGGCGGTGGGGGACCAGAAGATCCGGCATCGCCACCGCCGCCGCAGGCCGACAGGGCGGCCACGGCAGCCGCGCAGCGCCCAGCACGCAGCAGAAGGCGGCGCCGGTCGGCATCTTCGAGGGGGGCGTCAGGCGGTCGCGGGAAGGGGGCCACGGGGACTCCTTCGAATGGAGCCCATCAGCCTAGTGCCTCACGCCGGGTCCAGGCGTGACAAGTCGCAACACGCCCCCTGACCGAGGGGTCAGGCCAGGGCTTCCACCACCATCTGCACTCGCTGCTGACCGTTGTATTCGTCCAAGGACAAACGGTAAGCCAGTCGGCTGCGTTCGGGCAGGGGCTCGCTGTGGCCGAACCAGATCGCGTCGCGCAGGCTGCCGCCATGGCGCACGGTGAGCTTGAGATGGCGTTCGCCGACGATGCGCTGCGACACCACCTCCACCTCGTCGCAAAAGACCGGCGCCTCGAAGGCCTGGCCCCAGACTTCCTGCTCCAGGATCTGCACCACCTCGGGGCGGAACCATTGCGGCTCCAGCGGGCCGTCGGTGGCCACGGTGCGGGCGAGCAGCGTGTCGTCCAGCCATTCGCTGGCCACGGTGGCGAAGGCCTGGGCGAAGGTGACGAAATCATCCTCGCCCACGGTGCAGCCGGCGGCCATGGCGTGGCCGCCGAACTTGCGCAGCACACCAGGATGGCGCTTGCTCACCAGGTCGAGCGCATCGCGCAGGTGGAAGCCGGGGATGGAGCGGCCCGAGCCTTTGAGCAGGCCGTCCTGGCCGCGGGCGAAGACGAAGGTGGGGCGGTGCACGCGGTCCTTGACCCGCGAGGCCACGATGCCCACCACGCCTTCGTGGAACTCGGCGTCGTAGAGGGCCACGGCGGGCGGTGGGTCGCCGGCGGGCATCAGGCGCTCCAGCAGGGCCTCGGCCTGCTCACGCATGCCGGCTTCCACGCTGCGGCGCTCGCGGTTGATGCCGTCGAGCAGCTGCGCCAGTTCGGTCGCGCGGCCGGGGTCGTCGGTGAGCAGGCATTCGATGCCCAGGGTCATCTCGGCCAGGCGGCCGGCGGCGTTGATGCGCGGGCCCAGGGCAAAGCCGAAGTCGAAGGCGCCGGCACGTTCGGCGCGGCGGCCCGCAGCGGCAAAGAGCGCGGCCACGCCGGGCTGCATGCGCCCGGCGCGGATGCGCTTGAGGCCCTGGGCCACGAGGCGCCGGTTGTTGGCGTCGAGCTTGACCACGTCGGCCACGGTGCCCAGGGCGACGAGGTCGAGCAGGGTGTCCAGGCGCGGCTGCGATGCGCCGTCGAAGGCGCCGCGCCGGCGCAGTTCGGCGCGCAGCGCCAGCAGCACGTAGAACATCACGCCCACGCCGGCCAGGTGCTTGCTCTCGAAGGGGCAGCCGGGCTGGTTGGGGTTCACGATCACGTCGGCGTCCGGCAGCACGACTTCGCCGTTCACCAGGGCCGGCAGATGGTGGTCGGTCACCACCACGCGCAGGCCCCGCGCACGGGCATGGGCCACGCCCTCCAGGCTGGCGATGCCGTTGTCCACGGTGACGAGCACGTCGGGGCGCTGGGCCAGGGCCAGGTCGACGATGGCCGGCGTGAGGCCGTAGCCGTGCACGGCGCGGTCGGGCACGACGTAGCTGAGCGTGTCGGGCCGCGCGCCCAGCAGTTTCAGGCCGCGCAGGGCCACGGCGCAGGCGGTGGCGCCGTCGCAGTCGTAGTCGGCCACCACGCAGATGCGCTGGCCGGCCGCCAGGGCATCGGCCAGGCAGGCGGCGGCCTGGGCCGCACCCTTGAGCTGCTCCGGCGGCAGCAGCCGGGCCAGCGAGTCGTCGAGTTCGTCGGCACTGCGGATGCCGCGGGCGGCATACAAACGAGCCAGCAGCGGGTGCACCCCGGCCTGTTCCAGTGCCCAGGCCGTGCGGGGAGGGACGTCGCGCGTGGTGATCCTCATGGCCGGCTCCGGCTCACAGGGACTGCAGCACGTCGGCCGGCGAGGCCGGTGTCCAGCGTGCCCGCAGCACCTGCCACCACGAGCGTGCCGCCGGAGCCCAGGTCTGCGCGTGGCGCTCGCCGCACAAGGTCAGTTGCACGGGCTGTCCGGCGCGCAGGCGCTGCCAGGCTTCGCGCAGGGGGCCGGCGTCCAGGGCCTGCCAGGCCTGCGCCCAGGTGGCCCAGTCGCCGTGGAGGAGGGCTTCGCGCAGGCGGGTGTCCACGATCAGGTCGGCGACAGGCCGCGCCTCCTGGCGCACCCCGCAGCCGCTCAGCCAGAAGCTGTTGATGGGCAGCAGGCCGGCCGCCTCGCGGCGTTCGTTCAGCGGATGGGTGTAGAGCAGCATCTGCACCTCCTGCTGCAGCCGGCGCACCAGACGCGCCTGGGGGTGGTCGGGCATCCACAGGTCCACGTTGCGGCCCACCACGCGGTCGATCGAGGCCGTGGGCAGCTCGGCCAGGCTTTCGTGGGCGACGTACCAGCGCAACGGGGCGCCGTAGACCAGCACCCAGCCCTCGGCCTCGAAGAGTTCACGCACGGCTTCGAGCGCCTCGCGCGAGCCGGCCTCGTCGAGCTGCAGCGACTCGGGCGGCAGCATGGTCACCTCGTCGGCGCCGGCGTGCCAGTGGGCGGGTGTGAGCAGGCCCCAGGACAGGTCGTCGGTGGCGATGCCGTCGGACGCGGCGGCGTGGGCCGCCCAGGGCAGGCCGCCGTCGGGGCCGGCATAGCCCCAGGCCAGGGCCAGGGCGCGCTCATGCGGCATGGACAGGCTGTACTCGTCGCCCTCGCTGCGCCAGACCGGCCCGAGGCGGGCCAGCAGGCGGCCCAGGTGGGGCAGGGAAAGGTCGCGCATCACCGCGCGGGCCGCCTCGGCCAGCGCCGAGGCATAGGGAATCAGCACATGCATGGCCCGCCATTATCGGCGCCCTGGCCGGCTCGGGTAGCATCGGGCGCCTGCCCGCGGGTGAACCCCCCATGCGACCCATGAACTGGCCCTACGAACTGCAGATCGGCTGGCGCTACACGCGCGCCGGCCGCGCCACCCGGCGCAACGGTTTCATTTCCTTCATCTCCGGCGTGTCGATGCTGGGCATCGCGCTGGGAGTGGCCGCGCTCATCATCGTGCTGTCGGTGATGAACGGCTTCCAGAAGGAGGTGCGCGACCGCATGCTGTCGGTGATTGCGCACATCGAGGTGTTCTCCGCCGACGGTCAGGCCCTGCCCAACTGGGAACAGACGGCCAACGAAGCCCTGGCGAACCCGCAGGTGCTGGGGGCGGCGCCTTACGTGGCCGCCCAGGCGCTGGTGGCCCGCGGCGAGGACATGCGCGGCGCGATCATCCGCGGCATCTCGCCCGAGCACGAGCCCGCGGTGACGCCGCTGGCCGCCCAGCTCAAGGACACCGTGCTGGCCCGCCTGCAGCCCGACGGCTGGGGTGTGGTGCTGGGGGCCGAGCTGGCGCGCTCGCTGGGCGTGCGCGAGGGCGACCGCGTCACCATCGTCTCGCCCAGCGGGCAGGTGACGCCGGCCGGCGTGGTGCCGCGCCTGAAGCAGATGACGGTGGTGGGCACCTTCGAGGCCGGCCACTACGAATACGACAGCGGCCTGGTGCTGATGCACCTGGACGATGCGGCCCGGCTGTTCCGCGTGGCCGGGCCCACGGGCGTGCAGTTGCGCCTGGCCGACCTGCACCGCGCCCGCGAGGTGGCGCAGGAGCTGGCCCTGCAACTGAGCGGCGACCTCTATCTTCGCGACTGGACGCGCACCAACCGCAACTGGTTCGACGCCGTGCAGCTGGAAAAGCGCATGATGTTCATCATCCTCACGCTGATCGTGGCGGTGGCGGCCTTCAACCTGGTGTCGATGCTGGTGATGACGGTGACCGACAAGCGCGCCGACATCGCCATCTTGCGCACCCTGGGCGCCACGCCGCGCTCCATCATGGGCATCTTCATGGTGCAGGGGGCGGCCAGCGGCGTCATCGGCACCCTGGGCGGCCTGCTGCTGGGGCTGCTGGTGGCCTTCAACATCGACGTGATCGTGCCGGCCATCGAGCGGCTGTTCAACGCGAGCTTCCTGCCCGGCAGCATCTACCTCATCAGCCGCATGCCCAGCGACCCGCAGATGGGCGACATCGTGCCCATCGGCGTGATCTCGCTCGTGCTGGCCTTCGTGGCCACGCTGTATCCCAGTTGGCGCGCCAGCCGCGTGCAACCGGCGGAGGCGCTGCGCTATGAATGAGACCGTGCTGCAGGCCGAGGACCTGCACAAGCGCTTCCACGAGGGCCCGCTGGACGTGCACGTGCTGCGCGGCGTGAGCCTGCAGGTGCGCTCGGGTGAGACGCTGGCCATCGTCGGCGCCTCGGGCTCGGGCAAGAGCACGCTGCTGCACCTGCTGGGCGGTCTGGATGCACCCACGCAGGGGCGCGTGGTGCTGCAGGGGCGCGATTTCGCCAGCCTGGGGCCTTCCGCCCAGGGGGAGTGGCGCAACCGGCAGCTGGGCTTCGTCTACCAGTTCCACCACTTGCTGCCCGAGTTCACGGCGCTGGACAACGTGGCCATGCCGCTGCGCATCCGGCGCATGCCGGTGGCGCCGGCGCAAGACCAGGCCCTGGCGATGCTCTCGCGCGTGGGCCTGCGCGAGCGCACGCAGCACCGTCCGGCCGAACTATCCGGTGGCGAGCGCCAGCGTGTGGCCATCGCCCGGGCCCTGGTGGCGCAGCCGGCCTGCGTGCTGGCCGACGAGCCCACCGGCAACCTGGACCGCGAGACGGCCAACACCATCTTCGAGCTGATGCTCTCGCTGGCGCGCGACCAGGGCACGGCCTTCGTCGTGGTCACCCACGACGAGGAGCTCGCCGCGCGCTGCGACCGCCGGCTCAGGCTGAAGGCGGGCGTGCTCGTCTGAACGAAGACGCGCCATGTGGATCGACACCCACTGCCACCTCGATGCGGCCGAATTCGACGGCGACCGCGATGCGGTGGTCGCGCGTGCGCGCTCGCAAGGCGTGGACGGCATGGTCCTGCCGGCCGTGAGCACCGCCAACCTCGACGCCGTGCGCGAGCTTGCCCATCGCCACGGCTTCGTCTATGCGCTGGGCCTGCATCCCCTGTATGTGCAGGCTGAGCCGGCCGATGCGCTGGACATGCTGCGTGCGGCGCTGCAGCGCCATCGCGGCGACGCCCGTCTGGTGGCCGTGGGCGAGATCGGCCTGGACCACTTCGTGCCGGGCCTGGACCGGACCGTGCAGGAGCGCGGGTACGTGGCCCAGCTCCAACTGGCCCGCGAGTTCGATCTGCCGGTGATCCTGCATGTGCGCCGCTCGGCCGACGCCCTGCTCAAGCACCTGCGGCGCCTGCGCGTGAAGGGCGGCATCGCCCATGCCTTCAACGGCAGCGTCCAGCAGGCACGTGCCTTCATCGACCTGGGTTTCAAGCTGGGCTTTGGCGGTGCGATGACTTTCGAGCGTGCGCTGCAGATCCGCACCCTGGCCCGTGAGCTGCCGCTGGAAGCGCTGGTGCTGGAGACCGATGCACCCGACATCCCGCCGCAATGGCTCTACCGCACCGCCGAGCAGCGTGCGGCCGGCCACACCAGCCGCAACGAGCCGGCGGAGCTGCCGCGCATCGCCCGTACACTGGCCGAGCTGCGCGGTCTGAGCCTGGAGGTGGTGGCTGCGGCCACCTCGGCCAATGCGCGCGAGGTGCTGGGGTTGGCGCAGGCATGAATGCTCCCGATCGCCTGCGGGGCCTGGCGCCGGTGGTGGCGCCCCACACCCGCCTCGTGGTGCTGGGCAGTTTCCCCAGCGTGGCGTCGTTGCGCGAGCAGCAGTACTACGCGCATCCGCGGAATCATTTCTGGCCCCTGCTGTCGGCCCTGTGGGGGGTGGACCTGCGGGCCTTGCCCTATGCGCAGCGGCTGGACGTGGTGCGCGAGCGGGGGCTGGGCATCTGGGACGTGTACGCGAGCTGCCGGCGCGAGGGCAGTCTGGACAGCGCCATCGAGGAGGCCGAACTCAACCCGCTGGCGCGCCTGCGCGAATGGGCCCCGGGCCTGCAGGCGCTGGCCCACCACGGCGGCGAATCCGCCCGGGCGATGCGCATCACGCGCCGCCTGGGCCTGGCGGTGCACCGCCTGCCTTCCACCAGCCCGGCCAACGCCTCCTGGAGCTTCGAGCGCAAGCTGGCGGCCTGGCGGGCCGTTTTTGAACTGCACCAACTGGCATGAGTCTCACCAAGAAGCGCACGAGCGCCCCGCACCACCCGAGCGTCACGCTGTCCGAATCCGACGGCGTGCGCTATCTGCACCTGGACACGCCCTGGGTGCAGGGGGCGATGCGGGTGAAGAAGCCCTACGATATCGAGCTGGCCTACGTGCAGCGCATGATGGCCTGGATGCTGCTGCGCCCGACCGACGCCCTGGATGAGGGCCACGCCGTGCAACTGGGCCTGGGCGCGGCGGCGATCACCAAGTTCTGCCACAGGAAGCTGCGCTGGCGCACCACGGCGGTGGAGCTCAACCCCGAGGTCATCGCCGTGTGCCGCCAGTGGTTCCGCCTGCCGCCCGACGACGGGCGTCTGAATGTGATCGAGGCCGATGCCGCCGCCTACGTGACCGACCCGGCGCATGCGGGCACGGCCGACGCACTGTGCGTGGACCTGTACGACCACGAGGCCGCCAGCCCGGTGCTCGACGACGAGGCGTTCTACCGGGCATGCCACCGCCTGCTGGCCAGCGGCGGCGTGATGAGCGTCAACCTCTTTGGCCGTCACGCCAGCTTCGAGCGCAGCCTGGCGCACATCGCCGCGGCCTTTGCCGGCGAGACCCTGTGGAGCCTGCGGCCGACGCGCGAAGGCAACACCATCGTGCTGGCCTGCCGCGGTGTGCCGCCCGTGACCCGGGTCGTGCTTGCCGAGCGTGCCGAAAACCTCGAAACTCGATTCGGCCTGCCGGCCCGCAAATGGCCGCGCATGATGAAACTCGTGTCTCCTGCATGACCGCCAAGCCCGACCCAGCCACTGCCCAGCGTCCCCGCAAGGCCCCTCACCAGGGCCGTCTGGACTGGCGCATCCTCGTCGACTGGCTGCGCGAGGACGGGCTGATCACCCCTGGTGACGCCCAGCGCACCCAGCAGCGCCTGGCCGCCGGCGCCAGCGCCCAGCATCCGCTGGTGCGGCTGGCCAGCGTGGGCCTGGTGCATGGCGGCACCGGCAAGCCGCTGGACACCGAGACCCTCACCGAATGGCTCGCCGGCCGCGCGGGGCTGGACTACCTGCGCATCGACCCGCTCAAGGTCGATGTGGGCCGTGTGGCCGACGTGATGTCGATCAACTATGCCGAGCGGCGCCGCTGCCTGCCGGTGCAGGTGGGTCTGGCCGAGATCACGATGGCCACCTGCGAGCCCTTCGACACCGACTGGGTGGCCGAGATCGAGGCGCACACGCGCAAGAAGATCCGGCTGGTCGTGTCCAGCCCGAACGAGCTGGCGCGCTACACCACCGAGTTCTACACCCTGGCCAAGTCGGTCAAGGCCGCCACGAAGAACGGCCAGGTCAGCGGCCCGGCCAACTTCGAGCAGCTCGTCGAACTGGGCAAGGCCAAGAACCTCGATGCCAACGACCAGGGCATCGTGCAGGTGGTCGACTGGTTGTGGCAGTACGCCTTCGACCAGCGCGCCTCGGACATCCACCTCGAGCCCCGCCGCGACATGGGCGCGGTGCGGTTTCGCATCGACGGCGTGATGCACACCGTCTACCAGTTGCCGCTGACCGTGATGGCTGCGATGACCAGCCGCATCAAGCTGCTGGGCCGCATGGACGTGGTGGAAAAGCGGCGCCCGCTCGACGGCCGGATCAAGACGCGCAACCCGCGCGGCGATGAGGTCGAGATGCGTCTGTCCACCCTGCCCACCGCCTTCGGCGAGAAGCTGGTGATGCGCATCTTCGACCCGGACACCACGGTCAAGAGCCTCGACGCCCTGGGCTTTTCCAGCCACGACGCGCAGCGCTGGGAGCAGCTCGTCACCCGGCCGCACGGCGTGATCCTGGTGACCGGCCCCACCGGCTCGGGCAAGACCACCACGCTGTACGCCACGCTCAAGCGCCTGGCCACCGACGAGGTCAATGTCTGCACCATCGAAGACCCGATCGAGATGATCGAGCCGGCCTTCAACCAGACCCAGGTGCAGCCCCAGCTCGACCTGCACTTCGCCAGCGGTCTGCGCGCCCTGATGCGCCAGGACCCGGACATCATCATGGTGGGCGAGGTGCGCGACCTCGAAACCGCCGAGATGGCCATCCAGGCGGCGCTCACCGGGCACCTGGTGTTCACCACGCTGCACACCAACGACGCCGCCTCGGCCATCACCCGGCTGCTCGATCTGGGCGTGCCGTCCTACCTGATCAGCGCCACCGTGCTGGGCGTGCTGGCGCAGCGCCTGGTGCGCACCCTGTGCCCGCACTGCAAGCAGCCCGACGAGGATTTCAGCCGCGACACCCTGGCCGCGGCCATCGCCCCCTGGCGCATGAGCGGGGCCTTCCGCCCCTACCGGCCGGTGGGCTGCATCGAGTGCCGCATGACCGGGTTCCAGGGGCGGGCGGGCCTGTACGAGCTGCTCACCGTCACCGAGGCCCTCAAGCCCCACCTCACACAGACGCCGGACCTGTCACGCCTGCGACAGCAGGCCACCCAGGACGGCATGCGCCCGCTGCGCCTGGCCGGCGCCATGAAGGTGGCCGAGGGCCTGACGACGCTGGACGAAGTGTTGCGCGCCACCCCGGCCTGGGAAGCCTGAGACGCAGGGCACGGATCGCGCAGCCCCGAGCTGCCTGCTTCACGGCGCCCGGGTCGGCGGGAGGCCTCCCGCCGCTACGTGTATTCCACAGGAACGGTTTGCGGGCCGCTCCCTAGAATCGCCGGCAGTCCTGCCAATACCACCATAACCGTCTGAGGAGCGATCGTGAAGATCAAGAGTCAGAAGGACTTCGTGTCCGGACTGATGTTCATCGTCGTGGGCATCGCGTTCGCCTGGGGCGCCACCGACTACAGCTTCGGCAATTCCGCCCGCCCGGGCCCCGGCTATTTCCCCTTTGGTCTGGGCATCTTGCTGGCCATCTTGGGCGCCCTGGTCACCTTCGGCTCGCTGACCGTCGAGACCGAGGACGGCGAACCCATCGGGCACATCGGCTGGAAGCAATTGTTCATCATCGTCGGATCGGTGGTGCTGTTCGGGGCGGCGCTGCCACGTCTGGGCATGTTGGTGTCCCTGCCGCTGCTGGTCATCGTAGCCAGCTTGGCCAGTGATGAATTCAACTGGCGCGACAGCATCCTGGCCGCTGCCGTGTTGACAGCGCTGTCGTGGTTCGTGTTCTCTTGGGCGCTGAACCTGGTCATCCCCCTGTGGCCGGTCTGGCTCACGCAATAAGTTCGAGGAGCACGCACCATGGATCTGCTTGCGAACCTGGCGCTGGGCTTCGAAACCGCGCTGACGCTCCAGAACCTTGGCTACGCTTTCATTGGGGCCCTGTTCGGGACCCTGGTGGGCGTGCTGCCCGGCCTCGGCCCGGCGGCCAGCATTGCGATGCTGCTGCCGTCGATCTATGCGCTGGACGCCACGCCGGCGCTGATCATGCTGGCCGGCATCTATTACGGTGCGCAGTATGGGGGCTCGACCACGGCCATCCTCATCAATGTGCCGGGTGAATCATCCTCGGTGGTCACGGCCCTCGACGGCTACCAGATGGCCCGTCAGGGCCGCGCTGGCGCCGCGCTGTCGTCGGCGGCGCTAGGGTCGTTCTTCGCGGGCACGGTGGGGACCTTGGTGATTGCCGCCTTCGCCCCGCCGCTCACCGAGCTGGCCTTCAAGTTCGGCCCGGCGGAATACTTCTCGTTGATGGTGTTGGGCCTGATCGGCTCGGTGGTGCTGGCCTCGGGCTCGCTCATCAAAGCCATTGCGATGATCCTGCTGGGGCTGCTGATCGGGCAGATCAACACCGACGTGATCTCGGGCGTGCCGCGCTACTCCTTCGACATCCCCGAGCTGTCCGACGGCATCAACTTCGTCGTCATCGCCATGGGCATCTTCGGCTTCGGCGAGATCATTGCCAACCTGTCGGTGCACTCGTCCAAGCGGGAGGTTTTCACGAAGAACGTCACCGGCTTGTGGCCCACCAAGAAAGACTTCCGGGAGGCTGCGCCCGCGGTGTTGCGCGGCACGGCGCTGGGCTCCATCTTGGGCATCTTGCCCGGCGGCGGCGCGCTGCTGTCCTCGTTCGCGGCCTATACCCTCGAGAAGAAGCTCTCCAATGATCCCAGCCAGTTCGGCAAAGGGGCTATCCAGGGCGTGGCCGGCCCCGAGGCGGCCAACAATGCTGGCGCCCAGACCTCGTTCATCCCCATGCTCACGCTGGGCATTCCGTCCAACGTCGTGATGGCGCTGATGGTGGGGGCGATGACGATCAAGGGCATCCAACCCGGCCCGCAGGTCATGACCAGCAACCCCAGCTTGTTCTGGGGCCTGATCGCCTCGATGTGGATCGGTAACCTGATGCTCGTGGTGCTCAACCTGCCGCTGATCGGCATTTGGATCAAGCTGCTGACGGTGCCTTACCGCTTCTTGTTCCCCGCGATCCTGACCTTCTGCTGCATCGGCTTGTACACGCTGAACAACAACAGCTTCGATGTCTACATGGGCGCCCTGTTCGGCATCATCGGCTATGCCTTCTACAAGCTGGGGTGCGAGCCCGCCCCGCTGCTGCTGGGCTTCATCCTCGGGCCCATGATGGAAGAGAACCTGCGTCGCGCGTTGCTGCTGTCGCGCGGCGACTGGACGGCCTTCGTCACCCGTCCGCTGTCGGCGGGTCTGCTGCTGGCGGCCCTGGCCATGGTGGTGATCGTGCTGCTGCCCGCGATCCGGCGCAAGCGCGAAGAAGCCTTCCAGGAAGCCGACTGACGCGGGAGCAGTCGGTCCGTCCACCGCAAAGGCCGCCTTAGGGCGGCCTTTGTGCGTGTGCGGGGCCGCGATAATGCAGCCCCAGGAGGAAAAAGCCCGATGCTCACGCCCCATCCCCTGCGGGAGGTTTTGCACAACGAGGTCCATGCGCGCCCTTATGAGCGGATGTGTGCGCCGCTGGCGCTGTCGCACCTGGCGCTGCTCACGCCCCCGGGGCAGACGGCCTCGCGCGAGCACCTGCACGCGCTGCTGCGCGCGCGCCACCTGCCGCTGCCGGCCGAGGACGCCAGCCACCTCAGCCTGGACATCGGGGGCGTGCACCTGCGCTGGGAGCAGCACACCGAGTTTCAGACCTACACCTTTTGGCGGGCCCTGACCGAGCGGCCCACGAGCTTCGACGAGCCGGCCGTGGGCTTGGTGCCTCAGGACTGGCTGCGCGGCATCCCGGGGCAATGGCTGGTGGGCATGCACGTGCTGGTCACGCGCACCCGCGACGACGGCTCCGACCCCCTGGTGCGCGGCGCGCTGTCCGAGGAGAGCCTGGTCGGCTCGATCGTGATGGACGGCCAGGCCGAGGTCTACACGGATTTCCGACTGCATGCCGACGGCTTCGCGCGCGTGGTGGTGGTGGCTGCCAGCATGCACCCCCGACGCCTGGGCCGCACCGTCCAGCGCCTGCTGGAGGTGGAAACGTACCGCATGATGGCCCTGCTGGGGCTGCCGGCGGCGCGCCAAGTCGCCTCCACCCTGGCCGACGCAGAGCGTGAGCTGGCGCAGATCGCCGACCAGATCCGCAGCGCCGAGCGCTCGCACGAACCCGAGCTGCTGCGCCAACTCACCCGCCTGGCTGGCCGGGTGGAGAGCCTGTACGCCAGCACCCATGCTCGCTTCTCGGCCAGTGGCGCCTACTTCGAGCTGGTACAGCGGCGCATCGACGAGCTGGCCGAGCACCGGCTGGCCGGCCTGCAGACCATGGGCGAGTTCATGGATCGGCGCCTGGGGCCGGCGATGCAGACCTGCGCCTGGGCGGCGCGCCGCCAGCAGCAGCTCTCCGAGCGCATCTCGCGCACCAGCAACCTGCTGCGCACGCGCGTGGAAATCGAGCAACAGCAAAGCAGCCAGGCCCTGCTGGACGCGATGAACCGCCGCCAGAAGGCCCAACTCATGCTGCAATCGGCGGTGGAAGGTCTGTCGATTGCGGCGATCACCTACTACGGCGCTGGCCTGGTTGGCTATGTGGCCAAAGGGATCAAGGATGCGGGCTGGCCCCTCAGCGTCGATCTCGTCGTCGCAGCGGCCATTCCGCTGATCGCCGCCACCGTCTGGGTGGGGCTGCGCCGCCTGCATGCGGCGGCTCAGCGCGCAGCGCAATAGACGCAGTGTGGCAAGGCCGCGCATAATCATCCGATGATTCGGCCGAGGCCTGCCATGAAACCTTTCCTGTACGACACCCCCTACCCCTCTTTGCGCCTGCCTGTCTTTGCCCGCAACCTGGTGGCCACGTCCCATCCGGCAGCGGCCAGCGCGGGCCTGCGCATGCTCTGGAAAGGCGGCAATGCGGTGGATGCCGCCATCGCGGCGGCGGCGGCGATGACCATCCTCGAGCCCGTGAGCAACGGCCTGGGCAGCGATGCCTTTGCCATCGTTTGGGACGGCCGGCAGTTGCATGGTTTGAACGCGGCCGGTCGCGCGCCGGCGGCCTGGACGCGCGAGTACTTCGCGGCCCGCCACGGCGGACAGGCCTTGCGCCCGCCCAAGCGCGGTTGGGACTCGGTCACCGTGCCCGGCATGGTGGCCGGCTGGGTGGCCCTGCACGAGCGTTTCGGCAAGCTGCCCTTTGCCGACTTGCTGGAGCCGGCGATCGACTATGCCGAGCGTGGCTACTGCGTGCCTGCGGTGGTGGCTGCCAAATGGGCCGCCGCCGTGCCTGAGCTGGAAGGCCAGCCGGGCTTCGCACAGGTCTTCATGCCCCACGGCCGTGCTCCCGAGGTGGGCGAGCATTTCACGTTCAAGGATGCCGCACGCAGCCTTCGGCTGATCGCTCAGACCCGCGGCGAGGCCTACTACCACGGCGAAATCGCCGCGGCCATCGCGGCTTTTGCGCGCGAACACGGAGCTGCGCTCACCGAGTCCGATCTCGCTGCCCAGCAAGCCGAGTGGGTCACGCCGATCGCGCGCCATTACCGTGGCTACACCCTGCACGAGATCCCGCCCTCGGGCCAGGGCATCGCCGCGCTGATTGCCTTGGGGCTGCTGTCGCACTTTGACGTGGCCGCGCTGCCGCGCGACTCGGCGGCTTCGCAGCACCTGCAGATCGAGGCGATGAAGCTCGCCTTCGCCGACACCTACCGCTACGTGGCCGAGCGCGAGTACATGGAAGTCACTGTCGAGCAGATGCTCGATGATGCCTACCTCGCCCGCCGCGCCCGGCTGATCGATCCGAACCGTGCGCAGGACTTCGGCGCCGGCAACCCGCCCACCGGCGGCACCATTTACCTGACCGCGGCCGACGAGCAAGGCATGATGGTGAGTTGGATCCAGAGCAACTACATGGGTTTCGGCTCGGGCGTGGTGGTGCCGGGCTACGGCATCTCACTGCAAAATCGCGGCCACGGCTTTTCGCTGGAGGCCGCCAGCCCCAACGTGGTGGCGCCCGGCAAGCGGCCCTTCCACACCATCATCCCAGGCTTCCTCACCCGCGAGGGGGAGCCGGTGATGAGCTTCGGCGTGATGGGCGCCAACATGCAACCCCAGGGGCATGTGCAGACCCTCGTGCGCATGCTCGACTACGGGCAGAACCCGCAGGCGGCCTGCGATGCGCCGCGCTGGCGCTATAACGAAGGTCTGTCGCTCAACGTCGAGGCCACGATGGATCCGGCCGCGGTGCAAGGCTTGGTCGAACTCGGCCACCGCATCGAGGTGCTGCAAGATCCCTACCAGGACTTTGGGGCGGGCCAGTTCATCTGGCGCCTGGGCGATCCCTCGGTCGAAGGCTACGTCGCTGCCAGCGACCCGCGGCGCGACGGCCAGGCGGTTGGGTTTTGAGCGACAACGCGCAAGGCGCGACACCGCGGCCCCCGATGGCCGCAGGCTTGCTGCTGGCTGCGGCCGGCGCCGTGGCCTTCTCGGGCAAGGCCATCATCGTCAAACTGTCCTATCGCTACGGAGTGGATGCGGTGACGGTGATCATGTACCGCATGCTCTTTGCGCTGCCGATGTTCGCGCTGCTGGCCTGGTGGTCGGGACGCGGCCAGCCGCCCTTCACGAGGCGTGACTGGTGGGGGCTCCTGGGGCTGGGCTTTTGCGGCTATTACCTCGCCAGCTTCCTCGACTTCCTGGGCCTGCAGTACATCAGCGCCAGCCTGGAGCGTCTCATCCTCTACCTCAACCCCACGCTGGTGCTGGCGCTTGGCGTGGTGCTGTTCAAGAAGAAGGTCGGTGCGCGCCAGCTAGCGGCCGTGGGGGTGAGCTACGCCGGCGTGCTGCTGGTGTTCGGCCAGGAAGTCAACTTCGAAGGGCCCAATGTGCTGTTGGGCGGCGTGCTGGTCTTCGCCAGCGCGGTGTCCTACGCCGTGTACCTGGTCTACAGCGGCGAGATGGTGCAGCGCTTGGGATCGATGCGCCTGGTGGGCTGGGCCAGCATGGTGGCCTGCGCGCTGTGTATCGTGCAGTTCCTGCTGCTGCGCCCGCTCTCGGCTGCGGCCGTGCCCGTGGAGGTGCTCTGGCTGGCCGTGCTCAATGCCACGTTGTGCACCGTGGCGCCGGTGCTGATGGTGATGATGGCCATCGAGCGCATCGGCGCAGCGGCCACGGCTCAGACCGGCATGATCGGACCGCTGTCCACCCTGGCATTGGGCGTGATGGTGCTGGGCGAACCCTTCACTCCCTGGATTGCCGTGGGCACCGTGCTGGTGCTGGCGGGTGTGTGGCTGTTGACGAAATGGAGATAGGAAACGATGGATCTCGGCATTGCAGGCAAGTGGGCGCTGGTGTGCGCTTCGAGCAAGGGGCTGGGCAAGGGCTGCGCCGCGGCGTTGGTCGCCGAAGGCGTGAACGTGGTGATGACCGCCCGCACGGCGGCCGATTTGGAGGCGGCCGCAGCTGAACTGCGCAAGCTGGGCCGCGCCGAGGTGCGGGCCGTGGCGGGCGACATCACCACGCCCGAAGGCCGCGCTGCAGCGCTGGCCGCCTGCCCGCAGGTAGACATTCTCGTGAACAACGCTGGCGGGCCGCCGCCGGGTGACTTCCGCGACTGGGGCCGCGACGAGTGGGTGAAGGCCCTGGAGGCCAACATGCTCACGCCCATCGAGCTCATCAAAGCCACCGTGGACGGCATGGCCGCGCGCGGCTTCGGGCGCATCGTCAACATCACCTCGGGGGCCGTGAAAGCGCCCATCGACGTGCTGGGGCTGTCCAATGGCGCGCGCAGCGGCCTCACAGGCTTCGTGGCGGGGCTGGCGCGCAGCAGCATCGCGGCGCGCAACGTGACGATCAACAACCTGCTGCCCGGAGCCTTCGACACCGATCGCCTGCGCAAGACCCTGGCCGCCGGTGCGGCCAAAGCCGGCCTCGATGCGGACCAGGCCCTGCAGCGCCGCCTGCAAGGCATCCCGGCCCGACGCTTCGGCACGGCCGAAGAGTTCGGTGCCGTGTGCGCCTTCTTGTGCAGCCAGCAGGCCGGCTACATCACGGGCCAGAACTGGCTGCTCGACGGTGGGGCCTACCCCGGCACGTTTTGAGATGCTCGCGAGATGCTCGGCGCCGGTGCGAGCCCGGTGTGTCCAACGACAGCATGTTCAGCCTGCTGCAAGTGCTGCACCGCCGCATGCACGAGCAGCGCACATGAGAGCCTGCGATGGAGCGCTATTGGTGCGAAAAGCGGCCCGTATGCTCGCAAACCCGCATTACACGGGGGGTGAGAGGAATAACATAGGGTGCACATTGCAAAGACCGCCGATCCCCGTTCTGGGGCCGAGCCGGTCGCCGACAGGAGACCACGATGAAAGCGTCTCATGCACCCATGAGCCGACGCCGCCTGTTTGCAGGGGCCGGCTCGATCGCCGCGGTGGCCGCGGTGGCTTCCGTCATCCCCGCGCGTGAGGATCCGCCCGCGGCGGCCCAAGCCGACACCCCACCCGACAAGCGAGCGGGCTACCGGCTGACGGAACACATTCAGCGCTACTACCAGACCGCCCGCGTCTGAGCGGTGCGGGGCCGGCTGTGGCCTGGGCTCCGTCGTCCGTCTCGTCGCCGTCTCCAGTCGTTGTGTCAGGAGCCACCATGCTGCTCACCCGCAAATCCTCCAGTGCCACGCCGGCCGTTCGCGGCTCGTCCTCGCTCGTGGCCAGCCTCGCCCGCGGCGTTGCACGTGCCGTGCCGACGATGGATCGCCGGGCCTTCCTGCGCCGCTCCGGCCTTGGGCTGGGTGTGGGACTGGCCGCTTCGCAGCTCACCCTGGTCAAAAAGGCACAGGCCGCCGATCCGGGCCAGGCCACGGGAGCGTCGGGCCGCAAGGTCGAGGTCCGGCGCACGGTGTGCGGACATTGCTCGGTGGGCTGTGCCATCGACGCGGTGGTGGAGAACGGTGTGTGGGTGCGCCAAGAGCCGGTGTTCGACTCTCCCATCAACCTGGGCGCCCACTGTGCCAAGGGGGCCGCCGTGCGTGAGCACGGTCATGGCGAGTACCGCCTCAAGTACCCGATGAAGCTGGTCAATGGCAAGTATCAGCGCATCAGCTGGGATCAGGCCCTCGACGAGATCGCGGCCAAGCTGCTCAAGCTGCGCGAAAGCAGCACGCCCGACGCGCTCTTCGTGGTGGGCTCGAGCAAGCACAACAACGAGCAGGCCTACCTGCTGCGCAAGTGGATGAGCCTGTGGGGTAGCAACAACTGCGACCACCAGGCGCGCATCTGCCACTCCACCACGGTGGCCGGTGTGGCCAACACGTGGGGGTATGGTGCGATGACCAACTCCTACAACGACATGCAGAACGCCAAGGCGGCGCTCTACATCGGCTCCAACGCCGCCGAGGCGCATCCGGTGTCGATGCTGCACATGCTGCATGCCAAGGAGAACGGCTGCAAGATGATCGTGGTGGATCCGCGCTTCACGCGCACGGCGGCCAAGGCCGACCAGTACGTGCGCATCCGCTCGGGCACGGACATCGCCTTCCTCTTCGGCGTGCTTTACCACGTCTTCCAGAATGGCTGGGAGGACAAGAAGTACATCGCCGACCGCGTCTACGGCATGGACAAGGTGCGCGAGGAGGTGATGACGAAGTGGACGCCCGACAAGGTCGAGGAGGTCTGCGGGGTGCCCGAGGCCGAGGTCTTCCAGGTGGCCAAGACCATGGCCGAGAACCGGCCCTCGACCATCGTGTGGTGCATGGGCCAGACGCAGCACTCCATCGGCAACGCGATGGTGCGTGCCTCGTGCATCCTGCAGCTCGCCCTGGGCAACATCGGGGTGTCCGGCGGCGGCGCGAACATCTTCCGCGGCCATGACAACGTGCAAGGCGCCACCGACGTCGGGCCCAACCCCGACTCGCTGCCGGGCTACTACGGCCTGGCCGAGGGCTCCTGGAAGCACTTCGCCAAGGTCTGGGGCCTCGACTACGAGTGGCTGAAGTCCCGCTACGCGCCCAACATGATGACCAAGTCGGGCATGACGGTGTCGCGTTGGATCGACGGCGTCCTGGAAAAGCCCGAGCTGATCGAGCAGGCCGGCAATCTGAAGGCGCTCTTATTCTGGGGCCACGCGCCGAACTCGCAGTCCCGTGGGCTGGAGATGAAGCGTGCGATGGACAAGCTCGACCTGCTGGTCGTGATCGATCCCTTCCCGTCGGCCACGGCCGCCATGGCCGCCATGCCCGGCAAGCCCGAGGATCTCAATCCCAATCGGGCCGTCTACCTGCTGCCGGCCACCACCCAATTCGAGACCTCGGGCTCGTGCACGGCTTCCAACCGATCCATCCAGTGGCGCGAGAAGGTCATCGAGCCGCTGTGGGAGTCGCGCACCGACCACATGATCATGTACCAGCTCGCCGAGAAGCTCGGCTTCGGCAAGGAGCTGGTGAAGAACTACAAGATGGTCGCGGGCAAGGGCGGCATGATGGAGCCCGAACCCGAGTCCATCCTGCGCGAGATCAACCGCGGCGTGTGGACCATCGGCTACACCGGCCAGAGCCCCGAGCGCCTGAAGGCCCACATGCGCAACATGAACGTCTTCGACGTCAAGACGCTCAAGGCCAAGGGCGGGGTCGACAAGGAGACCGGCTACGTGCTGGACGGCGACTACTTCGGCCTGCCCTGGCCCTGCTACGGCACACCCGAACTGAAGCACCCCGGCTCGCCGAATCTCTACGACACCTCCAAGCACGTGATGGACGGCGGAGGCAACTTCCGCGCCAACTTCGGCGTCGAGCGCGATGGCGTGTCGCTGCTGGCGGGCGACGGCTCCCACTCCCTGGGCGCCGACATCACCACCGGCTACCCCGAGTTCGACGACGTGCTGCTCAAGAAGCTGGGTTGGTGGGGCGAGCTCACCCCCGAAGAGCAGCAGGCTGCCGAAGGCAAGAACTGGAAGACCGACCTGTCGGGCGGGATCATCCGCGTGGTGATGAAGAACCACGGCTGCCACCCCTTCGGCAACGCCCGCGCCCGGGCCATCGTCTGGAACTTCCCCGACGGCATCCCGCAGCACCGCGAGCCGATCTACTCGACGCGGCCCGACCTCGTCGAGAAGTACCCCACCCATGCCGACAAGACCTTCTGGCGCCTGCCCACGCTGTTCAAGACCCTGCAGGACCAGAACAAGGACATCGGCCAGCGCTTCCCGCTGATCATGACCTCGGGCCGGCTGGTCGAGTACGAGGGCGGCGGCGAGGAAACCCGCTCCAACCCCTGGCTGGCCGAGCTGCAGCAGGACATGTTCGTCGAGATCAACCCGGCCACGGCCAACGATCGCGGCATCCGTCCGGGCGAGATGGTGTGGGTGTCCACGCCCACCGGCGCGCGGCTGCGGGTCAAGGCGCTGGTCACCGAGCGGGTCGATCGCAACACGGTCTTCCTGCCTTTCCACTTCTCAGGGCACTGGCAGGGCCAGGACCTGCTGCGCTACTACCCCGAGGGCGCGGCGCCGGTCGTGCGCGGCGAGGCCGTCAACACGGCCACGACCTACGGCTACGACAGCGTGACGATGATGCAGGAGACCAAGACCACGGTCTGCCAGATCGAACGGGCGAGCGCCTGAGCGATGGCCGGCTGACAGGAGAATCACATGGCCCGTATGAAATTCATCTGCGATGCCGAGCGCTGCATCGAGTGCAACGGCTGCGTCACCGCCTGCAAGGCCGAGCATGACCTGCCCTGGGGTGTGAACCGCCGCCGTGTGGTCACGATGAACGACGGCCTGCCCGGCGAGCGCAGCATCTCGGTGGCCTGCATGCATTGCAGCGACGCGCCTTGCATGGCGGTGTGTCCGGTGGACTGCTTCTACCGCACCGAGGAAGGGGTGGTGCTGCACGACAAGGATATCTGCATCGGCTGCGGCTACTGCTCGTACGCCTGCCCCTTCGGTGCACCGCAGTTCCCCGCCAACGGCACCTTCGGTCTGCGCGGCAAGATGGACAAGTGCACCTTCTGCGCCGGCGGCCCCGAGGCCAGCGGCAGCGCGGCCGAGAACGAGAAGTACGGCCGCAACCGCCTGGCCGAAGGCAAGCTGCCGGCCTGCGCCGAGATGTGTTCGACCAAGGCCCTGCTGGGCGGCGACGGCGACGTGGTGGCCGATATTTTCCGCACCCGGGTGCTGCACCGTGGCAAGGGCAGCGAGGTCTGGGGCTGGGGCACGGCCTACGGTCGTCCCGCGCACAGCGGCCAGTCGCCCGCCAAGGAAGGGACCAAGTCATGAGCCGGCTGCACATCACCGCGCTGGGCCTGTTGCTGGCCGTGGGCCTGGGCGCCTGCGGCGAGACCGAACAGACCGCCAAGGCACCCTACAAGCGCGGCGACACCCCGGCCTGGCAGGGGGCGGCCAATCCCTATGTCGCCCCGGACTGGAAGCCCGGTGACCAGGCGGCCTGGCAGGAACAGATGCGCCGCCGTGCGGCCGGGCAGAACGAATACACGCGCATCAACTAGCGGGCCGCGTGCACGCGACAGAGGAGACGCCATGTTCCGCATCCTCCAGGGCCTGACGATTGCCGCCATGCTGGCCTTGTCGCTGGGCGTCTCGGCCCAGGGCACCGCGCCGGCGGCCCCCGGCGGCGCACCCGAGGGCTTCGTCGCTCCGGCCGACCCCAAGCCCGAAGACACCAACGCACAGCGCGCAGTCTCGCAACCCGGCAACAATGCGCCCTTCTGGCGCGCGGTGCGCGAGTCGGGGCAGCAAAGCGGCTACACCAGCCTGCCCGGTACGGAAAACGGCGTCCTGATCCAGTCCTTCGTGCAGTATCCCGGGTCGATGTACACCACCGCCGGCGAGGCTTGGCGGCAGGTGCGCAACAAGTGGATCCTGCCCTACGGCGGCTCGCTCCTGCTCATCGTGCTGCTGGCCATCGCGCTGTTCTACTTCGCCAAGGGCAGCATCGGGCTGCGCGAGGCCGAGACCGGCCGCCGGATCGAGCGCTTCACCTATTTCGAGCGCGCGGCCCACTGGACCAACGCCATCGCCTTCGTCGCGCTGGCGGTTTCGGGCATCGTGATGGCCTTTGGCAAGTTCTTCCTGCTGCCCATCCTGGGCGGCACGCTGTTCGGCTGGCTCGCCTATGCGATGAAAAACATCCACAACTTCGCCGGGCCACTGTTCGCCGTCTCCCTGCTCGTGGTCATCCTCACCTTCATCAAGGACAACCTGCCCAGCAAGGACGATCTTGCCTGGCTGGCCAAGGGCGGCGGACTGTTCAGCGGCGCCCACGTGCCCTCGCATCGCTTCAACGCCGGCGAGAAGCTCCTGTTCTGGGCCGGGGTGTTCCTGCTGGGCCTGATCGTGGTGGCCTCGGGGCTGGTGCTCGACAAGCTCGTGCCGGGGCTGCTGTACACGCGCGGCGAGATGCAGATCGCCCACATGATCCACGCCAGTGCCGCGGTGCTGATGATGGCCGCCTTCCTCGGGCACATCTACATGGGCACGCTGGGCATGAAGGGCGCCTTCCAGGCCATGAAGACCGGCTATGTCGACGAGGCCTGGGCCAAGGAGCACCACGAGCTGTGGTACGACGACATCAAGGCCGGCAAGATCCCGGCTCAGCGTTCCGGCACCCGCGAAGCCCCCGGCAAGCCGGCCGCCCAGGCCTGATGTGCGTCCGGACTGCGCCACCGTGCGGCCCGGGCCGGCGCCGCGGCGGAGCCTTCCCTGTATGCTTCCGTCCATGACCGCCCGTCCCGACCTGCGCCCTGAGCTCAGCCAGGCGGCCACCCGTTTCACGCACCGGGTCACCGTCGTCGACGAGCATGGCCAGCCGCGCGAGGTGGAGATGCCCGCCGAACGCGATCTCACGCTCTACCTCGACCGGCGCGAACTGGTCACGCTGATGACCATGGGTGCCCATCCCGAGTTGCTGGCGCTGGGGTACCTGAAGAATCAGCGTCTGGTGCCCGGCATCGAGCACATCGCCAGCGTGCAAGTGGACTGGGAGGTGAACGCCTGCGCGATCACCACCCGCGGCGGCGTGCCCGACATCGAGGCGCGCACCGCGCGGCGTATCGTCACCACGGGCTGCGGCCAGGGCACGGTGTTCGGCGGCCTGATGGACGAGCTCGACCGCATCCATCTGAGCGACACACGCATCTCCCAAGGCACGCTGTACGAACTGCTCGACGCGATGCGTCGGCACGACACCATCTACAAGAGCGCCGGCTCGGTGCATGGCTGCGCCCTGTTCGCCGGCAGCGAACTCCTGCTCTTCACCGAGGACGTGGGTCGCCACAACGCGCTCGACGCCATCGCTGGCTGGATGTGGTTGCACGGCGTGCAGGGGCAGGGCAAGACCCTCTACACGACCGGCCGTCTGACCAGCGAGATGGTCATCAAGGCCGCCCAGATGGGCGTGGCCATCGTGGTGTCGCGCTCGGGCATTACCGAGATGGGGCACCGCCTGGCCGTCCAACTGGGCATGGCGCTGTTCGCACGCTGCACGCAGCGCCACTTTCTGCTCTACAGCGGGCACGAGCGCTTCATCGCCGAGCCCGAACTGGCCCCGCCACCGCCGCAGCCCTGGACGCCCCCCCCAGGGCGAGGCGGCTGACCGTCAGGGCCGGGCGTTGGCCAGGTCGCGCACCACGGTGGGCCCGGCCTGCTGCTCGATGCGCGCGAGCATTTCGCGGTTCCAACCGGCGGCGAACATGGCCTCGGCCACGACGAACATCGGCCCCACCAGCAGGCCGATGAGATCGTCCACGAAGGCGGGCTTGCGACCCTCGTAGTAGTGACCCACGAACTGGATGATCCAGCCCACGACGAAGGCGCCGATGCCGGTGGCGAGCCAGGCGCTGGTGCTGCCGGCGGCGGCCAGGTGGCCCAGCCAGATCAGCCCCGCCACGGCGGCGCTGGTGACCAGGCCCAGCACCAGGTGGCGGCTGACATACCAAGCGGCCGTCAGCGCGAACAGCACCCAGGCTGGCGAGAATGTCCAGCCCGCCAGCTCGAAGCCGGGGCGCGCCAGCAAAGTGCCCACCGCGAACACGATCAGGGGCACGCCGACGAAATGAGTGGCGATGTTGCGGCGGTCGCGATGATAGGCGGCATATTGCGTCAAGAGGTCGAGAGCGGTGCGCATGGAGATATCCCTGGAAGCCGAACGCCTGGCGGTTGGACTCCGCCACAGGCTTCAATATCCCGAGAACGGCCATGGATGGGGCTGCTGGTTTTCCCTAGGGTTGTGAGGCCTGCGTCACGTGTTGTGCTGCAGGCCGCTTCGACGTTTACTCACAGCGATAGCTGGTTGCCAAGGTGGTGTCGCCCGAACCGCTGTAGACGGCCTGCCGGAGATAGGCTGCAAAGGGCGGCGCCCATGCCAACGGTCGTGTCATGTCTGTCTCCTGTGTCTGTGGGGCGGCGCCCTGCTTTGCAAAGGCAAAGCGCTGCCCCAGGTGCGGTCGTTCCGCCTCTGTACGGTTCGATGAAGGGGCGCCTCAGCCCGCGCAGCGGGCCGAAGCGGCCAAGGCTTTACTCGGGCTCGATCCCGGCTGCCTTGATGATCTGGCCCCACTTGCGCGTCTCGGCGGCCTGGAACTGGGCCAGACCTTCGGGCGTAGTGGTGAAGGCCTCAGAGCCGCTGGCTTCGAAGAAGGCTTTGGCGCCTGCACTGGCCGTCGCGCGGGTGAGCAGCTCGTTGAGCTTCTGGATCGCAGGGGTCGGCGTGCCGGCAGGCACGTAGGCCGCAAACCAGTAACCCATCTCGTAACCAGGCACACCGGCTTCGGCGATGGTGGGCGCCTGCGGCAGTAGCGGCGAGCGCTTGGCAGCGGTCACACCCAGGGCGCGCAGCTTACCGGCCTGGATCTGCGGCACGCCGGTCGACATATCTGCGAACATCAGGTCGATCTGTCCGCCTAGCAGGTCGGTGATGGCGTTGGGGTTGCTCTTGTAGGGCACGTGCAGGATCTGCACCTTGGCCATCTGCTGGAAAAGCTCGCCAGCGATGCGGCTGGACGAGCTGCCGCTGCCGAAGCTGAGCTTGCCGGGGTTCTTGCGGGCGTGCTCGATCACGTCGGACACGGTCTTGAACGGTGAAGCCGGATTGACGACCATCACCTGGCCGCCCTTGCCCAGCGCGGTGACGGGTGCGAAGTCCTTCACCGGGTCGTAGCTGAGCTTCTTGTACAGGTGCTCGTTGGCCGCATGCGTGGTGTTGGTGGTGATGAGCACGGTGTAACCATCGGCGGGTGCGCGCGCAGCCGCCTGCGCGGCCAGCATGCCGCTGGCGCCGGCGCGGTTTTCCACTACCACCGGCTGTTTCGTGTCGGCCGTGAACGACTGGCCCAGGGCGCGGGCAAGCTGGTCGGTGGCGCTGCCGGCGGCGAAGGGCACGATAAAGGTCACGGGCTTGTCGGGAAAGGCCCTCGCGGCGGTGCCAGCCAGGCCCAGTGCCAGCAGGGCGGCGGTGGCGATGCATCGGCGGCGGGATAGTCGGGTCATGGTGTTGTCTCCTTGTGTGGTTGGGGGGAAGCGTCAGGGCACCGGGGACGCGGGCCCGGCCAGGTGGGGCAGCAACTCGAGCGGCACGTCCACTCGCAGGTCCAGCAGCCAGAACGACAGGGCCTTGCCATGGGTGTCGAGGTTGAGCGCGTCGTTGACGCCGCCATCGAGCACGTGGTCGAGCACGAAGTTCATCGCCTGCAACTCGGGTAGCACGTAGCGTTTCACGGTGCTGGGCCGGCGGTGGGCAAAGCGTTCGGCCACCACGGCCTCGGTGAGCTGGTCAAGGAGCACGGGCCACAGGGCCGGATGCCACGCGATCACACTGATGTTGGAGCGGTCGCCCTTGTCGCCGGCGCGGCCGTGGGCCAGGCGGTAAAGCGGGATCTGCACGGTGTCCGTCATGCGGCACCCCTTTCGTCAACCATCACGAAGCGTGCCTGTACGGCCTCGCGGGGCACCAGGCACGAGGCCGTACCGAGGCGTGGGCGCAGCGAAGTGCGCACCCCCCCGCCACCGGCGGGGCCGCAGGTGTACAGAGCCGTCACCTCACGGGTCAAGGCTTCGGCCGCGTTGCGGTCGGCATGGTTGAGCGCCACGCGCAGCCGCACGTCGCGGGCTTCGCCGGGGGGCTGTGTCGCGAGCCAGCGCCCTTCATCGTCGGCGAAGAGGCTGGCCACGCCGATGAAGTCGAAGCGCAGCGGGCCCAGGCCGGCCAGGCGCTGGCGCAGCACATCAGCCGCCAGCCGTGCGCGCGCTTCGGCCCGCGGGCCGGCATACGAGATCTCGCCCTCGGCCAGCCAGCCGTTCTCGAAGCAGGCATTCACCTTCAGGTGCGTGGGTCGGGCATGGCCCCGCACGCCGGTGAGCCACACGCGGTCGGGCCCCAGGGTGTCCACGCGCGCATGGGTCAGGTCGACCACCACGTCGGGGGTGAGGTAGGCCGCTGGGTCGTGGACCTCGTAGAGCAGCTGCTCCTTCACCGTGCGCTCGTCCACGCAGCCGCCCGTACCGGCGGGTTTGGTGATGACGCAGTCCCCATTGGCGTCGATCTCGGCGATGGGGTAACCCACGTGGGCCAGGTCAGGCACGTCCTTGTAGCCGGGGTCGGCAAAGTAGCCGCCCGTGACTTGCGCCCCACACTCCAGCAGGTGCCCGGCCATGGTGGCGCGGGCGATGCGGTCCCAGTCGTCGGCGGCCCAGCCGTAGTGGGCCAGCGCTGGGCCCACGGTGAGCGAGGGGTCGGCCACGCGCCCGGCCACCACGATCTCGGCGCCGGCGCGCAAGGCGCCGGCAATGGCTTCGGCGCCCAGATAGGCGTTTGCGCTCACCAGCGGTGCGTGCGGGATGGCTTTGCCCAGAGCGCGCATCAGCATGGGGAGATGCGCTGGGTCGCTGAGATCATCACCTTCAATCACCGCGATGCGCGGCACGCGCAGCCCCAGCGCCCGTGCCAGGGCCTGGATGCGGCGGGCCGCCCCCATGGGGTGGGCCGCACCGAAGTTGCTGACGATCCGGATGCCGGCCTCCAGGCAGGATCCCAGCACCGGGCGCAGCATCAGATCCAGCAGCGGCTCGTAGCCGGCGTTCGGATCCTGACGGCGTGCGAGCTGGGCCAGGGCCAGCGTGCGCTCGGCCAAGGTCTCAAAGATCAGCACGGACGGGCCTGCGCTGTCGGCCAGCGCCTGCACCACCGGGCCGGCGGCATCGACGCGGTCGCCGGAGAAGCCAGCAGCAGATCCGACTCGCAGCAGGGGCAAAGGAGAGGAAGCCATGGCGGTGACTCTAGGCTGTGGCTTTTGATCTGTGAATTCGAAAATTGATATAGATTGAACCACTATGCAAATGAATCTGTCCCTCCGCCAGTTGCGCGCCTTCGTGGCCCTGGCCGAAGAACGCAGCTTCACTCGGGCCGCTGCACAGGTGCACCTGTCGCAACCCGCCTTCAGTGCGCTGATCCGCTCGCTGGAGGAAGAGGTTGGCACGAGGCTGTTCGACCGCACCACGCGCAGCGTGGAACTCACCGCCGAAGGCGCGGTGTTCGAATCATCGGCGCGGCGGGTGCTTCGCGAAGCCCACGAAGCCCTGGCCGACATGCGCGAACTGGCCGCCAGGCGTCGCGGGCGCGTGTCTCTGGCCGTGCTGCCCGCCCTTGCGGCGGGCTGGCTGCCCGGTGTGCTGGCACGCTTCCATGCCGACTACCCGGGCATTGAGCTCGACGTTGCCGATGTGCTGTCGGAGGACTGCATCGAACGCCTGCGCACGGGCCGCGCGGACCTCGCGCTGGCGGCCACCCGCGTGGATACTCCCGAGCTGCGCACCGAGCCCTTCTGCAGCGATGGGTTTCACCTCGTGTGCCGGCGCGACCACCCACTGGCCACCAAACCGGCGCTGCGCCTGTCCGACCTCGCTGCCCACCCCATGATCCAGCTTGCTCGCAACAGCAGCGTGCGCCAGTATGTGGAGGCCGCGGTCCACCCGCAGCAGTTGCAGACGGTGATGGAGCTTGACCAGCTCAGCACCGTGGCCGGGATGGTGCGTGCAGGACTGGGTGTTAGCGTCGTGCCCGAGCTCACACTGTTCCATTTCGAACACCCTGATCTCGTGACGCGCCCCCTGCATGCGCGCGGCCTGAAACGCCAGATTTTCCTCGTGCGCCGTCGTGACCGAGGACTCTCGGTGGCGGCGCGGGCGATGTATGAACATCTGATGGCGTCGCGGCCGGAATCCGCAATCCACCCGCCTACAATCCCCGCACCTCACCGGGAAGCGACATGAGCATCAAGAGCGATAAGTGGATCCGCCGCATGGCTGAGCAGCACGGGATGATCGAGCCGTTCGAGCCGGCTCAGGTGCGCCAGGCGGCCGACGGGCGGCGCATCGTCAGCTACGGCACCAGCAGCTACGGCTACGACATCCGCTGCGCACCCGAGTTCAAGATCTTCACCAATGTGCACAGTACCGTGGTGGACCCGAAGAACTTCGACGAGAAGAGCTTCGTCGACTTCCACGGCGACGTGTGCATCATCCCGCCCAACAGCTTCGCGCTGGCACGCACGGTGGAGTACTTTCGCATCCCGCGCAACGTGCTGACCATCTGCCTGGGCAAGAGCACCTATGCGCGCTGCGGCATCATCGTCAATGTGACCCCCTTCGAGCCCGAGTGGGAAGGCTATGTGACGCTGGAGTTCAGCAACACTACGCCGCTGCCGGCGAAGATCTACGCGGGCGAGGGCTGCGCGCAGGTACTCTTCTTCGAGAGCGACGAGGTCTGCGAGACGAGTTACAAGGACCGCGGCGGCAAGTACCAAGGCCAGACCGGCGTGACGCTGCCCAAGACTTGAAGCCTGGGGTTTGGCCGCTTTTTTTGCGCTTTGCGCCTGCCCGGGCGGCTCTACAGTGCGGGCATGTCCCATCCATCGGCATTTCGGTGCCGGCCAAGGGAGTCCCGCATCATGCTCCTGCCTTTGCCCGAGGTGGTCGAACATTACGAGGAACTGCCCACCGAGTTCCGCACGACGGCCTTCGAGGTGCTCAAGCATTTCGAGGGTTCCCCCGACGAGCTGCGCGAGGCGCTCGTGCGTCCGCTCACGCCCCAGGCCCAGAGCGGCGTCGGGCCTCACGACCTGCTGGAGCTGGCCTGCTTCAAGGCCTTGATGGCCGAGGCCGGGCACGAGGTGTCGACCGCGCGCATGCTTTTCGACCGACGCTATGCTGCGCAATGTCTGGCGCGTGGTCTGCGGTCGAGCAACCCGCAGCTGCGGGCGCGGGCCGATGCCCTGTTCGCGCGGTACGCCTTCGATGCCCCGGTCACCCCGCACTGAGGGGGCCGGCCCACCTGGCGCCTGATCGGGTGCGGCGCTACCATGGATCGACCATGGGCCGACAAGAACAGGCAGGCAGGGGGAACGATGCTCAGGGGGAACCCGGGATGCTCAGGCCTTGCGCGCGAGGAGCAGTGCGATGAGAGGGACGGTGCGCCCCAACGCCCTCGTGGCGGCCTATTTCGACACCCTCAGTCCCGAGCAGCGGGAGACGGCCCAGGCCTTGCAGCGCGCCGTGCTCGAGGCGGCTCCTGAGTTGTCCCAGTCGGTCAAGTGGGGCAACCTGGTCTTCATGGTTGAGCGGCACAACCTGCTGGCCATCGTGGCGCACAAGGGTCACGTCAATCTTCAGTTTTTCAATGGGGCGGCGTTGGCGGCACAGTTCCCGCAGCTCGAAGGCACGAGCAAGGGCCTTCGACATCTGAAGTGCCGCCATCGCCAGCCCGTGGACACGGCCCTGGTGCGAGCGCTGGTGCAAGCTGCAATGCAGGCCGTCAAGGGCTGATGGCCAGACCTCAGCGTGCCACCGGATACGTGCCGGGCCACAGGATGCTGCGATCCACGGTGCGGATGTCGGTGCGTCCGCAAAACGCCATGGTCAGGTCCAACTCCTTGGCGATGATTTCCAGGCAGCGGGTCACCCCGGCCTCGCCCATCGCGCCCAGGCCGTAGAGGAAAGCCCGGCCGATCAGCGTGCCCCGTGCGCCCAGTGCGATGGCCTTGAGCACGTCTTGGCCGCTGCGGATGCCGCCGTCGAGCCACACCTCGATGCGATCGCCCACGGCCTGCACGATGGGCGGCAGCGCCTCGATGGACGAAGGCGCTCCGTCGAGCTGGCGTCCGCCATGGTTTGACACGATCAGCGCATCGGCCCCGCTATCGGCGGCCAGGCGTGCATCCTCCTCGTCGAGGATGCCCTTGAGGATGAGCTTGCCGCCCCAGCGCTTCTTGATCCACTCCACGTCGCCCCAGTTGAGCTTGGGGTCGAACTGCTCGGCCGTCCACGACGACAGCGAGGACAGGTCGCCCACACCCTTGGCATGGCCCACGATGTTGCCGAAGGTGCGGCGTTTCGTGCCCAGCATGCCGAAGCACCAGCGCGGCTTGGTGGCCAGGTTGATCAGGTTGCGCAGTGTGGGCTTGGGCGGGGCCGACAGGCCATTCTTCAGATCCTTGTGGCGCTGGCCCAGGATCTGCAGGTCCAGCGTGAGCATCAGTGCCGAGCAGTTCGCTGCCTTGGCGCGGTCGATGAGGCGCTCGATGAAGTCACGGTCCTTCATCACATAAAGCTGGAACCAGAACGGGTGGCGCCCGGTGGCCTGCGCCACGTCTTCGATCGAGCAGATGCTCATCGTCGACAGTGTGAAAGGCACCCCGAAGGCCTTGGCCGCGCGGGCGGCCAGGATCTCGCCGTCGGCATGCTGCATCCCGGTCAACCCCGTGGGCGCCAGGGCCACTGGCATTGCCACGTCCTGGCCGATCATCTGCGTGCGCAGGCTGCGGCCTTCCATGTTCACCGCCACGCGCTGGCGCAGCTTGATCTTCTGGAAGTCGGTCTCGTTGGCGCGGTAGGTGCTCTCCGTCCACGAGCCGGAATCGGCATAGTCGTAGAACATGCGCGGCACGCGCTTTTGGGCCAGGACGCGCAGGTCTTCGATGTGGGTGATGGTGGGCATGCAGTCTCCTTTCGGGGGGCGGACCGATGCTAAGCCCGGCCGGCGGCCCCTGTCGCGGAAATTCCTTCAGGGCTTGCCCGAAGGAAGTTCGGCTGGCCTCAGCAGCGCCGCCGCTTCTTGCGCGACCTGCGCGCACACCGAGCGCAGCCAATCCGCAAACTCGGCCGGGGCCCCGCTGCGCGCGTGCGGCATCAGGTAGTAGTGGTGAGCCGGCCGTGCCGTGAGCGCGAACGGCGGCACCAGCGCTCCGCAGGCCAGCCAGTGGCGCGCCAGGCTCGGTCGGCCCAGGGCGATGCCCTGGCCGCTCACGGCTGCTTCCAGCAGCAGACCCAGGTCCACGAGCTTGGGGCCCTGAGTAGGTTCGGGGGCCTCCACAGCGGCCGCGGCAAACCACGGCGCCCAAGGCTCCAGCGGGGTGCGCAACAGCGGCGCGCCCAGCAGGTCGGCCGGGGTGCGCAGCGGCGGCAGGCGTTGCAGCAGGGCCGGGGCCGCCATCGGCGTCACCACGTCGTCCATCAGCAGCGTGCCCCCGGCGGCGGCGGCATCGCCGTTGCGCACCTGCACGTCGGCGTCCATCGTGCCCGGGTCGAGGTAGGGAATGGACAGCACCACTTCCAGCTCCACCTCGGGGTGGGCCGCGGTGTAGTCCTGCAGGTGCGGCACGAGGATCTGTCGCGCAAACGTGGGCGGCGCGCACACCCGCAGCCGCGTCTGAGCCCGCCTGGCGCGTTGGTGCAGCGGCACGGCCGCCAACAAGCCCAACGCAGCTCGCACCTGTTCCAGGTACTCCTTGCCCGTCGTCGTCAGAGTCAAGGGCTTGGTCGTACGCTGCAACAAATGGGCGTCGAGCAATTCCTCCAGCGTGGCCACGCGCTTGCTCACCGCACTGGCGGTGATGTGAAGCTCGTCGGCTGCGCGTTCGAAGCTGCCCAGGCGTGCGACCGCCTCGAAGGCGCGCAGCCCTTCGATCGAGGGAAAGCGGGGGGGCAACGGTGGCATGGCGGGATGCTACCGCGGCCGCCCCTTGCGCCGCTTCAGCGCGGACGACGTTTGCGCGGGGCAAAGTTGAGTTGGGCGGCCTGCGTGTGGGTGGCGGCATCGGCCGGCAGCTCGCCCGGCACCTCGGCCTGGTCGAGGAACTGCTCGGGGTGCCACAGCTTCACGCGATAGGGCCCCGGGGGCACGGCGGCGATCACGGCCAGGCCGTTCTCGTCCGTCACACCGAACCAGGGCGATTCGCTCACATACAGCCCGCCGCGCATCGTCGAGTGCAAGTGGCATGACAAGCGAACCGGCCCGGGCTGGGTGAGCGTGACCTCCGGTGCCGGCTCGCCCGGTGCGGGTCGTGCGTTGGTGCGCAGCTCGAAGCTGTGGGCCGGGCCCACCCCGCGCACGTGGTGGTCGAAGCTGTCGCGGTTGGTGAAGCGCACCGTGGTGCCCGGATGCACCATGGTGACCATCGGCAAGAACTGCATCCGCTCCTGCGTCACCACCGTCGTGGCGGCCGCGGGCGGGGGCAAGGGGGCGGGGCGGGCAGGCAGCACCACCACCGCCACGTTCGCCGCGGGTTCACCTTGGCGGTCAGTCACTGTCACACGCAGCGTGGCGGCGCAGGCCACGCCGCCCAGGCCCAGAGCCAGCGCCAGCGCGGCGCGCAGGGGAAGCAGGGCGGATCGGCTCATCGCACGTTCACCACATCGCGATGCATCGGCGCCAAGCGGGCCAGCAACCGGTTTTGCACCCGAAAGGCAATGCCCTGGGCATCCATCGAACGCTGCAGCACCTCCACCAGTGCATTGAAGTCCGCGCGTGTCACGTCGATGCCGCTGTGGGCCGTCTTCATGTCGGCGCCGCCATAGGTGCAGGGGCCGCCCGAGACCTCGCAAAGTTGCTCGGCCAGGCGCTGCTTGAAAGGCGTGGGGTTCACGTTCACGAAGAAGGGCGCCATGCGGGCGTCGGCCTTCAGGTCGTCCCAGAAACGGTCCACGAGCCGCGTGAGGCCGGCCTGGCCGCCCAGATCGTGGTACAGGCTCGCATCGGCCGACGCCGCGGCCACGGGCGCAGCTTGGGCCAAGGCCTGAGGTGTCAGAACCAGGGCGGCCACTGCAGCCGCACAAGAGAGCATGAATTTCATGGATAGTCCTTTGGAATGAAGTGCGTCCGTTGGATCAATAGGCCAGTTGCAGCGAGGCATACGCTCCGCGCTGGTTCTTCTGGCCCACCACGTTGCCCAATTCCACGTAGGCCAAGGTGAGCGAGGCGTGCTTGGTCGGCGCCCAGGCCACGAACACATCGCGCCAAGCCTCTTCACGGAAAGCGCGGCCGGCAAAAGCCAGGTTGTCGGGTTTGGCGCGGTACTCGGCGCCCACGGCCAGGTCGCGGCGCAGCAGCCAGGCCACCGACACTTCCGGACGGACCTTGTAGTTGGGGTGTTCAACGCTGCCGAAGCCCAGCAGACCATTCTGGTTGGCCCGCGTGGCGCGCAAGGTGCCGTTCACGAGCACCCCCTGCGCCAGGAAGAGCTTGGTCGCGCTCACATAGGCGTCCACCCCGTGGCGTTTGGCCCCTACCGCGTCGAGTACGCCACCCACGGCGGCGCCCGGCTCCAGATGCTTGTACTCCAGGCCCACGGCGACCTGGGGCCTCCAGGTGTCGGCATCCAAAATAGCTTCGCCCGCCACCCGCAGCTTCACACCCACGATGTCGAGCTTGAGCGTCGTGTCCGGCACCACCACGCCGGCGTCGAAGTTCTGGCGGGCCAGCGACAGCTCCAGCCGGTCGTCCCAGCCGAAGGCAGCGCCGTAGGTGGTGAGCCCATACTTCTGGGTTTTCAGTCGCGACACATGGGCTGTGGCACCCCACTGACCCTCCGTGCCCGGGCCGGCGATCACGGCCCAGGGCGTGAGGCCGCCACCGGCGACACCGTCGATGCTGCTCACGCCGCCCGTCAGCAGCAGCTTGCCTTGCCGACCGGGGCCAGCAGGAGAATCCATCGGGGTTTGAGCCATGGCCAGGGTCGGCGCCAACAGCGCCGCCGCAGCCCACAATCGAGAAACTCGGTGCATCGGGGGTCTCCACATTAGAGGCGCCGCACCCTTGCGGCGCCTGTGCCCGTGTCTTACGCGCCCCGCCGCAAATTGGATGCACCCGCGCAAGCCCCCCGGCGGATCAGTCACCGCCCGGCTCGCCAAACAGCGGCAATGTGTAGGCCGGTGCAGGCTCCTGCGCGCGAGGGGGCAGGGGCTGCGTGCCCCGTGTTGGCGCCTTTGGCAGGGCCTCGCCCGCCTTGCATAGCGAACCCACCCGCACCCCCAGCAGCCGAAGCCGCCGCGTCAGATCCACTCGCTTCAGGCACTGCCCGGCCGCCTGGCGGATGGCCTGGGCGTCCGCGGTGGGGTGGGCCAGCGTGTGGTCGCGCGTCACGGTCTTGAAGTCGTCGAAGCGCAGCTTGACCCCGATCGTCTTGCCCACATAGCCCTTGCGGGCCAGATCGGCTGCCACCTGCTCGCACAGCCGTGTGAAGATGCTGCCCAGCAACTCGCGGTCGTGCCGCGCATGCAAGTCACGCTCGAAGGTGGTCTCGCGGCTCATGCTCACCGGCTCGCTGTGCGTCACCACCGGGCGATCGTCGCGCCCGTGAGCGGCCTCGTGCAGCCAGGTGCCGTAGCGCGGCCCGAAGTGCTGCACCAGCCAGGCCGGGTCCGCTGCGGCCAACTCGCCGATGGTGTGGATGCCCAGGCCCCGCAGCTTCTCGTTCGCCTTCGGCCCGATGCCATTGATGCGCTTGGCCGGCAGCGGCCAGATGCGCGTGGCCAACTCGCCGGGGCGCAGCAGCGTCAGCCCGTCGGGCTTGTCCAGATCGGAACACAACTTCGACAGCAGCTTGTTCGGCGTCACGCCAATGGAGCAACTCAGCCCCGTGGCGCGCTTCACGTTGTTTTTGATGGCCAGCGCCACCGCCCGCACGCCCCCCATCGGGTCGTGGCCCACGGCCTCCTGCGCGCCGGGCACGTCGGTCAGGTCGATGTAGATCTCGTCGATGCCCCGGTCCTCGATCACCGGCGCCACCTCGGCCACCGCGGCCTTGAACAGGCGCGAGTAATGGCGGTAGGCGTCGAAGTCGGTGGGCAGCAGCACGGCCTGCGGCGCCAGCGCTGCGGCCTTCATCAACCCCATGCCCGAGTGCACGCCCAGCGCCCGCGCCTCGTAGGTCGCCGTGGTGACCACCCCGCGCCCGGCGTAGTCGCGCAACACCGCGAACCGCCGCGTGCCGTCGGCCAGCACCTCGGGCGGGTGCCGCCGCCCCCCGCCAATCACCACCGGCCGCCCGCGCAGCTCGGGGTAGCGCAACAGCTCCACCGACGCATAGAAAGCGTCCATGTCGAGGTGGGCGATGTAGCGGGGCATGGGGACGGCGGATACGGCGGGCCAAGCGTAGCCGAGGCAGGTGGCTCAGTGTGTCAGCAGGGTGTCCAGGCGGTCGAGGGGGCTGTGCACACCGCCCCCGCCCACCTTCAGCACATGGGTGTAGATCATGGTGGTGCTCACGTCCGAATGGCCCAGCAGTTCCTGCACGGTGCGGATGTCGTAGCCGGCCTGCAGCAGGTGTGTGGCGAAACTGTGGCGCAGGGTGTGGGGTGTGGCCGCCTTGTGGATACCTGCTGCCTGCAATGCGCGTTTGAAGGCGCGCTGGAAAGTCTGGTCGTACAGGTGGTGGCGCCGCACCACGCCGCTGCGCGGGTCCACCGCGTGCTGTGCCTGCGGAAACACCCAGAACCAGGGCCACGAGGCGCCGGCCCGGGGGTACTTCCGGGCGAGCGCATCAGGCATTTCCACCCCGCCGCGGCCGGCCTGCCGGTCGGCCACCCACAGGGCATGGGCCCGGGCCAATTGCTCGCGCAACGGTTGCTCCAGCGTGCGCGGCAGCATCAGCACGCGGTCCTTGCCGCCCTTGCCGTCGCGCACCACGATGGCCCGGTGGGCAAAGTCGAGGTCTTTCACCCGCAGGCGCAAGCCCTCGGTCAACCGCATGCCGGTGCCATAGAGCACCTGGGCCAGCAAACGGTGCTCGCCCTCCATCAACGCCAGCACGGCGGCCACCTCCTGCGCCGACAACACCACCGGCAGCCGCCGCCGCGGCTGCGGCCGGGCGATGGTGTCCATCCAGGGCAGTTGCACGCCCAGCACCTTCCCGTACAAGAACAGCAGCGCCGACAACGCCTGCCGGTGGGTGCTGACCGACACCCCCCGCTCGCTCGCCAGCCAGGTGAGAAAGGCTTCAACCTCCGGCCCACCCATCTCGGCCGGGTGGCGCAGCCGGTGAAACCGGATGAAGGCGCGGCACCAGTACACATAGGCCTCTTCGGTGCGCAGGCTGTAATGCAGGGCGCGGATGCGCTCCCGCAGTTGATCGAGCAGCCGCGTCGATTTCAACGGCGGCAGTGCCTCACCGCGCCGTGGCGGCCTGCCCGCCGCCGGATGGGTTTCATGCATCTTGTTCTCTCCCTTGGGGCCCCCTTTCGGGGGGGATTGCCCACGCCCGCGCGCACAGGCAAAGTGCGTGGTACGAACGTTGCGCCAATTTGCATGAAATTTAGTACTGTACAAACATCCAGTCAATGCCTGGAAACGCAGGCTGGGCGCGGCTTTACGCCCGATCGAGCCGCCGGTGTTAGGGAGACAGCCGTCGGTGTTATGCAGCAGTTTTGCTCCCTATAACACGTTAGGGAACCTCTGCACTACCCCGCCCACTCGTTCGTGGCGACGAGTTCAGGGTCAATATCGTTTCGTAGGATGGGATCGAAACAGATGCTGAACGGTTCTTGGGCTCCAGCAAGCCCCTT
>NZ_JBKBSL010000010.1:0-96351 GCF_046291045.1 Caldimonas sp. | reverse complement strand
GAACATCGCCCCCTGGAAATCTTGACTGCCTCTCATCGTCTGGCTATGGGTTGTTCTTGGACCGCTTCAGATCGTACTGGCATACGCAGACGCCAGTGGGGGATTTTTCAACGGCCTGCTATACGTGTCGCGCGGCCGACATCCCTGAGGCCCATGGTGCGCTAGAGTCCGCTACCAAGGAAAGAATCGAACGATCGTTCGATTTTCTGCGACGAGTCGATAGAATCGAGGCAGTTCGGGGCGGCAGCATCGGCGTCGGCCCCAGGCGATCCCATCCATTCGAAGAGGAAGACACGATGACTGCGCAAGAGATCCTGGAGCAGTACGGCCCGCGCGAATCCATGGAATACGACGTCGTGATCGTCGGCGCCGGCCCGGCCGGGCTGGCCACGGCCATCCGGCTCAAGCAGCTCGCCGCCGAGAAAAACCAGGAGATCTCGGTGGTGGTGTTGGAAAAGGGTTCTGAACCCGGGGCCCACATTCTGTCGGGCGCGGTCATGGACCCGCGCGCGATGAACGAGCTCTTCCCCAA
The DNA here is from genome assembly GCF_046291045.1 of Caldimonas sp. Lineage (GTDB taxonomy): Bacteria > Pseudomonadota > Gammaproteobacteria > Burkholderiales > Burkholderiaceae_C > Caldimonas. The sequence continues at coordinate 95,819 of NZ_JBKBSL010000010.1, read as the reverse complement.
CTGGAAGGAACTGGGGGCGCCGCTGAACCAGCCGGTCACCGGGGATGATGTGCTCACGCTCACCGAGACCGGCAGCACACGCATTCCCGACTTCTTCGTGCCGCGCAACTTCCACAACGAAGGGTGCTATGTCATCTCGCTGGGCAACGTGGTCAAGTGGATGGCCGAGCAGGCCGAGGGCCTGGGCGTGGAGATCTTTCCGGGTTTCGCCGCCGCCGAAGTGCTCTACGACGAGCAGGGCCGCGTGCGCGGCGTGGCCACCGGCAACATGGGCGTGGGCAAGGATGGCAAGCCCACGGATCATTTCCAGCTCGGCATGGAGTTGCTGGGCAAGTACACCGTCTTTGCCGAGGGCGCGCGTGGGCACCTGGGCAAGCAGCTCATCGCCCGCTACAAGCTCGACGCGGGCAAGGATCCGCAGACCTATGCGATCGGCATCAAGGAGCTGTGGGAGATCGACCCGGCCAAGGCCAAGCCGGGCCTGGTGGTGCATACCGCCGGCTGGCCGATGGACGATCAGACCTTCGGGGGCGGCTTCCTCTATCACCTCGAGGGCAACAAGGTCACTCTGGGCTTCGTGATCGGCCTGGACTATCAGAATCCCTGGCTCAGCCCCTTCGAGGAGATGCAGCGCTGGAAGACGCACCCGGCCATCCGGGCGCACATCGAGGGCGGCAAGCGTCTGAGTTATGGCGCCCGCGCCATCAACAACGGCACACCCCAGGCCCTGCCCAAGACGGTGTTCCCGGGCGGCGCCCTGGTGGGCTGCGATGCCGGCTACCTCAATGCGGCGCGCATCAAGGGCAGCCACGCCGCCATCAAGAGCGGCATGCTGTGCGCCGAAGCCGTCTTCGACGCCGTGGCGGCCGGACGGTCGGCCGACGAGCTGACCGCCTACCCCGAAGCCTTCGAGAAGAGCTGGCTGTACGAGGAACTGCAGCAGTCGCGCAATTTCAAGCACTGGTTCAAGAAGGGCCCGCTGGTGGGCAAGCTGATGACCGGGGTCGAGCAGTGGCTGCTGCCCAAGATCGGCATCCACAGCCCGCCGTGGACCCTGCACCGCGACCAGCCCGACCACGTCTATCTCAAGCCGGCCGACCAGTGCGAGAAGATCGTCTACCCCAAACCCGACGGGACGCTGACCTTCGACCGCCTGTCCTCGGTGTTCGTGAGCAACACCAATCACGAGGAAAACCAGCCGGCCCACCTGACGCTCAAGGACGCCAGCGTGCCCGTGGCGGTCAACCTGAGCCGGTTTGCCGGGCCCGAGAGCCGCTACTGCCCGGCGGGTGTGTACGAATTCGTCAAGGACGAAGACGGCAGCGACCGCCTGCAGATCAACGCGCAGAACTGCGTGCACTGCAAGACCTGCGACATCAAGGATCCGACGCAGAACATCGTCTGGGTCACGCCCGAAGGCGGCGGCGGGCCCAACTACGCGGGCATGTGACCCCCCCGCCCGGGCAGTGCCTCGGGAGAAATTTGGCGGCCCCGGGGCCGCCATTTTCGTGGCCGGTGAATTACACTGGCACCTGTCAGGAGAGAGCCCCTGCGGGGGCCGCCGAAGGCGCAGGGCGCAAGCCCGAACGCTCAGGCACCCAGGACTGACAAGCGCCTTGTGGACAAGGCGTTCCTCACTGGAGAGAGGCCGGGCGACCACGGTCACCCAGCCCACCGAAGGGGCAAGCCGCTGCGGCTGAAACAGTCAGGCGGCCAATCTCTCAGGTAAAGCGGACAGCGAGGGCAGCACGTGCCGGACCGGCTTTCGGGACGGCACGCTCGCATGACAGCCCCAGGAGAATGCCATGTCCGCCCAAGTCTCGACGTCCGCGCTGTTGCGCACCCCCTTGTACGCCCTGCACCTGGAGCACGGTGCCCGCATGGTGTCCTTTGCCGGCTACGAAATGCCCGTGCAGTACGAAGGAATCATCGCCGAGCACCGGCAGTGCCGCGAGAGCGCGGCCTTGTTCGACGTCTCCCACATGGGCCAGATCCGCCTGGCCGGTGAGGACGCCGCCCGCGCCCTGGAATCACTGGTGCCGGTGGATGTGCTCGACTTGCCCGTGGGCAAGCAGCGCTACGGCTTCTTCACCAATGCCAGCGGCGGCATCCTCGATGACTTGATGATCACGCGTCGGGAGAACGATCTGCTGTTGGTGGTCAATGCAGCCAACAAGCAAGCCGACTTGGCGCACCTGAACACCCACATCGGCCACCGCTGCACGGTGCAGTCTCTGCCCGACCGGGCGCTGCTGGCCCTGCAGGGCCCGCTGGCCGTGCAGGCTCTGGCTCGCGTGAACGCCGACGTGCAGCGTCTGAGCTTCATGACGGGCGATCATTTCACGCTGGCGGGCAAGGCCTGTTTCGTGACCCGCTCGGGCTACACCGGCGAGGACGGATTCGAAATCTCGGTCGCGGCTGAGGACGCCGATGCCCTGGCCCGCGTGCTGCTGATGCAGCCCGAGGTGAAGCTGGCCGGCCTGGGCGCGCGCGACACCTTGCGCCTGGAAGCCGGTCTGTGTCTGCACGGTCACGACATCGACGCCCAGACCACGCCGGTGCAAGCCGCGCTGGCCTGGGCGATCCAGAAGGTGCGCCGCCCCGGTGGCGCCCGTGCCGGCGGTTATCCCGGCGCCCAGACGATCGAACTGCAACTGACCCATGGGGCCCTGGTCAAGCGCGTGGGCCTGGTCGGCCTGGAGCGGGCGCCGGTGCGCGAGGGGGCCAAGCTCCTCGACGCCGCCCGCCACAACGCCGGCCACGTCACCAGCGGCACCGTGAGCCCCGCGCTGGGCGTGCCCATTGCGATGGGCTACCTGCCGGTGAACCATGCGGCCACCGGCTCCATCGTGCACGCCGTGGTGCGCGAGAAGACCCACCCGATGCGCGTGACGGCCCTGCCCTTCGTGCCGCACCGTTATCACCGTTGATCGCCCTGTTTTCTATTTCACCCCATCCAGCCAGGAGTCCTGCATGACCGTCAAGTACACCCCCGACCACGAGTGGATCGAACTCGATGGCGACGAAGGCGTCGCCACCATCGGCATCACGCCTCATGCCCAGGACGCGTTGGGCGACGTGGTTTTCGTCGACCTGCCTGCCGTGGGGGCCGAATTCAGGAAGGGTGACGTGGCCGGCGTGGTCGAATCGGTCAAGGCCGCCGCCGACGTTTATGCGCCGGTCAGTGGGCACGTCCTCGAAGTGAACGAGGCGCTGCGCGCCGACCCCTCGCTGGCCAATTCCGACCCCTTGGGCAAGGGCTGGTTCTTCAAGGTCAAGATGGACGACCTGGCCGAGTTCGATGCCCTGCTCGACGCCCCGGCCTACGACGCACTCGTCAAGAACGCCTGAATCGTGGGCGCCGGCTGCGGCCTGCCTGGGCAGGTGCAGTCGTCGCATGACCTTCTTTGCCCCAACGCCATGCTCATGTCTGCCCTCACCCCCTTGAGCGACCTCGAAGCCCACGATGAATTCGTGGCCCGTCACATCGGCATCGATGCTGCCGATGAACGTGTGATGCTCTCGGCCATCGGCGCGGCCTCCCGCGCCGCCCTGATGGACGCCATCGTGCCGCGCAGCATCGTGCGCAGCGCCCCGATGGAGTTGCCCGCACCGGTGCCTGAGGCCCGTGCCCTCGAGGAACTCAAGGCCATCGCGGCGCGCAACCGGGTGCTGCGCAGTCATATCGGTCAGGGCTACTACGGCACCCACACGCCTGCCGTCATCCTGCGCAATGTGCTGGAAAACCCCGCTTGGTACACCGCCTACACGCCCTACCAAGCCGAGATCTCGCAAGGGCGCATGGAAGCTCTGGTGAACTTCCAGACCATGGTGTGCGACCTCACGGGCATGGCGATCGCCAATGCCTCGATGCTGGACGAGGCGACGGCCGCTGCCGAGGCCATGACCCTGGCCGCCCGAGTCGGCAAGAGCAGGAGCACGACCTTCTTCGTGGCCGACGATGTGCTGCCCCAGACCCTGGAGGTGGTGCGCACCCGCGCGCGGCCCCTCGGGCTGACGGTCGTGACCGGCCCGGCGGAGCAGGCCTCACAGACGGACTGCTTCGCCGCCTTGTTCCAGTATCCCGGCGTCACCGGTCGCATTCTGGACCTGCGGCCGCAGATCGAGGCCGTGCACGCCCGTGGCGCCCTGGCCGTGGTGGCCGCGGACCTGCTGGCGCTGACCCTGCTGGTGCCACCGGGCGAGCAAGGTGCCGACATCGTGGTGGGCACGACCCAGCGCTTCGGCATGCCCATGGGCAACGGCGGGCCGCACGCGGCCTACATGGCCACCCGCGAGGAGTTCAAGCGCTCACTGCCCGGCCGCCTGGTGGGCGTGAGCGTAGACGCCCATGGCGCCCCGGCCTACCGGCTGGCACTGCAAACGCGCGAGCAGCACATCCGCCGCGAGAAGGCCACGTCCAACATCTGCACCGCGCAGGTGCTGCCGGCCGTGGTGGCAAGCATGTACGCCGTCTACCACGGCCCGCAGGGCCTCAAGCGCATCGCGCAGCGTGTGGCCGGCTTCACCGCCGTGCTGGCCCAGGGCCTGGCCAGTCTGGGCTGGGCCCCCACGCACGACACCGCCTTCGACACACTGGAGCTGCGCACTGGCGAGCACACCGAGGCCTTGCTGGCCGCCGCCGTGGCCGCGGGCATGAATCTGCGCCGCGCCAGCGCGACGACCGTGGGCATCTCGCTGGACGAGACGACCACGCGCGAGCATGTGGAAGCGCTGTGGAGGGTGTTCGCCCGGGGCCGCGCCCTGCCCTCGTGGGAGGCAGCCGAGAAGGGCGTCGCACCGCTCATTCCTGAGCGGCTGCGCCGCACCAGCCCCTACCTCACCCACCCGGTCTTCAACTCCCATCACTCTGAAACGGAGATGCTGCGCTACCTGCGCAGCCTGTCGGACAAGGATTTGGCGCTGGACCGCACGATGATCCCGCTGGGCTCGTGCACGATGAAGCTCAACGCCACCAGCGAGATGATCCCCATCACCTGGCCGGAGTTTGCGCACATCCACCCCTTCGCGCCGAAGGACCAGTTGCAGGGCTATGCGCAGCTCAACGAGCAGCTGTGCGACTGGCTGAGCCAGGCCACGGGCTATGCCGGCATCAGCCTGCAGCCCAACGCCGGCTCTCAGGGTGAGTATGCCGGGCTGCTGATCATCCAGGCCTATCATGAGGCGCGCGGTCAGGGGCATCGCAACATCTGCCTGATCCCCGAATCGGCCCACGGCACCAACCCGGCCTCGGCCCAGATGGCGGGCATGCAAGTGGTGGTGACCAAATGCGATGCCGACGGCAATGTGGATCTTGACGACCTGCGCGCCAAGTGCGAGCAGCACAGCGAGCGCCTGGCCTGCGTGATGATCACCTACCCGTCCACCTATGGTGTCTTCGAGACGCGGGTGAAGGAGCTGTGCGAGCTGGTGCATGCCCACGGCGGACGTGTCTATGTGGACGGCGCCAACATGAACGCCCTGGTGGGCGTGGCCGCCCCGGGCGAGTTCGGCGGCGACGTGAGCCATCTGAACCTGCACAAGACCTTCTGCATCCCGCACGGCGGCGGCGGCCCTGGCGTGGGCCCGGTGTGCGTGGTGTCCGACCTGGTGCCCTTCCTGCCGGCGCACCGCAGCGCGGGCCTGGGCCACGAGTCGCAGGTGGGCGCGGTGAGCGCCGCGCCGCTGGGCAACGCCGCCGTGCTGCCGATCTCGTGGATGTACATGCGCATGATGGGTGCGGCAGGCCTGAAGGCCGCCACCGAGACGGCCATCCTGAGCGCCAACTACATCGCCGCACGCCTGGACGGCCCGTACGAGCTGCATTTCAGCAGCAACGTGCCGGGCATCAAGGGCGGTGGCGTCGCCCATGAGTGCATCCTGGACCTGCGCCCGCTGAAAGAGACCAGCGGCATCACGGCCGAGGACGTGGCCAAGCGCCTGATCGACTACGGCTTCCATGCGCCCACGCTGAGCTTCCCGGTGGCCGGCACGCTGATGGTGGAGCCCACCGAGAGTGAGTCACTGGCCGAGCTGGACCGCTTCGTCGAGGCGATGCTCGCGATCCGCGAGGAGATCGCCAAGGTCGAGCGCGGCGAATGGCCGCGCGAGGACAACCCGCTGAAGAATGCACCGCACACGGCTGAGAGCCTGCTCAAGGCCGAGTGGAACCACGCCTACACCCGCGAGGAGGCCGCCTACCCGCTGGCCCGCCTGCGCCGACAGAAGTACTGGTCGCCGGTGGGCCGGGTGGACAACGTCTACGGCGACCGCAACCTGTTCTGCAGTTGCGTGCCCTTGAGCGAGTACCAATAAAGCCGTCATGAAGCAGCATTTCGCCAGCGACAACTACGCGGGGATGTGTCCGGAGGCCACGCATTGGTTCATGCAGGCCAATGCCAGCGGCCACCAGCCCGGCTACGGGGAGGACATCTGGACCCAGCGCTCCACCGACAAGATCCGCGAGCTCTTCCAGACGGATTGCGACGTCTACTTCGTCTTCAACGGCACGGCGGCCAATTCGCTGGCGCTGGCCGCGATGTGCCAGAGCTACCACTCGGTGATCTGCACGCCGGTGGCCCACATCGAGACCGACGAGTGCGGCGGGCCGGAGTTCTTCTCGAACGGTTCCAAGCTGCTCGTGGCCGAAGCCGAAAGCCCGGCCGCCCGGCTGGGCAAGCTCACGCCCGATGCGGTGGAGCAGCTCGTCACCAAGCGCAGCGACATCCACTACCCCAAGCCCAAGGTGGTGAGCCTCACCCAGGCCACCGAACTCGGCACGGTCTACACCGTGGAGGAAGTGCGCGCGATCTCGGCGATTGCCAAGCGGCGCAAGCTCAAGCTGCACATGGACGGCGCACGCTTTGCCAACGCGGTGGCCGCCCTGGGGTGCCACCCCAGCGAGATCACCTGGCGCGCCGGCGTGGACGTGTTGTGCTTCGGTGGGACCAAGAACGGCCTGCCCGTCGGTGAGGCGGTGGTCTTCTTCGACCGGGCGCTGTCGGACGACTTTGCCTACCGCGTGAAACAGGCCGGCCAGCTGGCCTCGAAGATGCGCTTCATCTCGGCGCCCTGGGTGGGCCTGCTGGAGAACGACGTGTGGTTGCGCAACGCCCGCCATGCCAATGCAATGGCGCAGCGCCTGTATGAGGCGATCCGCGACATCCCCGGAGTGCAGGTGCTGCACCCACCGCAGGTGAACTCGGTGTTTGCCCAGCTCCCGGCCCCGATCATCGACGGCCTGTATGCGAAAGGCTGGAAGTTCTACCAGTTCATCGCCGGTGGCGGCTGCCGCCTGATGTGCGCCTGGGACACCACGGCCGAGGCGGTGGATGCCTTTGCCACCGACCTGCGGCAGCTCTGCCAGGCCTGAACCTCACCCCTCCTGGAGCCCGCCCATGGCCGTCTCGGTCTTCGACCTCTTCAAGGTGGGCATCGGCCCGTCGAGCTCGCACACCGTGGGCCCGATGCGGGCTGCACGGATGTTCATCGAACGGCTGCGCCACGAGGGTGGGCTCGATGCCGTGCGGCGCGTGCGCTGCGAGCTGTACGGCTCGCTGGGCGCCACCGGCAAGGGCCACGGCAGCGACAAGGCCGTGCTGCTGGGTCTGGCCGGCCACGAGCCCGACACGGTGGATGTGGACCAGGTGCCGGCGATGCTGGAGGCGATCCGCCAGGAGCGCGCGCTCGTGCTGGGCGGTACCCACCGCATCGCGCTGGACGAGGCCGAGGACCTGGTCTTCCTGCGCCGTCAGAGCCTGCCCTTCCATGCGAACGGCATGCGCTTCCTTGCGTTCGGTGCCGATAGCGCTGAGCTGGCCGCGCGCATCTACTACTCGGTGGGCGGCGGCTTCGTCGTCAGCGAGGAGGTGGCCGCCGATGGGAGCCGGCAACGACGCATCGCGCCCGACACCACCGTGCTGCCCCTGCCCTTCCACAGCGGGGCCGAACTGCTGACGCTCACCCGCCGTGAAGGCTTGTCCATCGCCGGCGTGATGCGCGTGAACGAGCGTCACTGGCGCAGCGACGCCGAGATCGACGCGGGGCTCTTGCACATCTGGCGCGTGATGCAGGAGTGCGTGAACCGCGGCTGCCGTGCCGAGGGCACCCTGCCGGGAGGCTACAAGGTGCGCCGGCGCGCCGCAGCGCTGTACCGCTCGCTCACCGCCCATCCCGAGGCGGCCTTGAAGGACCCGCTGCAGGTGATGGACTGGGTGAATCTCTACGCCCTGGCCGTCAATGAGGAGAACGCCGCCGGGGGCCGCGTGGTGACCGCCCCCACCAATGGGGCCGCCGGCATCGTGCCGGCCGTGCTGCACTACTACACCCGCTTCGTGCCGGGCGCCACCGAGGCCGGCGTGATCGACTTCCTGCTCACGGCCGGGGCGATCGGGATCCTCTACAAGGAGAACGCCTCGATCAGCGGTGCCGAGGTGGGCTGCCAGGGCGAGGTGGGCGTGGCCTGCTCGATGGCCGCCGGCGCCCTGTGTGCCGTGCTGGGCGGTACGCCCGAGCAGGTGGAAAACGCCGCCGAAATCGGCATGGAGCACCACCTGGGCCTGACCTGCGATCCGGTGGGTGGACTGGTGCAGATCCCCTGCATCGAGCGCAACGCGATCGCCTCGGTGAAAGCCATCAACGCCGCGCGCATGGCCCTGCGCGGTGACGGCGTGCACCATGTGAGCCTGGACCAGGTCATCAAGACCATGCGAGAGACCGGGGCCGACATGAAGACCAAGTACAAGGAAACCGCCCGCGGCGGGCTGGCCGTCAACATCGTCGAGTGCTGACGCCCGAGCGATCCTGCTCCAGGGGCAAGCCCCAGTCTCCGGCGATGTAATTTCACGTTAAGCTTTCGGCATGCGACTTCTGCTTGCCGAAGACGACGCCATCCTTGCCGACGCCCTGGTGGCCAACCTCGAACACGCCGGCTTCGAGGTGGAGACCGCCGAGAACGGCGCGGTGGCCGAGTACCTGCTCAACCGCCAGCATTTCGATGCCGCCATCCTCGATATCGGCCTGCCGCTGGTCGATGGGCTGACCGTGCTCAAGCGCGTGCGTGCCAGCAAGCCGGCACAGCCCATCTTGGTGCTGACCGCGCTGTGCGATCTGGAGCACCGCGTGGAGGGGCTCAACGCTGGGGCCGACGACTACCTCACCAAGCCCTTCGAATTCCCCGAGCTCGAAGCCCGCGTGAGGGCGCTGCTGCGACGTGCCCAGCCGGGCAGCAACTCTTTGCTACAAGCCGGCCAACTGCAGATGGACCGTGACGCGCGGCGAGCCACCATCGCGGGTGAACCAGTGGACCTGTCGCCGCGGGAATGGTCGTTGCTGGAGTTGCTGCTGAGCCAGCGCGACAAGGTGGTCACCAAGGAACAGATCACCCAGTCCTGGAGCGGCGAGGCCGGGGCCAAGGGCGAGCCGGCTGGCTCGATCGAGGTCTACATCCATCGCCTGCGTCGCAAGCTGGAGCCGTCCGGCCTGTCGATCCGCACGGTACGCGGGCTGGGCTACCTGCTCGAAGCGGACACGAAGGCGTGAACCCCTCGCGCTGGAGCGCCCTTCAAGCGCGGCTGGGTCTGGCCCCGGGGCGGCGTTCGCTGCATCGCCATCTGATGTGGTGGCTGCTCATCCCGCAGCTCGTGCTGTGGATTGCCGCGGCCTTCGTTACCTACAGCGTGGCGGCGCGCCATGCCAACCTGGCGATCGACCGCAGCCTGTACCAGTCCTCGCGCGCCCTGGCGCAGCAGGTCAAACCCATCGACAACGGGCTGCTGATCGACTTCCCCAAAGCCGCTCAGGCCATCCTGGAAACCGATCCGGACGACCGCGTCTACTACATGGTGAGCACACCGCCAGGGCAGTTCATCCTGGGCAACAACACGCTGCCGCCCCCGCCGCCCATTCCCGACCTGCAGCTCGACCGGCCCTACTTTTACGACGGGCTGGTAGATGGCGTCCCGGTGCGCGTGGCGGCGCTCTACCTGGCCTATGGCGAGACGACCTCGCCTCAGCGCATGCTGGTCCAACTGGCCAAGAGTCGGGCCAGCCGCGAGGAACTGGCCCGGCAGATCCTGATCGACACTGCCTTGCCCCTGTCGGGCTTGATCCTGCTGATGTCGCTGATCGTCTGGGGGGGCATCCGCACCGGCCTGGCCCCACTGGCGCGGCTGCAGGCGGTGGTGGAAGATCGCGCCCCCAACGACCTGGCCCCCATTGAACTGGAGGCCGCGCCCGAAGAAGTGCGCGCGCTGGCCCAGGCCGTCAACAGCCTGCTGGCCCAGGTGCACGAGAACGTGAGCACCCAGCGCCGCTTCATCAGCAACGCCGCCCACCAGTTGCGCACCCCGTTGGCCGGGCTGAAGTCGCAGGTCGAGCTGGCCCTGGCCGAGGCCCAAGACCCGGCGCTGCAGGGGCGGCTGCAGCGTGTCCACGAGAGCGCCACCCGCGCCGCCCACTTGGTGGGGCAGTTGCTGGTGCTGGCGCGGGCCGAGCCCGAATCGGCTGCGACCCTCGGGCGCCGACACTTCGACCTGGCCCGGCTGGTGCGCGAGGTGACGGCCGAACAGGTGCCTCGCGCCCTGCAGGCCGGGGTGGACCTCGGGGTCGAGGACCGTGACGTCGAGCCTCTGCCCATCCTGGGCAACAGCCTGCTGATCCGCGAAGTGCTGCTCAACCTGATCGACAACGCAGTGCGCTACGCCGGGCGCGGCGCCAGCGTCACCGTACACAGCCGCGCGGTGCAGGGGCAGGCCGAGGTGGTGGTCGAAGACGACGGACCGGGCTTGCCCCCCGAGGCCGGCCCCGACGCCCACCGGCGAGTCTTCGAGCGTTTCGTGCGCGCCAGCCGCGACGGCCAAGGATGCGGCCTGGGGCTAGCGATCGTCAAGGAGATCGTCGAGCGCCACGCCGGCCAGGTGCACCTGGAGCCGGTGCAGCCTCATGGCCTGCGGGCCGTGGTGCGCCTACCGTTGGCGACGCCTTGACCCGGCTTTCCACAGCGCAGGCAGCACGAGCAGCAGCGCTGCGATCAGCAGCAGGGTGGCCGAGATCGGCCGGGTCACGAAGGTGCTCCACTGGCCCTGGCTGATCGTGAGCGCCTGGCGCATCGACTGCTCCATCATCGGTCCGAGGATGAGCCCTACCACCAGCGGCGCGACAGGGAAATCGAAGCGCCGCATCGCATAACCGATCACGCCAAAGACGTACAGCAGGGCCACGTCGAACAGCGAGTTACCGGCGCCATAGACCCCGACGGTGGAGATCAGAATGATGCCCGCATAGAGCAGCGGCACCGGAATCGACAGCAGCTTCACCCACAGCCCCACCAGCGGCAGGTTGAGCATCAGCAGGATCACGTTGCCGATGTACAGGCTGGCGATCAAGGTCCACACCAGGCCGGACTGCGAAGTGAAGAGCGTCGGGCCGGGCTGCAGGCCGTAGCTCTCGAAGGCCGACAGGATGACCGCGGCCGTCGCCGAGGTGGGAATGCCCAGCGTCAGCAGCGGCATCAGCACGCCCGCGGCCGAAGCATTGTTGGCCGCTTCCGGGCCCGCCACGCCTTCGATGGCCCCGTGGCCGAACTCCTCCTTGTGCCTGGAGAGCTTCTTCTCGGTGTAATACGACAGCAGCGTGGGCAGCTCGGCGCCGCCGGCGGGCAAGGCACCGATCGGAAACCCGAAGCCTGCCCCCCTCACCCAAGGCCAGAAGCTGCGCCGCCAGTCCTCGCGCGTGAGCCACACCCGCCCCTGCACCTTGAGCACCTCTCCCTTGCCGGCCCGGCCCTGCCAGGCCAGATACAGCGCCTCGCCCACCGCGAACAAGCCCACCGCCACGGCCGTGAACTCCACGCCGTCGAGCAACTCGGCCCGACCGAAGGTGAAACGCGGCTGGCCGGTCTGCAGGTCGATGCCCACCAGGCCGACCAGCAGGCCCAACCCCAGGGCGATCAGGCCGCGCAGCACCGAACGGCCGAGTACGGCCGAGACGGCCACCAGCGACAGCAGCATCAGGCTGAAGTACTCGGCCGGCCCGAAGCGCAAAGCCACCTCCACCACCCAGGGCGCCACGAAGGTCAGTGCCAACGTCGCCAGCGTGCCGGCAACGAAGCTGCCGATGGCCGCCGTGGCCAAGGCCGGCCCGGCGCGACCCCGCTTTGCCATGCGGTAGCCCTCCAGTGCCGTCACCACCGTGGCCGATTCGCCCGGCGTGTTGATCAGGATCGAGGTGGTCGAGCCGCCGTACATGGCCCCGTAGTACACGCCGGCGAACATCACGAACATCGCCGCAGCCGGCACCTTGTAGGTCAGCGGCAGCAGCAGGGCGATCGTCAACGCCGGCCCGATGCCGGGCAGCACGCCCACCATCGTGCCCAGCAGGCAGCCCAGGAAGCCGTAGAGCAGGATCTCGGGCTGCAGGGCAGCGGCAAAGCCGCCCATCAGGGCTGCGAAGGTGTCCATGAGAAGGCAGGAGAGGGGAAAGGCATGGGCACAGGGCGGACGCTCGCGCTCAGGGCCAGGGCAGGAAGCTCGCGAAGCGGCCGAGCTGGACACCCAGCAGCCGGTCGAACAAACCCCACACCGCGAAGGAGACGATCGCCCCGACGAGGAGGTCACGGCCCCAGCGCCCGCTGTCGAAGGCCCGTGCGATGCTCACGAAGGCGATCACCCCTGCCAGCCCGATGCCCAGCACCGGTGTCAGGCCCAGCAGGGCCGCCAGGCCGGTAATCATCCAGGCGACTCGCCCTTGCCGGCCCGGCAGGGGCGATTCGTGCTCGTCCAGCCTCGCATCGCTGCTGCGGCCCAGCACGCTCATGGCGAGGTACAGGACCGACAGCCCCGCCAGCGCCGCCACCAGGATCCGCGGCATCACTGCGGGGCCCACCGCCGCAAACACGGGCGGCTCGGGGATCAACCCGACCTGCCAGGCCGCCAGCGCCACCAGGGCCAACAGCGCCAGGCCCATGCACACCGGGCCGGCACGCCGGCGCAGCGGCCCCGTCATGCCAGGCCCAGGTCCTTCATCACCGCCTCGGTGGCCGCGATGTCCGCTGCCAGCATCTGCGCAAACGCATCACCGGCAAGGAAGACATCGGTCCATTTGCGCTGCTCGAGCACCTCCTTCCAGGCCGGCGAGGCGTGCATGCGTGTGAGCAGGTCGATCAGCGCCTGGCGCTGGGCCGTTGAGATGCCGGGGGCCCCGAACACGCCGCGCCAGTTGGCGGCCGTCACATCCAGGCCCTGCTCCTTCAGCGTGGGCACGTCCACGCCCGGGATGCGGGTGCTGCCCGACACCGCCAGGGCTCGCAGGCGTCCGCTGCGGATGTGCTCGGCGAACTCGGAATAGCCCGAGATCCCGGCCACCACCTGGGCCCCCAGCACCGCCGCCGTGGCCGGGCCGCCGCCGGCGAAGGCCACATAGGCCGCCTCGCGCGGGTTCTTGCCCAGGGCGCGCAGGATGAGCCCCAGCAGCAGGTGGTCCGTCCCGCCCGAGGAACCGCCGGCCACGCTCACGGCCTTCGGGTCCGCGCGCAGGGCGTTTTCCAGATCCTTCCAGGTCCTGTGCGGGCTGCTGGCGGGCACCACGATGACGCCGGCCTCCTCCGTTAGCCTTGCCAACGGCGTGACATCCTTGATCGTGACCGGACTCTTGTTGGCGATGCCCCCTCCCACCATCACCGAGCCACCGACCATCATCGCGTTGCCCTGCCCCCGGCGCTGGTTCACGAAGCGCGGCAAGCCCACCATGCCGGCGGCACCGCCGACGTTCTCGAACTGGAAGCTGCCCACCAGGCCGGCCGCCTTGCAGGCCGCCTCGATGGCCCGGGCCGTGCCGTCCCAGCCGCCCCCGGGCGCGGCCGGCACGAACATCAGGATCGATTCGAAGGCCTGCTGCGCCCAGGCCAGCGGCGCCAACCCCCCCAGGGCCGGCGCCAGACCGGCGGCCAGGATCACTCGACGGCGATTCGGATTCATGGGCATCTCCGGAAGACTGTGGATGAAACGTCACGGCGGCGATCCGCCAGTACCCGCCGAGCGTAAGCGCAGGCCCGCATGGCGGCATCAGCGTTTCTGCGGGGGTGCGATCCGCGGCCAACCCGGGTAATCCCTCATTAATGTTGTATGGATGTTTCTTTAATTTTTTCTTAACATCGCTCTGCCATCCCTCTCCCTGAGCGGAACGTGCAAATCCATCATTTGAGGAGCAAGGACATGACCCTGACCCGTCCCACCCCCCGCCGCCTCGTGCGCCGCCCCTTGCAGGCCCTGGTGGCCAGTGCCGCCCTGGGCCTGGGCGCGACCGCCACCGCGGGCGAAGTGGAAGTGCTGCATTGGTGGACTTCTGGCGGCGAAGCCAAGGCTGCCACCGCCCTGAAAGGCCAGATGCTCAAGCTGGGGCACACCTGGCGCGATTTCGCCGTGGCCGGCGGTGGCGGCGACTCGGCGATGACCGTGCTGAAGTCGCGCGTCGTCTCGGGCAATGCGCCGGCCGCCGCCCAGATCAAAGGCCCGTCCATCCAGGAATGGGCGCGCGAGGGCGTGCTGGCCAACATCGACGACGTGGCCAAGGCCCACAACTGGGACGCCCTGCTGCCCAAGCCCATCGCCGATGGCTTGAAGTACAAGGGCAGCTACGTGGCCGCACCTGTGAACGTGCACCGCGTGAACTGGATCTGGGCCAACCCGGCCGTGCTGGCCAAGGCCGGCGTGAAGCTGCCCAGCACCTGGGACGAGTTCTTCACCGCCGCCGAGGCCCTCAAGAAGGCCGGCGTGATCCCGGTGGCCCATGGCGGTCAGAACTGGCAGGACTTCACCACCTTCGAATCGGTGGCGCTGGGTGTGGGCGGGGTGGACTTCTACAAGAAGGCCCTGGTGCAGCTCGACCAGGCCACGCTCAAGAGCCCGACGATGGAGAAGGTGCTCACCACCTTCAAGCGCATCAAGGACTACACCGATCGCAACGCCCCAGGGCGCGACTGGAACCTGGCCACCGCGATGGTCATCAACGGCCAGGCCGGCATGCAGCTGATGGGCGACTGGGCCAAGGGCGAGTTCATCGCCGCCGGCAAGGTACCGGGCAAGGACTTCGTCTGCGCGGCCGCCCCCGGCACCGCCCAGGCCTTCACCTACAACGTCGACAGCTTCGCGATGTTCAAGATCAAGAACGAAGCCAACGTCAAGGCACAGAAGGATCTGGCCGCCGCCCTCGTTTCCGCCGAGTTCCAGGAGGTGTTCAACCTCAATAAGGGTTCCATCCCGGTGCGCCTGAACATGGACCTCTCCAAGTTCGACGACTGTGCCAAGCTCTCGGCCCGTGACTTCGTCGCCTCGGCCAAGGCCGGCTCCCTGGTGCCGTCCATCGCCCACGGCATGGCCGTGCCCTCGGCCGCCGAAGGCGCGATCAAGGACGCGGTCTCGCAGTTCTGGAACAGCGACCGCATGAGCGCCAAGGACGCAATGGAGCGCATCGCCGCGGCCGCCCGCGCCCAGTGACCCTGCCCCGGCGCCTGGAGCGCCGGCTGCCGCGGCCCCTCAGCCGCGGCAGCCCCCTGATGTTCCCGACGGACCCCGCATGACCTCCTCCCCCACCTTGCGGCCGCGCCAGCCCTGGCTGCCGCGGCTGGTGCTCGCACCGTCCTTCGTGCTGTCGATGGTCTTCATCTACGGCTTCATCGCCTGGAACGGCTACCTCTCGCTGTCGGCCTCGCGGCTGCTGCCCAACTACGAGTTCGTCGGCCTGGAGCAGTACGCCACGCTCTTCGCCAGCGAACGCTGGTGGGTGGCCATGCGCAATCTCGGCATCTTCGGAGTCCTCTTCATTGGACTGTCGATGGCCCTGGGCCTGCTGCTGGCCATCTTGCTCGATCAGAAGGTGCGTGCCGAAGGCGCGTTGCGCACCGTCTTCCTCTACCCGATGGCGCTGAGCTTCATCGTCACCGGCACGGCCTGGAAGTGGATCCTCAACCCGGGCCTGGGCCTGGAACATCTCATGCACCAGTGGGGCTTCGAGGGCTTCCGGTTCGACTGGCTCATCAACCCCGACCGAGCCATCTACACAGTGGTGATCGCCGGCGTGTGGCAGTCGGCCGGCTTCGTGATGGCACTCTTCCTCGCCGGTCTGCGCGGCATCGACGACAGCATCGTCAAGGCCGCCCAGCTCGACGGCGCCAGCCTGCCGCGCATCTACTGGCGTATCCTCATCCCCAGCCTGCGGCCGGTCTTCTTCAGCACGCTGCTGGTGCTCTCGCACATCGCCATCAAGAGCTTCGACCTGGTGATGGCGCTCACCGCCGGCGGCCCCGGCTTCGCCAGCGACGTGCCCGCCACCTTCATGTACACGATGGCCTTCACCCGCGGCCAGATCGGCCTCGGGGCCGCATCGGCCACCATGATGCTGGCCACTGTCGCGGCCATCGTCGTTCCCTATCTCTACAGCGAGCTGCGCACGAGGAAGCCGGCATGAAGCACCTGCACCGTTTCCTCCTCCTGGGCGCGCTGGCCGTTTTCGCCGCCCTCTTCCTCGCGCCGCTGTACGTGATGGTGGTCACCTCGCTGAAGGACATGGACCAGATCCGCGCCGGCGGCCTGCTCGATCTGCCATCCGACCCCAGCCTGGCCGCCTGGTCTAAGGCCTGGTCGAGCGCCTGCACGGGCACCGACTGCGGCGGGCTCCGGCCCTTCTTCATGAACTCCATCGCCATGGTGGTGCCTGCCGTGCTCATCTCCACCGTGCTGGGCGCGCTCAACGGCTACGTGCTGAGCAAGTGGCGCTTCCGCGGCAGCGAGCTCGTCTTCGGGCTGATGCTCTTCGGCGTGTTCATGCCCATGCAGGTGGTGCTGCTGCCGATGTCGCAGGTGCTGGGCTGGCTGGGCCTGTCCACCTCGGTGTGGGGCCTGGTGCTGGTGCATGTGCTGGCCGGCCTGCCCTCCACCACCCTCTTCTTCCGCAACTACTACGTCGGCCTGCCCGACGAGCTGGTAAAGGCCGCCATGATCGACGGGGCCGGCTTCTGGCGCATCTTCTGGCGCATCGTGCTGCCGCTGTCCACGCCCATTCTGGTCGTCACGCTGATTTGGCAGTTCACCCAGATCTGGAACGACTTCCTCTATGGCGTGGTGTTCACCGGCGCCGAAGCCAAGCCCGTCACGGTGGGCCTGAACAATCTGGCCAACACCACCGCCAACGTCAAGGAATACAACGTTGACATGGCTGCGGCCATGATCGCTGCTCTGCCCACGCTGGCCGTCTACATCATTGCCGGCAAGTACTTCGTGCGCGGCCTCACCGCCGGCGCCGTGAAAGGTTGAATCCCATGGGAGCCCTCTCCATCCGTCAGGTCCGCAAGGCTTACCACTCTGTGGAAATCCTCAAAGGCATCGACCTCGAGGTCGATGCCGGCGAATTCCTCATCCTCGTCGGCCCCTCGGGCTGTGGCAAGTCCACGTTGCTGGCCATGATCGCCGGCCTGGACCATCCCACCTTGGGCAGCATCCACATCGGTGACCACGACGTCACGCATGCCCTGCCCAAGGACCGCGACATCGCGATGGTGTTCCAGAGCTATGCGCTCTATCCCAACATGACGGTGGCCGAGAACATCGGCTTTGCGCTGGAAATGCGCAAGGTGCCCAAGGCCGAGCGCGAAGCCGCCATTGCGCGTGTGGCCAAGATGCTGCAGATCGAGCACCTGCTCGAGCGCAAGCCGGCTGCGCTTTCGGGCGGCCAGCGCCAGCGTGTGGCCATGGGCCGGGCCCTGGCGCGCAACCCCAAGCTCTTCCTCTTCGACGAGCCGCTGTCGAACCTGGACGCCAAGCTGCGCGTGGAGATGCGCGCCGAGATCAAGCTGCTGCACCAGCGCACCCGCACCACCACGGTCTACGTCACGCACGACCAGGTCGAGGCCATGACGCTGGGCGACCGCATCGCGGTGATGAAGGACGGACAGGTCCAGCAGTTCGGCACCCCGGACGACATCTACAGCCGCCCGGCCAACCGCTTCGTCGCCGAGTTCATCGGCTCGCCGGCGATGAACTTCATCGAGTGCTCGCGTGAGGGCATCGACCAGCTCCAAGCCCATGGTGTGCGCTTGTCTCTGACGCCCGCACATCGCCAATCCCTTCAGTCTTTCAGCGGTCATGCGTTGGTCTACGGCCTGCGCCCCGAGGCGCTACGGTTTGCCGATCAGGGCCTGCCTGGAGAACTTTGGATGGTCGAGCCCACGGGCCCAGAAACCTATGCCTTGGTCGACACCCCCTTGGGTCGCCTGACCGTCCGCGTGCCTGGTCAGGTTCATCAACGCATCGGCGAGCGTGTCCACCTGGATTGGTCTGCCGAACAATGCCATCTCTTTGACGGGATGACACAGCAGCGCATTGCCTGATACCCTCATTCCATGCATGTCTTCCCGCACTACCGCTCCCCAGCTTTTCTGAAAGAGCACATCTTTCACACCATGGCCTTCTACCACCCGCGCTGCATTGACCGGCGAGGTGGCTTTTTCCATTTCTTCCTCGACGACGGTACGGCTTACGACACCCAACACCGCCACCTCGTCAACAGCACCCGGCTGATCTACAACTATGCCCAGGCTCACCGGCATTTCCGCGCGCCCACTTACCTCGACGCCGTGCGCCATGGTCTGGCCTTTTTGCGCGAAGCCCACCTCGACCCAGCCACCGGCCGCTACGCCTGGATGCTGCGTGTCGAGGACCGCCCCGACGGCAGCCGTGAACACGTGGTGGAAGATGCCGCCCAGTACGCCTACGGCTTGGGCTTCGTGATGCTGGCCTACGCGCACGCACTCAAGGCCGGCGTGACCGAGGCCCGGCAGTGGCTCACCGAAACCTGGCAGACGCTGAACACCCTCTTCTGGGACGAGTCCCAGGGCCTGTATGCCGACGAACTGGCCGAAGGGGGCTGGGGGCCCTATCGCGGCCAGAATGCCAACATGCATGTTTTCGAGGCTCTGCTGGGGGCCTTCGAGGCCACTGGGGAGACCCTTTATCTCGACCGTGCAGAGCGGATCGCGCGCCGCGTCACGGTGGACCTGGCCGACCAAACCGACGGTCACATCTGGGAGCACTACCACGCAGACTGGACGCCCGACTGGACCTACCACCGGGACCGGCCCGACGAGATCTTTCGTCCCTGGGGCTACCAGTTCGGCCACCAGGCCGAGTGGGCCAAGCTGCTGCTCGTCCTCGACCGACTGCGCCCCGCCCCCTGGCTGCTGCCTCGCGCCCAGGCCTTGTTCGACTTCACCGTCGCCCATGGCTGGGACGAAGAGGCCCGCGGCCTCTTCAATCGCATGGCGCCCGATGGCACGGTGTGCGACGACCGCAAGGCCTTTTGGGTGCAGTCCGAGACGGCCACCGCGGCGGCCCTGCTCGGACACCGCACCGGGCTGGAGACCTACTGGCGGTGGTACGACCGGCTATGGTCCTACTGCTGGGACTACTTCATCGACCACGAGCACGGTGCCTGGTACCACACGCTCACCCGCGACAACCGCCGTCTGGGCGAGGAGAAGACCCCCGTGGGCCGGCTGGACTACCACACCCTGGGCAACTGCTACGAGATGCTGCGGGTGGTGACCCCCTGACGGAGTCGCCCCCGCGGCTGCCCGGCTATTGCCAGGGGCCACCGGTGCTCACCGAGCCCCCCCCCGAGGGTGTGGTCACGATGCGATTGCTGCCGCCCTCCCACACCACGTTGCCGGCCCCGTCCTTCTTGATGAACTTGTACTGGTAGATGGTGTTGGCCGGCAGGTTCAGCACCGTGCGCCAGTTGCCGCGCGTGCCCGAGCCGGAGATCCAGGTCATGGGCTTGGCCGCGGCCGGCGACCAACTGCCCAAGGCACTGTGGTGGCCCACGACGAACAGGTTTTGTCCCCACACGGTATCGGCCGTCACGTTGAACGTGACCGAAGCCGTCTGCGGCGGCTGAGCACTGCCTCCCACGCGAGCCCCCACATGGATGGCCGCGGCTCCATTCGGAGCGGCCGTCAGCGTCACGTAGCCACCGGCATCCACCGTCACCACGTTGCCTGAGCACTGACCATTGCTGAAGTCGCCCGAGATGACATCGCAATACTGGCCGGCCGGCAGGCTGGTCTTGAAGTTGCGCGTCAGCGCCGCGCCTTCGCGATTGATGACCACGAAACCCTTGTCGCCGCGGCCGAAGGCGATCTGGTTGTTGCCGTTGTCCCACCAGTCGGTCACGGTCCAGCTCGACAGCGTGGCGTTGCGGAAGGCCACCATGTTGGCGATGCCGCGCCAGCGATGCTCGCACACCCAGCCACCGATGCTCTGGTTGAAGCAGGCCGGCTGGCTCACGCCGCCGTCCCAGGGGCCACGGGTGGCCCCGCCGCTGTAATGCGGCGGGCCGAAGCTCGTGTCGTAGGCCGTGCTGCGGTTGAAGGCATAGCTCGACATCAGCGCCGGGTAGCCATAGGGCCAGGCCAGCATGAAGATGTTGGCCAGGTCGTAGGTCGAGCCATGGTGGTAGGTGAGATAGTTGCCGCCGCCGCCATGACCCCGCTGCTTGTCGTGGTTGTCGATGAAAGCAATCGCTTTGCTGCTGGGCATCAGGCCCCAGGTTTCGCCGAAGCTGCGCAGCTCGGCCAGGCGGCCCCCGCCGGCGAACTTCCCGAAGATCTGCTTACCATAGTTGAACTCGGTCACGGTGACCTGGCCGCCGCCGAGCGAAAAATACTGGTTCGGCTGCACGGCCTCGCCGGCCGCGCCGATCACCTCCAGGAACCAGAAGGGCCGGTTCGTGCCGGTGCGGCTGTTGACCGCATCGATGATCGCGCCCAGATCGGTCGGGCTGATGTGCTTGGCCGCATCCACACGGAAGCCCTTGACCCCCATGTTGACCAGGCCCACCAGGTAGTCGGCGATCTTGCCGCGCACGTAGGTGCTGCCGGTGTTCAGGTCTTGCAGGCCCGAAAGCTCGCAACGCTGCACGTTGTTCGCATCCCCGTAGTTGGTGATGGAGCACACCGGCTGGTGGAAGTCATTGGGACCATAGAGCCCGGGGTAGTTGTGATAGCTCCAGCTGCGCCCAGCGCTCGAGGTGCCACCCGTGCCGCCGGACATGTGGTTGATCACGGCGTCCACATAAATGCTCACGCCCACGGCGTTGCAGCGGTTGACCATGTCCTGGAACTCGGCGCGCGTGCCGCTGCGGCTGCGGTCCAGGCTGTAGCTCACCGGCTGGTAGCGCATCCACCACGGATAGGGCGCACCGTCACCGCTGGTCACCCAGTTGTGCTCGTTCGGGGGCGACACCTGCACCGCCGCGAACCCCTTGGGCCCGAGGAAGGTCTCGCACTCGCGCGCGATGTCGGTCCACTTCCATTCGAACAGATGCACGAAAGCCGTGCGTGGGGTGCTCTGGGCCTGGGCGGTCGAGGGGCCCAGGGCCGTGGCGGCCAACGCCAGGGCGGCCAGGCCCTGCCGGGCCGCGCGCCGCCAGCGCGGCGGCCATGGGAAAAGCTGCAGCATCGATGTCTCCTGCGGTGCTGGATGGGGTGTCGGCCGGTGCCGCCGGCCTCGGTTGGGGAACGGGCCGCAGCATAGGAAGCCCGGCCCGTGTGTGCCAGAGGTCGAGCCCTGGTACGCCAGCGTTACATCGGACTTTTTTGTAAGAACTACGCGCACTACACGGCCGTGCCGTCACCGGCAGCATGTCGTGCGCCGAAGCTTCACGAATTGCCAGCAGTGCCGCGTGCGGCTCAAGCCTCGATCCGTGCCACCCGCCAGGCCGCCAAAGCGGCCAGCAAGGCTGCAAGCGCGGCCGCCCAGAACACCGAGGCCCAGCCCCAGGCACCTCCCAGCGCCCCGCCCGCAACGCCGCCCAGCACGCCCGGCAGCCCGTAGCCCAGCACCGAGTACAGCGCCTGGCCGCGCCCGCGCAGGCGGTCGGCGAAGTGCCGGTTGATGAAGGCGACGCACACCGTGTGATGGGTCGCAAACGTGAGCGCATGGCTGACCTGCGCCAGCACGAGCACGACCAGGCTGGTTCCGAACGCTGCGGTGGCACCGAAGCGCAGCGCCGCCACCACGCACACCAGGACCATCCAGGCCGACAGCGGCCAGCGTGCCAGCCAGCGCCCCTGCAGCAGGAACCAGGCGATCTCCACTGCCACTGACACGGCCCACAGCACCCCCACCACGCGCTTGCTGTGACCCAGGGCGTCCAGGTACAGCGAGAAGAAGGCGTACAGCGCGACGTGCGCCAGGATCATGAAGAAGACCGAGACGAAGAACCAGCGCACCGCCGGCCTCGCCAGCACGGGCGCCAACGCCGGAGCCGGGCTGTCGACCGACGCTGCGTCGTCGCCGGCTGGCAGCCGCCAGCACACGGCCACCAGGGCCGCAAGCAGCGCCACCGTGCCCGCCGCAAACCACGACAGGCCGAAGCGATCGAAGACGACACCGAAGACCAGTACCGTGACGATGAAACCCACCGACCCCCACACCCGCACGCGGCCGTAGCGGTTGACGTCCAGTCCGGCCTGGGACGTCACCCGCTGGGCCAGGGCCGCTTCGGCCATCGGCATCATCGCACTGGTGTTGAAGAACATCAGGAAGAGCACCACCCCGACGACCCCGACGGTGGGCGACACCCATTGGGGCATCAGCAGCAGGCCCAGGCTGCTGGTCAGGCCCAGGCTGGCGGCCCAACGCATCAGCCCGGTGCGTCGGCCGGTGTGGTCGGACAGCCAACCCCAGCTGTAGGGAGCGATCACGCGGGTGAGACTCTGTACTGCAGTGAGCGCGCCGATCGCCAGCGAGCCAAAGCCCAGCTCCTTCAGCCACAGCGGCAGGTAAGGGTTGAAGTAGCCGATGAAGCCGAAATACACCGCCGCCAGTGCGGCAAAGCTCCACAGGCCCTGCGCAGGCGCGGGGACACCGGCGGGAGCCGCCACGGGCGCCCTCAGTCCTGCGGTGCGCGGGCCGGGATCTTCGGCGTGGACACCGCCACGTCGCCGCACTGAGCTCGGTGGCGCAGTGCATGATCCATCACCACCAGGGCCAGCATGGCCTCGGCAATCGGCGTGGCACGGATGCCCACGCAGGGGTCATGCCGGCCGAAGGTTTCCACCGTGGCCGGCTGGCCCGCCAGGTCGATCGATTGGCGCGGCGTGCGGATCGAACTGGTGGGCTTGATCGCGAGATGCACCACCAGATCCTGCCCGGTGCTGATGCCGCCCAGCACGCCGCCGGCATTGTTGCTGCGAAAGCCCTCGGGCGTGAGTTCATCGCCGTGCTCGGTGCCCTTCTGGGCCACGCAGCCAAAGCCCGCACCGATCTCCACGCCCTTGACGGCGTTGATCCCCATCATCGCGTGGGCGATGTCGGCGTCGAGCTTGTCGAACAGCGGCTCGCCCAGCCCCACCGGCACGCCGCTGGCCTCCACGCGCAGGCGGGCGCCCACCGAATCGCCCGCCTTGCGCAACGCATCCATGTACGCCTCCAGCCGCTCGATCACGCTGGCATTGGCGGCGAAGAACGGGTTGCGGGGCACGTGGTCCCAGGATTCGAACGGGATCTCGATCTCGCCGAGCTGGGTCATGCAGCCGCGGAAGGTGGTGCCGTATTGCTGATGCAGCCACTTTTTGGCCACAGCCCCGGCAGCCACCATCGGAGCCGTCAGCCGGGCCGACGAACGCCCACCGCCGCGCGGGTCGCGGATGCCGTACTTGTGCCAGTAGGTGTAGTCGGCATGCCCCGGGCGAAAAGTTTGCAGGAGGTTGCCGTAGTCCTTGCTGCGATGGTCGGTGTTGCGGATGAGCAGGCAGATCGGCGTGCCGGTGGTCCGCCCTTCGTACACACCCGAGAGGATCTCCACCGCATCGGGTTCGTTGCGCTGGGTCACGTGGCGCGAAGTGCCGGGGCGACGGCGATCCAGGTCGGGCTGAATGTCCGCCTCGGACAAGGCCAGCCCCGGTGGGCAACCGTCGATCACACAGCCGATGGCCGGACCATGGGACTCGCCGAAGTTGGTGACGCGAAAGAGCTGGCCGAAAGTGCTGCCGGACATGAAACCCAAGCGTGGAAAGAACCCGAGCCGCGCCGACCTGGCCGGCTCCGGGTGTGGAAGATGGGCGGATTTTACGCGCCGCCTGCGCGAAACACAGGGCCGGCCTGGCCGGCTTCAGGACGCCTGGGCCGGCTCGTCGCCCACTGGCCAGTCGCGGATGTAAGCCTTGAGCATGCGGTTTTCGAAGTCCTGGCTCTCCACCACTGCCTTGGCCACGTCGTAGAAAGAGATCACGCCCATCAGCGTGCGCTGGTTCATCACCGGCATGTAGCGCGCATGCCGGCCCAGCATCATCCGCCGGACCTCGTCGATCTCGGTTTCCAGCGTGCAGGTCAGAGGAGCCGGATCCATCACCGTGCGCACGATCGTGCGGCCCACACTGCCGCCGTTGGCGACCACCGCCTGGATGCATTCGCGGAACGTGAGCATGCCCACCAATTCGCCATGCTCCATCACCACCAGCGAACCGATGTCGTGCTCGGCCATGGTCTTCATCGCCTCGCCCAGGGGTTGGTCCGGCGATACCGTGAACAGCGTGCCCCCCTTGACGCGCAGGATGTCACTGACTTTCATGGCGGGCCTCCTTGAAGCGATGGCTGGGTCGAAGCATGGGGATCGGCCGCCCCACCCCGGAGAACCCGGGCAGGACGAGGCTTCAATATAGCCCACAATCCAGGACCACCGCAGGTCACACCCCCCTGGACAACCCCGGGTGCGCAACGACAACTTTTGGAGAGACCATGCCAGGATATTCCGACCCCGGATTCGACACGCTGGCCTTGCACGCCGGCAGTGCGCCAGACCCGGCCACCGGCGCGCGCGCGGTGCCGATCTACCTCAGCACCTCCTTCGTCTTCGACGACAGCGACCACGCCGCTGCGCTCTTCAACATGGAACGTGCCGGCCATGTGTACTCGCGCATCTCCAACCCCACCACAGCCGTGCTGGAGGAACGCATCGCTGCGCTCGAAGGCGGTGTGGGCGCGATCGCCACGGCCAGTGGGCAGGCCGCCTTGCACCTGGCAGTGGCCACGCTGATGGGGGCCGGTTCGCACATCGTCGCCAGCACGGCTCTGTATGGCGGCTCGCACAACCTGCTGCACTACACACTCGCACGCTTTGGCATCGAGACCACCTTCGTGCCCCCGGGCGACCTGGACGCCTGGCGCGACGCCATCCGCCCCACCACCCGGTTGTTCTTCGGTGAGACCCTGGGCAACCCCGGCCTGGACGTGCTGGACATTCCCGCCGTCAGCGCCCTGGCCCATGACCACGGCATCCCGCTGCTGGTGGACTCCACCTTCACCACCCCGGTGCTGATGCGCCCCATCGACCACGGCGCCGACCTCGTCTACCACTCGGCGACCAAGTTCTTGGGCGGCCACGGCACGGTGATTGGCGGTGTGCTGGTCGACAGCGGCCGTTTCGACTGGGAAGCCTCCGGGCGCTTCCCCGAACTCACCCAGCCCTATGAAGGCTTCCATCAGATGGTGTTCACCGAGGAAAGCAGCGTCGGAGCCTTCCTGCTGCGCGCACGCCGCGAGGGCCTGCGCGACTTCGGCGCCTGCCTGAGCCCGCACTCGGCCTGGCTCATCCTGCAAGGCATCGAGACCTTGTCGATGCGCATGGAGCGCCACGTCGCCAACACCCGCCAGGTGGTGAAGTTCCTGGCCGAGCACCCCATGGTGGAATCGGTGGGCTACCCCGAGTTGCCCGGCCACCCCAGCCATGCACTGGCCCAGCGCCTGCTGCCCAAGGGCTGCGGCGCCGTCTTCAGCTTCAACCTGCGTGGCAGCCGCGAGCAGGGCCGCCGCTTCATCGAAAGCCTGCGCCTGTTCTCGCACCTGGCCAACGTGGGTGACTGCCGCTCGCTGGTCATCCACCCGGCGTCCACCACCCATTTCCGCATGGACGACGCGGCGCTGGCACGCGCTGGCATCACGCCGGGCACCATCCGCCTGTCCATCGGCCTGGAAGACCCGGCCGACCTCATCGACGACCTGAGCCGCGCCCTGAAGGCCGCCGAAAAAGCCGGGAGGGCCGCATGAAACTGCTGGTCCTCGGCCGCGAGGCCTATGCCTACACCGGCGGCAAGCCCTTCGACCCCGCCCTGCCCTGCGTCGTGTTCATTCACGGCGCCCTGCACGACCACAGCGTGTTCGCCTTGCAAACTCGCTACCTCGCTCACCACGGCCATGCCGTGCTCGCGGTGGACCTGCCTGGTCATGGCCGC
Organism: Caldimonas sp.; assembly: GCF_046291045.1. GTDB lineage: Bacteria > Pseudomonadota > Gammaproteobacteria > Burkholderiales > Burkholderiaceae_C > Caldimonas. The sequence goes on along the minus strand of NZ_JBKBSL010000010.1, from coordinate 69,538 downwards.
AGTGCGGGCCCGGCCCTGGACAGCGTCGAGGCGCTCGCCGACTGGCTCGTCGCCCTGCTCGATGCCGCCGGCGTGACGCGCGCGGCCCTGGTCGGCCACAGCATGGGCTCGCTCGTCGCGCTGGAAGCCGCCGCCCGCCTGGGCGAACGCGCCACTCACCTCGCGCTGGTGGCCACCGCCTACCCGATGAAGGTCTCGCCGGCGCTGCTGGAGACCTCGCTCAAGGATCCGCACAAGGCCATGCGCATGGTCAACAGCTTTTCCATCAGCACGATGGCTGCCAAGCCCTCGGCACCTGGTCCCGGCACCTGGCTGCACGGTGGCAACTTGGCGCTGATGCAGCAGTTGCAGGCCCGCCATGCGCGGCAGCATGCCGGTGCCAACCTTTTCCACATCGACTTCTCCATCTGCGACCGCTATGCCGCCGGCCTGGAAGCAGCCCGGCGCATCCGGTGCCCTGCCCTGCTGCTGCTCGGGGCCCAAGACCAGATGACGCCGCCGGCAGCGACGAAAGAGCTGGCTGCGGCGCTGCGCGCGCGCGTCCAGACCCTGCGCGCCGGGCATTCCCTGATGACGGAAAACCCCGATGGGGTGTTGAATGCCCTCAAAGGCTTTCTTTCCTCGCCCGGGATTCCGTCATGAGCACCCCCTTGCCAGCGCAGGGTGTCGACCCGCGCAGCTTCAAGAGCTTCGCCGAGTTCTACCCCTTCTATCTCAGCGAACACAGCAACCGGACCTGCCGCCGGCTGCACTTCGTCGGCTCCACGCTGGCGCTGATCTGCCTGGCAGCGCTGCTGGCCACCGGCCAGCCACAGTACCTGCTCTACGGCCTGCTGGCGGGTTACGGCTTCGCCTGGATCGGCCACTTCGGCTTCGAGAAGAACAAGCCCGCCTCGTTCAAGCGCCCGCTCTACAGCTTCATGGGCGACTGGGTCATGTACAAGGACATCTGGATCGGCAGGATCAAGTTCTGACCGCGCTCATGCCAGCAAGTCCTTGAGCGTCATCCGGCCAAAGCCGGCCTTGTCCCAGAAGCCGCGCAGGTCGGGGGCTGGATCGAGCAGCAGCTCGGCCACCAGGGGTTGAGCGAGGGTGTGTTCGGGCTCGGCCAGCAGCACATGGCGTGCGCCCCCCTCCTCGTCCAGCCGCCCCACCCAGTCCAGCGCGCGCAGCTTTTCCAGCAAAGGCTCGATCTGCAGCGGGTCGGTGCGCAGTCGCTCCGACAACGCTTCCAGGCTCAGCCCATGGGCCGGCTGCAGCCGGCTGGCCTGCAATTCGCGCAGCACCATCAGCGCCAGGTGGAAGCGATGCCCCGGCGTGGCCGGGCGACGCACCACCTTCATCCGCAGGCTGGGCGCATAGGCCGCGATCACCCCCCCCAGCAGCACCACGACCCAGCCCAGGTAAAGCCAGACCAGGAAGATGGGCACCGTGGCGAAGGTGCCATACAAGGCCGAGTAAGTCGGCACGCTGCGCAAGTACCAGGCCAGCAGCGTCTTGGCCAGTTCCAACCCCGTGGCCACGAAGAAGCCGCCTGCCAAGGCATCAGACCAGCGCACATGGGTGTTGGGCACGTAGCGGAAGAGCCCCGCGAAGGCGCCTGCCATCAGGAGAAACTCCAGCGCGTTGAAAAAGAAGGACACCGGTGCGGGCAGCGAGCCCACCAAGCCGCGTGACGCCGTCAGCGCATAAGAAGTGAGCGTCAAGCTCACCCCCAGCAGCAAGGGGCCCAGCGTGGCCGCTGCCCAATACACCAGCACGCGCTGCGCAATGGGCCGCGGCTTGCGCACCCGCCACAGGGCGTTGAGCGTGCGGTCGATCGTGAGCATCAGCGACAGGGCCGTCAGCACCAGCACGACCAGGCCCGCCGTGCCCAGCCGGTTGGCATTCGCGGCAAACCGCGTGAGCGCCCGCAGCACCGGCCTCGCAATCGCCTCGGGCACCAGGCTCTTGACGAAGTAGGCCTCCAAGGCCGCCTGGAAACTGGCGAACATCGGGAATGCCGTGAACACCGCCAGCGTCACAGTGAACAGCGGCACCAGGGCGATCAGGGTGGTGAAGGTCAGGCTGCCGGCGGTCAGACCCAGGCGGTCCTCGCGGAAACGCTGGCCCAAGGTCCGGAGGGTCTCGAGCCAGGGCCAGTCCTGCAGGGTACGGACCAGCGCCGACAGCCGCTCGCGCGCCGACAGCGGCAGCTGCTTGGGAAGGTTCATGCCCGGTATCATGCCACCGATGGATCACAGCAACCGCATCGACCTTACACGCGCCCTGGCCGTGGGCAGCCTCATCGGCCTGATCGTGCTGGGGCTGGCCTGGGAGCTCTGGTTGGCCCCGCTGCGTCCGGGCGGCTCTTGGTTGGTGCTCAAAGTGCTGCCGCTGTTCATCCCACTGGCCGGCCTGCTCAAGCGGCGCATGTACACCTACCGTTGGGTGAGCCTGCTGGTGTGGGTCTACTTCACCGAAGGCGTCGTGCGTGCCACCTCCGACCGCGGCTTCAGCGCGGTGCTGGCCGCCATCGAGGTGGGGCTGTGCCTGCTGCTGTTCACCGCCTGCGCCCTGCATGTGCGCTGGCGCCTGCGCCATGCGCGCACCGCCACCCCCACACCATCCCCCTGAATCCCATGAGTCTGCTCGACGACCTGCGCGCGGCGGTCGGCGCCTCTCAGGTGCTCACCGACGGCGATCTCTCCGCCTACGAACTCGATTGGCGCAAGCGCTACCGGGGCAAGGCCCTGGCGGTGGTGCGCCCCGCCAGCGCGGCCGAAGTCGCCGCGGTGGTGCGGGCCTGCGCCGGCCATGGCGCCAGCCTCGTGCCCCAGGGCGGCAACACCGGCCTGGTGGGGGCCTCGGTGCCCGACGACAGCGGCCGCCAAGTGCTGCTGAGCACCCGGCGGATGCAGCGCATCCGCGAGATCGATACCGCCAACCTCACGATGACGGTCGAGGCCGGCTGCGTGCTCCAGGCTGTCCAGGAGGCTGCTGCCTCGCAGGGTCTCCTGTTCCCCCTGAGCCTGGCCGCCGAGGGCAGTTGCACCATCGGCGGCAACCTGGCCACCAACGCTGGCGGCACCCAGGTGCTGCGCTACGGCAACGCCCGCGAGCTTTGCCTGGGCCTGGAGGTGGTGACGGCCGACGGCGAGATCTGGGACGGCCTGAGCGGCCTGCGCAAGGACAACACCGGCTACGACCTGCGCGACCTCTACATCGGCAGCGAGGGAACCCTGGGTCTCATCACTGCCGCCACGCTGCGCCTGTACCCCCGCCCGGCCGCCCGCATGACCGCACTGGCTGCCCTGCCCTCGATGGACGCCGCCGTGAGCCTGCTGCAGCGGGCACAGGCCCACCTGGCCGCCAGTCTCACCGGCTTCGAGGTGATGAACCAGTTTTCGCTCGACCTGGTGCGCCGGCACTTCCCGCAGCAGCCCCAGCCGCTGCCCCCGTCCCCCTGGACCGTGTTGATGGAAGTCTCCGACCACGAATCCGAGGCTCATGCCCGCGCGCAGTTCGAGAACCTGCTCGAACAGGCCTTCGAGGACGGCCTCATCACCGACGCCGCCGTGGCCGAGAGCCTGGAGCAGTCCAGGGCTCTGTGGCATTTGCGCGAATCCATCCCGCTGGCACAAGCCGAGGAAGGCCTCAACATCAAGCACGACATCTCCCTGCCGGTGTCGCGCATCCCGGCCTTCGTGGCCTCCACCGACGCCGCCCTGGCGGCTCATCTGCCTGGTGTGCGCCTGGTCGATTTCGGTCATCTGGGCGACGGCAACCTGCACTACAACGTGCAGGCGCCGGCCGGCGTGTCGGGCGGGGATTTCCTGGTCGCCCACGAAAAGACCGTCAACCGCATCGTCTACGACGCTGTGACGGCGCATGGCGGGTCCATCTCGGCCGAGCACGGCGTGGGCCTGCTCAAGCGCGAGGAACTGGCAGCACGCAAGTCGCCAGTCGCTCTGGGTCTGATGCGCGCGATCAAGCGGGCACTGGACCCTCAGGGTCTGTTCAATCCGGGCCGGCTGCTGGTCCCGTGAGCACAGGGGCGGCGGCCGGGCCCTACTGCACCGGCCCCTTCAGGCCGGCCGGCAGCGGCAGGGTCAGCACCTCGATACCCTCCTCCCGCAGCGCTTGCGCATCTTCCCGTGTGGTCTGGCCGCGGATGCCGCGCGAGGGCACCTCCCCATAGTGGATGCGCCGGGCCTCCTCGGCAAAGCGCTCGCCGACATCCTCGGTGTGTTCCAGCACATGCCGCACCGCCCGCATCCAGAGCTGCTCCGGCGTCGGCGTCGCTTCGGCCTTCGCCGGCGCCTCCGGCGGGGCCCCGGCCCCAAGATTCAGGCGGGGTGCGCTGGGCAGCTTCTCGATCGTGGCGTGGCCGCACAGGGGGCAGCTCACCAGGCCCCGTGCGAGCTGGGACTGGAAATCTTCCTCCGAGCCGAACCAGCCTTCGAAGCCGTGGCCCTGGGCACAGCGCAGATCGAACACCTTCATGGCGGGGATGATGCCTGATTTGTATCGTCCACGGGGAGCCAGTCGGGACACCAGCGTCCGCACTGCCAGTGCTGCCACCACAGCAGTCCGATCAGGGTTTTGGCATCGGTGACCTCTCCGCTGCGCACCCAGGCGTCGAGTTCCTGGGGGGCGGCCGCGAAGACGTCCACGAACTCGCCTTCGTCCAGACTCGCAGCCCCGGGAGTCAGCCCCCGGGCGAACCACACCTCGATGCCCTCGGTCGAGTAGGCGATCGCATTGTGCAGCACCCCTGCCCGGGCCCATTCACGGGCCATGTAGCCGGTCTCCTCGCGCAGTTCACGCATCGCGCATCGCAGACCCGACTCGCCGGGGTCGAGCTTGCCCGCCGGAAACTCGATCATCACCCGACCGAGCGGGTAGCGAAACTGGCGTTCCAGCACGAAACGGCCGTCATCCAGCAGCGGCACCACCATCACGGCCCCGGGATGCACAATGTACTCGCGCTGTGCGAGCCGCCCATCGGGCAGACGCACCCGGTCTCGACGGACCTTCAGGAAGTCCCCCGCGTAGGCGACACCCGCTTCCACGCAGGCCTCGTGCAGTGCACGACCGTCTTCGTGCTGGCTCATGACCACCTCCGGTCAAGGACGATGGCGCCGCAGGTAGCGCCAGACGAATCCCGGGAAGGCCAGTGTTGCGAACAGGCAGGCGGCCACCGCATAGAACTCCCAGCCTTGCGGGTGGCGCTGTCCCAGGCGGGCCTCCAAGCCCATGCCCAGGCCAAGCACCAGGCCGAACAGCAGCAACCATTCCAGCAAGCGCCATCCCAGCCCCTTCGGATGCCTCGGCGGACCGACGAAGAAAACGCGCTCGCTGAGGAAGGGCAAATTGGCCGCGACGGCTGCCACGATCAGGACCACCCAGATCGACGCAGACTGATCCATGAGCCCCGCGCGCTCCCCGCCCCGCTCAGACCGAGAAGGCCCGCACGATGGCCTGGGCGCACATCGCCATCAATCCCCCGGGCAGGATGCCCAGCACCAGCACCGCCAAGCCGTTGACGGACAGGACGGCACGGGCCTCGGGGCTGGCCTGGATCGGTGCACGATCCAGCGCCTCGTCGAAGTACATCACCTTGACGACCCGCAGGTAGTAGTAGGCCCCCACCAGCGACAGTAGCACCGCAAACACGGCCAGACCGACGTACAGATCGACATTCGTCGACACCAGCGCCTGTAGAACGGCCAGCTTGGCATAGAAACCCACCGTGGGCGGGATGCCCGCCAGTGAGAACATAAAGATCGCCATCACCGCGGCATACCAGGGACTGCGCTGGTTCAAGCCTTTCAGATCCTTGATCTCCTCGGCCTCGAAGCCTTCACGCGATAGCAGCAGGATCAGGCCGAAGGTGCCCAATGTCGTGATGACATACGTGACCACATAGAACATCGCCGAGCTGTAGGCGTTGGCGGCCGACAGAGTGTTGCCGTTGACCACGCCGCTGGCCAGGCCCAGGAGCATGAAACCCATCTGCGCAATGGTGGAGTAAGCCAGCATGCGCTTGAGGTTGGTCTGGGCGATGGCCGCGAGGTTGCCCACCAGCAAGGACACCACCGACAGCACGATCAACATCTGCTGCCACTCCACGGCCAGGGCCAGCATCGCGTCGATGAGCAGCCGCACGGTGATACCGAAGGCGGCCAACTTGGGCGCCCCGGCGATCAGCAGGGTCGCCGCCGTGGGCGCCCCTTGGTAGACATCGGGCACCCACATATGGAACGGTGCTGCGCCCAGTTTGAAGGCCAAGCCAGCGACCACGAAAACCACGCCCAAGACCAGCACCTGGCGGTTGAACTGCCCGGCGGCGATGGCCTTGAAGACCTCGTCGATGTCCAACGACCCGGTCGCACCGTACATCATCGACAGGCCATACAGCAGGAAGCCGCTGGCCAGCGCACCGAGCACGAAATACTTCATGGCCGCCTCGGTGGCCACGAGATCGTCACGGCGTAGCGCCACCAGGGCATACAGCGACAGCGACATGAGCTCCAGGCCCAGGTAGATCACCAGGAAGTTGTTCCCGGAAATCATCACCATGATGCCCAGCAGGGCCAGCAGGCTGAGGGTGAAAAGCTCACCGCCTCGCAGCATGTCGCGCTTGGCGCTGTAGAGGTGACCGTAGACCAGCGTCACGAAGACCGACAGTGTCGCAAAGAACTTCAGCAGGTTGCCCAGGGGGTCGTTGACGACCATGCCCTGCATCGCATAGACGGTCTGGCCATCCAGGTAGTAGCCCAGGAAGTAGGCCATCTGCATCGCGCCCACGACGGCCAAGGTGGCCAGCGTCAAGCCATACGTCAGGCGGCGCAGCGGGTGCGTCACGAAAAGGTCGATCACGAGGATGACGCTGGTCAGCACCAGCAGCGTGATCTCGGGGTAGATGGCGATCCAGTTCATCGTGTTCATTGTCACCGCCCCGTCAGTTCAGCTTGGACACGGCGACGTGCTTGAGCAGATCCACCACCGACTGGTGCATCACGTCGGTGAAGGGCTTGGGGTACACGCCCATCCAGAGCACCGCCAGGGCCAGCAGCGCCAGCATGAAAAACTCGCGCCGGTTCAAGTCTTCCAACGTGCGCACGTTGTCGTTCGCGACGTCGCCGAAGTACACGCGCTTGACCATCCACAGCGTGTAGGCCGCCCCGAAAATCAGTGTCGTGGCCGCCAGCAGACCGATCCAGAAGTTCACCTTCACGGCACCCAGAATCACCATCCACTCCCCCACGAACCCGGCCGTGCCTGGCAGGCCGCAGTTGGCCATCGCGAACAGAACGGCAAACGCCGCGAACTTGGGCATCGTGTTCACCACGCCGCCATAGGCCGCGATCTCCCGCGAATGCACGCGGTCATAGAGCACACCAATGCACAGGAACATCGCTCCGGAGACGAAGCCGTGCGCAATCATCTGCACGATGGCCCCAGAGACCGCCAGCTCGTTGAAGAGGAAGAAGCCCAAGGTCACGAAGCCCATGTGGGCGATCGAGGAATACGCCACCAGCTTCTTCATGTCCTGCTGCACCAAGGCCACCAGGCCGATGTAGAGCACGGCGATCAGCGACAGGCTGATGATGAGCCAGTCCAGTTCGCGGGCTGCATCGGGCACGATGGGCAGCGAAAAGCGCAGGAAACCATAGGCACCGAGCTTGAGCATGATCGCCGCCAGCACCACCGAGCCACCAGTGGGGGCTTCCACGTGGGCGTCGGGCAACCAGGTGTGCACCGGCCACATCGGCACCTTCACCGCAAAGGCCAGGAAGAAAGCCCCGAACAGCAGCAACTGGACATCCAGCGGCAAAGGCAGCTGGTGCCAACTCAAGATGTCGAAGCTGCCGCCCGATTTGAAATACAGGTAAGCCAGGGCCACCAGCATCAGCAGCGAACCCAACAGCGTGTAGAGGAAGAACTTGAACGCCGCGTAGACCCGGCGCGGCCCGCCCCAGATGCCGATGATGATGTACATCGGAATCAGCGTGGCCTCGAAAAAGACGTAGAACAGCAGGCCGTCCAACGCGGAGAAGACCCCCACCATCAGTCCGGAGAGGATGAGGAAGGCCCCCATGTACTGGTTCACGCGCTCGGTGATCACCTCCCAGGCGGAGATCACCACCACGATGGTGATGAAGGCCGTCAACAGCACAAACCACACGGATAGGCCGTCCACGCCCAGGTGGTAGTGGACGTTGAAGCGCTCGATCCAGGGCACATGCTCGACGAACTGCATCGCCGAAGTGCTGGTGTCGAAGCCGGTGATCAGGGGGACCGTGATGAAGAAACTCAGCACGGCTGCGGCAAGGGCGATCCAGCGCACCGCATTGGCGTGCTCGTCGCGCCCCAGGGTCAGCAAGATGACGCCGAAGAGGATGGGCGTCCAGATGGCGAGGCTCAGCAGACTCATGTTCGGACGACCTCGCTCAGCGGACCAGGAAGGACTGTAGATGAGGCCACAGTTGCCAGGTGATCAACGCAAACACGCCGATGATCATTGCCAGCGCGTAGTGGTAGATGTAGCCCGACTGCACCAGACGCACCACGGAAGCCGACCAACCGACCACCTTCGCCGACCCATTGACGATCAAGCCGTCGATCAGCCCCACATCACCCCCTTTCCAGAGGCCGCGGCCCACCAGCCGGGCTCCCGCGGCGAAGACCTTCTCGTTGATCCAGTCCATGTAGTACTTGTTCTCCATGATGCGCACCAGAAAGCCCAGACGCCGGTGCAGCGCCGCCGGGATCTCGGGTTTGACCAGATAGAAGACATAGGCCGTCACCACACCCGCGAGCGCCAGCCAGAACGGCGCCGTCTGCAAACCGTGCAAGGCCATCGCGGCTGCACCGTGGAAGCCTTCGGCCAGAATCTTCATTGCCGGGTGGGCTTCGGCGTTCACGAAGATCGCGTCCTTGAGGAAGTCGCCGAAGAGCATCGGGCCGATGGTCATGAAACCGATCACCACCGAGGGCACGGCCAGCAGCAGCAGCGGCGCCGTGACCACCCAAGGCGACTCGTGCGGCTCATGATGACCGTGCTCGTCCCCATGGTGGCCGTGATCGTCGGGCGAGGGGTGCGGCTTGTCATGAAAACGTTCCTTGCCATGAAAGACGAGGAAGTACATGCGGAAGGAATAGAAGGCCGTGATGAACACGCCCGCCACCACGGCAAAGGTGGCAAAGCCCGCGCCCGGCAGCGAGCTGGCCTGCACGGCCAGAATGATGCTGTCCTTGGAATAGAAGCCCGAGAACAGCGGCGTGCCGATCAGCGCCAGCGAGCCCAGCAGCGAGGTGATCCAGGTGATGGGCATGTACTTGCGCAGCCCACCCATGTTGCGGATGTCCTGATCGTGGTGCATACCGATGATCACCGAGCCGGCAGCCAGGAACAGCAGCGCCTTGAAGAAGGCGTGCGTCATCAGGTGGAACACGGCCACTGAATAAGCCGACGCTCCCAGCGCCACCGTCATGTAGCCGAGCTGCGACAGGGTGGAGTAGGCGACCACGCGCTTGATGTCGTTCTGGATGATGCCCAGCAAGCCCATGAAGAGCGCCGTGATGGCCCCGATCACCAGGACGAAATTCAGCGCGGTGTCCGACAGCTCGAACAGTGGCGACATGCGCGCCACCATGAAGATGCCGGCCGTCACCATCGTGGCCGCGTGAATGAGCGCCGAGATCGGCGTGGGACCCTCCATCGAGTCGGGCAACCACACATGCAGCGGGAACTGCGCCGACTTGCCCATCGCCCCGATGAACAGGCAGACGCAGATCACTGTGATCAGCATCCACTCGGTGCCGGGGAAGCTCAGGCGCGCGAGCTCACTGGCTTTGCCGAAGGCTTCGGTGTAGTTGAGCGTTCCGGCGAAGGCCACGATCAAACCGATGCCGAGGATGAAGCCAAAGTCACCCACCCGGTTGACCAGGAAGGCCTTCAGATTTGCGAAGATGGCCGTGGGCTTCTTGTACCAGAAGCCGATTAGCAGGTAAGACACCAGGCCCACCGCCTCCCACCCGAAAAAGAGTTGGAGGAAGTTGTTGCTCATCACGAGCATCAACATCGAGAAGGTGAAGAGCGAAATGTACGCGAAGAAGCGCTGGTAGCCCGGATCCTCCTCCATGTAGCCGATGGTGTAGATGTGCACCATCAGCGACACGAAGGTGACGACGCACATCATCATGGCCGACAGGCCGTCGATGAGGAAGCCCACCTCCATCTTCAGGTCACCCAGCACCATCCACTCGTAGACCGTCGCGTTGAAGCGCGCACCGTCCACCGCCACGGCCTTGAGCACCATGGCCGACAGGATGAAGGAGATCAGCACGCCAAGGATGGTGAAGAAGTGGGCGCCTCGGCGGCCGACGTAACGGCCAAACAGCCCCGCGATGATGGCCCCGGCCAGCGGGGCCAGAGGCACCGCGACCAGCATGTTTTGTGAGAGTTGCGACATCTTGTGGTGTCCTGTGCTGCGTCAACCCTTGAGGGTGTCGAGTTCATCCACGTTGATGGTCGAGCGGTTGCGGAACAGCACGACCAGGATGGCCAGGCCGATGGCCGACTCGGCCGCGGCCACGGTCAGGATGAAGAAGACGAACACCTGCCCGGCCAAGTCGCCCAGGTAGTGCGAGAAAGCCACGAAATTCAAATTGACGGCCAACAGCATCAGTTCGATGGCCATCAGCAACACGATCAGGTTGCGCCGGTTCATGAAGATGCCGATCACCGACATCGCGAACAGGATGCCCCCCAACGTGAGGTAGTGTCCCAGGGTGATGCTCATGCCTTGCCTCCGGAGGTGGGCTGCTCACCGCCTTGTGCCGCCGCCGCAGGTCTGTCGACGACCGGTTCGATGCTGAGCACGCGCAGCCGCTGCGCCTTCGTCACGCGAATCTGTTCGGCCGGGTTCACGTAGCGGGAATCCTTCCGCCGACGCAGCGTCAGGGCGATCGCAGCCACGATAGCCACCAGCAGCAGCACCGCCGCCACCTGCAGCGGGTAGATGTAGTGGGTGTACATCTCGATACCCAGCAGCTTGGTGTTGCCCATCTGGACCTGCTCGGGCGTGGGCTGAGGCGCCGGGCCTGGGGTGAAGCCGGTCATCAGCACCAGCGCCATCTCTAGCGCGATCAGCACGCCCACGAGGCCGGCGACAGGGAAATGCTTCCAGAAGTTTTGACGCAGTGCGTCGACGTTGATGTCGAGCATCATCACGACGAACAGGAACAGCACCATCACCGCGCCAACGTAGACCAGCACCAGGGCGATCGCCAGGAACTCGGCCTGCAGCAGCATCCACACGCCAGCAGCATTGAAGAAGGCCAGCACGAGGTACAGCGCGGCATGCACCGTGCTGCGCGCCGTGATGACGCGGAAGGACGCGAACAGCAGCACTGCTGAGAACACGTAAAAGAGCGTGCTTAGGGTATCCATGTCTTTGTTCTCGGTTGGCGGGTCGCCCGGCTCCCCCTCGGAGCCGGCTGGAACCGGCTGGCGGGGGCTACCGGTACTTCGCGTCCGCCTCCTTGTTGGCAGCGATTTCCTTCTCGTAGCGGTCACCCACGGCCAGCAGCATGTCCTTGGTGAAGTACAGGTCGCCCCGCTTCTCGCCGTGATACTCGAAAATGTGGGTTTCGACGATCGAGTCGACCGGGCAGCTCTCCTCGCAAAAGCCGCAGAAGATGCATTTGGTCAGGTCGATGTCGTATCGGGTCGTACGACGCGAGCCATCCTCGCGCACTTCGGACTCGATGGTGATCGCCATGGCGGGGCACACCGCCTCGCACAGCTTGCAGGCAATGCAGCGCTCCTCGCCGTTGTCATATCGGCGCAGCGCGTGCAGCCCCCGGAAGCGCGGCGACAAAGGCGTCTTCTCCTCAGGGAACTGCACAGTGATGTGCGGTGACAGGAAATGGCGACCTGTCAACGCCAAGCCCTTGATCAGCTCCGTGAGCATGAAGCTGTTGATGAACCCTTTGAGGGAAGCAACGGCAGACATGGTTGGACCTCGTCAGACTTCCGGTTCAGTGCCAGATGTTCCAGGGCGACTGGATCCAAAGACCCACCACCACCAGCCACACCAGCGTGACGGGGATGAACACCTTCCAACCCAGGCGCATGATCTGGTCGTAGCGGAACCGCGGGAAAGTCGCGCGCACCCACAGGAAGATGGTGACCAGCACGAAGGTCTTCAGGCCCAGCCAGATCCACCCAGGGATCCAGTTGAACAGTGCACTGTCCACAGGCGGCAGCCAGCCGCCGAAGAACATCAGCGCAGCCAGAGCGGACACCAGGATCATGTTGGCGTACTCGGCCAGGAAGAACATCGCGAAGGACATGCCCGAGTACTCGATCATGTGGCCGGCAACGATTTCCGATTCACCTTCCACCACGTCGAAGGGGTGGCGGTTGGTCTCGGCCAGTCCGGAGATGAAGTAGACGACGCAGATGGGCAGCAGCGGCAACCAGTTCCAAGACAGGAAATTCAATCCCAGGTCGGCGAAATAGCCCTTGTCTTGGCTGAGCACGATGTCGGTCATGTTCAGGCTGCCAGCCACCATCAGCACCACGACGAAAGCAAAGCCCATCGCGATCTCGTACGAGACCATCTGTGCCGACGCGCGCATCGCTCCGAGGAAGGCGTACTTCGAGTTCGACGCCCATCCGGCGATGATGACGCCGTAGACCTCCAGCGAGGTGATCGCCATCAGGAACAGCAGGCCGGCGTTGATGTTGGCCAACGCCACCTCAGGTCCGAAGGGGATCACCGCCCAAGCCGCCAACGCGGGCATGATGGTCATGACAGGGGCGAGGTAGTACAAGCCCTTGTTCGCTGCGGTCGGTGTGATGATTTCTTTGAAAATCAGCTTGACCGCATCGGCGATCGGCTGCAGCAAGCCGCCCGGACCGACGCGGTTCGGCCCCGGACGCACTTGCGTCCAACCGATGGCTTTGCGTTCCCACAGCGTGAGATAGGCCACGCAGATCATCAGCGGCAGCACCAGCGCCACGATCTTGACCAGATTCCAGACCACGGGCCAGGCGCCACCGAGCTGGGCTTGGCCGAATTGGGTGAGGGTTTCAAGCATGTGCAGCTTCCTCGATCACGCCTTGCTCAGTTCCACGGCCGCAAACATGGGGCCCAGCTCGGCGGTGTCGGCATGGCCCGCAGCCACGCGCACCACATTGGCCGCCAGGCCGGTATCGCAACGCACCGGCAAGGTGGCCATACCGTCGCCGACCTGCACACGCACGCGGTCCCCCTCTTTCAAGCCCAGACCCACCCAGGTCGCCTCGCTCACACTGACCACCGGAGCTTGGGCATCGCGTGTGCGCTGCAGCGACGCAGCCCGGCGCACCAACATGTCGCTGCTGTAGATCGGCACATCGGCAATGCGCTCCAGGCCGGTCGAGACCGGCGCCTGGTGCACGGCAACCTGCACCTCGTTACTCAGCCGTGCGGCCAGCCCCGCCACATCTCCCAGCGCCTGGGCACGCACGTCTTCGGCCGTCTCGAACCCGAAGCCGCTCAGTTCCAGCATCGTGCCCAGCACGCGCAGTACTTTCCAGGCCGGGCGGGTCTCGCCCAGCGGCTTGACCACACCATAGAAGCTCTGAGCACGACCTTCCGCATTCACGAAAGTGCCAGCCGTCTCGGTAAAGGGAGCGATGGGCAGCATCACGTCCGCGTGGGCCTGCGCGGCCGACTTGAACGGGGTGAGCGCCACCACCATCTCAGCGGACTGCAAGGCGCGGGCCGCACGCAGCGGGTCGGCCAGGTCGAGCGAGGGCTCGACGTGCAGCAGCACATAAGCCTTGAGGGGCCGGGCGAGCATGCCAGCCACGTCCAGACCACCCGGCCCGGGCATGGCACCAACGAGCTGGGCACCCACGCTGTTGGCCGCCTCACCCAACACGCCGGACGTGGCGCCCGTGTGGGCGGCGATCCAGTTCGCCAGCGCCAGCAGCTGCGATGCCTGGGGATGCTGCACTGCAGCGTTGCCCAGCAGCACGGCCTTGTGTTCACCCGAGAGCAGCGATCTCCCGATCGCAGCGGCGGCCTCGTCGAACGTGACCTCCACAGGGGCCGCAATACCCCGCTCAGCGGCCACCGCGGCGGCCACCGACGCCAAGGCCTGCACCCAGGCTGACGGCGCAGCCGTCAGGCCCTGGGCCATGGGTATCAGCCAGTCGTCGTGCAACGCATGCAGGCTGTGGATGCGCCCTCCCCGTCGGGCGGCCTGACGCAGACGCTGGGCGAGCAGCGGGTGATCCTTGCGCAAGAAGGAACCCACGACGAACGCCGCGTCCAGATGCGACAGGGAGGCGATGGACCGCCCCAGCCAACGCGCCCGACCGGAAGGCGGCGCGGTGAAGTCGGCGTGCCGCAATCGGTGATCGATGTTCTCGCTGCCCAGACTGCGCATGAACTGCCCCAGAAGGTACAGCTCTTCGGCCGTGGCATGCGGGCTGCCCAGCGCCCCGATGGCCTGTGCGCCATGCTCTTGACGGATCTGCTTCAGACCGTTGGCCACGTACTCGAGCGCGGTCTGCCAATCAACCTCGCGCCACTGCCCCCCCTGCTTGATCATCGGGGTGCTCAAGCGGTCATCGCCGTGGAGGGCCTCATAAGAAAAGCGGTCACGGTCGGCGATCCAGCATTCGTTGACCTCCTCGTTCTCGAGGGGCACGACACGCATGACCTTGTTGTTCTTGACCTGCACGATCAGGTTCGCACCCGTCGAGTCGTGCGGGCTGACACTCTTGCGGCGCGACAACTCCCAGGTCCGCGCCTTGTAGCGGAAGGGTTTGCTGGTCAGTGCCCCCACCGGGCAGATGTCGATCATGTTGCCCGACAGCTCGGAGTCGACCGTCTGGCCCACGAAGGTCGTGATCTCGGAGTGTTCGCCGCGGTGGAGCATGCCCAGCTCCATGACGCCGGCGATCTCCTGCCCAAAACGCACGCAACGGGTGCAGTGGATGCAGCGGCTCATCTCCTCCATGGAGATCAGGGGACCGACCTCCTTGTGGAAGACTACGCGTTTTTCCTCTTGGTAGCGGGAGGACGAGCCCCCATAGCCCACGGCGAGATCCTGGAGCTGGCATTCACCCCCTTGGTCGCAAATCGGGCAGTCCAGCGGGTGGTTGATGAGCAGAAACTCCATCACCGACTGCTGGGCCTTGATCGCCTTATCGCTTTTGGTGCGCACGATCATGCCCTGGGTCACCGGGGTGGCGCAGGCCGGCATGGGCTTGGGCGCCTTCTCGACGTCGACCAGACACATGCGGCAGTTGGCCGCGATCGACAACTTCTTGTGGTAGCAGAAATGCGGGATGTAGGTACCGGCCTTCTCTGCCGCATGCATCACCATGCTGCCTTCGGGCACCTCGACCTTGCGGCCGTCCAGTTCGATTTCAACCATATGCTGCTAGCCTCAAACGTAGGCCGGGACCTGGCAGGTCTTGTGTTCGACGTGGTAGGCGAACTCGTCACGGAAGTGCTTGATCATCGCCCGCACCGGCATCGCCGCCGCATCGCCCAGCGCGCAAATGGTGCGTCCCTGGATGTTGTCGGCCACTGAGTTCAGCAGATCGAGATCCTCGGGGCGGCCCTTGCCATGCTCGATGCGATGGACCATGCGCCACAGCCAGCCCGTGCCTTCGCGGCAGGGTGTGCACTGTCCGCAAGACTCGTGCATGTAGAAGTAGGACAGGCGCAGCAGCGACTTGACCATGCAGCGCGTGTCGTCCATCACGATGACCGCGCCAGACCCCAGCATCGAGCCGGCCTTGGCGATGGAGTCGTAGTCCATCGTGCAGTCCATCATGATGGATGCCGGCAGCACCGGTGCCGAGGAGCCTCCGGGAATCACAGCCTTGAGCTGGCGCCCCTTGCGCACGCCGCCGGCCAGTTCGAGCAGCGTGGCAAAGGGTGTGCCCATCGGGATCTCGTAGTTGCCCGGGCGCTCGACATCGCCCACCACAGAGAAGATCTTGGTGCCGCCGTTGTTGGGCTTGCCCACCTGGAGGTAAGCGTCGCCGCCGTGACGGATGATCCAGGGTACCGCAGCAAAGGTCTCGGTATTGTTGATCGTGGTGGGTTTGCCGTACAGGCCGAAGCTCGCCGGGAACGGCGGCTTGAAGCGCGGCTGGCCTTTCTTGCCTTCCAGCGACTCCAGCAGCGCGGTTTCCTCGCCGCAGATGTAGGCACCGAAGCCGTGGTGGGCGTGCAGCTGGAAACTGAAGCCACTGCCGAGAATGTTGTGGCCTAGGTAGCCAGCGGCACGCGCCTCTTCGAGGGCCTGCTCGAAGCGCTCGTAGACCTCGAAGATCTCACCGTGGATGTAGTTGTAGCCCACGCTGATGCCCATCG
This sequence comes from Caldimonas sp., assembly GCF_046291045.1. Taxonomy (GTDB): domain Bacteria; phylum Pseudomonadota; class Gammaproteobacteria; order Burkholderiales; family Burkholderiaceae_C; genus Caldimonas. The sequence goes on along the minus strand of NZ_JBKBSL010000010.1, from coordinate 53,156 downwards.
CGTAGGCAGCGATTGCCATGCCCTCGATCACGATGTGCGGGTTGTAGCGCAGGATGTCGCGGTCCTTGCAGGTGCCCGGCTCGCCTTCGTCAGAGTTGCACACGAGGTACTTCTGACCGGGGAACTGACGAGGCATGAAGCTCCACTTCAACCCCGTAGGGAAGCCGGCGCCACCACGGCCGCGCAGGGCCGACGCCTTCACTTCCGCAATCACCTGGTCGGGCGTCATGCCCGCGCCGCCGTCGACGCCCAGCACCTTGCGCAGCGCCTGGTAGCCTCCGCGAGCCTCGTAGTCCTTCAGGCGCCAATTGCTGCCGTCCAGGCCGGCATAGATCTGGGGACTGATGTGACGGTCGTGAAAGCAGGTTTCGCGGCCAGTGGCCTGAAACTTGGACAGGTCGAGGGCCATCACTTCACCCCCTGCTTGGCGGCGGACTCGAGTTCGGCCAGCAGCGCATCGAGTCGATCGTTGCTCATGAAACTGCACATCTGGCGATCATTGACCAGCATCACCGGCGCGTCGGCACAGGCGCCAAGGCACTCGCACTCCTGCAGCGTGATCAGCCCGTCGGGTGTGGTGCCACCGATCTCGATGCCCAGGCGACGGGCCAGATGCTCGGCCGCGGCTTGGCCGCCACGCAACTGACACGGCAGGTTGGTGCAGACGTTGAGCTTGAACCTACCCACCGGCTGCTGGTTGTACATGTTGTAGAAGGTCGTGACCTCGCGCACCGCCACCGCGGGCATGCCCAGGTACTGAGCCACGCCCAGCTCGGCCTCGGCCGATACCCAGCCCTGCTCCTGCTGCACGATGGCCAGGCAGGCCATCACGGCCGACTGCTTCTGCTCGGGCGGGTACTTGGCCACCTCGCGGGCGAAACGCTCCAGCGTGGCCGGTGCGAACTGCATCGGCTGGACCTGCTTGGCTTGGGCGCTCATCGGTCAATCTCTCCGAACACGATGTCCATGGTGCCGATCACGGCCACGGCATCGGCGATCATGTGGCCGCGCGACATCTCGTCCATCGCGGCCAGGTGGGCAAAGCCTGGGGCACGGATCTTCAGGCGGTAGGGTTTGTTGGCACCGTCACTGACCAAATAGATGCCGAACTCGCCCTTGGGATGCTCCACGGCGGCATAGGCCTCCCCTTCGGGAACATGGAAGCCTTCAGTGAAGAGCTTGAAGTGATGGATCAGCTCTTCCATGCTGGACTTCATCTCCACACGTGACGGCGGAGCCACCTTGTGGTTGTCGGTGATGACCGGGCCGGGGTTCTTGCGCAACCAGTCCACGCACTGCTGGATGATGCGGTTGGACTGGCGCATCTCCTCGACGCGCACCAGATAGCGGTCGTAGCAGTCACCGTTGGTGCCCACAGGCACGTCGAACTCCATGCGGTCGTAGACGTCGTAGGGCTGCATCTTGCGCAGATCCCAAGCAATGCCCGAGCCGCGCAGCATGGGTCCGGTGAAGCCGAGGTTGAGGGCGCGTTCCGGGGTGACGACGCCGATGCCCACGGTGCGCTGCTTCCAAATGCGGTTGTCCGTCAGCAGCGTCTCGTACTCATCCACGTGCTTCGGGAAGCGGCGGGTGAAGTCCTCGATGAAGTCGAGCAGCGAGCCCTGGCGGTTCTCGTTGAGCTTGGCAATCGCCTTGGCGTTACGGATCTTCGAAGGCTTGTACTGCGGCATGCTGTCGGGCAGGTCGCGATAGACACCGCCCGGACGGAAGTAGGCCGCGTGCATGCGAGCTCCCGAAACAGCTTCGTACATGTCGAAGAGATCCTCGCGCTCGCGGAAGCAGTAGATGAGCATGTTCATCGCACCGCAGTCCAACCCGTGGGCGCCGAGCCACAGCAGGTGGTTCAGCAGCCGAGTGATCTCGGCGAACATCACGCGGATGTACTGCGCGCGCTCGGGCACCTCGATGCCCAGCAGCTTCTCGATGGCCAGGCAGTAGGCATGCTCGTTGCACATCATGGACACGTAGTCGAGACGGTCCATGTAGGGCAGCGACTGGATGTAGGTCTTGCTCTCGGCCAATTTCTCGGTGGCACGGTGCAGCAGCCCGATGTGGGGATCGGCGCGTTGGATCACCTCGCCGTCGAGTTCCAGCACCAGGCGCAGCACGCCGTGGGCAGCCGGGTGCTGCGGACCGAAGTTGAGCGTGTAGTTCTTGATGTCAGCCATCGTTGCCTCGGGCTCAGTGCAGGCCGCCGTAGTGTTCCTCGCGGATCACGCGCGGCGTGATCTCGCGCGGCTCGATCGTCACGGGCTGGTAGATGACGCGGCGCTGCTCGGGGTCGTAGCGCATCTCGACATGGCCCGTGGTCGGGAAGTCCTTGCGGAACGGATGCCCGATGAAGCCGTAGTCGGTGAGGATGCGGCGCAGGTCCAAGTGGCCCTCGAAAACAATCCCGAACAGGTCGAAGGCTTCGCGCTCGAACCAGTTGGCGGCATTCCAGATCTCATGGACCGAGGCCACCATCGGCAGGTCGTCGTCGGGGCAGAAGGTGCGAACACGCAACCTCCAGTTGTGCGTGACCGACAGCAGGTGGCACACCACCGCGAAGCGCGGCCCGTCATGACGGCCGTCTCCATAGGTGCTGTAGTCCACCCCGCACAGATCGATGAGCTGCTCGAAGCGCAAGGTCTCGTCGTCGCGCAGACGGCGGCATACGTCGAGGTAGTCGGCAGCCGCCACCACCAGGGTGAGCTCGCCGCGATCGCGACGCAGCGAACGGATCTGGCCGCCCAGACGGGCCTCGATCGCGCTTTGCAGGGTGTCGAGTCGGGTCATGGGCTTCTCTTCAGCGTGCGATGGTGTTTTCTCGGCGGATCTTGGACTGCAGCTGCAAAATGCCATAGAGCAGCGCCTCGGCCGTGGGCGGGCAGCCAGGCACGTAGACATCGACCGGCACGATGCGGTCGCAGCCGCGCACGACGGAGTAGCTGTAGTGGTAGTACCCCCCGCCGTTGGCGCACGAACCCATGCTGATCACCCAGCGCGGCTCGGCCATCTGGTCGTAGACTTTGCGCAGGGCCGGGGCCATTTTGTTGCACAGGGTGCCTGCCACGATCATCAAATCGGATTGGCGCGGGCTGGGGCGAAAGAGCATGCCGAAGCGGTCGATGTCGTAGCGCGATGCGCCTGCATGCATCATTTCCACGGCGCAGCACGCCAGCCCGAAAGTCATGGGCCACAGCGACCCGGTCTTGGACCAGTTGATCAGCTTGTCAGCCGTGGTGGTGATAAAACCTTCCTTGAGAACGCCTTCGATACTCATGACTGCACTCCTTGGTCATTCCCAATCCAGGGCGCCCTTCTTCCACTCGTAGACGAAGCCCACCACGAGAATGGCCAGGAAGACCATCATGGCCCAAAAGCCTACAGGCCCGATTTCGCGCAAGGCCACAGCCCAAGGGAAAAGGAAGGCAATCTCGAGGTCGAAGAGGATGAAGAGGATGGCCACGAGGTAGTAGCGCACGTCGAACTTCATGCGCGCATCCTCGAAGGCCTCGAAGCCGCACTCGTAGGGGGAGTTTTTCTCAGGGTCCGGCCGGCGCGGACCGAGGACAAAGCCGAGCACCTGAGGCGCCACGCCTACCGCGACGCCAACCAAGATGAACAGGAGGACGGGAAGGTACTGTTCGAGGATCATAGGCGTTGCGTCGCTTGGCTCATCGTTTCGTGGGTCCTGGCTGCGCCATGTCTGCGTCGTCCGGCCTTGCCGCAAGCGGCAAAAATAAGGCGCGCTGTCTTCAGCGGCCAACCGCTGCTTCAGCACGCCCGATTTCCCTGCGCCAGCCGCTGCCAGCCGGTGTCAGGGTCGACGAAGCACCGGATGAGGACTCCGCCGAAGATGCATTTGGATGGTGCCGACGGCGAGACTCGAACTCGCACAGCTTTCGCCACTACCCCCTCAAGATAGCGTGTCTACCAATTCCACCACGTCGGCCCGGAACACTCTCGCGGATTACGTCCGCGACATGCACCAATCGTTCTGTTGGGTCTCGTGAGCCGCCCGTGAATTCTGAGGGGAGCCGCTCACTGCACAGACATAAATTCTAACTCGAAAAGCAGGGTTTTCTCCAAGCGCCATCACCGACTTTTGAGACCTGTTTGGTCTGGCGCAAGCTCGCACCGCGAGTGGGGCCCGCCCCATCAGCACTGGACGAGGCCCACAGGCCTGGTCGATGCCCCCCGGCCCTGCCTCAGTTGCCGGAGGCCGGAATCTGGGCCGCACCGGCTGCCGAAGCCGGCTGGCTGGCGACGGGCGCGGAGGGCGCATCGGGCGCGCCGGGGATCTGCGCAGCGCCCGGGGCTGCGGGCTGGTCGAGCACGCTCGCGCCGGGTACGGCCGCACCACGGGTGTCGGGGGTGGACAGGTAGGCCAACGCCAGCGTACAGACGAAGAAGACGGTCGCACACACCGCGGTGGTACGCGACAGGAAGTTGGCGCTGCCGGTGGCCCCGAACAAGCTGCCCGAGGCCCCGCTGCCGAACGACGCGCCCATGTCAGCGCCCTTGCCGTGCTGGATCAACACCAGACCGATCATGGCGAGCGCGGCCAGCAACTGCACCACAAGGATCAAGGTCATCATGAACTGCATCAGTGTTCTCCGGTGATTCGAGGAGCCGCGCGCCTCACAGGGCGGCGCGGCAGATGGCGATGAAGTCGGCGGCCTTCAGCGAAGCCCCGCCGATGAGCCCGCCGTCGATGTCGGGCTGCTGGAACAAGGCGGCGGCATTGTCGGGCTTGACGCTGCCGCCGTAGAGGATGCGCATGCCGTCAGCGTGCGGCGTGGCGGCCTTGAGCTGGGCGCGCAGCAGGGCATGCACCGCTTGGGCCTGATCGGGGGTGGCGGTCTTGCCGGTGCCGATGGCCCACACCGGCTCGTAGGCCACCACGATCTGCGGCGTGCAGTGACCCAGCGTGTGGATCACGGCCGAGAGCTGGCGCTTGACGACCGACTCGGTGTGCCCGGACTCGCGCTCGGACAGCGTCTCGCCCACGCACACGACGGGGATGAGGCCCTTGCCGAGCGCCATCTTCGCCTTGTCGGCCACGAGTTGGTCGGTCTCGCCGTGCAGGCTGCGGCGCTCGGAATGCCCAACGATCACGTAGCGGCACCCCAGGTCGGCGAGCATGGCCGCCGAGACCTCGCCGGTGTAGGCCCCCTGCTCGTGCGCCGAGCAGTCCTGGGCGCCCAGGGCGATGTGGCTGCCCTGCAGGGCCAGCACGCAGGCGGCCAGGTAGGGATACGGCGGGCACACCGCCGTCTCGCACACGAAGGGTTCGGCCGCGCGCAGGCCGGCCAGCAGTTCAGCGTTGGACGCCAGGCTGCCGTGCATCTTCCAGTTGCCGATGACGAGTTTGCGTCGCATGGACGGAGCACTCCGCGCAAAAAGCTGCAAATTCTAAGGGGACGTCCGTTGCGCAGGCGGCCACACGAGGACCAACTTGCCGATGTGCTGGTTGGACTCCATCAGCGCATGCGCCTGGGCGGCCTCCTGCGGCCCGAAAGTGCGGAAGACGACCGGCACGATGCGGCGCGAGACCAGCAAGGGCCACACGTGCTCGCGCAGTTCCCGTGCGATCTGCGCCTTGAAGGCCACAGGGCGGGGACGCAGCGTCGAGCCCGTCACCGTGAGGCGGCGGCGCATCAGAGCGCCGAGGTCGAGTTCGGCCTTGGACCCGCGCTGCACGGCGATGATGACCAGGCGGCCGTCATCGGCCAGGCAGCCGATCTCACGCGGCAGGTAATCGCCGGCCACCATGTCGAGGATGACGTCGGCCCCGCGCCCCCCGGTGAGCTCGCGCGTGCGCTCAGCAAAATCCTCGCAGCGGTAATTGATCGCGTGGTCGGCCCCGAGCCTGCGGCAAGCCTCGCACTTCTCTTCGGAGCCGGCGGTGGCGATGACGGTCGCCCCGAAGGCCTTGGCCAGCTGGATGGCCGTCACACCGATGCCGCTGGTGCCCCCTTGCACGAGCAAGGTCTCACCGGGCTGGAGGCGGCCCCGCTGGAAAACGTTGGACCACACGGTGAAGAAGGTCTCGGGCAGCCCCGCGGCCTCGACGTCGGACCAGCCGGACGGCACCGGCAGGCACTGGGCCACCGGAGCGACGCACAGCTCGGCATAGCCCCCGCCTTGCACCAGGGCACAGACGCGGTCGCCCAGCCGAAAGCCAGCTTCGGACAAGGCCTGGGCATCGCCGGCTACGATCTCGCCGGCGACCTCCAGTCCCGGGATGTCCGAGGCGCCTGCAGGCACGGGGTACAGGCCCTTGCGCTGGAGCACGTCAGGACGGTTGACCCCCGAGGCACCGACGCGGATCAGCACCTCCCCCGGCCCGGGCACGGGATCGGGGCGTTCGGCCAGGCGCAGCACTTCGGGTGCACCGTATTCGACGATCTCGACCGCTTTCATGATTTGACGATGGGCCTTCCGACCCGACTCACTGCTGCTGTTGCTGCTCCTGGGCCTCGCGTTCGGACGCGGGAGCCCGCTCGGCCAAAGCCTTCATCGACAGCTTCACGCGGCCCTTGTCGTCGGTCTCGAGCACCTTGACGCGCACGATCTGGCCTTCCTGCAGGTAATCGCTGACCTTGTTCACCCGCTCGTGGGCGATTTGGCTGATGTGCAGCAGACCGTCTTTGCCTGGCAGCAGGTTGACCAGGGCACCAAACTCCAACAGCTTGGTGATGGGGCCCTCGTAGATCTTGCCCACCTCGACCTCGGCGGTGATTTCCTCGATGCGGCGCCGAGCCTCCTCGGCGCGCGCCCCGTCGGTGGAGGCGATGGTGATGGTGCCGTCCTCGGCGATGTCGATCTGGGTGCCGGTCTCCTCGGTCAGCGCGCGGATGGTGGCGCCCCCCTTGCCGATCACGTCGCGGATCTTCTCCGGATTGATTTTCATCGTGTACAGGCGCGGAGCGAACTGGGAGACCTCGGCCTTGGCGCCACCGACGGCCTCGACCATTTTGCCCAGGATGTGCATGCGCGCCTCCTTGGCCTGGGCCAGCGCGACCTGCATGATCTCCTTGGTGATGCCCTGGATCTTGATGTCCATCTGCAAGGCGGTGACGCCTTCGGTCGTGCCGGCCACCTTGAAGTCCATGTCGCCCAGATGGTCCTCGTCCCCCAGGATGTCGGTGAGCACCGCAAAGCGGCTGCCCTCCTTGATCAGCCCCATGGCGATGCCGGCCACGTGCGCCTTCAGCGGCACACCGGCATCCATCAGCGCCAGGCAGCCGCCGCACACGGAAGCCATCGAGGACGAGCCGTTGGATTCGGTGATCTCGGAGACCACGCGCATCGAGTAGGCGAATTCGTCCTTGGAGGGCAGCACTGCGACCAGGGCCCGCTTGGCCAGCCGGCCGTGGCCGATCTCGCGGCGCTTGGGACTGCCCACGCGGCCGGTCTCGCCGGTGGCGAACGGCGGCATGTTGTAGTGCAGCATGAAGCGGTCGGTGAACTCGCCGCCCAGCGCATCGATCTTCTGCGCATCGCGGTCGGTGCCCAGGGTGGCGACGACCAGGGCCTGGGTTTCGCCGCGGGTGAACAGGGCCGAGCCGTGGGTGCGCGGCAGCACGCCGGTGCGGATCTCGATGGGACGCACGGTGCGGGTGTCGCGACCGTCGATGCGCGGCTCCCCGGCCAGGATCTGGCTGCGCACGATGCGCGCCTCGATGTCGAAGAGCAAACTGTCGACCTTCACGTCGTCGAATTCGAGGCCCTCGGCGACCAGCGCCTCCTTGACAGCCGCATAGGCTTCACGGCAGGCCTGGGTGCGAGCCTGCTTGGAGCGGATCTGGTAAGCCGCACGCAGCTTGTCCTCGGCCAGGGCGGTGACCTTGGCGATGAAGGATTCATCCTTCGCGGGGGGCTGCCAGTCCCATTCGGGCTTGCCGCCCTCGCGCACGAGTTCGTGGATGGCCTCGATCGCCACTTTGCCCTGCTCGTGACCAAAGACCACGGCGCCCAACATGACGTCTTCGGGCAACTGATCGGCCTCGGACTCGACCATCAGCACGGCGGCCTCGGTGCCGGCCACCACCAGGTCCAGTCGCGACTGCGCCAACTGGGTCTTGCCGGGGTTGAGCACGTACTCGCCGTTGACGTAGCCCACACGCGCAGCGCCGATCGGGCCGTTGAAGGGAATGCCCGAGACGGCCAGCGCGGCGCTGGTGGCGATCATCGCGGGGATGTCCGGCTCGACCTCGGGATTGAGCGAGAGCACGTGCACGACGACCTGCACCTCGTTGAAGAAGCCCTCAGGGAAGAGCGGCCGGATCGGGCGGTCGATCAGGCGCGAGGTCAGGGTTTCATACTCGCTGGGCCGGCCCTCACGCTTGAAGAAGCTGCCCGGGATCTTCCCGGCGGCGTAGGTCTTCTCGATGTAATCGACGGTCAGGGGGAAGAAGTCTTGGCCAGGCTTGGCGCTCTTGGCCGCCACCACGGTGGCCAGCACCACGGTGTCGTCCATGTTGACCAGCACGGCGCCGGTGGCCTGGCGCGCGATCTCGCCCGTCTCCATCGTGACGGTGTGTTGGCCCCACTGGAAGGTCTTGGTGACTTTGTTGAACATGCTCATGGATGTCTCCGGTGATCGGCGCGCATGCGGCTGCGCGCAAAGCCTGGAGCCTCGTCACCGGAGCGGAGTGCCATTCCAAGGCGCCTGACCCGCAGGCGCCTTGGAATGACACAGCAACTCCATTGCAGTGGCGCGGACTCCGACAAAAAACAAAGAGCCTGTGCTGGGGACGCCAGACAGGCTCTTGGTCATCCTCGGGCGCTTACTTGCGCAGGCCCAGCTTCTGGATCAACGCCGTGTAGCGCTCGGCGTCCTTGTCCTTCAGGTAGGCCAGCAGGCGCTTGCGGCGGTTGACCATCTTCAGCAAACCACGGCGACCGTGATGGTCTTTCTTGTGGAGCTGGAAGTGGGGGGTGAGTTCGTTGATGCGGGCGGTCAGCAAGGCCACCTGCACTTCGGGAGATCCGGTGTCGGCGGCGCCGCGGGCGTGGGCCTTGATGATCTCGGCCTTGTTCAAATCTGCGATCGACATGTCGTTCCTTGGAATCGACCGCCACCCCTGCGGCTCAGGCGCGCGCAGGAGCAGACGGTTTCGTACTCACTTGCGGTCGCGGGTGAAACCTCCCCGCGCCGTGCCTTGTCCTGCAGCGCTTGGCTGCAAAACTTGGTTATTTTACACAAAGATGATCTCGCCTGGCTCAGGGCCGGCGCATCTGGCACTGGTGGGGCTGTTCGGTGCGTGCAGCGCTCAGGTGGCGCACGGTGGCAAATCCGTAGCCAGACCCCTCGTTGTCGAAGCGTACGCCCCCGCTGCCGGCCTTTTGCATCAGGCTGACGTACAGGGGCTGGATGAACTGGTGATCGGCAGCACGCATGACCCCTTGGTGGACGCCGCCCAGGGCCGCGCCGTCGAAGCGAGCGCCTTCCAAGGCACGGGCCACCTGGGTCGGGTCGGTCGCGCCGGCGCGTTCGATGGCAGCCACCAGCATCTCGACCATGGCCTGCATGCGCATGTGCAGGTAGTCGTCGGCCGCCCGGGGGAAGCGTTCGCGGAAGGCCGCGTAGAAGTGATCGGAGGCCACCCCACCGGCATTGGGGTGCCACTCGGCCACCGCCAGCACGCGCCCCACGCCGGCCTCGCCGATCGCGGCCGGTACACCCAGGGCGTTGCCGTAGAAGGTATAGAACTTCGCCTGCAGGCCCACCTCGCGGGCCGCCTTGATCATCAGGGTCAGGTCATTGCCCCAGTTGCCGGTCACCACGGCCTGGGCCCCCGACGCTTTGATCTTGGCCACGTACGGCAGGAAGTCTTTGATGCGGCCCATGGGGTGCAACTCTTCGCCCACGATCTTCAGGTCGGGGCGGCGCTGGGCCAGCATCTCTCGGCTCCTGCGCACCACATGCTGGCCGAAGCTGTAGTCCTGGCCGATGAGGTAGACGCTGTCGACCGAGCGGTCCTCGGCGAGCACATCCATCAGCGCGGCCAGGCGCATGTCCGCATGGGCATCGAAGCGGAAGTGCCAGAAGCTGCAGCGCTCGTTGGTCAGGCTGGGCTCCACGGCGGCATAGTTCAGGAAGAGCACGCGGCGCTGCGGGTCGCGCTCATTGTGCTTGTCGATGGCATCGATCAGCGCCGCCGCCGTGGCCGAGCTGTTGCCCTGGGCGACGAAGGCAATCCGCTGGTCGATCGCCGAGCGCAGCATCGACAGGGCCTCCTCCGTCTGGCCCTTGCTGTCCAGGCGCACGATCTCCAGCGGCCGTGCGCCTGCGGGCAGCTTCACGCCGCCGCGGGCGTTGACCCGCTCGGCCGCCCAGGCAAGGTTGCGGTGCACGGCTTCCCCGGCGTTCGCAAAGGGGCCAGACAAACCTTCGATGAGGCCCAAGCGCACCGGCTCGGGGCGCGGCTGAGCCGCCGCCGGGACGGACAGGCCGATCAGGGCCACGCCCAGGGCGGCGCGCAGGGTGTTCGTGAGGAGGTTCTTCATGGGCCAACAGGGATCGTCACGAGGCCGAGGACGAGGAATCGGGCGCGGCGGATTGTGCCAGCGCGCCGGTTCGCTGACTCAGGCTGCGGCCAGATCCCAGCGGGGCGCGACGTCGAAAGCGTAGTCGCGCCGGGCCCGCCCTGGTTCGCGCTGCAGCCGCATCGCGGCCGCCAGGGCGATCATGGCGCCGTTGTCGGTGCACAGATGCAGTTCGGGATAGTGCACCCGCAGGCCCCGGCGCTGCGCCTGGGCGTCCAGCAGCTCGCGCAGGCGACGATTGGCTCCGACCCCGCCGGCCACCACCAGACGCCTCAGGCCCGTCTGTTTCAGCGCCGCCAGCGACTTCTTCACCAGCACGTCCACGATGGCGGCCTGGGTGGATGCGGCCAGGTGGGCCCGGTCCTGCTCGCACACGGCATCGCCGAGCTTGCGCACCTGGGTCCACACGGCGGTCTTCAGCCCAGCGAAAGAGAAGTCCAGGTTGCCGCTGTGCAGCAGCGGGCGTGGCAGTTCGAAGGCCTGCGGGTCGCCAAACTCCGCCAGCCGGGCCAACGCCGGGCCACCGGGATACCCCAGGCCGAGCAGCTTGGCCGACTTGTCGAAGGCCTCGCCCGCAGCATCGTCGATGGTCTCCCCCAGCAGTTGGTAGCGACCGACGTCGTCCACCCGCATCAACTGGGTGTGGCCCCCGGACACCAGCAGGGCGACAAAGGGAAACTCGGGCGGATCGGCCGACAAGAAGGGCGAGAGCAAGTGCCCTTCGAGGTGGTGCACCCCCACCACCGGACGGTCCAGCGCCGCCCCGAGAGCACAGGCCAGCCCGGCCCCCACCAGCAAGGCCCCAGCCAAGCCCGGGCCACGCGTGTAGGCGATGGTGTCGATCTCTTCCAGGCGGCAGCCCGCCTCGGCCAGCACCTGGCGAGTCAGTGGCAGCACGCGGCGGATGTGGTCCCTGGATGCCAGCTCGGGCACCACCCCGCCATAGGCCTGGTGCATGTCGATCTGGCTGTGCAGCGCGTGGGCCAGCAGCCGGGGCGCAGCCAGGCCGTCATCGGCACGCACCAAAGCCACGCCGGTTTCGTCGCAAGAGGATTCGATGCCCAGTACCAACATCCAGGCAGTGTAGCGCCCTGGGGTTGACCCGGATGGCCAGCGACGTTTTCTCCGTTTCTGTAACAACCTGGCACGATTTGTTGGCGCTTTGTCACAACTTCATCCTAGGGAATGCACCACACTGCGCCGAATTCCCTTCCCAGGGAAACGCACGGGCGGTTAGTCTTGGCACCCGTTTGCGATGCGCACAAGAGCGGCGTTTCGACCGTACAGAGTCGTTTGGGATCATGAAGGAATACAAACTGTCGGGCTGGCCCGAGCTGCCTCCCGCTTACCAACGCACCGCCTACCAGCGGATGTTGCACCAGATGTCCCAGGGCTTCGTCCCGCTGTCCTTGCTGGTGCGTGCCAGCGGTCTGGGCCGCGAGGCGGTCCAGCATTTCCTGGCCCAGCTCAGCACCCGCGGGGTGCTGGTGGAACGCACGCAGCCGCGTGCCCCGCTGGGCGCTAGCATGGCCTCGCGTTCGATGGCCTGGCTGCGACGCACCCTGCGCGTCTGAGCGTCCCGGGCCCGGCATGGCCCGATAGTTGCTCAGTGGCGGGCATGAGCCCGTCCCCTGCCCTGCGCATCCTCATCGTTGCTCCGGAAACGCTCGCCCCGGACCCAAACGATGCCGTCGCGGGCTGGCAGGCCGAGCGCTCGCGCAGCCTGCGTATCGGCCTGCTGGAGGCTGGATGCAACATCGTGGCCGTGCTGCCGGCCGACGTCTACCTGCCCGAGCGGGTGGCGCAGATCCAGCCCGACCTGATCATCGTGGACGCCGAGAGCGAAGCACGCGACACGCTGGAGCATGTGGTGATGGCCACCCGCGATGCGCGCCGGCCCATCGTGCTGTTCACCGACGACGAGGACACCAGCCACGTGCGCGACGCCATCGCCGCAGGAGTCAGTGCCTATGTGGTGGCCGGGCTCGCACCGGAGCGTGTGAAGCCCGTGCTGGAAGTGGCGATGGCCCGCTTCCAGCATGAGGAGGGCTTGCGGCGCGAACTGGCCGATGCGCGCACCCAGTTGCAAGAGCGCAAGCTCGTCGATCGGGCCAAGGGCATTCTGATGGCCCGGCTGGACTGCACGGAGGCGCAAGCCTATGCCCGGCTGCGCAAGATGTCGATGGACAAGGGCCTGCGGCTGGCCGACCTGGCCCAGCGGCTGATCGACGCCAACGAACTCCTGGCTTGAGAGGACGGGGCGCACCGCCATTGTGCGCCGCACAAGCTGCAGGCTCGGCCACCGCGGCCTGCGCACCGCGCCGGGGCGCCGCCGATGGCGCTTTCGCGGCAAAGTCCTGGCACGGTTCATGCGTAAGCTCGTTCGCGCGGGTCAACGGCGACCCGCGTGATCGGCCCGGAGGCGTCAAGGACGATGCCCCGGCCCCAGGACGAAGGCGTCCCCACCGGTCTGTTCGCAGGCTGCGTGAGGACGCCTTTTCTTGTTTGGTGCTTCGATGAACTCAAGGATGCGACGCATGAAAGCCCACGACCTGCTCAAGGCCCGCCTGAACCGCCGGACCCTGCTCAAGACCACGGCCGCCGCCGGTGCCGCCGGCATGGTGCCGGGACTGCACACCGCCGTCTGGGCCCAGGGCTCGGACAAGCCCGAGAAGGAAGAGGTGCGGATCGGCTTCATCCCGTTGACCGACTGCGCCTCGGTGGTGATGGCTTCGGTGCTGGGCTTCGACAGGAAGTACGGCGTGAAGATCATCCCCACGAAGGAGGCGTCGTGGGCGGGCGTGCGCGACAAGCTGGTCAACGGCGAGCTCGACATGGCCCACGTGCTCTACGGGCTGATCTACGGCGTGCACCTCGGCGTGAGCGGCCCCAAGAAGGACATGGCCGTACTCATGACGCTGAACAACAACGGGCAGGGCCTGACGCTGTCGAAGAAGCTGGCCGACCAGGGTGCCACGGACCTGGCCGGTTTGGCCAAGTTGATGCGCACCGACAAACGGGAGTACACCTTTGCGCAAACCTTCCCCACCGGCACCCACGCGATGTGGTTGTACTACTGGCTGGCCAGCGCGGACATCCACCCGTTCAAGGATGCCAAGGTGATCACCGTACCGCCGCCACAGATGGTGGCCAACATGCGCGTGGGCAACATGGACGGCTTCTGTGTGGGTGAGCCCTGGAACCACCGCGCCATCATGGATGGCATCGGAATCTCCGCGGCCACCTCGCAGGACGTCTGGAAGGATCACCCCGAAAAAGTGCTGGGCACCACGGCCGACTTCGTCAAGAAGCATCCCAACACGGCCCGCGCGGTGGTGATGGCCGTGCTCGAAGCCAGCCGCTGGATCGATGCAGGCCTGCAGAACAAGATGAAGATGGCCGAGGTCGTGGCCGACAAGGCCTACATCAACACCAGCATCGACGCCATCAACCAGCGCATTCTGGGCCGCTACCAGAACGGCTTGGGCAAGACCTGGGACGACCCCAACCACATGAAGTTCTTCAATGATGGTGCCGTCAACTTCCCCTACCTGAGCGACGGCATGTGGTTCCTCACCCAGCACAAGCGCTGGGGCCTCATCAAGGAACACCCGAACTATCTGGAAGTGGCCCGGCAGATCAACCAGGTGGACCTGTACAAGCAGGCCGCCTCGGCGCTGAAGGTCAGCATCCCCAAGGATGTGATGCGCACCAGCAAGCTCATCGACGGTGTGGTGTGGGACGGCAAAGACCCCGCCAAGTACGCCGATGGCTTCAAGGTCAAGGTCTGAGTCGCCGCACCCGGGAGCGCATCATGGTCAGTGCCGTATTTCATTCTTCGGTGGCAGACAGCCCGGCCGCAAAGCCCGCCAACGCGCCCATCCGCACCCACGCAGCCGCGGCGGCCACCGTGCGTGTCAAACCCGCTCGGGCACCGATCGACTGGCGAGGCTGGGGGCTCACCCTGCTGGCGCCGGTCTTCGGCGTGGCAATGCTCCTCGGCATCTGGGGCCTGGCCACCGTCAACAGCACGAGCTTTCCCACGCCGGGCGCCACCTGGGAGGCTGCGGTGAAGCTCTTCGCCGACCCGTTTTACCGGAATGGGCCGAACGACCAGGGCATCGGCTGGAACGTGCTCTATTCGCTGGAACGTGTGGGCATGGGCTTCGGTCTGGCCGCAGCGGTGGGCATCCCGGTGGGCTTCCTGATCGGTCGTTTCGCCATCGTCAACCGCATGTTCTCGCCCATCGTGAGCCTGCTGCGCCCGGTCTCGCCACTGGCCTGGCTGCCCATCGGTCTGCTGGTGTTCAAAGCGGCCAACCCGGCGGCCATCTGGACCATTTTCATCTGCTCGATCTGGCCCATGATCATCAACACGGCCGTGGGCGTGCAGCGGGTGCCACAGGACTATCTGAACGTGGCTCGCGTGCTCAACCTGTCGGAGTGGAAGGTGATCACCAAGATTTTGCTGCCTTCGGTGCTGCCCTACATGCTGACTGGCGTGCGCCTGTCGGTGGGCACGGCCTGGCTGGTGATCGTGGCCGCCGAGATGCTGACCGGCGGCGTGGGCATCGGCTTCTGGGTCTGGGACGAGTGGAACAACCTCAATGTGCAGCACATCCTGATCGCGATCTTCGTGATCGGCATCGTGGGCCTGCTGCTTGAACAAGTCCTCATCTTCATTGCCAAGCGCTTCAGCTACGCCGAGTGAAAGGACCGATCATGACTCAGCATTTCATCCAGGTGCAGTCGGCCGAGATGGTCTTCCACACCAAGAAGGGCAGTTTCCACGCGCTGCGCGACATCCACCTCGATGTGGAGCGCGGCGAGTTCGTGACGCTCATCGGGCACTCGGGCTGCGGCAAGTCGACGCTGCTCAACTTGATCGCGGGGCTGCTCAAGCCAACGAGCGGTGTGCTGCTGTGCGACAACCGCGAGATCCGCGAGCCGGGCCCCGAGCGCGCGGTGGTATTCCAGAACCATTCGCTGCTGCCCTGGCTCACCTGCTTCGAGAACGTCTACCTGGCGGTGGACCGTGTGTTCGGCGGCAAGGAGTCGAAAGCGCAACTGAAGGCGCGTACCCAGGCGGCGCTGGAATTGGTGGGGATGGGGCATGCCACCGCCAAGCGCCCTCACGAGATCTCGGGCGGCATGAAGCAGCGCGTGGGCATCGCCCGGGCGCTGGCCATGGAACCCAAGGTGCTGCTGATGGACGAGCCCTTCGGGGCGCTGGATGCCCTCACCCGCGCCCATCTGCAAGACGAGCTGCTGAAGATCGTGGCCCGCACCAAAAGCACGGTCGTGATGGTGACGCACGACGTGGACGAGGCGGTGCTGCTGTCCGACCGCATCGTGATGATGACCAACGGGCCGGCGGCCACCATCGGCGACATCCTGCGCGTGGACCTGCCGCGCCCGCGCGATCGCGTCTCACTGGCAGAGGATGCCCGCTACATCGCCTGCCGCAAGGCGGTGCTGGACTTCCTCTACACCCGCCACGCTCACGTGGACCGGTTGGCCGCCTGACGGCCGGACCACCACCACAGCGCCGCACCGGCGGCGATCATCGGCAGGCACAGCCACTGGCCCATGCTGAGGTTCAGGGCCAACAGGCCCAGGAAGCTGTCGGGCTCGCGGAAGTACTCCGCGATGAAGCGCAACACGCCATAACCCATCAGGAAGGCCGCGGAGACCTGCCCCGTGGCGCGGGGCTTGCGGGCATACCACCACAGCAGCACGAAGAGCAGCAGGCCCTCGAGCGCAAACTGGTACAGCGGCGAGGGATGGCGGGGGACGTCGGTGCCCGACTGCGGGAAGACCATCGCCCAGGGCAGGTTCGGGTCGGCCTCGCGGCCCCAGAGTTCGCCGTTGATGAAGTTGCCGATGCGGCCCGAAGCCAGGCCTGTCGGGACGCACGGCGCAATCAGGTCGGTCACCTCGAAGAAGCGGCGCTTACGCTGCCAGGCGAACAGCGCCACGGCGCCCATCACGCCGAGCAGCCCCCCATGGAAGGCCATGCCGCCCTTCCACACCGCAAAGATCTCCAGAGGATGGGCCATGTAGTAGCCGGGCTTGTAGAAGAGCACATAGCCCAGCCGGCCGCCGATGATCACGCCCAGCACGCCAAAAAACAGCAAGTCCTCGACGTCGCGGCGCGTCCAGCCGGTGTCGGCGTAGGGCGAACGCCCCACGCGGATCGAGGCCAGCCACAGAAAAAGGCCGAAGGCGACGAGGTAGGTCAGGCCATACCAGTGGATGGCCACCGGACCGATTTGCAAGGCCACGGGGTCGAACTGGGGATGCACCAGCATCAGAGAGTTTCCTTGTGTGGAGATGGCGCGGCAGCCATCACGTGGTCGACGAAGCGGCTCACGACCGGAGGCTGCGGCGGCCGCCACACCAGGCTGGTCTCGCAGGCCAGTCCGGCTGCCTCCACCGAGCGGTAAACCACCCCCGGGCGCTGCAGCCGCGTCACCGTCTCGGGCACCCAGGCCACGCCGATGCCGGCGGACACCAGGTTCACGATGGTCTGCATCTGGATGGCTTCCTGGGCGATGCGCGGGGCCACCTGCCGGTCGCGATAGAACGCAAGCATCGCATCATAAAGCGAGGGCCCGATGACCCGCGGGAAGATCACCAACGGCTCGTCCAGCACCTGCTCGGCGCTGAGCCGCGGGTGAACGGTCAGCGGGTGGTCGCCGGGCAGGGCCAGCACCAGCGGCTCGCCCTGCACCCGCACGGCGCCCAACCCCCCCAGTCGTTCGCCCGGTGCATGCAGCACGAAGCCGGCGTCGATCTCGCCGGCTTCGAAAGCCGCCAGTTGCACGTCGAGCGTGGCCTCGCGCAGCGCCAGTTCCACCCCCGGGTGGGCCTCGCGGAAGGTCTTGAGCCAGCTCGGCAGCGGGCCGTAGCCGATAGTGGAAACGAAACCCAGCCGCAGCCGCCCGAGCGTGCCAGCGGCGGCGGCCCGCGTCAGCGGCCCGAGCTGTTCGGCTTGCGCCAGCAGGCGGCGGGCCTGGGGCAGCAGGGCCAGCCCGGCCGGGCTCAAGGCCACCGAGCGTCGCGTGCGATGGAACAGCGGCGCCCCCAGCAGGGATTCGAGCTGGCGAATGCCCATGGTCAGCGGCGGCTGGGTCATGTGCAGGCGTTCGGCCGCTCGGCCGAAGTGCAATTCTTCGGCCACGGCCACGAACTGGCGGAGGTGACGCAGTTCCAGCATTGATCTTTCTGACGAATCAAAATGCTTCAAAAGATATATTGGAGTCGATTTTGCCAGCGCTGCATACTGCGCGCTGGCCGGCAGTGCCTGCCGCCCTTCCCACGATTGCCACGACAAGGACGAGCCATGAGCTACAACCGCCGCTCGAAGCACATCACCGAGGGCGTCGCCCGCGCGCCCAACCGCTCCATGTATTACGGCATGGGCTACAAGGAGGAGGATTTCGGCAAGCCCATGATCGGCGTGGCCAACGGCCACTCGACCATCACGCCGTGCAACTCCGGCCTGCAGCGCCTGGCCGACGCGGCCGTGGAAGGTCTGAAGGCCGCTGGCGCCAACCCGCAGGTCTTCGGCACCCCCACCATCAGCGACGGCATGGCCATGGGGACCGAAGGCATGAAGTACTCGCTGGTGTCACGCGAGGTGATCTCCGATTGCGTGGAGACCTGCGTGGGCGGCCAGTGGATGGACGGCGTGATGGTGATCGGCGGCTGCGACAAGAACATGCCCGGCGGCATGATGGGCATGCTGCGCGCCAACGTGCCCAGCGTGTACATCTACGGAGGCACCATCCTGCCGGGCAAGTACAAGGGTCAGGATCTCAACATCGTCAGTGTCTTCGAGGCCGTGGGCCAATTCACCGCCGGCAAGCTCAGCGAGGAGGACTTCTGCGAGATCGAGCGCCGTGCGATCCCGGGTAGCGGCTCGTGCGGCGGCATGTACACCGCCAACACGATGAGCTCGTCCTTCGAGGCCCTGGGCATGAGCCTGCCCTACTCGTCCACGATGGCCAACGTCGAGGACGAGGTGGTCGAGAATGTGAAAACGGCCGCCGCCGTGCTGGTGGAGGCCGTCAAGAAGGATCTCAAGCCGCGCGACATCGTCACCAAGAAGGCCATCGAGAACGCCGTGGCGGTGATCATGGCCACCGGGGGATCGACCAACGCGGTGCTGCACTACCTGGCCATCGCACACGCGGCCGGGGTGGACTGGACCATCGACGACTTCGAGCGCATGCGCCGGAAGATCCCCGTGCTGTGCGACCTCAAGCCCAGCGGCAAGTACCTGGCCATCGACCTGCACCGCGCCGGTGGCATCCCGGCGGTGATGAAGGAGCTGCTCAAGGCCGGGTTGCTGCACGGCGACTGCCTGACCATCACCGGCAAGACGGTGGCCGAGAACCTGGCCGACGTGCCCGACCTCTCACCGGACCAGGACGTGATCCGCCCGGTCAGCAAGCCCATCTATGCCCAGGGCCACCTGGCCATCCTGAAGGGCAACCTGGCCCCCGAGGGCTGCGTGGCCAAGATCACCGGCCTGAAGAATCCGAAGATCACGGGCCCGGCCCGTGTGTTCGACGATGAACAGTCGGCCCTGGCGGCCATCATGGCCAACCAGATCAAGCCCGGCGACGTGATGGTGCTGCGCTATCTCGGCCCCAAGGGCGGCCCGGGGATGCCCGAGATGCTGGCCCCCACCAGCGCCTTGGTCGGCCAGGGTCTGGGGGAATCGGTGGGCTTGATCACTGACGGGCGCTTCTCCGGCGGCACCTGGGGCATGGTGGTGGGCCACGTCGCGCCCGAGGCGGCCGAGGGAGGCACGATCGCGCTGGTGCGCGAAGGCGACACCATCACCATCGACGCCCACACGCTGACCCTACAGTTGCACGTCAGTGACGAGGAGCTTGCCCGCCGCCGCTCCACCTGGACACCGCCGGCGCCGCGCTACACGCGCGGCGTGCTGGCCAAGTTCGCGAAGCTGGCCAGCAGCGCCAGCTCAGGCGCCGTCCTCGACAAGTTCGAGTAAGCGAGCGCGTCAAATTTTCCTTTTGCGCGGTTCCTGACCCAGGGCGGCCAAGTTCTTCTTGCGCCGCTCTTTCTTTTTCTCCTCGAGCTTGTCCATCTGCCGACGCTTGGTGTAACCCGAGGCATCGGCCCAGGCCCACCAGGCCACTGCCAGCGCAAACGGCGACAGGATGATCCACCAGGACCACTCGGCCGCGGCGCCGAACTCGGCGAGCTTCAGCGCGATCAGCAAGACACCCAGAACAATGAAATACATTCGCACTCCGCTGGCTATTGGCTCGGACGCCCCCAGGACACCGGGCGCAAAGCCTAGAATGCGTGGTCCCGACTGTCAATCAACCCCCACGATCGCCGGAAAGACGTCATGAAGCCTCTTCTCGCCCTCGCCGCCCTCGCCTGCCTGAGCAGCCCCGTCCTGGCCAGCCAGCAACTGGCCCAGCAAAAGGCCTGCATGGCCTGCCATGCCGCCGACAAAAAGGTGCTCGGCCCCTCGTTCAAGGACATCGCCGCCAAGTACGCTGGCCAGAAGGATGCCGTCGACAAGCTGGCCCAGAAGGTCATCAAGGGCGGGGTGGGTGTCTGGGGCCAAGTCCCCATGCCGGCCAACGCCTCGGTCAGCGAGGCCGATGCCAAAACCCTGGTGCAGTGGATCCTGACGCACAAGTGATCCGCGCTGCGCGACAGACCTGAACCCTGAACCGACACCCCGCCCCGGCGGGGTGTCGTCTTTTCAGGGGAGCAGTTCGGCGACCAGCCAGCCGCGCAAGCTGTTGAGGAAGGCCAGCCCTTGCGCCCGGGCCAGCTCGTCGAGGTGCACCACTTGCTCGACCAGGCGGCCCTCGCGCAGGGCCATCGACCGGCCGATGCCACCCAGCAGGCCGCACGACAGCGGCGGCGTGACCCAGCGGCCTTGCAGTTTCACAGCGACATTGCCGCGGGTGAACTCGGTCAGTTCGCCGGCCTCGTTCCACAGCAAGGTGTCGAAGACCGCCGGATCGGTGGGGGCCACAGCGTCGTAGTGCGCGCGCCGCGTGGTCTTGAAGCGCACGAACTCGCTGCCGGCCGCCTCGAAGGGTCGCTCGGCGAGCCGGACCCGCACTGGTTGCACCACATCCGGCAGCGCGAAGGCCTCGGCCCGGCAGGATCCGTCGGCCCCGGCCAGCAGCCTGACGCGCCACAGACCTTCGGGGTGTGCGGCGACCAGCCGGTCCAGGGCCTGGGCGGCCACCTGCGGCTGCCAGGCAAACCCGAAATGCCGCGCGGCGGCGGCCATGCGCGACAGATGCTCGTCCCGATGCGCCAAGCGGCCCGCGTCCAGCCTCATGGTCTCCAGCAGCTCGAAGGGCGACTGTGCCCGCGCGAGGAAGGCCTGCTTGCTGCGCCATTCCGCCCATTCACCGGCCGCCTGCGCATCGGCCGTGATGCCGCTGCCAATGCCGCAACGGGCCTCGCCGCAACGCAGGCTCACGGTGCGGATGGGCACGTTGAAGGTGGCCGAGCCGCCGGGGCGCACCACTCCCACCGCCCCACAGTAGACGCCACGCGGGCCGGCTTCGAGTTGCGAGATCCAGTGCATGGCGCGCAGCTTGGGTGCGCCGGTGACGGAGCCGCAGGGAAAGAGCGCCTGGAAGATGTCGACCAGCCCAACCCCCGCCCGGGTGCGCGCGACCACGTCCGACGTCATCTGCCAGACGGTCGGCAGGGCCTGGGTATGGAACAGACGGGGCACCTGGACGCTGTGCGGCTGGGCCACGCGCGAGAGATCGTTGCGGATCAGGTCGACGATCATCAGGTTCTCGGCGCGTTCCTTCTCGCTGGTGCGCAGATGGTCGGCTCGGCGTGCATCGGCCTGCGGGTCTGCCTCCCGGGGGGCCGTCCCCTTCATCGGTCGCGAGAGGAGACGGCCGTCGCGCCAGTCGAAGAAGAGTTCGGGGGAAACCGACAGCACCTGCTGCGTGCCGGTGTCGAGGTAGGCGGCATAGCCGTCGGGCTGGGCGCGCAGCAAGGCCTGGAACAGCGCCAGGGGCTCGCCCGCGAAGGGGCTGCGCCATGGCGCGGTGAGGTTGATCTGGTAGACCTCGCCCTCGGCGATGGCAGCGTGGATGCGTGCAATCGCCTGGTCGAAGCCGGCGCGATCGATGCCGGCCGTCCAGGACAAAGGCTCGTACCGATGGGGCGGGAGGGCAGGCCAGGGCTGGGCATGGTCGAAGACCCCGAACCAGGCCAGCCGTCCTTCGGGCCGATGGACCTGCATCGCGCGATCGAAGGCCGGCGCCGCCTCGTAAGCGACGAAGCCTACACACCATCGGCCCTGCCGGGCTTCGGCCTCGACCCGTTCCAACATGGGCAGCACCTCGTCCAGCGTGTGCGCCTGGAGCACCGCCAGCGGGTCGAAGAAGGCGAAGCGCTCTCGCGCCGCCCCCTCGACCGGCGCGATGAAGTCGATCAGGGCAGTAGGAGCAGGCACGGGCGCAAGACAGGAAAGGCGGTGGGGCCGCCAGTCTAGCGCCCGCGAAAGGCATCAGTTGGACTGCGCCAACTGATCGAGGATGGCGGGGTTCTGGTGAGCACCTCACGTCGCTGCGCGACATGAGTGCTCCCCGTCCCCACTCAGCGCTGCGCGCTCGCCGCTGCCGCGGCGCCTCGATCAGTTGGACTGCGCCAACTGATCGAGGATGGCGGGGTTCTCCAGGGTGCTGGTGTCCTGGGTGATGGCCTCGCCCTTGGCGATGGAGCGCAGCAGGCGGCGCATGATCTTGCCCGAACGGGTCTTGGGCAGGTTGTCGCCGAAGCGAATGTCCTTGGGCTTGGCGATGGGGCCGATCTCCTTGGCCACCCAATTGCGCAGCTCATTGGCGATCTTTTTGGCTTCCTCGCCGGTGGGACGGGGGCGCTTGAGTACGACGAAGGCGCAGATGGCTTCGCCAGTGGTCTCGTCGGGGCGGCCCACCACCGCGGCCTCGGCCACCAGCTCGGTGCAGCTCACCAGGGCGGATTCGATCTCCATCGTGCCCATGCGGTGGCCCGAGACGTTGAGCACGTCATCGATGCGACCGGTGATGGTGAAGTAGCCGGTCTGAGCGTCGCGACTGGCACCGTCGCCGGCCAGGTAGTAGCCCTTGAGCTCGGCCGGGTAATAGCTTTTCTTGAACCGCTCCGGATCCCCCCAAATGGTGCGGATCATGCTGGGCCAGGGCTTCTTGATGACCAGGATGCCGCCTTGCCCGTTGGGCACATCCTGGCCGGTTTCGTCGACGATGGCTGCAGCGATGCCCGGGAAGGGCAGCGTGCACGACCCCGGGACCAACGGGGTGGCGCCGGGCAGCGGGGTGATCATGTGGCCGCCGGTCTCGGTCTGCCACCAGGTGTCGACGACGGGGCAGCGACCGCCACCCACGTTGGCGTGGTACCACTCCCAGGCTGCAGGATTGATAGGTTCGCCCACCGAACCCAGGATGCGCAAACTGGAGAGGTCGTAGCGCTTCGGGTGCACCGCCTCGTTGCTCTCGGCCGCCTTGATGAGCGAGCGGATGGCCGTGGGGGCGGTGTAGAAGATCGTGACCTTGTGGTCCTGGATCATGCGCCAAAAGCGGCCGGCGTCCGGGAAGGTGGGCACGCCCTCGAAGACGATCTCGGTGCCGCCCAGGGCCAGGGGGCCGTAGGTGATGTAGGTGTGGCCGGTGACCCAGCCGATGTCGGCCGTGCACCAGAAGATGTCGTTGTCCTTGAGGTCGAAGGTCCACTTGGTGGTGAGCGCGGCATGCAGCAGGTAGCCGCCGGTGCTGTGCTGCACGCCCTTGGGCTTGCCGGTGGAGCCCGAGGTGTAGAGCAAGAAGAGCGGGTGCTCGGCTTCGACCCATTCGGGCTCGCAGGTGGCGGGCTGATTCTGTGTGACCTCGTGCAGCCAAAGGTCGCGCGCCGGGTCGAAGGCGACGCTGCCGCCGGTGCGGCGGTAGACGATGACCTTGCGGATGCTCTCGCAGCCACCCAGGCTCAGAGCCTCGTCGACGATGGCCTTGAGCGGCAGGTGCTTGCCGCCGCGCACTTGCTCGTCGGCGGTGAGCACCATCACGGCGCCGGCATCCTGGATGCGGTCGCGCAACGACTGGGCCGAGAAACCACCGAAGACCACCGAGTGGGTGGCGCCGATGCGAGCGCAGGCTTGCATGACCACCACGCCTTCGACCGACATGGGCATGTAGATCACCACCCGGTCGCCCTTTTTCACACCCTGGGCCTTCAACGCATTGGCCAGGCGGCAGGTGCGCTCCAGCAGTTCGCGGTAGGTGACTCGGGTGACCTTGCCGTCATCGGTCTCGAAGATGATGGCCACCTTGTCGCCCAGGCCGCGCTCGACGTTGCGGTCCAGGCAGTTGTACGAGGCGTTGAGCGTGCCGTCCTCGAACCACTTGAAGAACGGGGCGTTGCTGTCGTTCAGCACCTTCGTGAAGGGGCGGTTCCAGCTCACCATCTCACGCGCCAGGCGGGCCCAGTAGCCTTCGTAGTCGGCCTCGGCCTCGGCGCAGAGCTTTTCGTAGGCCGCCATGCCAGACACATGCGCGCCGGCGACGATTTGGGCGGGCGGGGGATAGAGCTTGCTCTGCGGGTCGGACATGGGTGTGTCTCCTGTGGATGAGGGGTCAATCCGCTGGGTACGAAACGTTAGAGAGACGCTCTTACGACGGGCTTACTTTACGGTTGGCAGCGCCTAGGTATCGCCCGGACATGCAATCGACTCAAAGGTTTGAAATACTGCAGGACCGACGGTCGTGCGGGCTCGGATGCAAGTGTCTGCCGGCCCTAGAATCCACGACATTCCGTAGTATCCCTAGGCCATCGATGAGCGCCATTCCCGACCCCCGGGCCACCCGGCTGCGCCCGCTGCCCAAACTGATCTTTGCCAGCCGCTGGCTGCAACTGCCGCTCTATTTGGGCTTGATCGTCGCCCAGGGGGTCTACGTTTTCCATTTCTGGGTGGAGCTGGTTCATCTGCTCGAAGCCGCCTTCGGCAGTCAGGCAGCGCTGGACAAGCTGGTCACCAGCATCGGCTACAAGGCCGACGCCCAGGTGACCGCGCTGAACGAGACCATCATCATGCTCGTGGTGCTGGCGCTGATCGACGTGGTGATGATCTCCAACCTGCTGATCATGGTGATCGTGGGTGGCTATGAGACGTTCGTCTCCCGCCTGCATCTGGAGGGGCACCCGGACCAGCCGGAGTGGCTCAGCCACGTGAATGCCTCGGTACTGAAGGTCAAGCTGGCCACCGCCATCATCGGGATCTCGTCCATCCACCTGCTGAAGACCTTCATCAATGCCGCCAACTATGACGAGAAGGTGCTGATCTGGCAGACCTTGATCCACATCGCCTTCCTGTTCTCGGCCCTGGCGATCGCCCTGGCCGACCGGCTGATGAGTCACAGCTCCCCGTCCGACACGCATTGAGGACAGGCCATGAAGCGCTGGCTGCCCACCCGTGAGCAGTTGCTGGCGTCGCGTTGGTTGCGCCCGGTGGCGCACCGCCTTCAAGACGAACATCTGTGGCACCTGGACCGCAGCAGCGTCGCCCGCGCGGTGGGCATCGGCTTGTTCTTCGGCTTCATGCTGCCATTTGCCCAGTTTCTCTTCGCTGTGGTGACGGCGATCTTCCTGCGGGCCAACGTCGCGGTGGCGGCTGCCTCCACCCTGGTGACGAATCCCTTCACCTTCCCGCCGGTGTATTGGTTGGCTTACCAGATCGGCCGCTGGATCCTGGGAGACGGGCGAGGCGCCGTGGTGGCCCAGGCCCTGGAGGCTCATGTGGAGACCTTGGCTGCCCAGCAGGGGTGGTGGCAGGCGCTGTGGCAGTCGATCCAATCCACCGGGGCCCCGCTGGTGTTGGGCCTGGCCGTGCTGGCCGTGAGCAGCTCGGTGCTGGGCTATTTTGTGGTGTGGCTACTTTGGCGGCCGCGCTCGCACCCCCAGACGCCCCCGCCCGGAACCTGAGCCGATGGCGGGAACTTCCGCGCCGCGGATCGGCTCCATGCCGGGATTGTGCGTCGCGGCAACGCCGCGTCGCGTTCGTCTTTTGCCAAGCCCTGCGCGACGACGCGTTCGCGCGGCCTTGCCGGACGCTCTCGCCTGATGGCCCACATGACGACAAGCGCATCAGCTCGCCCGCACCCGGATTCCAGCGGCCTGGGGCCCGCGGGCAAAGGGATGTTCATCGCCGCTGCCGTGGTGGCCCTTGCATGGGTGCTCTGGCTGCTGAGCACCCAGACCCTGCCCTTGCAGGGACAGATCGACTGGGTTCCCTCCCTGGGCATCGACTTCGCATGGCGCATCGACGGCCTGTCGGCCCTGATGCTGTTGATGATCACCGGCGTGGGGGTCGCCGTCTTCGTCTATGCAGGCGGCTACCTGGACGGGCACCCTCAGCAGACTCGTCTGTATGTGCTGTTGATCGTCTTCATGCTGGCGATGATCGGCTGCGTCACAGCCGACAACCTCGTCGTGCTGTTCGTCTTCTGGGAGCTGACCAGCCTCACCTCCTTCTTGCTGGTGGGGTTCAACCACACCGAGCTGTCCAGCCGCAAGTCGGCCCAGCAGGCCTTCTTGGTGACCGGCACGGGAGGACTCGCCTTGCTCGCCGGCTTGCTGCTGCTCGGGCACGTGATGGGCAGCTATTCGCTGTCCACGCTCATCGAGCGTATCCCCTACGAAGAGGCCACACCGGCTCTGACCACGGCCCTGGTGCTGATCCTCGTCGGGGCGTTCACCAAGAGTGCGCAGTTTCCCTTCCATTTTTGGCTGCCCAATGCCATGTCGGCGCCTACGCCGGTGTCGGCTTACCTGCACTCGGCCACGATGGTGAAGCTGGGGGTCTACCTGCTGGCCCGCCTGGACCCGGCGTTCGGCGAGTGGGATCTGTGGGAAATCGCGCTCAAGTCAGCGGGATCGATCACCGCGGCTTGGGGCATGGCGCTGGCCCTGCGCGAGCGCGACCTCAAGCGCATCCTGGCGTGGTCCACCGTGGCCACGCTGGGCACGCTGGTGGTGTTGATCGGTCTGCGCGGTGAGGGCGCCACGGTGGCGGTGGGCGCTTTGCTGTTGGCCCACGCTCTGTACAAGGCCCCGCTATTCTTCGTCGCGGGCAATATCGACCACGGCACCGGCACGCGGGTGATCGACCGGCTGGGAGGGCTGCGCAACTCCATGCCCTTCACGGCCGCGGCGGCCTTGCTGGCCGGCATGTCGATGGCCGGGATGCCGCTGTCGTTCGGCTACATCGTCAAGGACGTGATCCTGGAGGTGAAGAGCGCCGACGATGTCTTCGCCTTCGCCCGCGCCGCCAATACGGTGTTCGGCGCCATCGCGGTGGCGGTGGCCGGCGTCGCCGCGGTGCGTGTGTTCTGGCGGCACCCCGGAACCAACGAAACCCCCGAAGCCCACGAGGGTGGGCCAGCCCTGGTGCTGCCGCCGCTGATCCTCGCCAGCCTGGGCATCGTGCTGGGCCTGTTCCCTTTCTATGCCGACGACCTCCTTGCACTGGCTGCCGTCGCGATGACGCCCGGGACGCAGGCCACCGTCATCAGCCTATCGCTGGAGATCGGGCCCTCGCTGGGGTCGCTCGCGGTGACTTTGTTGATCGGCGCGGCCGTTTACTTTTTGTGGGATCCGCTGCATCGTCTGTTCGAAACCGTGGGCCGCCGCGTCGGCTCCATCGGCATGGCGTCGCAGTACGAACGGCTGGTGGCGGCCATCCCGACGCTCGCAGCGCGCAGCACGCGCAAGCTGCAGCATGGCCGCCTGCCTGGCTACATGGCACTGACGGCCCTCACCGTCTCGCTTGGCCTGCTTGGGGCGCTGGGGCCAGCGCTCCTCACTTTGCCCGGTCCGCCACCGGGCGAGTGGTCCTGGGGCATTGCTGGCTCGGTGACCCTGATCGCCCTGGGCAGCGCAGCGGCGACCCTGCTGCGCGAGCGCCTGCCCCTGCTGCTGGCCAGCGGACTGGTAGGCTATGGCAGCGCTGCCCTGTTCCTGTTCTCGGGTGCCCCGGACCTGGCTTTCACGCAGTTCACGGTGGAAACCGTCTTTGTGGTCGTGGTGGCTGCCGTGCTGCTCAAGCTCAAGCGCTTGGGGCGTCCGATGTCCCTCGATGAACCGCCATGGCGCCCGGGAGCCGCGTTGGTGTCCGCGGCGTTCGCGACGCTGGTCACCGCCTTGCTGCTGCTGACCCTGGCTGCCCCCTTCGATGCCTCGCTGTCGGAGTTCTTCGCCGAGCGTAGCGTGCCCGAGGCCTTCGGCCGCAATGTGGTCAACGTGATCCTGGTCGACTTCCGCGCGCTGGACACCCTGGGCGAGATCGCCGTGGTGGCGCTGTCCTTCCTGGCGGCGCTACCGCTGCTGCGCAGCCTGCGCGGCGCCCCGGCGGCAGCGCAGGAGGGCCGCCGATGAATCCGCGCATCGTGATCCTCGACGTGGTGGCCCGGCGACTCTACTGGGTCATCCTCGCAGCGTCGCTGTGGGTGCTGCTGCGCGGCCAC
Source organism: Caldimonas sp. (assembly GCF_046291045.1). Lineage (GTDB taxonomy): Bacteria > Pseudomonadota > Gammaproteobacteria > Burkholderiales > Burkholderiaceae_C > Caldimonas. The sequence continues at coordinate 25,044 of NZ_JBKBSL010000010.1, read as the reverse complement.
AACGAGCCCGGCGGCGGCTTCATCGGTGGGCTGGTGGCCGTGAGCGCCTCGGTGCTGTGGGGGCTCGCGCGCTCGCCGGCCGAGGCGGCGCGCCGCCTGCCCACGGGCTCACCGGTGACCCTGGCAGCTCTGGGCGTACTGGTGGCCGGCCTGTCGGGTCTGCCGGCCCTCGGGCAGGGACAGGCTTTCCTGACCCATTGGTGGGGCAGTCTCAACCTCGGGTTCACCGAGCTCAAGATCTCCACGGTGCTGCTGTTCGACATCGGGGTGTACCTGTGCGTGTGGGGTGCATTGGCCGGCTATGCCCTGGCGCTCATCGACATCGATGAGCCTTCATCCAAGAGATCCCGGGAGACCTGACCATGATCTGGCTGCTGGCCGTTGCCGTATGGATGTCCCTGGCTCTGGGCCTGTACCTGGCGCTCTCGCGCGACGTGCTGCGTTGCGTGCTGGGTCTGGCGGTGCTGGGCGCGGGGGCCAACCTCGTGTTGTTCTCCGCGGGCCGCATCGGCCCGACCCAACCTCCTGTGGTGCCCCTGGGTGAGAGCGTGCTGGCGCAGGCGGCCAACCCCCTGCCCCAGGCGCTCGTGCTCACGGCGATCGTGATCGGCTTTGCGCTGGTGTGCTTCTCGCTGGTGCTGGTGTTGCGCCTGATCGAGCGCGCGCGCACCGACGACGCGCTGGCGCTGCGCGAGGCCGAGCCCGAGCCGGCCGACCCCGTCAAGCCGCCACTGCCCACGCGGGAGGCCGACGTCCGCGCCGGAGGGGCCGCATGAGCACGAGTGCATTGGCGGTGGCGCCGGTGCTGGTGCCGCTGGGCACGGCCATGCTCACCACGGTCGCGCAGAGGCGCCCCGGGGTGCAGCAAACCATCAGCTTCGCCGGCGTCGCAGCCCTGACCGTCTGTGCCCTGCTGCTGGTGGCACAGGCCTCTTCCGGCACACCGGCCGTGGCCCAGTTCGGTGGCTGGGCGGCGCCCTATGGCATCGAGTTCGTGGTGGACGGCACCGGCGCTGTGCTGGTGTTGATCACCGCCCTGATGGGCGTGGCCTCGCTGCTTTTCCTGTTGAGCGACGCAGACCCTGGACCGCGCCACCCCTTGTTGCTGCCGCTGGTGCACGGCGTGCTGGCCGGCGTGGGCGGCTCGTTCTGCACGGCCGACCTCTTCAATCTGTATGTGTGGTTCGAAGTGATGCTGATCTGCTCGGTGGGGCTGTTCGCCATCGGCGGGCGAGTCGATCAACTCGACGGCACCTTCAAGTACCTGGCGCTCAATCTCTTCGGCACCATGCTGCTGCTGATGAGCGTGGGCCTGATCTACGGTGCCACCGGCCACCTCAACTTCGCGGCACTGGGCGAGGCCTCGGCGCAGTGGCCGCCAGCCCTGGGCCTGGCCCTGCTGGCTGCGCTCACGCTCGCCTTCCTGATCAAGGCGGGCGCCTTCCCGCTCTTCGCCTGGCTGCCGGCGTCATACCACACTCTGCCCGCACCGGTGCTGGCCCTGTTTGCAGGCCTGCTCACCAAGGTCGGGGTCTACGCCGTGCTGCGCACGCTGGGCGACGTGTTCAGCCCAGCGCCGCAAGTGCTCTACGAGGCTCTGGGCTGGATCGCTGCGGCGACGATGATCACCGGCGTGCTAGGGGCCGCCTACCACTGGGACATCCGTCGCATCCTGGCCTTCCACATCATCAGCCAGATCGGCTACATCCTGCTGGGCATTGCGCTGGCGACACCCGAGGGTCATGCAGCCACGCTCTTCTACACCGTGCACCACATCGTAGTGAAGGCCAACCTTTTTCTGATCGGCGCCATCGTCTGGGCGCTCACCGGCAGCTACGACCTGCGCCGCATCGGCGGGCTGTATGCGCTCAAGCCGCTGCTGGCCGTGCTGTTCCTGATTCCCGCACTGTCTCTGGTGGGCATCCCGCCACTGTCGGGCTTCTGGGCCAAGCTGCTGATCCTGCGCGAGGCCATCGCGCAGGAACGCATCGTCTGGACCGTGGCCGCCCTGCTGGTGAGCGTGCTCACGCTGTATTCGATGATGAAGATCTGGATGGAGGCCTTCTGGAAGGCCCATCCCGAGGAGACCTGGCGGCCGGCACGCGTTCGGCTCAAGGCCGCCTACCTGGCCACGGCCTGCCTGGCCGCCGTGACGCTGTGGATCAGTCTGTCGCCCCAGAACCTGCTGGGCTACGCCCAGGCTGCGGTGGCCAGCTTCGGTCGCTGAAGGCCCCGAGGAGGAAGATCGATGGCCATCCTACGCCACCCCCTGGTCAGCTTGACGCTGCTACTGCGCTTCGTGCGCGCCGTGGTCGTCTCGGGCTGGCAGACCGTGCGCGTGATCCTGCGCGCCAGCGGCCCTGCCGGCGAACGCCCGCCGGTGGGCTTCATCCGCATGCGCTTTGCCCCGATGAGTGAGGAAGGCGCTGCCTTGCTGGGCTGCATGATCTCGCTCACGCCGGGCACCACCACCATCGACATCGACATGGAGCGCCACGAGATGTTGCTGCACATGCTCGACACCTCCGACGCCGCGGGTGCCGTCGCCAGCATCCGGCATGACTTCGAGCGTTCCCTCGTCATCCTGTTCGGAAAGGCCTCGGCATGATCGTCCACCTGCTCGTCCTCAGTGCCTTGGCCGCCTCGGCGCTGGCCGCCGTGCGCATCGTCAAGGGGCCCACGCACGCGGACCGTGTCGTGGCGCTGGACATCTTGCTGGCCGCCGGCGTGGCCCTGTGCGTGGCCGCGTCGCTGGCCACTTCACGCACCGTCTTTTTGGACGTGGGGATCGGCCTGGCCTTGGTCGGCTTCGTCGCCACGATCGGCTGGGCTCGCCTGATCGACCGCGCTGCCCGCGACGATGCCAGGGAGGCACCGCGATGAACGGGCTGCTGCAGATCCTGGCAGCGTTGCTGCTGCTGGCCGGCGGCGCCTTGTTGTTGGTGGCCGCATGGGGAGTCGTGCGCCTGCCCGATGCCCTGGCACGCCAGCACGCCGCCACCAAGGCGGGCACGCTGGCGCTGGCCTGCGTGTGTCTGGGAGCAGCAGGATGGGCGCAGGATGCGGCTTGGACTTGGCGGTTGCTGGCGATCCTGGTGTTTCTGGTCGTCACGCTGCCGGTGGCCTCGCATTTGCTGGCCCGCGCAGCAGTGCGCGAAGGACACCCCCAGACCGATATCGATGCCGCCCCCCGCATCGATGGCCTGCCCGACCGGGGTTGATCAGGGGCGAGGCTGGTCGTCGGGCACCGGCGCCTTGGACGGGCTGCGCAGGTGCATCGCCGCCTTGGCCAGAAGATTGGCCGACACCGGGGCGGTAACGAAGAGGAACAGCGTGATCAGCAGCTCATGCAGGCTGTAGCGACCCTCGGCCCAGTTGCTGGCCATGCTGGCCACGAGCACACCACCCACCCCCAGGGTCGTGGCTTTGGTCGGCGCATGCAGTCGCATGTAAAAGTCGGGAAAGCGCAGCATCCCGACGGCGCCCACCAAAGCGAACACACCGCCGACCACCAGCATCAGCGCGATCACCGCCTGCACGGCCCAATGAAGTTCGTTCCACATCGTCCACCTCACTCGATCACGTCGCCGCGGGACAGGTAGCGCGCCAGCGCCACCGTGGAGGCGAATCCCAACAAAGCGATGATCAGCGCGGCTTCGAAGAACAGCTCCGTGCCGAAGCGCATGCCGAAGAGAATCACCAGGGCCACCACGTTGATGTACATCGTGTCCAGGGCCAGCACCCGGTCGGGTTTCTCCGGTCCGCGCAGCAGCTGCCATGCACACAGCACCAGGGCCAAACCCACCGCCGCGAAAGCGAAGTTGAGCGCCCAGTCGATCAGGGGCCATCCGTTCATCCGAAGATCTCCATCAGCGGTTGCTCGTAGCGCTGCTTGATCTGCTCGGCAAGCGCCTGAGGGTCGGCGCAGTCGAGCGCGTGCACCAGGATCTCATGCCGCTCGTCGTCGACGATGCACGATACCGTGCCCGGCGTGGTGGTGATGATCGTGGCCAGCAGTGTGATAGCCCCCGGCTGCTGCAGCTCCAGCGGCACGCGCACCCAGGCCGGGCGGGGGGTTGACGAAGGCGACAGCACGATGCGCGCAACGATGAAGTTGGACACCACGATGTCCCACAACACGATGAACACGAAGCGCAGGGCCAGCATCGGCTTGTGCAGGTGCGTCGCAGGCCCGAGGAGACCATGCACGAGCCGCGGCACCACCAGCCCCAGTACGAGGGCCGCGACGATATGCGCCGGTGCCAGGCTTTCCTGCAGCAGCAACCACACGGCAGCCAACAACAGGGACAGCACGGGGTGAGCTGCCCAACGCCCGGGGCCGATCGTCTCCCGAGGGGGGCGGGCCGCGCGTGGAGCGGAAGATGTGGGACGGTTCATCGTGGGGTCTCCGGCCGCGAACGGTAGGGGCGGGTCGTCTCGGCCCGTTCGCCACCGTATTCGCTCAAGGCGGCGCGGGCATAGGCAGCCCGGTCGGTGAGCTGCTCAGCCGCGGCTTGGGTGTAGCGTTGCACGGGGGCAGCCAGCACGCTCAACGCCACGCTGGCAGCCAGCAAAGCAAGCGTGGCCAGAACCAGCTTGGCACTGGCGCCAGCGGCGGCGCCAGCGGGCAGGTCGTCCCGCACGTGCCAAAACAGAATGCTGCCAGCACGCGCCAGCCCCACCAACGTGAGGAAGCCCACCCCCAGCACCACGCTCCACACGGTGGCGTGCCAGGCATGGTGACTGGCCGCCTCGAGAATCATCAGCTTGCCGATGAAACCCGGCAGAGGCGGCAAGCCCGCCGTGGAAGCGGCCGCCAGCAGCAGCATCAAGCCCAGCAGCGCCGGTTGCGCCACCGGCGAGGCCGGAACGAGTCGCGTGGCCGCTTCGCCGCGCTGAGCGCCGACGAGTTCGGCCAGCAGGAACAGCCCGGCCGTGACCAGTGTGCTGTTGAGCATGTAGTACAGCGCCGCAGACCAAGCCTGTGCCGAGAACAGGCCCAGGCCGGCCAGTACGGTACCGACCGAAGCCACCGTGAGCCAGGCCACCAGGCGCGGCAGCGTGCGCGCCGCCAGCGCCCCAGCCACCCCCAACGCACTCGTGATCAGGGCCAGCGGCAGCAAGACCGGCTCCACGGTGAGGGCGGCATCGCCGGCCCCTGCACCAAAAACCACACCGTGAACCCGGACGATGGCATACACGCCGACCTTGGTCATGAGGGCAAACAGCGCCGCCACCGGTGCACTGGACGCGGCGTAGGTTGCCGGCAGCCACATCGCCAGCGGCATCAAGGCCGCCTTGAAGCCGAACACCACCAGCAGCACCAGCGCCGCAGCCTGCAGGACCACCGACTCCGGCGCCGTCACTTTGGGCACGCGCAGTGCCAGATCTGCCAGGTTGAGGGTGCCTGTCTTGGCATAAATCAGTGCCACACCGATCAAAAAGAGGGCAGAAGCCGCGAGATTGAGCACCACATAGTGCACGCCCACGCGAAAGCGTTCCCTGCCCTGGCCGTGCACCATCAGCACGTAAGAAGCGATGAGCAAGACCTCGAAAAACACGAAAAGGTTGAACAGGTCGCCGGTGACGAAGGCCCCATTCAGGCCCATGAGCTGGAACTGGAAAATGGCGTGGAAGTACCGCCCACGGGCATCCCAGCCCCCAGTGGCGTACCACAACACCGGCAGTGCGACGCAGGCGGTGAGCAGCAGCATCAGCGCGCCCAGACGGTCGATCAGCACCAGGATCCCGAACGGTGCCGGCCAGTCGCCGACCTTGTAGACGCGCAGCTCACCATGACCGGCCTCGATGGCCAGGCGTGCGGCGATGACCAGCCCAAGCACCGTCGACGCCAGCGCGATGCGTCGCGCCCACAGCAGTTTGTGATGCCCATGGCTGCCGTGGGCGTCGCCCCCGTGGTCTCCGATCAGCAGCAAGACGATGGCGGTGATGGAAGGCAACAGCACCGGCAGGATGGGCAGGTGTTCGCTGAACCAGTTCATGCCCGCCCCGACTCGTCAGAATGACCATCGACGTGGTCACTGCCGGACTCGTGATGGCTGCGCAGGGCCATTTCGATCACGAAACCCGTGGTGGCAAAGCCGATCACGATGGCGGTGAGCACCAAGGCTTGAGGCAGCGGGTCGGCCACCTGTGCGCCTGGCGTGAGGATCGGCGGCGCGGCGCTCCACAACCGGCCCATCGCGAAGATGAAAACGTTGACCGCATATCCCAGCAGGGTCAGGCCGATCACCACCGGGAAGGTGCGCCCACGCAGCATCAGATAGATGCCGCAGGCCGTCACCCAGCCGATGCCGGTGGCCACGAGGAATTCCATCGTCATGCGCTCACTCCCTTGTCCTTGGACGTTTCCTTGCTGGCCGCCCCCAGCACCGACAACATCAGCATCGTGGCACCGACCACCGTGATGTAGACCCCGAGATCGAACAGGGCCGCGGTCGCCAGCGGCAACTCACCCAGCACGGGCACCACTGGATGGCCATGAGCGCTGGTGAGGAAGGGTTCACCGAAGAAGAAGGCGCCCACCCCCGTGAGCCACGCAATGCCCAGCCCCAGGCCGATCCAGCGCACGAAGCGGCGGCCGGCGGCGGCTCGAAGTAAAGCCTCGGCGCGGGCTTGGCCCAGGGCCATGTACTGCAGCACCAGGGCCACAGCGGTGATCAGGCCGGCGATGAAGCCGCCGCCGGGCAGGTTGTGCCCGCGCCAGAAGATGTAGGCACTGACCACGAGGGCCAGCGGCAACACCAGACGGGCCACCACGCGCAGCATCAAGGGTTCCTGGCTGTAGCTCCAGGGTCGTCCCTGCGGGTCGAGCGCCGGGCGATGCACGCGCAAGCCCTCGAGCAAGGCCAGCACACCGACAGCGGCGATGCCCAGTACGGTGATCTCACCGAAGGTGTCGTAGCCGCGGAAGTCCACGAGGATGACGTTCACCGCGTTAGTGCCGCCTCCTTCGGGCAGGGACTTCTCGAGGAAGTACCAGGAGATGGACTCATGGTCTCGGGTGAGCATGAGCCAGGCCACCCATGCCACACCGCCGCCGCCGGCGGCGGCCAGCACGGCATCACGCCATCGGCGTCGCGCACTCGACTCCGCTGGCGTGGTCTGCGGCAACAGCGCCAAGCCCATCAGCAGCAGCACCGTGCTGACCACATCGACCGACAGTTGCGTCATGGCCAGGTCGGGTGCCGACAAGGCCACGAAAGCCAGAGAGCTCACCAGGCCCACCGCGCCAGCCAGGATGACCGCCGTGAACCGTTGGCGGTGAGCCCTCAGCAACGCCACCCCGACCACCAGCAGGATGAGCCACACCGCCACCGCCACGGCAGGGGCTGGCAGCAGTTCACGTCCCTGGGCTCCCAGCGTATCGGCCGCCGGCAGCCAGAACGGCCAGGCGGCCAGCGCGATCGCCAGGCCGATCATCCAGGCCAGGTAACGCTGCAGAGAACCGTTCTCGATGGCGGCCGTGATCCGGCCGGCCAAGCCGAACAGCCCATCGATGAAGCCCGTGAACACGGCCTTGCCGCTGAAGGCGCGCGGCTCATGGCGATGCAGCCGCCCGCCGGACTGCCAGGCGACGTAGTAGATCGCGCCGCCGCCCACGGCGATCACGCTCATCAGCAGCGGCAGGTTCAGGCCATGCCACAGCGCGGGATGGAACTGCGGCGCCGGCGCGCCCAGCACCGCAGTGGCCGCCGCCACCACCAGCGGCCCGGTGATCAGTGCCGGCATCAGGCCCACCGCGATGCAGATCGCCACCAGCAAGGCCACCGGCGCCTTCATGCCCCAGGGAGGTTCATGCGGATGGGCCGGCAGCTCGCGGGCCGGGCCGTTGAAGAACACGTCATGCACCAGGCGCAGCGAGTAGGCCATCGAGAACAGCCCACCGACGGTGGCCAGCACCGGCACGAGCCAGCTCAGCGAGCCCCAGAACTGCGCATGCACGGCCTGCTCGAACATCATCTCTTTCGAAAGGAAGCCGTTGAACGGTGGCAAGCCAGCCATCGAGGCCGAGGCCAGCAACGCAAAGCTGCCCATCCACGGCATGGCCTTCATCAGCCCGCCCAGGCGGCGCAGGTCGCGCGTGCCGGTTTCGTGGTCGACGATGCCGGCAGTCATGAACAGCGCCGCCTTGAAACTGGCGTGGTTGAGGATGTGGAAGATGGCCACCACCGCCGACATCGGCGAGGACAGGCCGATCAGGAAGGCGATGAAGCCCAGGTGGCTGACGGTGGAGTAGGCCAGCAGCCCCTTCAGGTCGTGCTTGAACAGGGCCACGAAGGCGGCGAACACCATCGTGACGAGGCCCACGGTGGCGACGATGCCCTCGAACAGGGCGTTGCCGCCGATCACCGGGTACAGCCGCGCCAGCAGGAAGAGCCCTGCCTTCACCATCGTGGCCGAGTGCAGGTAGGCCGACACCGGCGTGGGTGCGGCCATGGCCTCGGGCAGCCAGAAGTGGAAGGGGAACTGCGCGCTCTTGGTGAAGCAACCCAGCAGGATGAGGACGAGCGCCACCGGGAACATCGGGTGGGCCTGGATCTCGGCGCCACGACCGAGCATCTGCGAGAGTTCGTAGGTTCCGGCGATCTGCCCCAGCACGACAAAGCCGGCCAGCAAGGCCAGCCCCCCGCCGCCGGTCACCGCCAGCGCCATGCGGGCGCCGGCGCGCGACTCCTCCTTGTGGCCCCAGTAACCGATGAGCAGGAAGGACGAGATGCTGGTGAGTTCCCAGAACACCACCAGCAGCAGCAGGTTGTCCGACAGCACGATGCCCAGCATGGCCGCCATGAAGAGCATGAGCGTGCTGAAGAACTTGCCGGCCGGATCGTCGGGGTGCAGGTAGTAGGCGGCATACAGCACGATGAGGATGCCGATGCCGCTGATCAGTGCGGCGAACATCCAGGCCAGGCCGTCCAGCCGCAGACCGAGGTTCAGGCCGATGGCGGGCACCCAGGGCCAGTGGGCGAGCAGGGTCTGACCTGCAAAGACCGGCGCGGCCCCTTCGAGCAGCCCCCCCAGCGCGGCGGCAGCCACCAGGCCAGCCGCCCAGGCGGTCGCGCGGCGGCGCGCCGGCGTCTGGACGCGGCCCAGCCAGAAGCACAGGGCGGTGCCCAGCACCAGGGGGAGCAAGACGACCGTGGCGAGCAGGTTCATCGTGTCAGGCAGATCGGTGTGGCAAAAACGCGCCTGCCATCGCAGCCGACGGCGGCACGCAAAAAACGACTGATTTTAGAAACATGTGCCGCAGCACCTGCTTGTGGCAATCACTCAGGCGCTCGACGCCGTCTTGTCATGTCCGTGCAAGCTCCATCGGTTTTGATCCCCGCGCTCGACGGGTGGGCCCGCTAAAATTGCAGGCTCGCTCGGGCCCTGCCCCTTCGCCCCACTACCCCAGCCAGCCCCATGACCACCACGATCCAGCACGACGACCTCGTCGAAAGCGTGGCTGCCGCCCTGCAGTACATCAGCTACTACCACCCGGCCGACTACATCGCCCATCTGGCGCGCGCCTACGAGCGCGAGGAGTCGCCGGCGGCCAAGGATGCGATCGCCCAGATCCTCACCAACTCGCGCATGAGCGCCGAAGGCCGCCGCCCGATCTGCCAGGACACCGGTATCGTCAACGTCTTCCTCAAGATCGGGATGGACGTGCGGTTCGCCAACTTCCCCGGCTCCATCGCCGACGCCATCAACGAAGGCGTGCGCCGCGGGTACCTGAACCCGGACAACAAGCTGCGCGCCTCGGTGCTCGACGATCCGCACTTCGAGCGCAAGAACACCAAGGACAACACGCCCGCCGTCATCCACATGGAGCTGGTGCCTGGCAACACCGTGGACGTGACGGTGGCGGCCAAGGGCGGCGGCTCCGAGAACAAGACCAAGTTCGTGATGATGAACCCCAGCGACTCGCTGGTGGACTGGGTTCTCAAGACCGTGCCCACCATGGGCGCCGGCTGGTGCCCGCCGGGCATGCTGGGCATCGGCATCGGCGGCACGGCCGAGAAGGCCATGCTGCTGGCCAAGGAAGCCCTGATGGAGGACATCGATATGTATGAACTCCAGCAGCGCGGCCCGCGCAACAAGCTCGAGGAGCTGCGCCTGGAGCTGTACGAGAAGGTCAACGCCCTGGGCATCGGCGCACAGGGCCTGGGCGGCCTGACCACGGTGCTCGACATCAAGATCAAGACCTACCCCACGCACGCCGCCTCCAAGCCGGTGGCGATGATCCCCAACTGCGCCGCCACGCGCCATGCGCACTTCGTGCTCGATGGCTCGGGCCCGGCCTATCTGGAGCCGCCGAGTCTGGACCTGTGGCCCGACGTCCACTGGGCCCCCGACTACAACAAGAGCCGCCGGGTGGACTTGAACACGCTCACGCGCGAGGAGGTGGCAAGCTGGAAGCCCGGAGAGACGCTGCTGCTGTCCGGCCGGATGCTCACCGGCCGTGATGCCGCCCACAAGCGCATCCAGGACATGCTCTCGCGCGGCGAGAAGCTGCCGGTGGACTTCACCAACCGGGTGATCTACTACGTCGGCCCGGTCGATCCGGTGCGCGATGAGGTGGTGGGCCCGGCCGGCCCGACCACGGCCACGCGCATGGACAAGTTCACCGAGATGATGCTCAGCCAAACCGGCCTGATCGCGATGATCGGCAAGGCCGAACGCGGCCCAGCGGCCATCGAGGCGATCAAGAAGCACAAGAGCGCCTATCTGATGGCCGTGGGCGGAGCGGCCTACCTGGTCAGCAAGGCCATCAAGGGCGCCAAGGTCGTCGGCTTCGAAGACCTGGGCATGGAGGCCATCTACGAGTTCGACGTGGTCGACATGCCGGTAACAGTGGCCGTGGACGCCGGCGGCACCAGCGCCCACATCACCGGCCCGCGCGAGTGGCAGGCCCGTATCGGCAAGATCCCCGTGGCCGCCGCCTGAACCTGCGCAAGTCCCACCCGACCGGGTCGATCGACGCCCCGCGGCGAACACTGAGGGCCTGACCCGGCGCGAGCCGCCGCGAGTCGACGCCCCCCTGCGGGGTGGGCGGAGGGCTGCTGTTACGCTTGAGGTTCTCCGCCTGTCCGCGCATGGATTTCAATTTCATCAATGTTCCGCTCCTCATCGCATCGGCCCTGCTGCTCAGCAGCGTGCTGGCCGGCATGCTGTCGGCACGGGCCGGCTTCTCGTTCCTGCTGATCTTTCTGATCGCCGGCGGCCTGGCCGGCGAAGATGGTCCCGGCGGGCTGAAGTTTTCCGACTTCACGCTCAGCTTTTGGGTGGGCAACGTGGCGCTGGCCGTGATCCTGCTCGACGGCGGCTTGCGCACTTCGCTGTCGACCTTCCGCACCGGACTGAAACCTTCGTTGCTGCTGGCCACCGTGGGGGTGCTGATCACGGCCATGCTGACCGGCTTGGGAGCGATGCTGTTGCTGGATCTGCCCTGGCAACAGGGGCTGCTGCTGGGCGCCATCGTCGGCTCGACCGATGCGGCCGCCGTGTTCGCCCTGCTCAAGACCTCGGGCGTTCAGCTCAACGAGCGCGTGGCCGCCACGTTGGAGATCGAGTCGGGCATGAACGACCCCATGGCGGTCTTCCTGACGATGGCCTTCATCAGCTTGATCACGGCCGCCCCCGAAGCCGGATCGGGATGGGCCATGATGCTGTGGTCCTTCGTACAGCAGTTCGGCCTGGGCACGCTGATCGGCGTGGGCGCCGGGTTCCTCATGAGCGAGGTCGTGCATCGCCTGCCCCGCCAGCATGCCGGCGGGGGCATCATGGGCTTGCTGCTGGCGGCATCGGGCTTGCTGGTGTTCTCGCTGACCGGCATGGGCGGGGGCTCGGGCTTCCTGGCGATCTACCTGTTCGGCATGGTGCTGGGCAACCGGGGCGGCCGCCGGGTGCGTGCGGCCTTCTCGGCGATGGACGGCTATGCCTGGCTGTCGCAGGCCATCATGTTTTTGCTGCTGGGGCTGCTGGTCACCCCCTCGGGTCTGCTCGACAGCGCGTGGCCGGCCCTGGGAGTGTCAGCCATCCTGATGCTGGTCGCCCGTCCCATGGCGGTGTGGCTGTGCCTGGCACCATTCCGCTTCGCCGCCCGGGAGGTGTGGTTCATCTCTTGGGTGGGCCTGCGCGGGGCCGTGCCGATCGTGCTGGCCATCTTCCCGCTGATGGCCGGCGTGAGCCACGCGATGCTGCTGTTCCAGGTGGCTTTCGTGGTCGTGCTGGTGTCGCTGGTGCTGCAAGGCACGACGATCGGTTGGGCCGGCCGGCGCTTCGGGGTGGCCCTGCCCGACCGCGACGACGAGGAGCTCACCCGCGCCGTATTCGGCGACTTCGTGCTCGACGGCCACCAGCCCACCGGGCTGCTGTGCGAGTTCTACGGGCTACCGGCGGTGCCTGATGCGCACCTGCCTCTGTCGGAGTGGGTGGCGCGTCGACTGGGCCGCCCCGCCGTGGTGGGCGACCGCGTGCCGCTGGGCGAGGCGGTGCTGAGCGTGCGAGAAATGGACGGCCCGCGCATCCGCCGGCTGGGGCTGTCGATTCCGCTGCGCCCCGCCGGGGACGAGGACGACGCCGGCCCGCAGCAATAGCAAGGCTTCAGTCGGTGGAACCGGCCTCCCCCTCGCCAGCCGACGGGGCACGCAGATGGACCACGCGCTGGGGGTAGGGGATCTCCACGCCCCGTTCCTGGAACAGGGCCAGGATCGCGAGGTTGACGCCGGAGCGCACGTTGGCCTGGCCGTTCTCCGGGTCGGCGATCCAGAAGAAGACCGTCAGCTCCAGCCCGTCGCTGGCAAAAGCGGTCAGGTGGGCCGAGGGGCCGGGCTCGGGCAGCACCCGGGGCACCTGCCTCACACGCTCCACGATGTGTTCGCGCAGGGTCTGCACATCGGTGCCATAGGCCACTTGCACGACGGTGGACAGCAGCACGTTGCGGTCGGCCAGCGAGAGATTTTCTACCCGCGTGGTGATGAGCGTCTCGTTGGGCACGATGGACTCGCGACCATTGGGAGCACGAATCACTGTATAGCGCGTGGTGATGTCGGTCACGTGGCCTTCGAAGTTGTCCACGCGCACGAAGTCGCCGATCCGCAAAGACCTCTCGGCCAGGATCACGAAACCGCTGACGTAGTTGGCCGCCAGCTTCTGCAGGCCAAAGCCGATGCCCACCCCCAGCGCCCCGCCAAGCACCGACAGGGCCGTCAGGTCGATGCCCACCGAGGACAAGGCCACCAGCAGCCCGACGAACAGCAGCAGTGCGCGCACTGCATTGGAGGCTGCCTTGCGCAGCGACAGGCGCTCACCCACCGCCCCCTTGAGCAGCCGGGCTTCGATGGCAGCGGAGATCCACAAGGCCACCATCATCACGAAGCCGGCCGACAACGTGCCTTCGAGGATCTGGCGCAGCGTCAGGGTGGAGCCGCCAAGCTTCCACTGGATGCCCTCGAGCTCGTCCAGCAAGACCGGCAGGGCCCCCGTGATCCACAGCACCACCGCGATCCAGGCCAGCCAGGAGATCGTGCGCTCGGCCGCGCGCATGAGGGCCGAGCCCGGAAAGGCCGCCGACAACACGCGCACGCTCATGCGGATGATCACCAGCGACATCAGCACCGGCACGGCCACGCGGAACACGGCGATCGGCACCAGGCCCTCGGCCGCCAGACGCGCACCGTACACCAGGGCCAGGGCCACGACGGGGAACAACACGCCATCGACGATGCGCCGGCCGAACCAGATCGAGGCCTCGGGGATGCGCGGGCCGCGCACAAGCCGCACCAAGGCCCAGGCCAGCCCCAGGCAAGCCACGATCACGCCGGTTTCGATCAGCGAGGAGGGCTGGACGATCGCCGCCAGCAGGTCTTGGAGATCTTTGGGAGCAGCAGGGGAAGATGCCATCGCGCAGTGCCGGTAGTGGACGCGGCGCGAAGCATAGCGCCCCGCGCCACGGCGGCGCCGTTCACACCCCGGCCAGCACGCGCAGATGGGCCGCGACGCTGCGCGCCAGCGCACCGAGGTGATAGCCGCCCTCCAGGCAGGACACCACGCGTCCCTTGGCGTGGCGCTCGGCGACGTCCATCACCCGCCGGGTGATCCATTCGTAGTCGGCCTCGACCAGGCCGAGCTGGCCCAGGTCGTCGTCGCGGTGGGCGTCGAAGCCGGCGGAGACGAAGATCATCTGCGGCCGGAAGCGCTCCAGGCGCGGCATCCAGATCATCTCGATCAGTTCGCGCACGTCCATGCCCTTGGTGTAGGCCGGCACCGGCAGGTTGCACATGTTGCCTGCCGAGGGCTGGTCCCCACTGTAGGGGTACAGCGGATGCTGGAAGAAGCTGACCATCAGCACACGGTCGTCGCCGGCCAGGATGTCCTCGGTGCCGTTGCCATGGTGCACATCGAAGTCGACCACCGCCACGCGCTGCAGGCCGCGCACGTCCAGTGCGTGGCGTGCGGCCACCGCGACGTTGTTGAAGAAACAAAAGCCCATGGCCTGGCTGCGCGTGGCGTGGTGGCCGGGCGGACGCACGGCGCAAAAGGCGTTCTCCAGCTCACCGTCGATCACCGCGTCGGTGGCGGCCACCGCTGCGCCGGCGGCCCGCAGCGCGGCCGTCCAGGTGTGCGGCCCCACCACCGTGTCCATGTCGACGGCACGCCGTTCCCCCGAGGCGGCCACCTGTTCCATGAAATCCTTGAGGTTGGCAACGTAGGCCGCATGGTGGGCCCGTTCGAGATCACGCAGGTCGGCCAGCGGCGCCTCGCGGCGCTGCAAGGCCACGTCCAGTCCGGTGGCGATCAGGTGGTCTTCGATGGCGGCGAGCCGCTCGGGGCATTCGGGGTGACCGGGCCCCATGTCGTGGCGCCTGCAGTCGGGGTGACTGAAATAGCCGGTGGCCATCGTGAACTTGTCCCCTTGGGGTCTTTGCGTTTTCGGGTAAGGTCCGCGCCATGAATGCGCCGGCCTTCCCCGACTTGCACAGCCAGCTTCAGCGGCTGCGCGACCAGATTAACACGATCATCGTGGGCAAACCGGCCCAGGTGGACGATTGCCTGGCCTGCCTGCTGGCCGGCGGCCACTTGCTGATCGAGGACGTGCCCGGCGTGGGCAAGACCACCCTGGCGCATGCCCTGGCGGTGTCGCTGGGGCTGCGCTTGTCCCGCGTGCAGTTCACCGCCGACCTGATGCCCACCGACCTGGTGGGCGTGAGCGTCTACGAGCGCGGCAAGGAAGCCTTCGTCTTCCACCCCGGCCCGGTGTTCGCCCAGGTGCTGCTGGCCGACGAGATCAACCGCGCCGGCCCCAAGACCCAAAGCGCGTTGCTCGAAGCGATGGAGGAGCACCAGGTCAGCGTCGAAGGCGAGACCCGCCCCCTGCCCTCGCCCTTCTTCGTGATCGCCACGCAAAACCCCAACGACCAGCTCGGCACCTATGCCTTGCCCGAGTCCCAGCTCGACCGCTTCATGATGTGCATCACCCTGGGCTACCCGGACCGTGCGGCCGAGCGCGAGCTGCTGGCCGGGCAGGATCGCCGCGATGTGCTGACCCGCCTGCAGCCGGTGATGAGTCCGGCCGAGCTGCTAGCCGCCCAGCAGGCGGTGGGAGCGGTGCATGCGGCCGCCGCGCTGCTGGACTACCTGCAAGACCTGATCGCCGCCACACGCGATGGCCGATGGTTCGTCGAGGGCCTGAGCCCGCGCGCCGGGCTGGCCGTACTGCGCGCCGCACGTGCTCGTGCCCTGCTGGCGCGGCGCGACTACGTGGCCCCCGACGACATCCAGGCCGTCCTGCCGCAGACCATCGCGCACCGCCTGCAGCCCCTGCCGGGCAGCGGACGCGGGCGCGTGGAGCAGGTGCGCGCCCTGCTCGAGGCCGTGCCCCTGCCCTGAGCCGATGAGCGCCTCGATCCCGATGGCGCGCGGGCGGCCCTGGCGCGAACGATGGCAACGCTGGTGGGCCCTGCGCCATCCGCGCAGCGACAACCTGCAACTCACCCAGCGCAACGTCTACATCCTGCCCACCCGCCCCGGGGCCCTGTTCGCCCTGACCTTGCTGGTGTTGCTGCTGGCCTCGATCAACTACCAGCTCAACCTCGGCTACCTGCTGACCTTTCTGCTCGCCGGCGCGGCGGTGGTGGGCATGCACATGACCCATGGCACTCTGCGCGGCCTGGGCCTGTCGCTGCGCCCCCCGGCCCCCTGCTTCGCCGGCGAGGATGCGCAGATCGAGGTCACGCTGCAGCACACCCGGCCGCGTGCTCGCCATGGCATCGGGCTGCGGGTGGCAGCGCCCGGGCCGCAGTCGGCTGCCTGGGCCTGGACGGACGTGCCCGCCGCCGGCAGGGCCCAGGTGCATCTGAGCTTCCGGACACCCCGGCGCGGCTGGCAGGACGTCCCACCGCTGCGCATCGAGACCCGCTTCCCGCTGGGCGTCTTCAAGGTCTGGACATTGTGGCGACCCGCCGCCCGGGTGCTGGTCTATCCCCGTCCCGAGCCCCGCCCTCCAGGACTGCCGCCGCCCCAGGCCCGTCCCGGTGGCCCGGCCGCCAGCGCGGACCCGTCGGGGCTGGACACCGAAGGCGTGCGCGTCTATCGCCGTGGCGACCCTCCCCGGCGCGTGGCGTGGAAGAAGGTGGCCAAGACCGACCAGCTGGTCAGCCGTGAGGGCGCCGCCACCGCCCAGCTCGAACTCTGGCTGGACTGGCAACTCGCTGGCGGGTCCGATGCCGAGCAACGCCTGTCCCGCTTGTGCGCCTGGGTGCTGGCGGCCGAGCAGCGCGGCCTGCGCTATGGCCTGCGCCTGCCCGGCCTGGAACTGCCGCCCGGGCGCGGCCAGGCGCATCAGCGTGCCTGCCTGGAAGGCTTGGCCTTGTGGTCATGACACCCCAGCGCTCGCTGCCCCGCCCCGTCGCAACCTGGTCGCGACTGCGCACCTTGCCGCGCGAGGCGCGCGACACCCTGTTCCTGCTGGCCGTGATCGCCTGGGTGGTGGCCCCCCACGCGGGTCACCTGCCTCTGTGGTGCACCGGCCTGACGGCGGCCATGCTCGCCTGGCGTGCCCGCCTGGCGCTCCTGGGCCGCGCGCTGCCCTCTCGCTGGGTGATGGTGGGATGGCTGCTGCTGGCCGTGGCTGCCACGGCCTGGACCCATCGCACCCTGCTGGGCAAGGACGCCGGCGTGACCCTGCTGGTCGTGCTGGTGGCCCTGAAGACGCTCGAACTGCGTGCGCGGCGCGATGCCTTCGTGGTCTTCTTCCTGGGCTTCTTCCTGGTCCTGACCCACTTCCTGTACTCCCAAGCCCTGCCGGTGGCGGTGGCGATGGTGGTCGCCGTCTGGGGTCTGCTCACCGCCTTGGTCCTGGCCCACATGCCGGTGGGCCTGCCCAGCCTGCGCCAGGCGGCGGGGCTGGCCGCGCGCATGTGCCTGCTGGGCGCGCCGATCATGGTGGTGCTCTTTCTGCTGTTCCCCCGCATCGCCCCGCTGTGGGGCGTGCCCGGCGACGGCCTGGACGCCCGCACCGGCCTGTCCAACCGCCTGAGCCTGGGCAGCGTGGCCGAGCTGGCCCTGGACGATAGCGTGGCGATGACCTTGCGCTTCTTCGGTCCGGCCCCACCGCCCGAAAGCCTGTACTTCCGCGGGCCGGTGCTCAGCGAGTTCGACGGCCGGGAATGGCGCCCCCTGTCGCCCGGCCTCTTCCTGCCCGGCCTGCTGCGCCCCGACACGCGCCCGGATGCCGCCAGCGGCATCGACTACGAGATCACGCTGGAGCCCACCAAGGTGGCCGTGCTGCCCCTGCCGGAGCTCACGCCCGGGTTGCCGCCCGGCCTGCCCGAGGATCTGCGGCTGCGCCTGCGCGCCGACCTGCAGTGGACCGCCAGCCGCCCCCTGGACGACCGGCTGCGCCTGCGCTCCACGGCCTATCCGCGCTTCGAGCACGGCCCTGTGGAGCCAGTGGCCGGGCTGCGACACTATGTCGAGCTGCCGCCGGGCTACAACCCGCGCACCCTGGCCTGGGCCGCCGAGATGCGCCGCGACCCGCGCCTGGCCCAGGCCGATGCCGACACCCTGGCGCAGGCCCTGCTGCGCCACATCCGCAGCGCCGGCTACACCTACACGCTGACCCCGGGTGTCTACGGAGACGCGCAAGGCCGTCATGCGATCGACGAATTCTGGCTCGACCGCCGCGAAGGCTTTTGCGAACATTTCGCCGCGGCCGTCACCGTGGTGCTGCGCGCCCTGGACGTGCCCGCACGCATCGTGACCGGCTACCAGGGGGCCGAACGCAACCCAGTAGACGGCTACTACCTGGTGCGCAACAGCTTCGCCCACGCCTGGGTGGAGTACTGGCAGCCCGGACGGGGCTGGGTGCGGCTGGATCCCACCGCCGCCGTCGCCCCCGACCGCATCGTGCGACACACCCCGCTGCGCCCGGCCCCCGGCCTGCTGGCCGCGGCCTTGGGCAACGTCACCCCCGGCCTGGTGGCGCAGCTGCGCCACCAGTGGCAGGCCCTGAACACCGCCTGGAATCAGTGGGTGCTGAACCACTCGCGCGGCCGCCAGCTCGAACTGCTGCGCCATCTGGGCCTGCGTTCGCCGAGCTGGCACGACCTGGTGCTCGTGCTGCTGGGCCTGCTGGTCGCGGCCAGTCTGGCCGGTGCGGGCTGGGCCTGGTGGGAAAGACGCCACGTGGACCCCTGGCTGGCCACCCTGCGCCGCATGCGCGCCGAGCTGGCCCGGCACGGGTTGGCCAGCGACGACACCACCGCCCCGCGGGAGCTGGCCCGGCGGGCCCGCAAGCGCTGGGGCCCTGCAGCCCAGGCCGTGGAGGCCGTGCTGCTGGAGCTGGAGACCCTGCGCTACGCCCCCAGGGCCTCGCCACCGCTGCGCGGGCCCACTACACTGAGCCGCAGCACGCTGCGTGCCCTGCTGCGCCGCCTGCGCCAGCAGGCCCGACACTTGCCCCATGCCTGACACCTCGTACCGCCTGCCCCGCCTGTCCTGGACTCTCGCCCTCGGGAGTCTGGCCTGCATCCTGGCCTGGGCCGCCCCCGCCCCGGCCCAACCCCCGTCCAAGCGGCCGGCTGCCGAAAGCACCGCACCCACCTATGCTGGCCGCGCCGACGCCATGGCCTTGGCCGACGAAATCGCCCAACGCCATGGGCTGGACGCCACATGGGTGCGTGGCCATCTGGCCCAGGCCCGAGTGCTCGCCGCGGTGCAGCGCCTGATCATGCCCCCTGCGGCCGGCACGGCCAAGGACTGGGCGGCCTACCGTACCCGCTTCATCGAGCCGCAGCGGGTGCGCCGCGGCGCCGAGTTCTGGCGCGAGCACGCCGCCTGGCTGCGCAAGGCCGAGGCCTTGTACGGTGTGCCTGCGGAGGTCGTCGTCGGCATCATCGGCGTGGAGACGCTTTACGGGCGCCACATGGGCGGCTTCCGGGCGCTGGACGCCCTGGCCACGCTGAGCCTGGACTTCCCCCCCGGTCGGCGCGACCGCAGCGCCTTCTTCCGCGAGGAACTGGCCCAACTCTTCGTGCTGGCTGCCAGCGAGGGACTCGACCCGGCGTCGCTGCGCGGCTCCTACGCGGGTGCCTTGGGCATGCCGCAGTTCATGCCCAGCAGTTGGAACCGCTATGCCGTGGATTTCGACGGCGACGGCCGGGTGGACCTGCACGGCAGCGTGCCCGACGTGATCGGCAGCGTCGCGCACTACCTGGCCGAGTTCGGCTGGACACCGGGACTGCCGACCCATTTCGAGGTGCGCGCGCCCGTGGACACGGCCCAGCGGGCCGAGCTGCTGGCCCCCGACATCGTGCCCAGCTTCACCGCCCAGGAATTCCTCGACCGCCAGGCCTGGCTGCCCGAGGCCGCCTTGGGGCATGCGGGCCTGCTCGCGCTCGTGGAACTGCAAAATGGCGCGGCCGCGCCCAGCTATGTGGCGGGCACGTCGAACTTCTACGCGATCACGCGCTACAACTGGTCGAGCTACTACGCGATGGCCGTCATCGAACTCGGTTCGGCGGTGGCGCAGGCCGTGCAGGCCCAGGCCCCGGTGCGCCAGGTCAGCGCGGGCCGGCCGGACTGAACAGATCGTCGGGCAGGTCGGTGATTTCGGTCACCTCCAAGCCCTTTTCGAGCTCGTGGGCCGAATCCATCCACCAGGTTTTCTCGGCGGCTCCCTCGATGCGCCGCGTCGGCAGCGCGTCCCCGGAGGCGCTCACACCGGAGTCGTCAGACGCCGCGGCGTTTCCTCGAGCGGCCCGAGGGGTGCGCGGGCTGGACTTGCTGGTGAAGGAAAACATGGGCGACCCCTGACTGCTGATCTGGCACCCATGATGCGTTGCCTGGACGCGCCCGGCAATCCCCGCATTCATGTGGGAAGCCCACCCAGCCGTTGCAGGGCGAGCACAGCATCACGTCCTGGCCGTGTTCGTTAGACGAGCACGGCCTGGCGATCAAGGCGTCGAGCCGCCCGGCTCGGGGCGGCCGGGCGCCAGGCTCTCAGGCCATGGGAACCAGGAAATCGCGGCTGATCCCACGGCCCAGATCTCCGATGCGGTCGAGGAACTGGGTCAGGTAGGCGTGCAGTCCGGTGGACAGTATCTCGTCGATGCGGGCGTACTGCAGGTCGGCATGCAGTCGTCCGGCGCGTCGCCGGGTCTCGGCGGACTGCTCGTTGGCCACGTGCGTGAGGTTGGACACCACCTCGGCCACGCAAGCCGCCAGCGAACGCGGCATGTCCGGGCGCAGGATCAGCAGCTCGGCCACCTTCTCGGGCCGGATCACGTCGCGGTAGACCTTGCGGTAGACCTCGAAGCCCGACACCGACCGCAGGATCGCCGACCAGTGGTAGAAGTCGTACTCCTGCTCCCGGGCGGCCTGGCTGCCGAAGAAGTCGCCGTCCATGCCCTGGAACTTGACATCCAGCAACCGCGCCGTGTTGTCCGCGCGCTCCAGGAAGGTGCCCAAGCGCAGGAAGTGGAAGGCTTCGTCCTGAAGCATCGTGCCCAGGGTCACGCCGCGCGAGAGGTGCGAGCGGAACTTCACCCATTCGAACACCTCGCCCGGCTCGCGCTCGAAGCGCCCCTCGGCGATCAGCCGCCGGAACTCCAGCCAGGTCTGGTTCTGCGTCTCCCAGACCTCGGTGGTGAGCGTGCCGCGCACCGCGCGCGCGTTCTCGCGGGCCGCGCGCAGGCACGACAGGATGCTCGAGGGGTTGCACTCGTCGCAGACCATGTAGTGCATCACCTGGCGGGAGTGGATCGCACCGTAGCGCCCGGTGTAGTCGCCCACCAGCTCGCAGATGCCCAGCAGCCCGCGCCACAGCAGCTCGGCCGAAGCCGCGCCGCGCGGCATCAGCAGCGTCTGGTAGTTCACGTCGAGCATGCGGGCGGTGTTCTCCGCCCTCTCCATGTACCGCGCCATCCAGAAGAGGTGGTCCGCCGTTCGGGAAAGCATGGTCAGTCCTCCAGTACCCAGGTGTCCTTGGTGCCCCCGCCCTGCGAGGAATTGACGACGAGCGAGCCCTCGGCGAGCGCCACGCGCGTGAGGCCGCCGGGCACCATCTGCACGGTCCGGCCGGTCAGCACGAAGGGGCGCAGGTCGATGTGGCGCGGCGCGATGCCGCTGTCGACGAAGGTCGGGCAGGTCGACAGGCTCAGCGTGGGCTGGGCGATGTAGCCGGCCGGATCGGCCAGCAGCCGCGTCCGGAAGGCCTCGATCTCGGCCTTGGTGGCCGCCGGCCCCACCAGCATGCCGTAGCCGCCGGCGCCGTGCACTTCCTTGACCACCAGGTCGGCCAGGTGGTCGAGCACGTACTTCAGGTCCTGCGGCTCGCGGCACAGATAGGTGGGCACGTTGTCCAGCAGGGGCTTCTCGCCCAGGTAGAACTCCACCATCTTCGGTACATAGGGATAGATCGACTTGTCATCGGCGATCCCGGTGCCGATGGCGTTGGCCACCGTCACGTTGCCGGCACGGTAGACGTCGAGCAGGCCCGCGCAGCCCAGGACCGAGTCGGGCCGGAACGCCAGCGGGTCGAGGAAGTCGTCGTCCACGCGGCGGTAGATCACATCCACGCGCCGCGGGCCGCGCGTCGTGCGCATGTAGAGGAAGCGGTCCTTCACGAACAGGTCCTGGCCTTCGACCAGTTCCACGCCCATCTGCTGCGCCAGGAAGGCATGCTCGAAGTAGGCCGAGTTGTACATGCCCGGCGTGAGCACCACCACGGTGGGCTCGCTCACGCCGGCCGGCGCGACGGCACGCAGCGACTCGAGCAGCAGGTCGGGGTAATGAGCCACGGGGGCCACGGCATGCTCGCTGAACAACTCGGGAAACAGCCGCATCATCATCTTGCGGTTCTCGAGCATGTAGCTCACGCCGCTGGGCACGCGCAGATTGTCTTCCAGCACATAGTAGCGACCGCTCCCGTCAGGCTGGGCGGCACGCACGATGTCGATGCCGGCGATGTGCGCATACACCCCGCCGCTGACATCCACGCCCTGCATCTCGGGGCGGTACTGGCTGTTGCGCAGCACCTGCTCGGCCGGCACGACGCCGGCGCGCAGGATCTCCTGGTCGTGGTAGACGTCGTGGATGAAGCGGTTGAGCGCGGTGGCCCGCTGCACCAGCCCCCGCTCCAGCGCACGCCATTCGGCCGCCGGGATGATGCGCGGGATCAGGTCGAAGGGGATGAGCCGCTCGGTGCCTGAACCGTCTTCGTCCTTGTCGCCATAGACGGCAAAGGTGATGCCCACGCGGCGAAAGATCATCTCCGCCTCCCGGCGCCGCGCCTGCATCAGGTCGCGGGGCTGACGGGCGAGCCAACGGTCGTAGATCCTGTAATGGTCACGCACCGTCGCGCTGGTGGCGTGCATCTCGTCGAAGCTGGGTCTCATCGCTCGGTTCCCCTGGCCTGGATTGAAGCAAGTTCCGGGCCCAGGGTAGATCCATGCCCTGCGGCCTCAGTGCCCCATGGTGCCAGTAACGTCGGCGCAGGTCACGCTCGCACCGCCCGCGCCCGGCCGACCAGCGGTAAGCCCCGCAGCTGGGGGTGGCGATGCGCTCGATGCCGTGTTCACCATAGCGTGCCCACACCTGCGCAGCCGGATGACCGAAGCGGCTGCGGTAGGCCACCTGGAACACCGCCACACGCGGCTGCACGGCCTGCAGGAAGTCCTCGGTGCTCGAGGTGCGGCTGCCATGGTGCGGAACGAGCAGCCAGTCGGCGGCGAGCCGGTCGCCCTGGGTCTGGACCAGGCGCGCCTCCTCCCGGCGCTCGATGTCGCCGGCGAGCAGCGCCCGGTGCTGCGGGGTCGAGACCTTCAGCACGCACGACACCTGGTTGGGCTTGAGCGGCGGGGCCTGGTCCTCGGGCGCCGGGTGCAGCATCTCGAAGTCCACCCCGTCCCACCGCCAAGCCTGGCCGGCCGTGCAGGGCGTGTGCGACACCATCCAGCGACGCAGTTCGTGGTCCGGTTCCAGCGAACTCATCACCGGCGTGTCCGGGTAGGCCGTCAGCAAGGCCCGCGCCCCGCCCACGTGATCGGCGTCACGGTGCGAGAGCACCAGGCGGTCCACCCGCCGCTCGCCCAGCGACTGCAGCACCGGCAGCAGCACGCGCTGGCCCGCATCGTCGTCGGCCGAGTAGAGCGGGCCAGTGTCATACACCAGCGTGTGATGCGCGGTGCGCACCAGCACCGCTGTGCCCTGCCCCACGTCCAGCGCGATCAGCTCGAACTGCCCCGGCGCCGGGCGCGACACGGTGGGCCACAGCAGCGGCAACAACAGGGCCAGCGCGAGCAGACGCAGGACCGGCGGCAAGGGCAGCACGGCCAACGCCCCGCCGACCAGGCCGGCAGCCATCGCCCAGGCCGGCGCCGCCGCCGTCACCCACTGTGCCAGGGGCCAGGCCGCCAGCCAGGCCAAGCCGCCGGTGAGCAGCCCGAGGACCGCCGCCGCCAGATCCCACAGCGGCGCCAGAATCACCCCGAGCAGAGCCAGCGGAGTCACCAGCAGGGTCACGAGCGGCACGGCCACCAGGTTGGCGAGGAAGCCCACGACCGAGACCTGCCGGAAGCACACCAGCGTCAGCGGGGCCAGCCCCACGGTGGCGATGGCCTGGGAGCGCAGGCCAGCGCCCACCGAGCGGCGCAACCAGTCCCGCCAGCGGGCTCGGCCGCCTGGGTCAGGCTCCAAAGTGGCCTGCACCCATTCGCGGTCGCTGCCGGCCAACAGCAGCGCCACCGCGACGAAGGACAGCCAGAAGCCCGGTTGCAGCAAGGCCCAGGGATCGACGACGGCCACCACCGTGGCCACGACCAGCAGCATCCGGCCCCAGGGCCAGCGCCGCCCCAGCTGCGCCAGCACCGTCGCCGTGGCCAGCATCCACACGGTGCGCTGAGCCGGCACGCCCCAACCGGAGAACACCGCGTAGGCCACGGCCAGCACCAGACCGCCCCAGCGGGCTGCCACCGGCGCGGGCACGGCCAGCATCCAGGCCGGGTGAGCCCGCCACAGCCGGCGCAGCACCGCCGCCGCAACCCAGGCAAACATCGTGATGTGCAGGCCGCTGATGGCCATCAGATGGGCCACCCCGGTGATGCGAAACAGATCCCAGTCGGCCCGGTCGATCGCCGACTGCTCGCCCACCACCAGCGCCGCCAGCACCCCGGCCTGACGCGGATCGGTCACCCGCTCGGCGATGCGCTCGGTCACGGCCTGACGCCAGCGGTCCACGACATGCCCGTCGGCCTCGTCGAGCTTGCGATGGCGCAGGCTGCGCAGCGCGCGCACGTGACCAGTGGCACCGAAGCCGTTCTCGAAAAGCCACAGCTCCGCATCGAAACCATGAGGATTGAAGCTGCCGTGCACCTGTCGCAGGCGCACCACGAGCTGCCAGCGCTGGCCCGCCTTCAGGTCCTGCGGCGGCCGCCGCTGCAACTGGCCCTCGCGCAGTCCCCCGTGCCAGGTCAGCAAGACGCGCCGCGGCACCCCGACCTCCCGCGGGCGACGTGCACCCTGTGCATCGTCTGCCCA
>NZ_JBKBSL010000060.1:0-10670 GCF_046291045.1 Caldimonas sp. | reverse complement strand
CTTAGGAGCCACCATGAAGAAGATCCTGATCGTCGAAGACCACGCCGACATCCGAAAACTCATCCGCATGACGCTCGAGTTCGAGAACTACGAGATCCACGAGGCGGCCGACGGCGTGTTCGGCCTGAAGATGGCTCAGGCCATCCGCCCCGATCTGGTGCTCATGGACGTGATGATGCCGGGAGAGCTCGATGGCCTGCAGGTGTGCCAGCGCATCAAGAGCGACCCGGCGTTGCGTCACATCCACGTGGTGCTGCTCACGGCCAGGGGGCAGACCAAGGACCGGGAAGCGGGTCTGCAGGCCGGCGCCGACAACTACCTCGTCAAGCCCTTCAGCCCTTTGCAGCTGATCGAAACCATCGAACAACTCCTGACGCCGGCCTGATCATGGACACCGTCGCCTCACGCATCACCCGCCCGGCTCCCCTGGCGGGGCCCTCGATGGGCCTGCAGGACACCGATGCCGTGCTCTCCCAGATGGAGCGGATGCTGAACGACCTGCACCGCCTGTACCGCGAGCGCAACCTCGCGCTGCAGGAGGTGTCGGCGGCGCACCATGAAGCGCTGATGCGGCTGGCCCTGGCCGCAGAGTACCGCGACGACGACACCGGCATCCACATCGTTCGCATCGGCTTCCTCGCCGAGCGCCTGGCCCTGGCGGCAGGCTGTCCGGCCGAATGGGCGCGCATGCTGCGCATGGCCGCGCCCATGCACGACATCGGCAAGATCGGCATTCCCGATGCGGTTCTCAAGAAGCCAGGCGCGCTGGATGACGCCGAGCGCACCACCATGAAGCTGCATCCGGAGATCGGTGCGGCGATCCTGGGCCGCTCGAGGAACCCACTCTTCCAGCTTGCCGCCGAGGCGGCCGCAAGCCACCACGAGCGCTTCGACGGGACGGGCTACCCGCGCGGGCTGGCGGGCGATGCGATCCCCTTATCCGGCCGCATTGTGGCGATCGTGGACTTCTTCGACGCGCTCACGATGGATCGCTGCTACCGCAAGGCGTATTCGGACGAGGACGCGTTGCGCATGCTCGTCCAGCAGCGCGGGCGAGCGTTCGACCCGATGCTCGTGGACATCTTCGTGCGCGACATCGAGTCGCTGTGCGCGTTGCGCGACTCCGTCAACGACCAGGCTCTGAGCTTCCAGGGCCTGCTCGAGCTGCCGCCACAAGGGTGATGCATGGGCCGAACGCTTCCGCGTCTGCGCCATCAGCTCCTCGCCTTGCTGAGCGGGGTGGTGGTCTCGGCCACCATCATGGGATCACAACTGCCCAGCCATCCCGCGGCCGCGGCGGTGGGGGTGTCCTGCCTGGTCCTGTTGTCCTACGCGCTCGGCCTTCGGGCCCTCGCACCGCTGCAGCGCCTCGCGGCGTTCTCGCGACGCCTGACCGACCGGCCCGGCAGCTTCTACGTGGGCCATACCCCCACGCGAGAGGTGGCCGACCTGGCGGACGCCCTCAACGAGGCCTCCCTGCGGCTTGAGGCGCAGCTCGATGCGGTGGGCGTGGCGCAGGAACGCCTGACGGCGATGCTGGGCGCCATGCCCGACGCCTTCATCGGGCTGAGCGACCGCATGACGGTGACGCTCGTGAACCCGGCCATCACGTCCCTGTTCGGCCTGCAGCCCGAAGAGGTGATCGGGCAACCCCTGCAGCGCCTGATCCCGGCGCTGGACGCCGCGCGCTTCGCCGAGGTGGTGCGCGGTGGGGTGCTCATGTCCTCCACAGGCGTGCGCGTGGCAAGGCTGGAGGCCAACGGTCTGCGGCACGAAGGAACGGCCTTCCCCATCGAGGTCTCCATCTCCGACATCGCGCCGGCGGGCGACACCTGCTACGCCTGCGTGGTGCGCGACCTCACCGAGAAGCGCTGGGCCGACGACCAGCTGCGCCTGTTCAATCGCGCGCTGGATGCCTCGCGCAACGGCGTGGTCATCGCCTCGATGGTCTGGCCCGACGCTCCGGTCGTCTACGCCAACCCGGCCTTTGCCGACATCACGGGCTGGAGCTGCGAGGACATCATCGGCCGCAACTGCCGCATCCTCCAGGCCGATGACCGCGCGCAACCGGGAGTGGCTCTGTTGCGCGAGGCCATCGCGGCCGGCCAGCCCGTGCAGACCACGCTGCGCAACTACCGCCGCGACGGAACCCCCTTCTTCAACGAGCTGTCGCTGTCCCCGGTCGCGGACGCGCAGGGTTCGCTCACCCACTACATCGGCGTGATCAACGACGTGACCCAGCGCGAGGTGGCGCGCCGCGCCCTGGCCGATCGCAGCGCCCGCCTGGACACCATCTTCAAGCTCAGCCCGGACTGCTTCGTGCTGTTCGACGGCGACGGCTGGCTCGCCTACTGCAACCCGGCCTTCCTGGAGATCACCGGCTGGCAGGCCGACCGGGTGATCGGCGTGCTCGACCTGGCGACCTTCGACAGCTACTTCAGCGAGCTGTGCGACCCGTCCATACCCTACGATCCGATCGTGGTGCCCCTGGACGACCACCGTCCGGGTCCGGACAAAGAAGTCACCCTGGAGATGCATCGGCCCCAGCGCCGGACGCTCAAGCGGACGGTGCGGCGCACGATGACCGAATCCGGCGAGACCATCCTCTTCTTCCGGGACGTGACGCGTGAAAGCGAAGTCGATCGCATGAAGAGCGAATTCCTCACGACGGCAGCCCACGAGCTGCGCACGCCCATGGCCAGCATCTTCGGCTTCAGCGAACTGCTCCTGAGGCGGCAGGTGCCCGATGAGCGCCGCAAGGACATGCTCGAGATCATCCACCGGCAGGCGTCCTGGTTGATCAACATGCTCAACGAGTTGCTGGATCTCGCGCGCATCGAGGCGCGCCAGGGCAAGGACCTCAAGCCCGAGCCGGTCCGGATCGGCGAGCTCGTCTCGACCACGCTGGGCAGCCTGCTCGTTCCCGGCGATCCGCGGCA
Source organism: Caldimonas sp. (assembly GCF_046291045.1). Classification (GTDB taxonomy): domain Bacteria; phylum Pseudomonadota; class Gammaproteobacteria; order Burkholderiales; family Burkholderiaceae_C; genus Caldimonas. The sequence continues at coordinate 7,731 of NZ_JBKBSL010000060.1, read as the reverse complement.
GGTGCAGTGGGAGGTCGACGACGCGGCCGTGGACCTGGTGGTGCATGTGGACCCCGAGAAGACCCGCCAGGCGCTGCTCAACGTCCTGTCCAATGCGTACAAGTACTCGCCGGCCGGTGGCGAGGTCCGCTTGAGCACGCCGCTGGCGTTGCACGACGGCGTGCGCCATGTCGGGATCCGGGTTCAGGACCAGGGCATCGGGATGACCGCGGCTCAGATGGCGCGCGTGTGCGAGCGCTTCTATCGGGCGGACCCCTCCGGCAGCATCCCCGGCACCGGCCTGGGCATGTCGCTCGTCAAGGAGATCGTCGAGCTGCAGGGCGGGCGGGTGGCCATACAGAGCGAGTATGGCGTGGGCACGGTGGTCACGATCTGGCTTCCGCTGGCAGGTGCCGGGCCATGAACCCCGAAAGCCTGCGGGGCGGCGCGGCATCCGTCACGATCCTTCGACTCCTCCAGTGCGCCAGACGCTTGCGGTCTGGCACAGTGCCGGCAGGCGCCGGCTCAACCCAACCGGCGCGTCGTGCGCCTGTGAACGTCATGAACCTGAAGATCCTGATCGCCGGCTTGTCCCTGGGCCTGCTGACCACCGCGGCGGCCGCCAACGCCGGGGCCCTCGAGCGCGTGCGCAGCTCCGGCGAGCTGCGCGTGTGCATCTGGCCTGACTATTACGGCATCACCTACCGCAACCCGAAGACGCAGGAGCTCAGCGGCATCGACATCGACCTGTCGAAAGAGTTCGCCAGTGAGCTGGGTGTCACCCTGCGGTACGTGGAGTCCTCCTTTGCAACGCTCGTGCAGGACGTCACGCAGCGCCGCTGCGACGTGGCGATGTTCGCCGTGGGCAAGCTGCCGCAGCGCACCAAGGTCATGCGCTTCTCGCCGGCCTATCTGTCCAGCGGCATCTACGCCATCACGATGCGCACGTCCCGCGTGGTGCGAAACTGGTCTGACATCGACAGGGCCGGCGTGAAGGTGGCCGTGCAGGCCGGCACCTTCATGGAGCCCGTGATGCGTGAGTCGCTCAAGCAGGCCGAGATGGTCGTGGTGCGTCCCCCGGCCACTCGCGAGCAGGAGCTGGAGGCCGGCCGCGTGGACGTGTTCATGACCGACTATCCCTACAGCCGCCGCCTGCTGGACAACGCCGACTGGGCGCGCCTCATCTCCCCGCCCCAGCCCTTCTTCGTGCTCGACTACGGCTACGCCAGCGAACTCGGGGACGAGGCCTGGGGAGCCGTGATCGACGCCTTCGTTGCGCGCATCCGCCGCGATGGCACTCTCGAGACCGCTGCACGCCGGCATGGCTTGAGCGAGATCGTGGTGCGCCGCTAGGATGGCCGATGGCGCACCGGACCTCTCCCTACCGACTGCTCCCGCGATGGCTGCCCCCTTGGCTGGCCGTCGCCCTGGGGGGCGTGACGGCATGCGTCGTGGCCGTCATGGCGGCACTGTTCCTCCACTACGACCGCGCCAGCACGCTTGATCGGGAACGCGAGAGTGCGGCCATGGTGGCACGCGTCCTGGAAGATCACGTCACGCGGTCGCTGGATCACTTGGATCGCTTGCTGCGGACCTTGTCGGAGGCGGTGCAGGCGTCGGAGGCCCTGCGCGTGACCGTGCTGCTGGAGCAGGCGGCCCAGGGGCAGCCGCTGGTCCGCAGCCTGTCGTTGCTCGATGCCACGGGCCTCGTCCTTGCAAGCTCGCAGCCGGTCAACCTGGAAGCCCGGATCGATCCGCGGCATCTGGAGGTGGCCGCTCAGGTCCAAGCCGCCGTGCTCGGAGGATTGTTCAAGGGGCGCGACCTGGACAGCTTCGAGGCGGCGGCATCGCCACTGGACATGATCCTGCTGGTCCAGAAGGTGCGCCATGATGCGGCTGCCGAGGGGGCCTACCTGGTCGCAGCCCTCAATCCAAGCGTCTTGGCCAACCACTTTCATCTCGTGGCCGCCACCTCCGGCCATGCGGTGACGCTGACCAACTATCAGGGGCGCGTGCTCGTGGCCGATGTCGAGGCCCCGTGGTCCGCCCTGGAGGCACCGTCGCTGCAGGGTCACCCCGCCTTTGTCGACTATCTGCCGCAGCGCGAGCACGCCGACCTGATCGGGCCTGGCGTGCTGAGCGCGCAGGCGGTGCAGGCCTTTCGCGCATCGCGCACGTGGCCGCTGGTGGTGATCGTCGAGAAGCCCGTGGAAGCGGCCCTGGCCATCTGGAGAGAGCGTGCCACACGGATCACGGTGGCCGTGGCACTGGCCTGGCTGTTCATCGGAGGGGCTGCGCTGGCAGGTTATCGCAACCTGCGGGGCCTGCGCCTGCTGGGCGAAAGGCTCACGAAGGCCAACGAACGCATCGCACACAGCGAGCGCGATCTTCGATTGCTGGTCGAGGGCCTGCACGAGATCATGTTCCGCACCGACCCCCTGGGCCATGTGGTGACGGCGAACGGCCGATGGAGCGAGCTCACCGGTCTGTCACGCGAGGAGATCGACGGCCGCCCGCTCGCCGAGCTCGTCCAGCCGGAGTTCCGCTCCGCCGTCACGCGCCTGGTGGCGCAGCAGGGCCGCTCGGCCTCCGAGCCGGCGGTGCTGACGGTGCAGCTGGTCTCCCGCAAGGAGACGGCTCCCACCGTCGAGCTGTCGCTGTCCTGGGTCGAACCCTCGGGCGTTCGTACGGCAGGTTATGTGGGCTTTGCCGTCGACGTCACCGAGCGGGAGAAGGCGCGGCGCGAGCTTCAGCGGCAGCTCGAGTTCAGCCAGACCGTGCTGCAGATCGTGCCCGAGCCCTTGTTCGTGAAGGATGCACAGCGAAGGTTCCTGGCCGTCAACCGCGCCTGGGAGGAGTTCACCGGCCTCTCGGCGGCGCAGGTGATCGGACGGTGCAGCAGCGATCTGCAGCCCGAGGAAGAGCACCAGGTGAACGATGCGCACGACATCGCCTTGCAGCACGGCCGGGACAAGACCAGCTACGAACTGCAGCTGCGGCGTGCGGACGGCCAGTTGCGCGACGTGGTGATCACCAAGGCCGCGCTTCGAAGCGGCAACCACATGCTGGGCATCGTGGGCAGCGTGCACGACGTCACCGACTTCCTTGCCGCGCAGCGCGCCATCGCCAAGGCGCGCGATGCCGCCGTGGCCTCCGACAACGTCAAGAGCGGCTTCATCGCCAATGTCAGCCACGAGCTGCGCACGCCGCTGCAGTCCATCCTCGGGTTCTCCGAACTGGCCCTGCGGCGCTCGACGACCCCCGAAAAGCTGCGCAGCTTCCTCGAGGACATTCACGCCTCGGGGCAGCGCATGCTCACCCTCGTGAACGAACTGCTGGACATCTCGAAATTCGAATCGTCGCTGCAGGATCTCGTCCTGCAGAGCGAGGACCTGTGCGACGTGGTGCGCCAGGTGGCGCACGAAATGGCCCCGATCGCGGCACAACGTCAGGTGACGCTGGAGGTGGAGCTGCCCCAGCAGCCGCTTTACCTGCCCCTTCACCGCTTCCGCTTGTCGCAGGTCATCCGCAATGTGATGGCCAACGCCCTGCGCTTCAGCCCGCCTCAGAGCCAGGTGCGCGTCGTGCTGGGGATCGATGGGCGTGGTGCCAGCATCCGCGTGTGTGACCAGGGGCCGGGTGTTCCCGAGGCCGAGCTGGAGGCCATCTTCGAGCCGTTCACGCAGTCCTCGCGCACCGGTGACGGCGCCGGCGGCACCGGCCTGGGCCTGACCATCTCGCGCAGCATCATGAAAGCCCACGGCGGTCGCATCTGGGCAGCCAATCAGCGCGACGGCGGTGCGGTGTTCACGATCTGGCTGCCGTTCACGTCCGTCGCTCAAGATGGCACGGTGCGCTTCGTCACCACCCAGCCAGGGCGGCTGTGATCGCCACCGCCGACGTCAGGCCGCGGGGCCGAAGGCGTCCCACCCCGTCTTCAGGATCAGCGCGCCCACCACCACGATGAAGAACACGCGCACGAAGCCGGCGCCGTGCTTGAGCGCCAGGCGCGTGCCCAGCAGGCTGCCCACCACGTTGGCCACCGCCATCACCAGGGCGTAGTGCCACCAGACGTGGCCCTTCCAGGCGAACAGGGCCAGGGCCGAGAGGTTGGTGGCCGTGTTCAGCAGCTTGGCGCTGGCCGAGGCGTGCAGGAAGTCGTAGCCCAGCACCCGCACGAAGAGGAAGACGAAGAAGCTGCCGGTGCCCGGGCCGAAGAAGCCGTCGTAGAAGCCGATGACCAGGCCGATCAGTGAGGCGAGCAGCGCCTCGGTGTGCCCCTGGTGGTGGCGGGTGTGGTCGCGGCCCAGGTCCTTCTTCGCCAGGGTGTAGAGGAAGACGGCCCCCAGGATGAAGGGCAAGGCGCGGCGCAGGCCCTCGGCCGACACCTGCGTGACGGCCCAGGCCCCCAGGAAGCCGCCGGCCAGTGCCGCCACGGCGGCCGGCAGCAGGGCCGACCAGGGCAGGGTCACGCGCCGGCTGTACTGCAGCGTGGCCCAGGCCGTGCCCCAGACCGAGGCGCCCTTGTTGGTGCCGAACAGCGTGGCCGGGGCGGCCCCTGGAAACACCCCGAACAGGGCCGGCACCAGGATGAGGCCGCCACCGCCGACGATGGCATCGACAAAACCGGCCAGCAGCGAGGCCAGCGTGACCACGAGGAATTCGAGCATGGATGGCGTGGGCGAGCCCCAAAACAAAGGGCGCCGGCTTGTGGCCGGCGCCCTCGAATTGTGACATTCCTTGTGCGCGTCACCGCGTCTGTTCGCGTGCTTCTCTGTGTCTCCTCAGTCCCCCGCCGTGTGCAGCGCCAAGCCTGGCGGGCCTGACCTGCAGCGAGTACGGCGACTGTAAGGAAAGCCCGTGGGCGGTGCACTAGGGGTTTCCCTGCACAAATTTGGAGCATTTCCGGAGAAACCCGCAGATCGCACCGATCCCGGCACCCCCGCGAATGAAGGGCCGGTTCAGGGGGTGAATCTGCGGCATCCGTCACGCTCGACATGACTATCCCGGATATGAACGGTCGTGCACTTCTGTGACACTTTGACACATTGGGGCGGGCCGGCCGGCCTGCCCGGGGCTGCGACGTTCGAGAAGGAGGCCAAGATGACACCCGTTCGTACCACCCGACGCCGATTGATCCTGGGCGCGGCTGCAGCCGTGGGCGGGGCCTGGGCTTGGCCTGCGGGGGCCCAGGAAGGCGACATCGTCGTGGGCCAGAGTGCACCGCAGACCGGCCCGGTGGCCGTGGCGTTTCAGGGGGCCTTGGCGGGGGGGCGGCTGGCCATCGAGGAAGTCAACCGCAAGGGCGGCCTCAACGGCCGGCGCATCCGCCTGGTGCTGCTGGACGATGCCTATGACACCCAGCGCACCGTGGAGAACGTGCGCCAGCTCGTCGAGCAGGAGAAGGTGGTGGCCCTCACCGGTCTGGGCAGCACGGCCGGGGTGGCGGCCATCTTGCCCTACATCGCCGAAAAACGCGTGCCGCTGGTGGGGATCTACACCGGCGCACACGTGCTGCGGTTACGCCACCATCCCTACCTGTTCACCTCGCAGGCGAGCTTCAAGGACGAGGTGGAGCACCAGCTGCGCACGCTGGTCACGCTGAAGATGGACCGCATCGGCGTGGCCTTCCAGGACAACGAGTTCGGCAAGCTGATGATGCCGGTGGTGGAGGCTGCTGCCAAGGAGCTGGGGGCCACCTTGGTGGCTTCCGCCCCGTTGGCCGTGGATGGCAGCACCTCGGCCCAGGCGGTGGGCACGATCTCGCAGGCCCGCCCGATGGCCGTGTTGCTGATCGCGGTGGGCCCGTCGGTGGTGGGTTTCGTCAAGGCCGCCAAGGCGGGGCTGAACGTGCCGATCTACACCTTGTCGGTGGCCGCCAGCGCCGTGCCGGCCCTGGGGGCCGAGGCCCGCGGGCTGGCCATGACCCAGGTGGTGCCCTATCCTTGGCGTCAGGTCAACCCGATGGCGCGCGACTTCAACCGCGAGGCCGCCGCGGCGGATGTGCCAGTGAACTACAACAGCTACGGCGGCTACCTGGCGGGCCGCTTCCTGATCGAAGCCTTGCGCCGCGCCGCGCCCAACGTGACGCCCGAGACCATCGTGCGGGCCATTCAGGGCATTCGCGGTTGGGAGCTGGGGGGCAACCCGCTCAACTTCAGCCCCACCAACCACCACGGCTCGAACTGGGTGGAAATCACCATCGTTGGCCCCGATGGCAAATTCATGCGCTGATCTCTTACAGTGGGCGGCTGTCCTCACCTGCTGCCGGAGTCGCGTATGCCCTGTGCCCCCGTATCCCGATCCGTCCGTCGCTTGCTGCTGGCGGCGCTGTCCGCGGCCGCGCTGGTGGCCACCGGCGTGGCCCATGCCCAGTCGCAGCCGCCGATCAAGCTGCTGGTGGGCTTTCCGGCCGGCGGGGGCACCGATGCCATCGCCCGCACCCTGGCCGAGCGGCTGAAGGAGCACCTCGGCCGCCCGGTGCTGGTGGAGAACAAGCCCGGTGCCGGTGGCCAGATCGCCGCACAGACGCTCAAAGCCTCGCCGCCGGACGGCAGCACCTTCTTCATCTCGCACGACCACACCATCACCATCTTGCCCATGGTGGTGAAGAACCCGGGGTATGACTCGGCGCGCGACTTCGTGCCGGTGGCGGGTTTCGCCACCTTCGTGAACGCCTTTGCGCTGTCGGCCGGCACGCCGGCCAAAAGCGTGGACGAGTACGTCGCCTGGGTAAAGTCGCAGGGCCAGGGCAAGGCGAGCATCGGCGTGCCCGCGCCGGCGTCCACGCCGGAGTTCCTGGTCAAGGTGATGGGCGAGCGCTACGGGCTCGACCTGGTGAGCGTGCCCTATCGGGGCAGCGCACCGATGATCGGCGACATGCTGGGCAACCAGATCGCCGCCGGCACCGGCTCGGTGCCCGACTTCATCGAACACCACAAGGCCGGCAAGCTGCGCGTGGTGGCGGTGCTGGGCGGTCGGCGCCAGGCCGTGCTGCCCGATGTGCCCACCTTCTCGGAGCTGGGTCTCAAGGGCCTGGAAGACTTGCCCTACTACGGCATCTTCGCGCCGGCCGGCACGCCCCAGCCCGTGCTCGAGCAGTTCGCCCAGGCCCTGGCCAAGACCATCGCCGAGCCCGAGGTGAAGCAGCGCCTGACCGGATGGGGCCTGGACGTGGGCTTCATGAGCGGGTCGCAACTGGCCCAGCGCGAGGCGGCCTACCGCCAGGTCTGGGCCGAGATCATCCGCAAGACGGGCTTTCAGCCGCAGTGACGCTCAGAAGGGGTAATGGCGTGGCGCCGTCTGCACCGTGATCCAGCGCAGCTCGGTGAACCCTAAATCCGGCAGTTCACCGCCCGCGATCGCCCGTTGAGCAAGCACTGGCGCGGTTTCGTCGGGTCGCGGCGCACTCACCATATGGGTAAAGCACGACGCAAGGCGCTGGCGATGCGCCGAGGGGGTGGCGGCGGCGAGCAGCCGCCGCAGGTGGTGGACATGCTGGGCGGGCGCATGCACGTGCGCTGGGACGAGGGCGCGGCGGCCACACCGCACGGCCAGCTGGTGTTCTTCGCCGAGTTCCTGGCCGCCACCGGCGTGTTCGACCGTTGGGTGGCAAGCTGCCCGCTCGAGTACCGCAGCGGCAACGCTGCCCACAAGCGCGACGTGCTGGGCACGCTGATGCTGGGGCTGCTGGCCGGGCACCGGCGCTACTACTGACCTTGCTCCTTGTCGGCATTTTCAACAAGGACCAAG
>NZ_JBKBSL010000009.1:0-97644 GCF_046291045.1 Caldimonas sp. | reverse complement strand
TGGTCGGGGTGACACGATTCGAACGTGCGACCCACTGCTCCCAAAGCAGTTGCGCTACCAGGCTGCGCTACACCCCGAAAACCAGCATTGTAGTGCGTCGCCCACGGTGGAGGTTCACCCCACGACTTGGGACCACGCCTTTTCCAGCCGTTTGACCGACACCGGCTGAGGCGTGCGCAGTTCCTGCGCGAAGAGGCTGACACGCAGTTCCTCCAGCAGCCAGCGAAACTCCTGGAGCCGAGTGTCTGCTTGACCTTTCAATTCCGCCAGTCGGCGCTGGTAGCGCTGCTCCAGGGGCTTGAGTTCAGCCATGCGGACCGCATCGCGCGCCGGGTCAACGCGCAGCTTGTCCAGCCGCATCGCGACAGCCTTGAGGTAGCGCGGAAAGTGCGCCAGCTGGGTATAAGGCGTGGCGACCAGGAAGCGCTTGCCCATGAGTCGCTGTAACTGCCCGGCCAGATCCTCAGCCACCTCCTTGGGGGGCCTGCTGTCCTTGAGCTTGCGCAGGGCCGCCTGATACTCGGCCAGGACCGTGCCCGCCAAGCGCGCCACCTCCTGCGCGATGAGGTTCAGGCGGGGCCGCCCTTGCTCGATGCGGGCCCGGAACTCGGCTGCCTCCTGTGGCAAGGGGTCATGCAGGAAGGCGCGGTCCAACGCCACCTCGAAGATTTGCTCGCGCAATTCGTCGACCGTGCCCAGGCTCATGTAAGCCACGGCCATCTTCTGCAGGTCTGGGATGTTCTTCTCCAAGTACTTCAGAGGCTCCCGGATCTGCAAGGCGACCAGGCGTCGCAGTCCCTCGCGATGGCGGGCCGCGGCCACCTCGGGCTCGTCGAAGACCTCGATCTCCACATGGCTGCCTTTGTCGATCAGCGCCGGAAAGCCCACCAGGCTCTGCGAGCCGCGCTGCAGTTCCATCAGCTCAGGCAGCTCGCCGAAGGTCCAGTCGGTGTAGCGGGTCGATGCTGCTACCGCCGGGGCAGGTGCCACCGGGGTTGGGCCCGGCTCCGGTGGCACGGCCCGAGGGGACACCACCGGTGCCGTTGCAGGGGCCGCCCCCAGCTTCAGCGCCGCCAGGGCCTGGAAGGCCCCGCGAGCCTGGGCCCCCAGTTCGGCTTTGAGTGCCGCAAGGTTGCGGCCCATGCCCAGTTGGCGCCCATGCTCGTCGATCACCCGGAAGTTCATGAAGAGGTGGGGCGAGAGCATGTCCAGCTTGAAGTCGCCGCGTTTGACGTCGAGCTGGGTGCGATCTCGCACCGCCTGCAACAAGCCCTCCAACAGCGAGCCTTGGGCGAAGGGGTGGGTGTCGATGAAGGACTGGGCAAACTCGGGCAGCGGCACCAGGCGGGCACGCGGCTTCTGGGGCAAGCTCTTCAGTAGCGCGAGCACCTTGTCCTTGAGCATGCCCGGCACCAACCATTCGCAGCGTTCCTCGCCGACCTGGTTGAGCGCATAGATCGGCACCGTCACCGTCACGCCGTCCTTCGGATCTCCCGGGTCGTGCAGGTAGCTCGCCGTGCAGTCGATGCCGCCCAGACGCACCGTCCTAGGAAAGGCCTCGGTCGTGATGCCCGCTGCCTCGTGGCGCATCAGCTCTTCCTTCGTGAGCATCAGCAGCCGTGGGTTGCGCTGGCTCTCCTGCCGATACCAGCGCTCGAAGCTTGCCCCGCTGCACACCTCGGCCGGAACCTGCTGATCATAGAAAGCGAAGATCAGCTCGTCGTCCACCAGCACATCCTGGCGGCGTGACTTGTGTTCGAGATCTTCGACCTGGCGGATCAGCTTGCGGTTGTGGGACAGGAAGGGCAACTTCGTCTCCCACTCCCCCGCGACGAGTGCCTCACGGATGAAGATCTCGCGCGCTGCCACCGGATCGACTTTGCCGAAATTCACCCGCCGATGGTTGTAGACCACGAGGCCATAGAGCGTGGCGCGCTCCAGCGCCACCACCTCGGCGGCCTTCTTCTCCCAGTGCGGATCCAGCAGCTGGGTCTTGAGCAAGTGGCCGGCGACCCACGGAATCCATTGCGGTTCGATCGCTGCCAGCCCCCGCCCGTACAGCCGCGTAGTCTCGACCAGCTCGGCAGCCACCAGCCAGCGTCCCGGCTTCTTGCTCAGGTGCGCTGCGGGGTGACGCCAGAACTTGATGCCCCGGGCCCCCAGGTACCAGTCGTCCTCATCGCTCTTGCAGCCCACGTTGCCCAGCAGGCCGGCCAGCATCGCCACGTGGATCTGCTCGTAGGTGGCCGCGCTGGCATTGAGCTTCCAGCCGTGCTCGGCCACCACCGTGTGCAACTGCGTGTGGATGTCACGCCACTCGCGCACGCGGCGAGGGGAGATGAAGTGCTCGCGCAGCAGTTGCTCGTATTTGCGGTGCGACAGGCGGTGCTCGCCATGGCCGCCACGGCTGTCCTCCAGCCACTTCCACAGCTTGAGATAGCCCATGAACTCCGACTTCTCGTCGTCGAACTTGCGGTGCTTCTCGTCGGCGGCCTGCTGCTGGTCCAGCGGGCGGTCGCGCACGTCTTGGACGCTCAGGGCCGATGCGATCACCAGCACCTCGGCCAGAGACTGGCGCTGCCGCGCCTCCAGGATCATGCGTCCCACGCGAGGGTCCAGCGGCAGCCTGGACAACTCTTTGCCGATGGGGGTGAGCTCGTTGGCCTCGTCCACCGCGTTGAGTTCGCCCAGCAGCGCATACCCGTCGGCGATCGCCTTGCGCGGTGGCGGCTCCAGGAACGGGAAGTCCTCCACCTGCCCCAGGCCCAGCGCCTTCATGCGCAGGATCACCCCGGCCAGCGAGGACCGCAGGATCTCCGGATCGGTGAACCGCGGCCGACCCGCAAAGTCCTTCTCGTCATACAGGCGGATGCACACGCCGTTGGCCACGCGGCCGCAGCGGCCGGATCGCTGCTGGGCCGCCGCCTGGCTGATGGGCTCCACCTGCAGTTGCTCGACCTTGTTGCGGTAGCTGTAGCGCTTCACGCGCGCCAGGCCCGAGTCGATCACGTAGCGAATGCCTGGGACCGTCAGCGAGGTTTCGGCCACGTTGGTGGCCAGCACGATGCGCCGCCCGTCGCCCGGCTCGAACACCCGGTCCTGCTCGGCCTGGGACAGCCGTGCGAACAGCGGCAGGATCTGGGCCTGCCGGTGCGCCGGCTGGTGCGACAGGTGCTTGCGCAGATGATCGGCCGCCTCGCGGATCTCTCGCTCGCCGGGCAGGAAGACCAGGATGTCACCCGGGCCTTCGCGCCAGAGCTCGTCCACCGCATCGGCGATGGCGTCATTGAGGTCGAAGTCGCGGCTTTCCTCGAAGGGCCGCCAGCGGACCTCCACCGGGTACAGCCGCCCGGACACCTGGATCACCGGCGCCGGCCCCTGGCGCCCCGCGAAGTGCTGCGCAAAGCGTTCGGCGTCGATCGTGGCCGAGGTCACGATGAGCTTCAGGTCGGGCCGGCGCGGCAGGATCTGGCGCACATAGCCCAGCAGAAAATCGATGTTCAGGCTGCGCTCGTGGGCCTCGTCAATGATGAGCGTGTCGTAGGCCGACAGCAGCGGGTCGGTCTGCGTCTCGGCCAGCAAGATGCCATCGGTCATCAACTTCACCGAAGCCCCGGGCGAAAGCCGGTCCTGGAAACGCACCTTGTAGCCCACCACCTCACCAAGCGGCGAGTTCAGCTCCTGCGCGATGCGCTTGGCCACGCTAGAGGCCGCGATGCGCCGCGGCTGGGTGTGACCGATCAGGCCGCTCCCTCCGGCGCCGCGGCCCCGTCCCAGGGCGAGCGCAATCTTGGGCAACTGCGTGGTCTTGCCCGAGCCGGTTTCGCCGCAGACGATGACCACCTGGTGCGCCTGAAGCGCGCGAGCAATCTCCTCGCGTTTGCCGGACACCGGCAGCGATTCGGGAAAGGTGATCGGCGCAACAGGGTGGGCGGGCCCCGCCGTGCGGGGCTTTGCGCTGGAACTCATCGGCTCGTGCAAAATCCGTCATTATTTCAAAGCGTCCGCCTGGACGCGCACCACCGCCTCCCCCCCACCGCCATGAGCCTCGTCTTTCCCCACACCTTCGTTCCGTGGTTCCGCTCGGTGGCGCCCTACGTCCATGCCTACAAGGGCAAAACCTTCGTGGTGGGCCTGGCCGGCGAAGCGATCGCCGCAGGCAAGCTCAATGCCTTCGTTCAGGATCTGGCCATCTTGCATGCCATGGGCATCAAGCTCGTGCTCGTGCATGGCTTTCGCCCCCAGGTGACCGAGCAGCTGCGCGCCAAGGGGCACGAGTCGCGCTTTTCCCACGGCATCCGCATCACCGACCCCATCGCGCTGGACTGCGCCCAGGAAGCCGCCGGTCAGTTGCGTTTCGAGATCGAGGCCGCCTTCTCCCAAGGCCTGCCCAACACGCCCATGGCCAATTCGACGGTGCGCGTGATCTCGGGCAACTTCCTCACCGCCCGGCCGGTCGGGATCGTCGACGGGGTGGACTTCATGCACAGCGGCGTGGTGCGCCGCGTGGACGCAGGAGCCATCCAGCGCGCCATCGACACCGGAGCGATCGTGCTGCTGTCGCCCTTCGGCTTCTCGCCCACGGGCGAGGCCTTCAACCTCACGATGGAAGACGTGGCCACCAGCACCGCCGTGGCTTTGCAGGCCGACAAGCTCATCTTCATGACCGAGGTGCCCGGCATCCGCGAGGACCAGAACGATCCGGACAGCCCGATCGACACCGAGCTGGCGCTGGCCGACGCGCAACGCCTGCTAGCCCAGCTGCCCAGCCCGACCCAGCCCACTGACGCGGCCTTCTACCTCCAGCACTGCGTCAAGGCCTGCCTGGGCGGGGTCGAGCGCTCGCATATCCTGCCCTTCTCGGTGGACGGTGCCGTGCTGCTCGAGGTCTACACCCACGACGGCATCGGCACCATGGTGGTCGACGAGAAGCTGGAAAGCCTGCGCGAGGCCACCGTGGACGACATCGGCGGCATCCTCCAGCTTATCGAGCCCTTCGAAAAGGACGGCACCCTGGTCAAGCGCAGCCGCACCGAGATCGAGCGCGACATCGGCCACTACACCGTGATCGAGCACGACGGCGTGATCTTCGGCTGCGCGGCCCTCTACCCCTACCCCGAGGCCCGCACCGGCGAGATGGCGGCGCTGACCATCTCGCCCCAGGTGCAGGGCCAGGGTGACGGCGAACGCATCCTCAAGCGCATCGAGCAGCGCGCACGTGCCATGGGGCTGGAAACCCTGTTCGTGCTCACCACCCGCACGATGCACTGGTTCATCAAGCGTGGCTTCAGCGAGGTCGATCCCGACTGGCTGCCCGAGGCCCGCAAGCGCAAATACAACTGGGACCGCCGCTCCAAGGTTCTGGTCAAGCGCCTGCGCTGAGCGCAGGGAAAATGCGTAAAGCCCGTCGGGTCATCGGCCTGCAAGGCCCGTGACCAGCGCGACAATCCCTCCAATTCCCTCCGAAGACACAAGGCAACTCCATGGCTCGCACCGTTCAATGCGTCTACCTCAAGAAGGAAGCCGAAGGACTCGACTTCCCTCCCTATCCCGGTGAGCTGGGCAAGCGCATCTACGACCACGTCAGCAAGGAAGCCTGGGCCGGCTGGCTGCGGCACCAGACCATGCTCGTCAACGAGAACCGGCTGAACCTGGCCGACGCACGGGCCCGTCAGTACCTGGCCCGGCAGATGGAGCGCTACTTCTTCGGCGAAGGCGCCGACCAACCGGCCGGCTACGTGCCGCCGTCGAACTGAACCTTTCGCCCCGGCCGGCGGCCCCCAGGCGGCGGCTCAGCAGAAAACAGCGACACCGGCCCCGACCGGTCCGGGCCCAGGCAGTGCTCGATCCAGGCCTCAAGGGATCGGGGATCCATCGGCTTGTCCAGGCAACCCACACCAGCCATCGACGCGCGCCAACGGCGCCAGCGGCCCGAGCCCCCCAGCACGGCCAGCTTCGGTGCCGGCCTGCACGCATGCGGGACGCGAAGCTGCTTCACGAGCTGCCAGCCGGCCGGCTCGCCCAAGTGATCGAAATCCATCACCACCAAGTCCACCGGCCGCTCGGCGCAGAACTCGACGGCCGCCGCGGCTTCGGCCACATCGGCACAGACCGCCTGCCGCAGGCTCAAGCGGCTGCGCAGGTACAGGCTGTGCGCGCCTTGACAGGCCACCAGCAGGGCCTGGGCGGGGCGCGGCCGTACATCGGCTCTTGTGGCGATGGCTGAGGGCTTGGACATCCGCCCATGATCCCCCGCAGGCCCCACGACGCACAAGGGCAAATGCCACGCCGGCGGCGCACTCGCCACCACAAGGTCCTGCCGTCAGATCAAACTTGCTCAAAATCTTTTTGAGAATCATTCGTGTTTTTGTCTAGAATGCGTCGGTCTTTTCCAGGAGTGACCATGACCATCCGACGTCTTGCCGCCCCCTTGTGTGCCCTGGCTGTCGCCCTGAGCCTGCCGGCCCTCGCCCAGGACAACCAGGTGCTCAACCTGTACTCCGCCCGCCACTACCAGACGGACGAAGCCCTTTACACCAACTTCACCAAGGCCACCGGCATCCGCATCAACCGGGTCGAGGCCGATGACGCCGGCCTCCTCGCGCGCCTGAAGAGCGAGGGCTCGGCCAGCCCGGCCGACGTGATCTTGTTGGTGGATGCCGCCCGCCTGTGGCGCGCCGAGGCCGATGGCTTGTTCTCCCCGCTGCGCTCGAAGGTGCTGGAGGAGCGCATTCCGGCCAAGCTGCGCGGTGCTGACAGTGGCCAGGGCTCGCAGTGGTTCGGCTTCTCCACGCGTGCCCGCGTGATCGTCTACAACAAAGCCACGGTCCAGCCTTCGGCGGTCGATTCCTACGAGAAGCTGGCCGATCCGGCGCTCAAAGGCAAGGTCTGCACCCGCTCGGGCTCGCATCCCTATAACCTGTCGCTGTTCGGCTCCCTGATGGAGCACATCGGCCCGGAGAAAACCGAAGCCTGGGCCAAGGCCGTCGTCGCCAACATGGCGCGTGAACCCAAGGGAGGCGACACCGACCAGATCCGCGCTGTGGCCAGCGGCGAATGTGGTGTGGCGATCAGCAACAGCTACTACTTCGCGCGCTTGATGCGCTCGAACAAGCCCGAAGACCAGGAAGTCGTCCGCAAGGTTGGTGTGGTGTTCCCGAATCAGCAAAGCTGGGGAACGCACGTGAATATTTCCGGTGGCGCAGTGGCCCGCCATGCCAAGAACCGCGAAGCCGCCCGGCTGTTCCTGGAATATCTGGCCAGTGATCAGGCCCAGGTTTACTTCGCCAACGGCAACAACGAGTATCCCGTCGTCGCCGGTGTGAAGACCGGCAACCCGGCCCTCGACGCCCTGGGGGAATTCAAGGCCGAACTCGTCCCGATCGCCACCGTCGGCGCCAACACCGCCAAGGTCCAGCAGATGCTGGACCGGGTGGGTTTCAAGTAAACCAACCGTCCCGGTCCCGCCCCAGCGCGGGCCCGCACGGCTCGCCCGCTGCACCGCCGTGCAGCGGGCATTTGTTTTTCGGCTGGCGGTTCCAAACCTGGCCCATTCGGGCTATATTCAGTCCTGTTGTCGTTTCAGAGGCTGAATACATGTCAACCTACCAAGAACTTCTGGCCCAGAAAGCCGAACTCGAAAAGAAAATCGAGCTCGCACGCAAGCAGGAACTGGCCGATGCGATTGCCAAGATCAAGAGCCTGATGGCGCAATATGGCATCACGGTGGCCGATCTGGGCGGCAAGGTCGCCGCGGGCAAACCGGCAGGGGGCAAAGGTGGCAAGGTTGCACCCAAATACCGCAATCCCGCCACTGGTGAAACCTGGACCGGGCGTGGACGCCAGCCCAAGTGGGTGGAGTCCGCCCTTGCCAGCGGGAAGCAGCTGAGCGATCTCGCCATCTGAATTCGAAGCGACGGCCCCCAAATGCACGGGCCGACGTTCCAGGCCCCCAACTTTGGGACTCGGCCGAAACCGCGGCCCCCTCGCTGCGGTTTCGGCCGTTTTCACTTGAGCCTCTGGAGGAACGCAAAACCCACCTCTTGCCGCGCGATCCGGCCACGAAACGCACGCCGGCCGGACATTTTTGCGTAGTCCCCATCCCCAGATGGGTCCAAACACGGTAAGTTAGATAGGCCGCCCCAATCCGGTCGAGCCGCCGGGTTGGCTCACTCGATCAATAACGCCTTGCCGCCATGCCCACCGCCCATCTCAGCTTCACCGTCCGGATCGCCCGCAGCCCCCAGGATCTGCAAGCCGCCTGCCAGGTGCGCGCCCAATCCTATGGACACCATCTCCCGGAGTTACGCTCCACCTTCGCCTACCCGGACGCCTTGGACCACTCCCCCGCCACGGCCGTGCTCGTTTGCGCCGACAAAGCCACTGGCGATCCAGTGGGTACCGCGCGGATCCAGGTCAACAGCCACGGCCCGCTGCTGATCGAAGGCAGCATCGAGGTGCCCGAGGCCATGCGCGACGACGCACGGGCCGAGATCACCCGGCTGGCGGTCGTTCCAGGCCAAACAGACCCCCTCGTCAAGCTGGCGTTGATGAAAGCGAGCTACCTCTATTGCCTGGCCAACCAGGTTCGCTGGATGGTCATCGGCGCACGCAGCCCCGCCCTGGTCCGGCAGTACCGCCGCCTGGGCTTCTCCAGCCTGTACGACGACGACCGGCCGGTGCCCCTGGCGCACGCCGGGAACATCGATCACTGGGTTCTGGCCTTCGACGTGCGTGCGGCTGAGCGCGAATGGCACGCGAAGCATCATCCGCTCTACACTTTCATGGTCGGCACTCATCACCCCGACATCCGGCTCTTCGAACCGTCGAGGGCCCTAAGTCGGCAAGAAGCCCTGGCCGCCTAGCGAGGGGCCCCGCCCCGCGTCCTGGTCAGAGGCAGACGGCTCGCCGCGCTGCCTTGCAGGGGTTTGGAGCCACACGCTCATCAAGGCCATCAGGTCTGCGTCGGTGAAAGGTTTGGCCAGAAAATCGTCCATGCCGGCGGAGAGGCAACGACGGCGGTCTTCTTCGCTGGCGGTGGCGGTCAGGGCAATCACCGGCACCCGCGTCAGGCCAAGGGCCTGCTCCTGATGACGAATCTCGCGCGTGGCTTCGAAGCCATCGAGCGTGGGCATCAGGCAGTCCATCAGGATCAGATCGGGACGCCCCACCTCCCGCAAAGCATGACGCACCGCTTCGCGGCCATCGTGCACGTGCTCGACCTCCAACCCGCAACGCTCCAGGAAGGCCGACGCCACCAGGGCATTGAGATCGTTGTCCTCCACCAGCAGCACATGGGGCGGGCGCTGCCTGGGCAGTTCGATCACCTGCCCCGCCGAGGAGCCGGCCACCGTGGGGGCTTGCGCCCCTGCCACGGGGGCCGCCACGGTCTGCGGCGCCGCCACCGAAGGCAGCCGGGCGGTGAAGCGGAACAGCGAGCCCACCCCCACCGTACTCTGGCAAGTGATGTCCCCCCCAAGCGCATGGGCGATCTCGCGCGCGATCGTCAGGCCCAGCCCAGTGCCTTCCAGGGGGCGCGCCGGCCCCACGGCCAGCTGTCGGAAGGCCTCGAAGATATGCGCCTGGTCGGCAGGTGCAATCCCCACACCGGTATCGCGCACCTCGAAGACCACCATGTCGTCACCAGGCTCCCGATGAGCGGCCAGACCGATCCACCCCTTCTGGGTGAACTTCACCGCGTTGCCCAGCAAGTTGTGCAACACTTGGCGCGTGCGCGCCGGATCGCCCTCCACCCAGCATGGACGCGGCAGACGCAGGTCACTGGTGAAGACCAAGCCCTTGTCCTCTGCGCGCACCGCATACACCCCCGCCACCCGCTCCAGTTCGGCGGCCAGGTCGAACGTGATTCGCTGGATCTTCAGCTGGCCCGACTCGATGCGGGCGATGTCCAGCAGATCATTGATCAGTGAAAGCAGGTGCGTGCCCGAGCTCTCGATCAATTCGACCCGCCGCTGCATGGCCGGGTCTTTGGCATCCACGTGAATCAACCGCGCCAGCCCGAGGATGCCGTGCAGCGGGGTGCGCAACTCGTGACTCATCGTGGCCAGGAACTGGCTCTTAACGGCACTCTCCCGCTTGGCCAGCTCCAGGGCATCGGCCCGCTCCTGGGCGATGCGGTTGGCATGCAGACGCAGCAGGAAAACTTCGGCCAGGCGCTTCTCGGAACGGAAGGCCGTCGTCAGCAGCAGGCCCAGCATCAGCACGAGCCCAGTGCCACCAAGAAAGCCGAACTCGTCGCCGCGCCACAGCAGTGACAGCGCAGTAGGACCTAGCATCGGGGCCACATAGGCCGCCGTGGCCAGCACCCGCACTTGCAGCCCAAATGTCGCCACCGACGCCACACAAGCCAGGCTGGCGGCCACCAGCGAGGCGGTGTGCGAGTCCTGATGCATCAGCCACGCCCCCGCCAGGCCCCAGACCGCTCCATCCAGGGCGAGCAGCCAGTAGGTGCTGCTGCGCCAGGCCCGTCCTCCGGGATAGCCCTGGCGCCGGTACACCTGTGCCTGCACGATGCGAGGAATGGCCACCAGCAGCTTCATGACCACCCAGGTCTGCACCAGCAGCCGAGGCACGGTGTCGGGCATGTGCAAGGCCATGAACACCGCAAATGCCGTGGCAATGAGCGTTCCGATGGATGCGTGCATCCAAACCATGCGCAGTTGCTCGTCGGCAACCCGCTCTGCAAGGTCACGGTCGATCTGGACGCCTATCGCGTCTGCCATCTTGGTCACCACCACGTTGGCGAGTGTAGCTTTTCACGTCGTGACATCGACACCCCCCGCTGCCGACGTGTGCCGGGCCTGCGCTGTTGTCTCATTGTGGCCACGCCCAGTGCCGACAAGGGGTCACCACACGCCATCAGGCGGCGGTCACGGGGACAGGCCATTCGTCGGGGCATTCCAGCCCCAGCCGCTCGCAGCGTTCGCGCAGCCGCTGCCAGCGCAGGCTGAGCGGCGCCTGGGGCTGGCTGGCGCAAACCTCGGCAAACATCTGCATCAAGGCGCGACGTCGGCTCACTTCCAGGGCCCGCTGCCAGTCCTGCAGGATGGCCATCTGGGCCTCGGGCTGCATCGACAAAAACTCGTCATCCAGGTGAACCGAGCCCCGGGCCCTTTCCAGATCGGCGAACAAGCCCTGAACCGGCAAATGGAACGCACCGCAGGCGTCCTCCTGGTCATCCAACACGGCAAACATGCTTGTCATTCCGAACGCTCCTGTACCTCACTCCACCCCTCGGGAAAGAACCCCGGGGACACGGTGGCACCTGACTTTCGATCCTTCGCCCGCCCCAAAGCCACGAACCTGTACGGATTGGATACCATCCGCGGCCTCGTTTCACGAGATCTCATCCCCTAAACCCGGGGTTCCAAAGCCTTGAAATGCGCATTCGTTCACGTCAAGGGGGGCGTTTTGGGCTCCTCTGTTGGAGGAGCCGCGCCGAAGGCCCGTTCTTGCCGCAGGTCGCCACACGTTGCCGCGGCTGCCACTGGTTCGTTTTCGGCCACATCGACCCTCGCTTGATGTCCTTTTTAAGGCAACAAGCGCAATAGGGATCGAACTGGCTCCGCGTTGGGGCACATGCATTGCATCCTTGGAATGCCGCAGCCCCGGGCCTGCCCTGCCTGTCGCCCGTCGAGGAGCAGGCCGTCGCGCAGAAAGAACGGTTTGCCAAGAAAAAAAGCCACTCTCGGAGTGTGGCTCTTTGGTTGGCGGAGACGGAGGGATTCGAACCCTCGATGCAGGTTTTGCCCGCATACTCCCTTAGCAGGGGAGCACCTTCGGCCTCTCGGTCACGTCTCCAACCGGCAATCGATGAAGGGCTGCATTCTAACCGCGAATGACGGCCTCGCGCACGGTCTTTTGCAGATTCAGGCGGCGTCCTGATCGAGGTCGAAGGCCTTGTGCAACGCGCGCACGGCCAGCTCCATGTACTTCTCGTCGATCACCACGCTGGTCTTGATCTCGCTAGTGGTGATCATCTGGATGTTGATGCCCTCTTCTGCCAGCACCCGGAACATGCGGCTGGCCACGCCAGCATGCGAACGCATGCCGATGCCCACGATCGACACCTTGCAGATCTTCGTATCGCCCACGACCTCGTTGGCGCCCAGGTGGGGCACGACCTTCTCTTTGAGCAAGTCGATGGTTTTGGCGTAGTCGTTGCGATGCACCGTGAACGAGAAGTCTGTCTTGCCGTCGTGCGAGACGTTCTGCAGGATCACATCGACATCGATGTTGGCATCGGCCACGGCACCGAGGATCTGGTACGCGATGCCCGGCTTGTCGGGCACGCCCATCACGGTGATCTTGGCCTCGTCGCGGTTGAAGGCAATGCCCGACACAACGGCTTGTTCCATGTTCTCGTCTTCCTCAAAGGTGATCAGCGTGCCCGACTTGGCTTCTTCGTCGAGAGGGATGTCCCAAGGGGTGAAGCTCGACAGCACACGCAGCGGCACGCGGTACTTGCCGGCGAATTCGACCGAGCGGATCTGCAGCACCTTCGAGCCCAGGCTGGCCATCTCCAGCATCTCCTCGAAGCTGATGGTGTGCAGCCGACGCGCCTCGGGCACGATACGCGGGTCGGTGGTGTAGACGCCGTCCACATCGGTGTAGATCAGGCATTCGGCCGCCTTCATCGCCGCCGCAATGGCCACCGCCGACGTGTCCGAGCCTCCACGTCCCAGCGTGGTGATATGGCCTTGCGCATCGACCCCCTGGAAGCCGGTGATGATCACCACCTTGCCAGCGGCAAGGTCGGCCCGCACTCGCGTGTCGTCGATGCTCTCGATGCGCGCCTTCGTGTAGGCCGAATCCGTGCGCACCGGCACCTGCCAGCCCGTGTAGCTCACCGCGTCGATGCCCTCGGCCTGCAGTGCGATGGCCAGCAGACCCACCGACACTTGCTCGCCGGTGGAGGCGATCATGTCCAGTTCGCGGGCGTAGGCGGTGGTGTGAGCTGCCGGGGCCAGTTCCTTGGCCAGGCCCAGCAGGCGGTTGGTTTCGCCGCTCATGGCTGAGGGCACGACCACCATCTGGTGGCCGGCGCGGTGCCATTTGGCGACACGCTTGGCGACGTTGCGGATGCGCTCGGTCGAGCCCATCGACGTGCCGCCATACTTGTGAACGATGAGTGCCATGGGAAGTGCTGCGCGGTGTGGATGATCAGCAGGCTATGCGCCGCGGTCGCAAACTCACCATTGTAGCGGCAGCGCCTGAGGGTTTTCCTCCCTCTGTCGGACCGGCCGCCCTCGCAGCCGGATCGAGGGCCCTAGAATCGTGCGCCATGAACACGCTGGCCGAGATGCTGCGGCAGTCGAGCTGGGGCCGCAACCTCCCGCTGCACGAGATGGACCGGGTCATCGCGGAGTCCTCGCAGCGTGAAGTCCCCGCCGGCGGCCACGCAGCCCATGCCGGACAGGTCGTGGAGCACTGGATCGGCCTGATCGACGGCCTGCTGAAAATGTCCGTCGCCGCCCCCGATGGCAAGGTCTCCACCCTGACCGGGGTGAGCGCCGGAGGCTGGTTCGGTGAAGGCTCGCTGATCAAGCGCGAGGCGCGCCGGTACGACGTGATCGCCCTGCGTCCGTCGCGCATCGCGTTGGTCCCCTATGCGACCTTCGAGCGTCTGCGGGCCACGCACCTGAGCTTCAACCACTATCTGCACAACCTGATGAACGCGCGGCTGAGCCTGTTCATCGGGCTGCTGGAGTACGACCGGCTGCTCGACAGCGACGCGAAGGTCGCTCGCTGCCTGGCCACCCTCTTCAACCCCGATCTCTACCCTTCGCCCAGGCCCTATGTGGACCTCAGCCAGCACGAGATCGGTCTGCTGTGCGGCCTGTCGCGCCAGCGGGTCAATGCGGCCCTGGGCACCTTGCACGACGAAGGCCTGGTACGGCTCGAGCATCGGGGCCTGACCGTGCTCGACCTCGAAGGGCTGCGCCATTTCGCTAGCGGCCGCTGAACTCAGGCCGTCGGCTCCCACCTCAGCCGCCATTGGCGCCGCCCAGGTTCGGCCCAGGTGCGCGCATCCATGCCCAGGCCGGGCACGAAGAGGAGATGCCCCTGGACGTCGTACACCAGCGGTCCTTCGCGTGCCCAGACCGCCACCCCGGCGGATTGGAACTGCTTCTTGAGCGAGCGCGGCGGTCTCCCAGGCCCGGCCTGGAACTGCTCGCCGCCGCTGCGAGCGCGCAGTTCGAGCCGGCGCAGACGGCTCCAGGGAACTCCGCCGTGGTCCACGGCCTCGACATGCAACCTCCCGCCCCACCCCGGCAGGGCGATCGCACCCGCCCCGCGCAGGCTCAGGCGAGCCTCGCGCACCCCCTCCCGAGCACCGGCCGGCTGGCCGCTGTGGGGGCACCAACGCAGCGTTCCGCGGTACAGCCGCAGCTCGCCCCCAGCCCAATCCCAGCGCGCCGTCGCCCTGTGCGGGCCTTCGTGCCACAGACGCTCGAGCAAAGGCATCGATGGCCGCTGACCGCTGGCCTGCCGGATCCACGCGCGCAAGGCGTTGCGGGCCCGCGCAGGCGGCAGCCGCAGACAGGCCCTCAGATCCAGGCCCTGGCCGTGATCCAGCGACGACAAGTCGATCGCCGCCAGCTCGTCGAGACAGGTCGCCGCCTCCTGGGCCCATGCGGCGGCATCGGCCAGCGCGGCCTCTGCCTGAGGGAAGGCCTCGAGCAGGGCCGGCCAGACGCGGGCGCGCAGGCGATTGCGGGCATAACGCTCGTCGGCGTTGCTGTCATCGTCGACGTAGCGCAGCCGGTGGCGGCGCACGTAGGCCTCGATCTCGCTGCGGGGCCGCCCCAGCCAGGGGCGCAGCCAGACGAGTCCCTCCCGGTGGGCTGCCGCCGGCATGCCCGCCAGGCCGGCCACACCGGCGCCTCGCAGCGCCTGCAGCACAAAGGTCTCGGCCTGGTCGGTCCGATGGTGGCCCAGCAGCACCACCGTGGCACCCTGCCCCATCGCCATGCGGCGCAGAGCCTGGTATCGGGCGCGGCGCGCCACGGCCTCCACGCTCTGGCCCGGCGCAGGATGCAGACCCAAGTGCTCCCAGACCAGGCTCACCGGCCAGCCGCAGCGCCGCCAGGCCTCGCATTGCCGGCGGCAGTGAGCAAGCCATTCGTCGGCACGCGGGTGCAGCCCATGATGGACATGCAGGGCCACCACCCGCCAGCCCAGCGGTCTGGCCACTTGCAGCGTGGCAAACAGAAGGGCCGTGGAATCACGGCCCCCGCTATAGGCGACCGCCACCACACCGGGTGCGGCAGCCGCAGTCTCCATCAGTGGGCTTTGGTGTCGGTGAAGCGACCGTAGCTCTGCAGCCGCTCGTAGCGGCGGTTGAGCAGTTCCTTGGGCTTGAGGTCGCTGACCTGGCGCAGGGCATCGTTGAGCGCGCGCTTGAGGTAGGCCGCCATCTGCTTCGGGTCACGATGGGCGCCGCCCACCGGCTCGCTGACGATCTTGTCCACCAGGCCCAACGCTTTGAGGCGGTGCGCCGTGATGCCCAAGGCCTCGGCGGCCTCGGCAGCTCGGTCGGCGGTCTTCCAGAGGATCGAGGCGCAACCTTCGGGGGAGATGACCGAGTACACCGCGTACTGCAGCATCAGCACCTGGTCCCCCACCGCGATCGCCAAAGCGCCGCCCGAGCCCCCCTCGCCGATGATGGTGGCGATGATGGGCACTTCGAGCTGGGCCATCTCGAAAATGTTACGACCGATGGCCTCGGACTGACCGCGTTCCTCGGCTCCGATGCCCGGATAGGCCCCCGGAGTGTCAACGAAGGTGAAGACCGGCAGGCCGAACTTCTCGGCCAGCTTCATCAGGCGCAAGGCCTTGCGGTAGCCCTCAGGGCGCGACATCCCGAAGTTGCGCAGCGCACGCTCCTTCGTGTCGCGGCCTTTCTGGTGGCCGATGACCATGCAGGGCTGGCCGTTGAAGCGCGCCAGCCCGCCAACGATCGACTGGTCGTCGGCGAAGTGCCGGTCTCCGTGAAGTTCCTGGAACTCGGTGAAGATCTCCCCGACGTAGTCCAGCGTGTAGGGACGCTGGGGGTGGCGGGCGATCTGCGTGACCTGCCAGGGAGTCAGGCTCGAGTAGATGTCCTTCGTGAGCTGCAGGCTCTTCTTGCTCAGGCGGTCGATCTCTTCGGAGATGTCCACCGCCGACTCGCTTTGCACATAGCGCAGCTCGTCGATCTTGGATTCGAGCTCGGCAATGGGCTGCTCGAACTCGAGAAAATGTCGTTTGCTCATCCCGGTGATCCCGACGTTGGACGCAGCGCCCCGCTGTGGTTGTCAATGTGCGCGGGGCGAACGAAGCCTAGTACTCCACGGGCAGGGGGTCCAGGCTGCGCCAAATGTACCATGTCGCCACCGAGCGAAAAGGGGCCCAGGCGTCGCCGATTTCCCGGGCTTCGGCGCGCGAGACGGGTTCGCCGCTGAAGTAGTTCAGACTGATGCCCTTGAGCAGGCCCAGGTCGTCATAAGGCATGACGTTGGGTCGCATCAGGTGAAAGATCAGGAACATCTCGGCCGTCCAGCGGCCGATCCCGCGGATGGCCACCAACTCCTCGATGATGGCTTCATCGTCCATGCCCGCCCACTGGCGCACATGCACCGCCCCCTGGTCGAAATGGCTCGCCAGGTCGCGCAAGTACTCCACCTTGCGGGCCGACAGCCCCGCAGCACGCAACTGATCGACCGGCAGCGCCAAAACGGCTGACGGCGAGATGCGCGTGGACGGGCCGGGGGTAAGCGCAGCAAAACGGTCCCACACCGCCTGGGCGGCCTTGACCGAGATCTGCTGGCCCACGATCGAACGCGCCAACGTGGTGAAGGCGTCTCCACGACTTTGCAGCCGCGCCTGGCCGAACTGCGGGATGAGTTTTCGCATCACCCGGTCGCGCCGGCTCAGGTACTTGCAGGCTTCGTCCCAGTAATCTGGGGTGACCACACGGCCCATGGTGTTCAGGCCTTCACCCAGGTGGTGCCCTGAGGGGTGTCCTGCAGCACGATGCCGCGGGCCGCCAGGGCGTCGCGGATGCGGTCGGCTTCAGCGTAGTTGCGCGCCCGCTTGGCAGCCGCACGCGCTTCGATCTGGGCCTGGATCTCGGCCTCGTCCAACGGGGCGCCGCCTTGCAGGTAGGCCCTCGGAGAACCTTGCAGCAATCCGAGTGTCCCGCCCAGGGCCTTGAGCAGTCCGGCCACCTGGGGGGAGCCCGTGCGGTTGGCTTCACCGGCCAGATCGAACAAAACGGCCACGGCTTCGGGGGTGTTGAAGTCGTCGTTCATGGCCGCACGAAACCGCGCGGCATGCGGCTCGCTCCAGTCGAGTTCCACGTTCGCCGGCGCAACCTTGTCCAGGGCGGTGTACAGGCGGCGCAACGCGTGGCGGGCGTCCTCGAGGTGGGCGTCGCTGAAATTGAAGGGGCTGCGATAGTGGGTGCGCAGCATGAAAAAGCGCACGGTCTCGCCGTCGAAGCGCTTGAGGACGTCGCGGATGGTGAAGAAATTGCCCAAGGACTTGGACATCTTCTGGTTGTCGACGTTGAGAAAGCCGTTGTGCATCCACACGTTGACGAAGGTCTGGCCGCTGGCGCCTTCGCTTTGCGCGATCTCGTTCTCGTGGTGGGGGAACTGCAGATCCATGCCCCCACCGTGGATGTCGAAATGCTCACCCAGCAGTGCGCAGCTCATCGCCGAGCATTCGATGTGCCAGCCCGGACGCCCGCGGCCAAAGGGGGCATCCCACTTCGCTTCCTCGGGCTCGCTGTCCTTGGCGGCCTTCCACAGCACGAAGTCCAGCGGGTCTTCCTTGCCATCGGCCACGGCCACACGCTCGCCGGCGCGCAACTGATCGAGCGACTTGCCCGAGAGCTTGCCGTAGCCGGGGAAGCGCCGCACCGCGTAGTTCACGTCGCCACCCGCGGCCCGGTAGGCCAGGCCCTTGGCCTCCAGGCGGCCGATCAGGTCGATCATCTCGCGCACGTACTCGGTCGCGCGCGGCTCGTGGGTGGGCGGCTCGATGCCCAGTCGGGCGATGTCCTCGTGCATCGCGGCGGTCATCTCGCGGGTCAGCTCGCCGATCGTGATGCCACGCTCCACCGCCCGCTTGATGATCTTGTCGTCGATGTCGGTGATGTTGCGCACATAGGTGACGCGGTAGCCCAGCACCTTCAGCCAGCGCTGCACCACGTCGAAAGCCATCATCATGCGCGCATGGCCCACGTGGCAGTAGTCGTAGATGGTCATGCCGCACACATACATGCGCACATGACCAGGTTCGATCGGGGAAAAGGGCTCCTGCCGGCGCGTGAGCGTGTTGTAGATGGAAAGCGTCATGGGTACCGTGAATTCGGGCGCGGCGCGTCCGAGCGTGAGATATCGGCGCAGGCCACGATAGAATCGAATGAGTATATCCCTGCCATCGCCCACGCCGCCTGCCGCATGCTCCTGCCTGCCCCCGCCCCCCGCCTCCGTCGCTTGCAGTGTGCTGCCCTAGCGGTGTGGGGCCTGTGGGCCATGGCAGCCTGGGGTCAGCCGGCCGAGCCCGATGCGATTCGGCGTCTGTTGCGAGAAGGACGCATGGCCGACGCCCTGGTCAGCGTCGAACAAGCGTTGAAGGCCCGGCCCCAGGACGTGCAGTTGCGCTTTCTGCGCGCGCTGGTGCTGACCGAGCAGAACAAGCTCGACGAGGCCGCCATGCAGTATTTGAGCCTCATCGAGGATCGCCCCGACCTGCCCGAGGCCTACAACAACCTCGCAGTGATCTACTCCCGGCAGGAGCACTACGAGAAGGCCCGCCAGGCCCTGGAGATGGCCGTGCGCCTGCAGCCGCGCTATCCCCAGGCCCACGAGAACCTCGGCGACATCTATGCCAAGCTGGCCGGGCAGGCCTATGCCCGCGCCCTCGAACAGCAGCCCGGGCACCAGGGCCTGCCAGTCAAGCTGGCCCTGGTGCGCGAACTGTTCACTCCGGTCCGGGCGTCCCCCCGCTGAACGCGGGGTTGCTCGGGCAGCCGCGCTGCCCGGCCCGAGCGCGACGACAATCGAACCCACGATCCACACGGAGGTTTCCAAGATGATGCAACGCGGCTTCTCCTGGGGGGCGGCCCTGGTTCTGGCCGGGATGCTGGCCCTGCCGGCCTGGGCGCAGACGGTGCGCCTGTCCACCACCCAGGGCGACATCGTGATCCAGCTCGACGCCGCCAAGGCCCCCAAGACCGTCGAAAACTTCCTGCAATACGTGCGGGAGCGGCACTACGATGGCACGATCTTTCATCGCGTCATCGACGGCTTCATGATCCAGGGCGGCGGCTTCACGCCCGACATGACCCAAAAACCTACCCGCGCGCCCATCCCTCTCGAGGCCCGCAACGGCCTGAGCAACCAGCGCGGCACCATTGCGATGGCCCGCACGATGGATCCGAACTCCGCCACAGCGCAGTTCTTCATCAACGTCAGGGACAACCCCTTCCTCGACGCCCCCAATGCGCCGGACCGCCAGGGCTATGCGGTCTTCGGCCGCGTGGTCTCGGGCATGGACGTGGTCGACAAGATCAAGGCCGTGCGCACCACCAACAAGGGCCCCCACCAGAACGTCCCGGTCGAACCGGTGATCATCCGCCAAGCCACTGTGGAGAAATGAATCATGGCCGTTGAACTGCACACCAACTTCGGGGTCATCCGCATCGAACTCGATGCCGAGCGGGCCCCCCTGTCCACCGAGAACTTTCTGAACTACGTGCGCAAGGGTCACTACGACGGCACCGTGTTTCATCGCATCATCGACGGCTTCATGATCCAGGGCGGCGGCTTCGCGCCCGGCATGAAGCAGAAGGCCACGGATGCGCCCATCCGCAACGAGGCGAACAACGGCTTGAAGAACGACGTCTACACCCTGGCCATGGCGCGTACCTCCGACCCGCACTCGGCAACAGCGCAGTTCTTCATCAACGTGGCCAACAACGACTTCCTCAACTTCAAGTCCGAAACCCCGCAAGGCTGGGGCTACGCGGTGTTCGGCAAGGTCGTGGACGGCACGGAGGTGGTCGACCGGATCAAGGGTGTTCGCACCGGGCGGCGCGGCTTCCACGATGACGTGCCCGTGGACGACGTGGTGATCGAGAAGGCCGTCGAGGTCTGACACGCTTGACCGCCTCCGTCCCGTCGCCCTCTGCCGGCCCGCTGCCGCAGCCGGTGCCCGAGCTGCACGCCCCATCGCGCTGGACGTCGATTGACATCCTGTCGGACCTGCACCTTCAGGCCGGCCTGCCGGGCACGACGGCGGCCTGGGCCCGCCATCTGACCACCACGACAGCCCAGGCGGTCATTCTGCTGGGCGATGTCTTCGAGGTCTGGGTGGGCGACGATGCGGCCGAGCCGGGCAGCTTCGAGGCGCACTGCGAAGCCATCCTGCGTGAGGCTTCGCGCACGAGGAGCCTCTACTTCATGGCCGGCAACCGCGACTTCCTGGTGGGACCGGGCTTCCTTGCCCGCTGCGGGGTGCAGGCCCTGCCCGACCCGACCGTGCTCGTGGCCTTCGGCCGGCGCTGGCTGCTCAGCCACGGCGATGCCCTGTGTCTGGATGATGTCGATTACCAGGCCTTCCGCCGCCAGGTGCGCGAGCCGGCTTGGCAGCAAAGCTTCCTGGCCCAGCCGCTGGAGCAGCGGCGTGAACTGGCGGCCCGCATGCGGGCCGCCAGCGAACAGCGCAAGCGCGAGCATGGCCTGGAGGGCTATGGCGACCTCGACAAAGCGGCCACCCTGGACTGGCTGCGCGCCACCGACGCCGAAGCACTCATCCATGGGCACACGCACCGCCCTGCCGACCACACCCTCCCCGAAGGACGGCGGCGGCATGTGCTGTCCGACTGGGACTTCGACACCCCCGGCCAGCCCCCTCGCGGCGAGGTGTTGCGCCTGGACGCCCAGGGTCTGCAGCGGGTGACCGTGCCCGCCGCCCGGTGACGGCCATGGGCGGATGGTGGCAGCGCTGGCGTTCGCGGCAGGAGGCGCGCGTGCTGGCGCGCCGCGCCATCCCCGAGGCCCTGTGGGCCCGGACGCTGGAGCGCTTCCCATTCCTGGCCGCACGTTCGGCTGAAGATCTCGCTGCCCTGCGCCGGCTGGCCACCCTCTTCCTCGATCGCAAGGAATTCTCCGGGGCCAACGGTCTCGTCGTCACCGACGAGATGGCCGTGGCGATCGCCGCCCAGGCCTGCCTGCCGGTGCTGCGCCTGGGTTTGCACGCCTACGACGATTTCGTCGGCATCGTGGTGCACCCGGCCGAGGTCCTGGCTCGCCGGGTGGTCACCGATGAGGACGGTGTGGTCCACCACTACGACGAGGTGCTGGCCGGCGAGGCGATGGAAGGTGGACCGGTGATGCTGTCCTGGGCCGACGTGTCCGAGGCCGGCGATCTGGCCCAATGGGGCTACAACGTCGTGATCCACGAATTCGTGCACAAGCTCGACATGGCTGACGGTCAGGCCGATGGCATGCCCCCCCTGCCCGACCGAACCTCCCGCCAGCAGTGGCGATCGGTGATCGAGCCGGCCTACGAAGCCTTCTGCCGGGAGGTCGATCTCGGACTCGAAACCTTTCTCGACCCCTACGGCAGCGAGGCGATCGAGGAGTTCTTTCCCGTGGCGGCGGAGGCCTTCTTCGTGGCGCCCCAGGCCTTCAGGCGGCATCACCCCGAGCTCTACACCCTGTTCGCCGGCTACTTCCGGCAGGATCCCGCCGCAGGCGCGGGCTGAAAGCGCGGCGAACGGGCCCCACGCGGAAGGCCCGCCCTGAGCCGGCAAGGGCGCTCAGGCCGTGGCCGGCTCCGCCTTGGGCTTGTCGCTCTTGCGGTGTGGCTGGATGTCCAGCACCACCTCGCCCTGGTCGTCGAGGTCGACCACCAGCCGCCCCCCGTCGACCAGGCGGCCGAACAGCAATTCGTCGGCCAGGGCCCGCCGGATGGTGTCCTGGATCAGGCGCTGCATCGGCCGCGCCCCCATCAGCGGGTCGAAGCCTTTCTTCGCCAAGTGCTTGCGCAGCGCGTCGGTGAAAGTGACCTCGACCTTCTTCTCGGCCAACTGGCTTTCCAGTTGCAACAGGAACTTGTCGACGACCCGCAGGATGATCTCTTCGTTCAGCGGCTTGAAGCTGACGATGGCGTCCAGGCGGTTGCGGAACTCGGGCGTGAACAGCCGCTTGATGTCGGCCATTTCGTCGCCCGCCTCGCGGGTGTTGGTGAAGCCGATCACCGCCCTGTTCATGGTCTCGGCCCCCGCGTTGGTCGTCATGATGATGATGACGTTGCGGAAGTCGGCCTTGCGCCCGTTGTTGTCGGTCAGCGTGCCGTGGTCCATGACCTGCAGCAGCACATTGAAGACGTCCGGGTGCGCCTTCTCGATCTCGTCGAGCAGCAGCACCGCATGCGGCTTTTTCGTGATCGCCTCGGTCAGCAGGCCCCCCTGGTCGAAGCCGACATAGCCCGGCGGGGCGCCGATCAGGCGGCTCACCGCGTGGCGCTCCATGTACTCGGACATGTCGAAGCGAATCAGCTCGATGCCCAGGATGTAGGCCAACTGCTTGGCCACCTCGGTCTTGCCCACGCCGGTGGGGCCCGAAAACAGGAATGAGCCAATGGGCTTGTCGGGTTTGCCCAAGCCGGAACGGGCCATTTTGATGGATGCGGCCAGCGCATCGATGGCCGCATCCTGGCCGAACACCACGCTCTTGAGGTCGCGGTCGAGGTTCTTCAGCCTGGAGCGGTCGTCGTTACTGACGCTGGCCGGCGGGATGCGGGCGATCTTGGCGACGATCTCCTCCACCTCGGTACGGGTGATGGTCTTCTTCTGCTTGCTCTTGGGCAGGATGCGCTGGGCCGCCCCGGCCTCGTCGATCACGTCGATGGCCTTGTCCGGCAGGTGGCGGTCGTTGATGTACTTGGCCGAGAGTTCCGCCGCGGCCTGCAGCGCCCCCAGGGCGTACTTGACGCTGTGATGCTCCTCGAAGCGCGACTTCAGGCCCTTGAGGATCTCCACGGTCTGTTCCACCGAGGGCTCGACCACGTCGATCTTCTGGAAGCGGCGCGACAAGGCGGCATCCTTCTCGAAGATGCCGCGGTACTCGGTGAAGGTGGTCGCGCCGATGCACTTGAGCGCGCCCGAGCTGAGGGCCGGCTTGAGCAGGTTGCTGGCATCGAGCGTCCCGCCCGAAGCGGCGCCGGCACCGATCAGGGTGTGGATCTCGTCGATGAACAATACCGCGTTGGGCTGGTCCTTCAGCGCCTTGAGCACGCCCTTGAGGCGCTGCTCGAAATCGCCGCGATACTTCGTGCCGGCCAGCAAAGCCCCCATGTCCAATGCATAGACGGTGGAATCGGCCAGCACCTCGGGCACCTCGCCTTGCGTGATGCGCCAGGCCAGGCCCTCGGCAATGGCCGTCTTGCCCACTCCGGCCTCGCCCACCAGCAGCGGGTTGTTCTTGCGGCGGCGGCACAGCACCTGGATGACCCGCTCCACTTCGTGCTCCCGCCCGATCAGGGGGTCGATCTTGCCGTCGCGGGCGAGTTGGTTGAGGTTTTGGGTGAATTGCTCCAGCGGCGACCCCTTGCCCTCGCCCTCTTCCTTCTCGGCCTCGCCATTGCCGGCCTGGCCTTCGCTGGGCTTGGCGGGCTCCGGCGGGTCGGACTTCTTGATGCCATGGGCGATGTAGTTCACCACATCCAGGCGCGTGACGCCCTGTTGGTGCAGGTAGTAGACGGCGTGGGAATCCTTCTCGCCGAAGATGGCGACCAGCACATTGGCGCCGGTGACTTCCTTCTTGCCACTGCCGGTGGACTGCACGTGCATGATCGCGCGCTGGATCACGCGCTGGAACCCCAGCGTGGGCTGGGTGTCCACCTCGTCGGTGCCACCCACGGTCGGAGTGTTCTCCTTGATGAAATGCGTCAGGCTCTTGCGCAGATCCTCGATGTTGGCAGAGCAAGCCCGCAGCACCTCGGCCGCCGAGGGGTTGTCGAGCAGGGCCAGCAGCAGATGCTCCACTGTGATGAACTCATGGCGCTGCTGGCGCGCCTCGACGAACGCCATGTGCAGGCTGACTTCAAGTTCCTGGGCAATCATGTGGCCTCCATAATGCACTGCAAAGGATGCCCCGCGCGGCGCGCGGCGGCAAGCACCATTTCCACTTTCGTCGCGGCCACATCCTTGGTGTAGACCCCGCACACGCCCCGACCCTCGTGATGGATCTTCAACATGATGTGCGTGGCCGTTTCCAAGTCGCGGTGAAAGAACTCCTGCAACACCATCACCACGAACTCCATCGGCGTGAAGTCGTCGTTGAGCATGACCACTTGGTACATGCGCGGCGGCTCGACCCGGGAGGCCTGGCGCTCCGCGACGACCGAGCCCTGGCCGTCGTCCGGCCGCAATCGGCCAGGCGGCTGGGAGGGGGGCTGATTCGTCGCGTTTCGAAGCATGATTTCATTCTATCGAGTCACAACCACCCTGTTGTCCCTGCGCCAATCCTGCCAGCCCGTCCACGCCAATTGCTCACATTTCGAGACAAAGCCGTCCCGCCTCAAACCTTGACAAGCCCGGAACGCCAAGCTGAGAATTCCCTGACAAAAGTAGCAAACCGAGGGGGAGTCCTATGGGAACGGGCATCGTCAAATGGTTCAATGACGCCAAGGGTTTCGGATTCATCGAGCCCGAAGGCGGGGGGGGTGACGTGTTCGCCCATTTCACCGCCATCCAGATGGAGGGGTTCCGCACGCTCAAGCAAGGTGCCCGGGTGGCATTCGACTTGGTCCAGGGGCCCAAGGGCCTGTTGGCGCAAAACATCCTGCCGCTCGACCCTGCGTCGCCCCGCGGGTTGGTCCGCCAAGTCGGCGACGACCTGCCGGCGGTGGAGGCGCACGCCCGCCCGCCTCGTCACCGCAGCGCGCCGCACGCCCCCGACTGAACCGCCCAGCCGCGCGGGCCATCCTTCGTTGGCGCAGCGGCTCCGCCACGTTCCCGCCGGCGGTTGACTGAGGCGGCATGTCGGTCGTCACCCCCCTGCCACCCAGGCCTGGGCAGGTCTCGAGCCGTGCCGTCGCGACGGGGGGACCGTTCCCAGCCGTCTTCGGTCTGAACACCTCCTCCAGCCCTCACAAGCGACAAGACCCCCACCCGTCGGAGCGGGCGGAGGTCCTGATCGCTCCCTCCTGGGGGCGGCACGGCAGGGCCGCGGGCTCTGCGGCTTACATGTGGTCGATCATGACCTGGCCGAAGCCCGAGCAGCTCACCTGGGTGGCACCATCGAGCAGGCGAGCGAAGTCGTAGGTGACCTTCTTGCTCAAGATGGCTTTTTCCATCGAGCTGATGATGAGGTCGGCCGCCTCGATCCAGCCCATGTGGCGCAGCATCATCTCGGCCGAGAGGATCTCGGAACCCGGGTTGACATAGTCCTTGCCGGCATACTTCGGGGCGGTGCCATGGGTGGCTTCGAACATGGCCACCGAGTCGGACAGGTTGGCCCCGGGGGCAATGCCGATACCACCCACCTGAGCCGCCAGGGCATCGGAGATGTAGTCGCCGTTGAGGTTCAGCGTGGCGATCACCGAGTACTCGGCCGGACGCAGGAGGATCTGCTGCAGGAAGGCGTCGGCGATGGCGTCCTTGATGACGATGTCCTTGCCCGTCTTGGGGTTCTTGAACTTGCACCACGGGCCGCCGTCGATCGGTTCGGCCCCAAACTCCTTCTGGGCCAGGGCATAGCCCCAGTCGCGGAAGGCCCCCTCGGTGAACTTCATGATGTTGCCCTTGTGGACCAGGGTCACCGAGGGCTTGTCGTTGTCGATGGCGTACTGGATCGCCTTGCGGACCAGACGCTCGGTGCCTTCGCGCGACACGGGCTTGATGCCGATGCCCGAGGTCTCAGGGAAGCGGATCTTCTTGACACCCATCTCCTTTTGCAAGAAGGTGATCACCTTCTTGGCCTGCTCGGACTCGGCGGCCCACTCGATGCCAGCATAGATGTCCTCGGAGTTCTCGCGGAAGATCACCATGTCGGTCTTCTCGGGTTCCTTCAGCGGCGAAGGCACGCCCTTGAAGTAGCGCACCGGACGCAGGCAGACGTACAGGTCGAGCTCCTGGCGCAGCGCCACGTTGAGCGAGCGGATGCCGCCGCCCACCGGGGTGGTCAGCGGACCTTTGATGGAGACGACATAGTCCTTCAGAACCTGCAGCGTCTCCTCGGGCAGCCAGACGTCAGGTCCGTAGACCTTGGTGGACTTCTCGCCGGCATAAATCTCCATCCAGTGGATCTTGCGCTTGCCGCCGTAGGCCTTGGCCACTGCTGCATCCACCACCTTGATCATCACGGGCGTGATGTCGAAGCCGGTGCCATCGCCCTCGATGTAGGGGATGATGGGGTTGTCGGGCACGTTGAGCGAGAAGTCCTTGTTGACGGTGATCTTCTGCCCGCCCTCGGGCACCTTGATGTGCTGGTACATGTCGCAAGCTCCGCGCTAAACCGAATGGAAACTCGGGTGAGAGAAATTGTTTTAGACGATCGATTCTAAGACAGCGCGGGGCCTCGTCGATGGTGTGCTCGACCGGATCGGCCCCGCCTCAAGGCGCCATTCGCACAGCTCATCGGCACACGGGCGCGCCGAAGCTCATCCACAGGCCATGCCCGAGCGCCCAGGCCGAGGTGGCGGCCAGGATTGCGCCGGCCGCACGCACCACCCAGGTTCCGCGGACCGCCCAGGCCTGCCCACGCAGGCGCTGCCAAGCCATCGCCACGGCCTGCAGGCCCAGTGCAGAACCCAACGCGAAAGCCAGCATCACCGCGGCCCCTTCGATGACGGAGGATCCGAGGGCCGCCACCATCAGGGCCGAGTACAGCAGGCCGCAGGGCAGCAGCACCCACAGCAGGCCGGCAGCCAGGGGGGCGGCTGCGCCCTGCGCAGGCCACCCTCCCAGGCTGGCGTGGCGCAGGCGCTGCCAGACGCGATGCGCCAGACCGTCGAGCCAGTGCGGCTGGCGGCCCAGCCACAACAGCGCCAACCCCAGCGCGATCACCGCCACGTGGAACATGGCCCAGAAGGGCTTGAGCACACTGACCTGCGCAGCCCCCCACTGCAGGGCCTGCGCAGCGGCGGCCGCCAGCGCGCCGGCCGCGCCGTAGCCCAGCAGGCGCCCGGCCTGGAACGCCCACAGGCGCGCACCCGTGCGACCCATGGCCAGCGTGGCGGCACCGCACATCGCGGTGCAATGCACGCTGCCGGCCAGGCCCATCAGCCAAGCGCTGAGCAGTAAGGCAGAATTCATCGTCAGATGATGCGCGAAAACCGCTCTCGGTCGCGCTCGGCGCGCAAGTACTTGTCGAAGACCATGGCAATGCCGCGCACCACGTACCAACCAGCGGGTGTGACGTGCAGGCCATCGGCATCCATGCGCAGCAACCCCTGCTCGGACAACGCTTCGAGTTCGCCGAGCTCGGCAGCAAAGTAGCGGCGGAAGTCGATCAGGTACGACAGCTCGATCGACTCGAAGGCCACGTGCCCCTGGCACATCAGGGCCATGATGACGGCCCGGCGCACGAGGTCGTCGCGGGTGAGCGCCAAACCACGCACCACCGGGAACTGACCTTGGCGCAAGGCATCGTAGTACTCGGGCAGGGTTTTCGCGTTCTGGCTGTAGTGGCTGCCCACCCGGCCGATCGCCGACACCCCCAGAGCGATCAGGTCGGAATCGGGCTGGGTGCTGTAGCCCTGGAAGTTGCGATGCAGCCGGCCCTGGCGCTTGGCCACGGCGAGCGCGTCGGTGTGCAGGGCGAAGTGGTCCATGCCGATGTAGTCGTAGCCGGCCTGGGCAAAGCTTTCGATGGCCGCGGACAGCATGGCCAGCTTGTCCGCGGCGCGGGGCAGCTCCTCGGCCTGGATGCGCCGCTGCGGCTTGAAGCGCGCCGGCAGGTGGGCGTAGCCGTACAGTGCGATGCGGTCGGGACGCAGCTGGCCGATGAGCTTCAGAGTTTGGGCAAAGGACGCCGCGGTCTGACGAGGCAAGCCGTAGATGAGGTCGGCGTTGACCGATTCGATGCCGATCTCACGCGCTCGGTCGATCAGCCCCGCCACGCTGTCGAAGGACTGCACGCGGTGCACCGCCTTTTGCACCTCGGGATCGAAGTCCTGGACGCCCAAGCTGATGCGATTGAAGCCCAGAGCCGCCAGGCGGGTCAGCCGGTCGGGCGAGACGGTGCGGGGATCGACCTCGATGCTGTACTCCCCGCCTGGCACCAGACGGAAGGCCGTACGCAGGGCCTGCATCAGCCTGGCGAGCTCCTCGTCGCTGAGAAAGGTGGGCGTGCCCCCGCCCAGGTGAAGCTGACTGACCGGCTGCTCGCGACCCAGGGCCTGGACGTACAGCCCGATCTCGCGCTCCAGGGCATCGAGGTACTCGGCCGCCCGCTCGTGATGGCGGGTGATGATCTTGTTGCAGGCGCAGTAGTAGCACACCGACTCACAGAATGGGATGTGCACGTACAGCGACAAGGCCGCCCCACGCCCCCCCACGGCGCCCATGCCCCCGACGCGCTGGGCCAGGGCCTGCGCGAGCTGGGCCGGTCCGAAAGCTTCGACGAAGCGGTCGGCCGTGGGGTAAGAGGTGTAGCGGGGCCCGGGAATGTCGAAGCGCCGCAGGACGTCGGCGGCGATGGGCGTGGCACGGTCGAGCTTCATGGCGGCACTGTGCCAGAGCCATCGGCGGGGCACTTGATCTTGCTCAAGTCCTTGCTCGGGTGGCTCCTGAACAATCGGCTGCATTGCCTAAGGAGCATCCACCATGTCGCTCGACACGCCCCACGACGCCGGGCTGGCGCCCTCGTGGGCCCCGACGCCGGCCGGCGCCGCCGCGCGGCCTTCGCGACCCATCGGCGCAGACGTCCATGCCCGCGGCGTGCCCACGGACGCGTATCGGTCCATAATGAATCTCAAGGAGAGGCCGACGCGCATGATCAAACTCGAAACCCTCAAGGTCGCCTGCTCAAGCTGCAATCTGCGCGAGCTGTGTCTACCGGTGGGCCTGTCACGGCCCAACCTGGAGAAACTGGACCACATGGTCGCCTCGCGCCGCAGCGTCAAGCGCGGCGAAGCCCTGTTCCATGCCGGCGATCCGTTTCAGTCGCTGTACGCGGTGCGAACGGGCTTTTTCAAGACACGGGTGTCGTCGGAAGATGGGCGCGACCAGGTCACGGGCTTCCAGATGGCTGGGGAGTTGCTGGGGCTGGATGCCATCAGCCAGGACCGACACACCTGCGATGCGGTAGCGCTGGAGGATTCCCAGGTCTGCGTGATCCCCTATCAGCAGCTCGAGCATCTCTCGCGTGAATTCACGGAATTGCAGAGCTCGTTCCACAAGATCATGAGCCGCGAGATCGTGCGAGACCATGGCGTGATGCTGCTGCTGGGCAGCATGCGCGCCGAGGAGCGGCTGGCGGCCTTCCTGCTCAACCTCACGCAGCGCCTGCAGGCGCGCGGCTTTTCGCCCTCCTCGCTGATCCTGCGCATGACCCGCGAGGAGATCGGCAGTTACCTGGGCCTGAAACTGGAGACGGTCAGCCGCACTTTCTCGAAGTTCCAGGAAGACGGTCTGCTGGAGGTCAAGCAGCGCCAGATCCGCATCCTGGACGAGGACGGCTTGCGCCGCCTCGTCAACAACAGCACCTGCTGAGCCGCGCGCGCAGGGTTCAGGCGCCGTCGTCGCGCCCTGACTCCGGCGGGCGGGCCAGCATCTGCATCATGGCGCCGGCCACAACGAAGGCCGCCCAGAAGAAAAAGAAGGCCAGCGAATAGACGGCCGAGGCCGAGAGGTCGACGGGGGCGCCGTCGAACCAGTGCAGATCCTGCGGATCCACCATCGCGAACACCACCATCTCGACGACGCCGGCCATCAGAAAGGCCGGCCAGAGGATGCTCATCCAGGACAGTTTCATCGCCCGCTCGCCTTGCCAGGGGAGGTGTGCGCCACCGGCGGTCTCATTGGCGGCGACCCGGCAACGCCGAAGCGGGCGTGGCCGTGTGGTTGCGCGCTTGGTGGGCGGGCATCAGCCGGGGGTCAACCGGCCCGCCGTCGTCGGTGCCGGACGCCTCGGTGGTCGTCAACCCACGCTGCAGCACCGGGTCGGGGTGCCGGATCGCCAGCGTGATCGTCAGCACGCTGGCGGCAATGACGGCCACCGGCCCGCCGATG
The DNA here is from genome assembly GCF_046291045.1 of Caldimonas sp. GTDB lineage: Bacteria > Pseudomonadota > Gammaproteobacteria > Burkholderiales > Burkholderiaceae_C > Caldimonas. The sequence goes on along the minus strand of NZ_JBKBSL010000009.1, from coordinate 67,388 downwards.
ACCAGCCACATCGTCGGCTCACGCCACCAAGGCGTGGCCGGCGATCGGGGGGCAGGGCTGTTCACGGGTCGACTCATGGGGGTCTCCTCAGGCTAGCCGCTCAGCGCGGCACCAGGAACGTGGATCGCTCGAACACACTGCGCTCGGGCTCCCCGCCCTGGGCCAGGCGATCGATGCGGAATTCGATCGGACTGGAGCGGCCCCGCAACGGCTCCGCACTGTCTGGGGGCAACTGAACGCGCACGGCCAGCCAGCGTGCGGCGGCACGGTCCACTTCGATCTGGGGATCGGACACCACGCGCAGGCCCTCCAGGCCAGACACGCTGACCCGGTATCGCTGAGCTTGCTCGAGCGCGTTCATGATCTGCAGACGATAGACGTTTTCGATGTAGCCGTCCTCGACGATGCGCGCCAACGTTCCGCGATCGCGGATCACGTCCACCTTGAAGGGGCTGCGCAGCACCAGGCTGCCGACGAAGGCTGCGCTGATGAGTCCGAGGATGGCGGCGTAGATGAGCACCCGCGGGCGCAACACCCGCCTGAACATTTGGGCCCGCGTCCAGCCCTGGGCCATGCCGTTTTGGGTGGAGTAGCGGATCAGCCCGCGCGGATAGTTCATCTTGTCCATCACGCCGTTGCATACGTCGATGCAGGCGGCGCAGCCGATGCATTCGTACTGCAAGCCCTTGCGGATGTCGATGCCGGTGGGACAGACCTGGACACACAAGGTGCAGTCGATGCAGTGGCCCAGTCCGAGTTGCTTCGGATCGGCCTTGCGAGGGCGCGAGCCACGGGGTTCGCCCCGGGCCTCGTCGTAGGTGATGATCATGGTATCCCGGTCGAACATCGCGCTCTGGAAGCGCGCGTAGGGACACATGTACTTGCACACCTGTTCGCGCAGGTAGCCGGCATTGCCATAAGTGGCAAAGCCGTAGAACAGGATCCAGAACCATTCCCAGGGCCCCAGGCCCAGACTGAGGACCGACACACCGAGTTGACGGATCGGCGTGAAGTAGCCGACGAAGGTGAAGCCGGTCCACAGGCCGATGGCGATCCACACGGCCTGCTTGGCGGTCTTGCGCCAAAGTTTGTCGAAGGTCCAGGGGCCCTGGTCGAGCCGCATGCGCGCGGCGCGGTCTCCCTCGATCCTGCGCTCCACCCACATGTAGATTTCGGTGTAGACCGTCTGCGGGCAGGCATAACCGCACCACAGTCGCCCGCCCACCGCAGTGAAGAGGAACAGCGCGTAGGCGCTGATGATCAGCAGCGCGGTGAGGTAGATGAAGTCCTGCGGGTACAGGACCAGGCCGAAGATGTAGAAGCGCCGCGCCGCCAGGTCGAAGAGAACCGCCTGGCGTTCGTTCCATTCCAGCCAGGGCAGGCCGTAGAAGACGAGCTGGGTGATCCACACCAGCGCCCAGCGCCAAGCGGCAAACCAGCCATGAACGGCACGGGCGTAAATTTTCTGTTGTTTTTGGTACAGCGACACCACCTGACTGGCAGCGTCGCCGTCATCGTCGGATGCAGACCGGATCGGAATGATCCGCGATTCAGTGCTGTTCAAGAGCTTTGACCTTCAGATCAACAAGGCTTCAGCGCGCTTCGCTTGCGCTTGTCGAGCGCGACAAGCTCCACACGTAAGCGGCGAGCACGTGGATCTGAGGCTCGGTGAGCTTACCCGCGTGCGGCGGCATCACGTTGGTCTTGCCGTTGTTGATGATGTTCGTGATCGCCTGCTCACCCCAGCCATGCAGCCAGATGCGGTCGGTGAGGTTGGGCGCCCCCATGGTGGGATTGCCTTTGCCGTCGGCGCCATGGCAAGCGGCACAGGCCCCGAACTTGGTGCGCCCAAGCTGGGCGGCGATGGGGTCGTGCGGGCTGCCCGACAGGCTCATCACGTAGTGGGCCACGTTGCGCACGTTCTCGCCGCCGCCCACGGCCTCGCCCATCGGAGGCATCACCCCCGTGCGGCCCTGGGCGATGGTGGTCTTGATGGCCTCGTGTGAGCCTCCCCACAGCCAGTCCCCGTCGGTCAGGTTGGGGAAGCCCCGGCTGCCGCGGGCGTCGGACCCATGGCATTGGGCGCACCAGTTGACATACAGACGCTCGCCGATGCCCATGGCCTGCGGATCGCTCGCAAGCGCCTCGGCCCCCTTGCCTTCGAACTGGGCATACAGGGGCTCGAGCTGGGCTTTTGCCTTGGCCATCTCGTTCTCGTACTGGCCGGCCTGCGACCAGCCCCAGGTGCCCTGGTAGCTGCCCAGACCCGGATAGAAGACCAGATAGACCGCCGAGAACACGATGGTGATGACGAACAGGCCCATCCACCAGCGCGGCAGGGGATTGTTCAGCTCCTTGAGGTCTTCGTCCCAGACATGGCCGGTCGTGTTGTCGCTGGCCATGACCTTGCGCTTGGCCGCCACCAGCAGCAGCACCAGGCAGGCGACGATGCTGACGATGGTGGTGACGGCGATGAAGATCGACCAGCCGTCGTTGAAGAAATCGCTCATGTTGGCTTCCCGGCGTGGGCTATTCGGATTGGAAGGGCAGTCGGGCTGCTTCGTCGAAGCGCTCGCGGTTGCGGCGGGCATAGGCCCAGCCGCAGATGCCGATGAAGATCAGCAGCGACACCACCGTCACGATGATGCGCAGGTCGTTCACGTCGATGTCCATCGTCGGTCCCTCACTTCATGGCGGTGCCGAGCACCTGGAGGTAGGCAATCACGGCATCCATCTCGGTCTTGCCCTTGAGCTCGTCGGGCGACTGGGCGATCTCCTCGTCGCTATAGGGCACGCCCAGGCGGCGCAGGGCGCGCATGCGGGGCACGGCCTCCTGGGGGTCGAGCGCGGTCTTGTCCAGCCAGGGGTAGGCGGGCATGTTGGACTCAGGCACCAGGTCGCGCGGGTTGATCAGGTGGATGCGGTGCCATTCGTCGCTGTAGCGGCCGCCCACGCGATGCAGGTCGGGGCCGGTGCGCTTGCTGCCCCATTGGAAGGGGTGGTCGTAGACGAACTCGCCGGCTGTGGAATACGGTCCGTAGCGCAGCGTCTCGGCACGGAAGGGTCTCACCATCTGCGAGTGGCAGTTGTAGCAGCCCTCGCGGATGTAGATGTCGCGGCCCACCAGTTGCAGCGCCGTGTAGGGTTTCAGCCCTTCGACCGCCTGGGTGGTGGAGCGCTGGAAGAACAGCGGCACGATCTCGACCAGACCGCCGACCGACACGACCAGGATGATCAGCACGATCATCAGGAAGTTGTTGGTCTCGATTCGCTCGTGGGTGAAAAAGCCAGGCTTCTTATGGGAGTCAGCCATGATGATTCCTCGTTCTTTGGGATCCTGCCCTCAGGCCGCCGCAGGCTTCAGCGCCGGGATGGCGACCTCGGACGGACGGCCGTTGCGCACGGTCATCACGACGTTCCAGGCCATCACACCCATGCCGACGAGGTAGAGGATGCCGCCCAGCAGCCGGATCACGTAGAAGGGATAGGTGGCCTTCACGCTCTCGACGAAGCTGTAGGTGAGCGTGCCGTCAGGGTTGACGGCGCGCCACATCAGGCCTTGCATGACGCCGGCGATCCACATCGCTGCGATGTAGAGCACGATGCCGATCGTGGCGATCCAGAAGTGCAGCTCGATGGCACGCACGCTGTACATCTGCTTCTGGCCGAACAGACGCGGCACCAGGTAGTACAGCGAGCCCATCGTGATCAGCCCCACCCAGCCCAAGGCGCCGGAGTGCACGTGACCCACCGTCCAGTCGGTGTAGTGGCTCAGGGCATTGACGGTCTTGATCGACATCATCGGCCCCTCGAAGGTGCTCATGCCGTAGAAGGACAGCGAGACGATCAGGAACTTCAGGATGGGGTCGTCGCGCAGCTTGTGCCAGGCACCCGAGAGGGTCATGATGCCGTTGATCATGCCGCCCCAGCTGGGCGCCAGCAGAATCAGCGAGAACAGCATGCCCACGCTTTGCGCCCAGTCGGGCAGCGCGGTGTAGTGAAGGTGGTGGGGGCCGGCCCACATGTAGGTGAAGATCAGCGCCCAGAAGTGCACGATGGACAGGCGGTAGCTGTACACCGGGCGTTCGGCCTGCTTCGGGATGAAGTAGTACATCATCCCGAGGAAGCCCGCCGTGAGGAAGAAACCCACGGCGTTGTGGCCATACCACCACTGCACCATGGCGTCTTGCACGCCGGCGTAAGCCGAGTAGCTCTTCATGAAACTCACCGGCATGGCCGCGCTGTTGACCAGGTGCAGCAGGGCCACGGCCAGGATGAAGCCACCGAAGAACCAGTTGGCCACGTAGATGTGGCGAACCTTGCGGATGCCGATGGTGCCGAAGAACACCACGGCGTAGGCCACCCAGACCAGGGTGATGAGGATGTCGATCGGCCATTCCAGCTCGGCGTATTCCTTGCCGCTGGTGTAGCCCAGAGGCAGCGAGATCGCCGCGGCGACGATGACGGCCTGCCAGCCCCAGAAGGTGAAGGCCGCCAGTTTGTCAGAGATGAGCCTCACCTGGCAGGTGCGCTGCACCACGTAGTAGCTGGTGGCGAATAGCGCGCTGCCGCCGAAGGCGAAGATCACGGCGTTGGTGTGCAGCGGGCGCAGCCGGCCGTAGCTGAGCCAGGGAATGCCGAAGTTCAACTCCGGCCAGGCGAGCTGGGCGGCGATCCACACGCCCACCAGCATCCCGACCACCCCCCACACGATGGCGGCAATGGAAAACTGCCGCACCACGGTGTCGTTGTAGTTCGCCGCCCGGGCCGCGGAGAACGTCGATGACGAAGACATGAGGCCTCTCTCCTGGAAATCAGTAGGGTTATTGTTCCGGACGGATCGTTGCCGCATCTTGATCGGCATCAACCGCCTTCGTGGCCAGGGGTACTTCATCCCAGAGGATGCGCTCCCCTTCGCGTTCCACGTTGTCGAACTGGCCACTGTGCAGGGCCCAGGCAAACAAGCCCAGGATCAGCAGCACGAGCACGACCGACAGGGGCACGAGGAGGAAGAGGATGTCCATGGCAATACCTCAGGGACCGGTGGCGGTGGCCGGCGCGATGGTCAGTGGCACCGTGGGATCGGCCGCGCCGTCGGGGCGAGTCAGACGCCAGGCGTTGGCGATCACGAGGACCGAACTGGCGGCCATTCCCAGGCCGGCCAGCCAGGGGGGCATCCAGCCGAGTGCCGCCATCGGGATGCCGACGGCGTTGTAGGCTGCAGCCCATGCGAGGTTCTGGCGGATGATGCGCACAGTGCGTCGCGCCATCGACCAGGCGGTCACGACGTCGGCCAGGCGAGCGCTCATCAGCGTGATGTCGGCCTGGGCACGCGCGAGGGCCGCCCCCTGCCCCATGGCCAGGGAGACATCGGCCTGGGCCAATACCGGGCCGTCGTTCACGCCGTCACCCACCATGGCCAGCTTGCGTCCTTGGGCTTGGGCCTGGCGCACCAGCGCCAGCTTGTCCTCAGGCAAGGCCCCGCCATGCCAGCGGTCCATGCCCAGCGAGCGGGCCAAGGCCTGTGACGCCTCGGGCCGGTCGCCCGAAAGCAGGACGGTTTCCATGCCCTGCGCGCGCAAGGCGGCGATGGTGGCGCGGGCATCGGGCCGCAGACGCTCGCTCAGCTCGAAACGGGCCACGAGCGTCCCGTCGACACTCAACCAAGCTTCGGGCCCGGCGGGCGCTTGGTCGGATGCAGCAGACCGTGCAGCGCCTGCCCGCACGTGGCTGAGCGAGCCCAGGCGCCAGGTTCGTCCCTGAGCATCGCGTCCCTCCAAGCCGCTACCGGGCAACTCACGCACGTCGAGCATACTGGCGGCATGGTCATCAGGCTCCGCCGCTTCGACCAGGGCCCGCGACACTGGATGCAGCGAGGCCTGGGCCAAGGCCGCCGCATGCGCCAGGGCCTGTTGGCGCGACCAGCGCCCATCGAGCACATCGCAGCCCCCCAGTTCGAGCCGGTCTTCGGTGAGGGTGCCCGTCTTGTCGAAAACGAACACCTGAGCCTGTGCCAGCGCCTCCAAAGCCTGGAGCCGCTGCACCAGCACCCCGCGGCGTGCCAATGCGCCGGCCGCGCTGAGCAGGGCCGACGGCGTGGCCAGCGACAGGGCGCACGGGCAGGTGACGATGAGCACGGCCACGGCCACCCAGACGCTGCGGCTAGGCTCGATGAAGGCCCAGGCGAGCGCACACAGGGCGGCGGCCGCCAGCACCGCCCACAGGAAGGGCCCGGCGATGCGATCGACGGCCTGCACGAAGGCCGGGCGCTCGGTGGCCGCGCGCTGCATCAACTCGACGATACGGGCATAGCGGGTGTCGCGCCCCACCCGTTCGACGCGCACCCACACCGGGGCCGAGAGGTTGAAGCTGCCGGCCACGACCGGTTGCCCTGGCCCCCGCTCCTGCGCGGCAGACTCTCCCGTCAGCAAGGCCTCGTCCACCCAGGCTGTGCCGTCCTCGATGTGCCCATCGGCCGGGAAAGCCTGGCCGGCTCGCACGCGCACCCGGTCCCCGGCTTGCAGGCGCGACACGGGCAGCGTTTCGAGACGGCCATCGGCCGCCTCGCGCTCCACGGTCTCGGGCAGGCGTTGCATCAAGGCCTCGAGGGCCCCGGCCGTGACCCCATGGGCACGCAGCACCAGGTAGCGCCCGCCCAGCAGGAAGAAGACGAACATCGTGAGCGAGTCGAAGTAGACCTCCTCGCCGAAGAGACCGCCAGGATCGAAAGTCGCGCCGGTGCTGGCGATGAAGGTGACGACGATGCCCAGGGCCACCGGCACATCCATGCCGATGCGCCGCGCACGCAGGTCGCGCCAGGCGCCTTGCAGGAAGGGCCCGGCGGAAAACAGCAGAACCGGGATGCTCAGCAGCCAGCTCGCCCATTGCAGCAACTGCCAGATGTCGCCGCTCATGTCCTGGCTGCCCGTGGGCGCCACCCCATAGGTGGGCACGGCATACATCATCACCTGCATCATGCAAAAGCCGGCGACGAAGAGCCGCCACAGCGCCAGTCGCTCCTCGCGGCGGCGGTCGGCCTCGGCCTGCACCGACAGGGCGGGGTAGGCACGGTAGCCGGCGTGGGCCACCGCCCGGGCGATCGTGGAGGCGTGCACGCGGTCGGGGTCCCACAGGACGCTCGCGCGGCGCGAGGCGGGGTTGACGTCGGCCTCGAGCACGCCGGGCAGGCGCAGCACGGCCTGCTCGATGTGGACCGAGCAGGCCGCGCAATACATGCCTTCGATGATCAGCACCGAGCGCCGTAGGGCCGGCCCGCCGGCCCGATCGGGCACCGCCTGGGTGAAGCGCGCCTGCTCCTGCGGATCGTCCCAGGCCACCGCCTCTTCGTCGGGAAGGGCGCACGCAGCAGGGGGCGGGCGGGCGGTGTCGTCGGCGCTGGGCATCTCGGCTGGAAGCATGACCCGCAGGTCGACAGAGGCTGCGGGCGCGACGAGAATCTATCGTCTTTTCATTGATTGCATCATGATTCAGATCAAGTTGCCAGCCCTGCAAGCCAGCCCTGCCCCGGCCTGGCGGCGTTTCGCCGTGGGTCTCGCCGGCGGCCTGGCGCTGGCCGCGGCGGCCTGGGCCCAGGAGGCCGCCCAGAAGCTGCCCAGCGTGCCCCTGCGCGCAGGCTTCCATGCGATCTCGGCCGAAGTGGCCCGCACGCCCGAACAGCGCGCGATCGGCTTGATGCACCGCAAGGAGATGGCCCCCCATGAGGGCATGCTCTTCGTCTTCGAGACCCCCGCGGTGCAGTGCTTCTGGATGAAGAACACGCTGATCCCGCTGTCGATCGCCTTCCTGGCCGACGACGGGCGCATCGTCAACATCGCCGACATGCAGCCGCAAACGCTCGACTCCCACTGCTCCGACGAGCCGGTGCGGCTGGCGCTGGAAATGAACCAGGGTTGGTTCGCCCGGCGCGGCATCAAGCCGGGCATGCGCATCCAGGGCGGACCGATCGCACCGGCGCGCTGAAGGACCGCCCTGCCCTAGCCGCGGCCGGCCGCGGGCAGCCAGACGCGAAAGCGCGTGCCCTCGAATTCGGGACGGCTGTGCAGTTCGATGCGGCCGCCCATGGCCTGCACCACGTCCCTGACGATCGCCAGTCCCAGGCCAGCGCCTTCCGAGCCGCGGGTGTCGGAGCGCTCGGCCCGCCAGAAAGGCTCGAAGACGAGCTCGCGCTGATCGGCAGGGATACCGGGGCCGTCGTCGCACACCTCGATGCCCACCCCGCCGGGCTCGACCTGCACGGCCAGATGCACGTGCGATCCGCCATGGCGCAGAGCGTTGTCCAGCAGGTTGGACACCACCTCGCCCAGCCACACGGGGTGAGCCCGGGCCCGGCAGTCCTGGGTCGGCACCTGCAGATCGAAGGCGCGTCCCTCGCGGCTGGCCCGCAGCGCAAGGGGCTCGGCCGCCTCGCGCACCACGGCCACGACGTCCACGGACTCCAGAGCCGCTGGGCCGTCGCGCAAGGCCGACTCCGACCGGGCGAGGTTGAGCAGTTGCGAGACGAGCCTCCCCATGCGCTCGCTGCTGGCCACCAGTTCACGCAGCAGCCCGGGCGCGGCCTCGCCGCCGCTGCGCCATTCGTGCTGCAGCTCCTGGGCCAGCACGCGCACCCCGGCCACGGGTGTGCGCAACTGATGAGCCGCGTCGGCGACGAAGCGGCGCTGCTGCCGGACCGCCCGATCGACGTTGGCCAGCAGCACATTGATGCGCTCGATCAGCGGCACGGCCTCGGCCGGCACGCCCTGCAGCGGCAAGGGTTGCAGGTCTCGCGGGTCGCGTGCCTCGACAGTGGCGGCCACACGGCGCAGCGGTGCCACCCCGCGGCGGATGCCCCAGTGCAACAGCCCGAAGGTCAACAGGCCCAGCGCCACGGTGGGCAGCAGCACGGCCAGCTGGATCTCTCGTTCGAGCTCCCGCCGACGCCGGCGTGTCTCGACGACGACGATGGACACCACCTGGTCCAGCATCGGCGAGCGGATCGAGTAGATCGCCCCACGCACGGGCTCGCCCAAGTAGCTGGCATCGAAGAGCTGGGGGGCGTCGAAGCTGGGTTCGATGTTGTCGGGCATGGGCAGGTTGCCCGACCCGGCCAGGATCTGACCCATCTCGTCGATCACCATGTAAGCATTGCGGTCAGCGCTGTCGCGCGCCAGCAGCTGTTGGGCCTGCACGCTCAGTTCGAGCAGGGGGCCGCGGTCGGTCCAGTAGACCTGGGTGGCAATCGCGCCGGCCTCATCCTGCAAGGTTTGGTCGTAAGCGGTGTCACCGGCGAATTGCGCGAGCCGATAGGCCCCCCAAGCAGCGATCAGCGCCACCACCAGCCATCCCCACGTGAGCGGCCCCAGCAACTGGACGCGCAGGCTGCGGTTGGCCCGCGCCGCTGACGCCTGCGACTCTCGCCCAGTGCCTCGCAGAGGCACCGGCTCGCGCCCCAGGCTGGGCTGGTCAGGCATGCCCACGGACTCAGGCTGGTGGCGCCTCGGATGCGGCCGGTTCGGTCTCCATCAGGTAGCCGAAGCCGCGCACCGTGCGGATCACCACGCCCAAGTCGGCAAAGCGCTTGCGCAGGCGGTGGATGTAGACCTCCACCGAGTTCTCGCTGAAATCAGTCTCCCAGCTCGACAGCGTGGAGACGATGTGCTCCTTGGGCACCACCCGCCCGGCTCGGGCCATCAGCAGCTCGGTGAGGGCCTGTTCGCGCGGGCTCAGGTGCACGCGCTGGCCGCGGTAACGCAACTCGCGATGGCGCACGTCCAGCTCGAGTTCGCCCAGGACGAGGCGGTCGTCGACGCGACCTGCGGCCCGGCGCTGCAGGGCGCGAATGCGCGCGACCAGCTCGGGCACGTCGAAGGGTTTGACCAGGTAGTCGTCGGCCCCCCCGTCCAGGCCCTGGAGGCGGTCGGACAGCTCGTCACGGGCGCTGAGGATGAGCACAGGCAAGTGCGCCCCCCGTCCGCGCCAGGTGCGCAGCACTTCCATGCCGTCCCGACGGGGCAGGCCCAGGTCCAGCACGGCCAGATCGTACTGGTCGATCAGACCTTCGGCACAGGCGGCCACGCCATCGCCCAGGGTGTCCACATGCCAGCCCTCGCGCTGCAGCGCACGGGCCACCCCGAGCGACAGGGCCGGGTCGTCTTCGACCAGCAGGATTCTCATCGTCGTGCAAATGGCAGGAAACGGAGGACTCGAGCCTCGTATCGTGCGCCGCCAAGCGAAACAGCCGGCCCACGGCCGGCTCTTTCGCGCGCGTCGTGCCGTCGCCTCAAGCGAAGTTGGCTTCGGCGAAGTCCCAGTTGGCCAGCGAGGTCAGGAAGGTCTCGACGAACTTCGGGCGCAGGTTGCGGTAGTCGATGTAGTAGGCATGCTCCCACACGTCGATCGTGAGCAGAGCCTTGTCGGCCGTGGTCAGCGGAGTGCCGGCATTGCTGGTGTTGACGATGTCGACGGTGCCGTCGGGCTTCTTGACCAGCCAGGTCCAGCCCGAGCCGAAGTTGCCCACAGCCGACTTCGTAAAGGCTTCCTTGAAGGCGGCGAAGCTGCCCCACTTGGCGTTGATCGCCTCGGCCAGCTTGCCCTTGGGTTCGCCGCCACCGCCCGGCTTCATGCTGTGCCAGAAGAAGGTGTGGTTCCAGACTTGGGCTGCGTTGTTGAACACGCCCCCACTGGACTTGCGGATGATGTCCTCCAGCGACATCGACTCGAACTCGGTGCCCTTGATCAGATTGTTCAGGTTCACCACGTAAGCGTTGTGGTGCTTGCCGTGGTGGAACTCCAGCGTCTCCTTGCTGATGTGGGGGGCCAGGGCGTCGATCGCGTACGGGAGCGCGGGCAGGGTGTGTTCCATCGTGTCGTCCTTTCGGTTTGTGGGAGATATTGTGGGGAGACTGCGTGCGAGGATTGTAGGCACTCGAGGGTTTGCCCGCTGCGGCCCGGGTGCGCGACCGCACGGGATGCAGGGTCAGGGCTGACGCTCGCGCACCTGCGAGACCAGCTGCCCGTCGGCGAGCACCGCGTGCACCGTGTCTCCCACCTGGACCTGCTGCACCGACACCAGCGCCCGCCCCTGCGGGTCGGTGAGGTAGGCATAGCCCCGCTGCAACACGCGTTGGGGATCGAGGGCCACCAGCCGGGCCTGCAGTGCGGACAGCCGCTGCGCGGCCGCCTGGCAGCGCACGTCCACGGCTCGCATCAGGCGGCGCGCCAGCGGGCCCTGGCGCTCGCGTGCCAAGCGCACGTGCTGGCCGGGCGCCACGGCCAGGCGCTGACCGAGCATGTCCAGTTGCGAGCGCCTGCGCGCCAGCACCTGGGCTGGGCGAGCCAGCCGCAGGGCGGCTTGGTCCAGGCGCTGGGCGAGGGCCTCCAGCCGCCGGCCCAGCCCCGAGCGCAGACGGTGTGCCAAGCCCGCCAGTTGGGCCAGGCATTCGTCGCGCGCCGGCGCCACCAGCTCGGCCGCGGCAGTGGGCGTGGGCGCCCGCAGGTCCGCCGCCAGATCAGCGATGCAGACATCGGTCTCGTGCCCCACGGCGCTGACCACCGGGATGGGGCTGGCCACGATCGCGCGCGCCAGGCCTTCGTCGTTGAAGGCCCACAGATCCTCCAGCGAGCCGCCCCCACGACCGACGATGAGCACATCCACCTCGCGGCGACGCGCTGCCAGGGCCAGCGCCTGCACCAGTTCGCGCGCCGCCGACTCGCCTTGCACAGCGGCTGGATAAACGATGACCTCGACATGAGGAGCTCGGCGCTGCAGGGCCGTGAGCATGTCGTGCAGCGCCGCCGCGGCCAGCGAGGTCACCAAACCCACCCGCGAGACGAAACGGGGCAGTGGTCGCTTGCGCGCCGCATCGAACAGGCCTTCGGATTCCAGACGGGCCTTCAGGCGCAGGAACTGCTCGTACAGCGCCCCCTGACCGGCCGGGCGCATGCTCTCGGCCACGAGTTGCAGGTCACCGCGGGCGTCATAGACAGCCAGCCGGCCACGGATCTCCACCAACTGCCCTTCGCGCGGCTGGAAGTCGAGCATCGCGGCGGCGCGGCGGAACATCGCCCCGCGGATGAGGGCGGGTTCGGGCGAGGCATCGTCCTTGAGGGCGAAGTAGCAATGCCCGCTGGGCGCGCGTGTGAAGCTGGACAGTTCGCCTTGCACCGTGACCGCACCGAAGCGCGCCTGCAGGTGGTCGGCGATGGCCCGCAGCAGGGCCGCCACCCGCCAGGGGCCACGGCCCGGGGAGTCGAGATATGACATGCGCTGGATTCCCAAGCCCGATGCGGGGTTAAAACTCCACAGCCGCATCAGACAAGGCTTTGCGCGGGGTTATCGTTGTCATCGCCTTGTCATCTCGTTGCAAGTTGTTGATTTGATTGTGTTTTTCTGTGCTCACGGATGCAGCAATCTGTCGGGAGCCTCGTCGATTCGCCACTTGGCGGGCGCTCACCCCGGGTTTCCCACAAAGTTATCCACAAGATTCGTGGATGACCGGCCGGTCGGACCACGGGGACGTCGCGGATGTGCAGCACCTCACGGCTGATGGGGTGGCCGCCGTGGCGCTTGGGGTCATAATCGCCCCCGTTGCGACCCCAGGACCCTCACCGCCCGAGGAGGATGCTCGTTGTTTTCGATCATACAAGCCGCCGGCTGGCCGATCTGGCCGCTCATCGCGTGTTCCATCGTGGCCCTGGCCTTGATCATCGAACGTTTCTCCAGCTTGCGCCCCTCGCGCATCGCCCCGCCCAGGCTGCTCGATGAAGTCCTGTCGGTCACCCGGGCCAGCCTGCCCTCGCCCGAGGTGGTGAACAAGCTGGCCGCCAGTTCTCTGCTCGGGCAGGTGTTGGCCGCCGGGCTGCGCAGCGTCATCAACGAGCCGCGCATCAGCGAACCCAACTTGCGCATCGCCTTCGAGACGGCTGGCCGCGCGGCGGCCCACTCGATGGAACGCTACCTGAACACGCTGGGCACCATCGCTGCGGCGGCGCCTCTGTTGGGCCTGTTGGGCACGGTGATCGGTATGATCGAGATCTTCGCCTCACAAGGCGGCACCACCGGCGGCAACCCGCAGCAACTGGCCCATGGCATCTCGATCGCGCTGTACAACACGGCCTTCGCGCTGATCATCGCGATTCCCTCGCTGATGTTTTACCGCTACTTCCGCGGCAAAGTCGACGAGTACCTGCTGGACTTCGAGCAAGCCGCCGAACGCTTGGTGCCCCACCTGATGCGCTTCACCGTCCAGCGTTGACATCGCAAAGGCTGCCCGTGAAGAAGATGAACTTCCACCACCGCCGCCTGGAGGAGCCGGAGATCGCGCTCATTCCGTTCATCGACGTGCTGTTGGTGATTCTCATCTTCCTGATGCTCACGACCACCTATTCCAAATTCGCCGAGCTGCAGGTGAACCTGCCGGTGGCCGATGCCCAGCCCCCGCGCGACCATCCCCGGGAGGTGATCGTCTCCGTCTCGGCCGACGGCCAGTACGCGGTCAACCGGCGTGTCGTGGACGGCCGCGCGGTGGACCTGCTGGCCGCCGAGCTGCGTGCCGCGGCCGGCGGCACCGAAGCCGTGGTGGTGATTTCGGCCGACGCCAACGCCGCCCACCAGAGCGTGGTCAACGTGATGGACGCTTCGCGCAGGGCCGGACTGAACCAGCTCACCTTCGCGACCCGGTTGAGCGAGCCCCAACGAGGCCGCTGAGTATCTTCGGTCTTTTTTGCCCCTATGCCGGTGTCCGTCAGGGTCGCCACACGCCTGCAGGCGGCCTGGGTCCGGCGCGGTCCGCTGGCCCGCCTGCTGTGGCCGCTGTCGTGCCTGTACCGCCTGCTGGCCACGCTGCGCAGCCGTGCCTACGTCTGGGGCCTACGGCGGGCCGAGCGCCTGCCCTGCCCGGTGATCGTCGTGGGCAATGTGGTGGCTGGCGGTGCGGGCAAGACCCCGACGGTGATCGCCACGGTGCGCGCACTACAGGCCGCCGGGGAGCACCCAGGCATCGTCTCGCGTGGCTATGGACGCAGCGGCCAGGGCGTGTGTGAAGTCACCCCGGGCAGCGCCGCGAGGCAGGTGGGCGACGAGCCCTTGCTGATGCGGCTGCACACCGGTGCGCCGGTGGTGGTGGGCAACGACCGTCTGGCGGCCGGCCGGGCGCTGCTGGCCCGCCATCCCGAGGTCACCGTGATCGTCTGCGACGACGGCCTGCAGCACCCCCGACTGGCACGCGACATCGAGGTGCTGGTCTTCGATGAGCGCGGCATCGGCAATGGCTGGTGGCTGCCGGCCGGGCCGCTGCGCGACGATGCCGGCCGCCGTGCGGACCTGGTGCTCTACAACGCCCCGGCCCCGTCCACGGCCCGCCCGGGTTGGCTGGCACGGCGGACCCTGGGCCCGGCCATCGCGCTGTCGGCCTGGTGGGCCGGCGCACGCACGGGGCAGCCCCTGCCGGCGCTGGCTGGACGGCGGGTGCTGGCGGTGGCCGGCATCGCCCATCCGCAGCGCTATTTCGGGATGCTGCGCGCCGCCGGCGTGTCCGTCGAGACCCTCGCCCTGGCCGACCACCACGCCTACACGGAGGCGCCCTGGGCCGGGCACCCGGCCGAGGTGGTGCTGCTGACCGAGAAGGACGCCGTCAAGCTGCCCCCCGGCTCGGCGCTGGCCGGTGACCCCCGGCTGCACGTGGTCGCGCTAGACTTCGAGCCCGATCCGCACTATCACCTGGCCTTGCAACGCCTGCTGCAGGGCGTTCGCGCCGCGAAGGCGGCGCAGGAAGACCGCCAATGGACACCCGATTGATGGAACTGCTGGTGTGCCCGCTGTGCAAGGGGCCGCTGGAACACGACCGTGAGGCGCACGAACTGATCTGCAAGGCCGACCGCCTGGCCTACCCCATCCGTGACGGCATCCCGGTGATGCTCGAAAGCGAAGCGCGCACGCTCGATGCCCCCGCCCCGACGCCGGCAGAGGTCGACACGCCGTGAGCTTCACCGTCCTCATCCCCGCACGGCTGGCCTCCACCCGTCTGCCCCGCAAACCCCTGGCCGACGTTGCCGGCCTGCCCATGGTGGTGCGCGTGGCACGCCAGGCCCAGGCCAGCGAGGCCCACCAGGTCGTGGTGGCGGCCGATCACCCCGACATCGTGCAGGCCTGCGAAGCTCACGGCGTGCGGGCCCTGCTCACGCGCAGCGACCACCCGACCGGCAGCGATCGTCTGGCTGAGGCCTGCGAACGGCTGGGGCTCGATGGCCACGATGTGGTCGTGAACGTGCAAGGCGACGAACCCCTGATCGACCCGGCACTGATCGATGCGACGGCGGCAGCACTGCTGATGCGCGAGGACTGCGTGATGAGCACCGCCGCCCACGAGATCGCCTCACCGGCCGAGTTCACGAACCCCAACGTGGTCAAGCTGGTCTGCGATGCAGCCGGACGTGCGCTGTACTTCTCGCGCGCACCCCTGCCCTGGTGGCGCGACGGCTACGCCCAGGGCATCCACGCGCTCAGTCGTCCGGCGCCCTTGCGTCACATCGGCATCTATGGCTATCACGCAGGCTTCCTGCGGCGCTTTCCTCTGCTGCCGCCCAGCCCGCTGGAGCAGATCGAATCGCTGGAGCAGTTGCGCGTGCTGTGGCACGGCGAGCGCATCGCAGTGCACGTGAGCGAAACGCTGCCCGGCCCGGGCGTGGACACCCCCGAGGATCTGGAGCGCGTGCGAGCGCTGCTCGGCGGCTGACCCTCCAGGCCGTCACGGGGAAACCCCTGTCGGGCGCGTCAGTTTCACGCAGGGGACCCCGTGATATCCTCGCCCGCAACTGGTGCCGGGCGTCTCGCGCCCGGTACGGCATTTTCCAAAGGATCCCCATGCGATTGATACTCTTGGGCGCACCGGGCGCAGGCAAAGGCACGCAGGCCGCATTCATCTGCCAGAAGTTCGGCATTCCGCAGATCTCCACCGGCGACATGCTGCGTGCGGCCGTCAAGGCAGGCACGCCCCTGGGCCTGGAAGCCAAGAAGGTCATGGACGCAGGAGGCCTGGTGAGCGACGACATCATCATCGGCCTGGTCAAGGAACGCATCGCCCAGCCCGACTGCGCCAACGGCTTCCTCTTCGACGGTTTTCCCCGCACCATTCCGCAGGCCGACGCGATGAAGGCCGCCGGCGTCAAGCTCGACTACGTGCTCGAGATCGACGTGCCCGACGAGGCCATCATCGAGCGCATGAGCGGACGGCGCGTGCACGCGCCCTCGGGCCGCACCTACCACGTCAAGTACAACCCGCCCAAGGTGCCGGGCAAGGATGACGTGACCGGCGAGGACCTGATCCAGCGTGACGACGACAAGGAAGAGACTGTGCGCAAGCGGTTGCAGGTCTACCAGAGCCAGACGCGTCCGCTGGTCGACTACTACTCGCAGTGGGCCGCCACCGGCGACCCGCAGGCCCCGAAGTACCGGCGCATCGAGGGCCTGGGTTCGGTCGAGGACATCACCGCTCGAGCCCTCGCGGCCCTGGCCTGAGCCGGCCTTATATCTTGCCCCCGGAGCCGGGCCTCAGTCGTCGGGGATCACCGCCGTCACCTCGATCTCGACCTTGGCACGGTCCTCGATGAGGGCCGACACCTCGATCGCGGTCATCGCGGCGTTGTAGCTGCCAATGAGTTCCTTGTAGGCCTGGCCGATCTCGCGCTGCTGCGCGAGGTACTCGCGCTTGTCGGTCACGTACCAGGTCATGCGCACGATGTGCTCGGGCCTGGCGCCCGCCTCGGCCAGCACCGCGACGATGTTGGCCAGGGCCTGTCGCACCTGGCCGGCCAGGTCGTCGGTGTGGAAGCGGCCCTCGGCGTCCCAGCCGATCATGCCGGCGACGAACACCATCTGGCCGCGCACGGCCACACCGTTGGCATAGCCCTTGGGGCGCGGCCAGCCCGGGGGTTGCAGGATCTTCATGTTCAATCTCCGTGTTGTCGAGGCCCGAAGCCCATCAGCGCGCGTCGCATGTCCTCGGGAATGGGCATGGCGCGATGGGTGTCGAGCGATGTGGTGACCAGCACCTGGCGGGCCGTGACGCGGGCTTCGTCGCCGCGGCGCACGCCCAGGCGCAGGCCGATCGAGGCCCCGCCCACGCGCTCGAGCGACAGTCCCAGCGTCACGACCTCGCCCATGCGGCTGGGGGCGGTGAAGTCGCAGGCCAGGCTCACCGTGGGCAATCCCGTGCGGCGCTCGCCCAGGATCTCGGCATAGGGCAGGCCCAGGGCCTCGGTGAACCAGTCCTCGACCAGCTGGTTGAACATCACCAGGTACTGGGGAAAGAACACCAGTCCGGCCGGGTCGCAGTGCGAGAAGCGAATGGGCTGCTCGCGCTCGAAGGCATGACGCTGCGCAATCGCTGGCATGACGGCCCTCACACCCCGATGTAGCGGTGCCACAGCGCCGGGTCGGCCCCGAGCTGCTCCGAATCGCCGTGCCAGACCACCCGGCCGCGCTCGATGATGGTGTGGCGGTCGGCCAGACGCACCAAACGCTGCACGTACTTGTCGATCACGAGGATGGTCTGCCCCTGGTCACGCAGGGCGGCCAGGCAGCGCCAGATCTCCTCTCTGATCAGTGGGGCCAACCCCTCGGTGGCCTCGTCGAGCACCAGCAGACGCGGGTTGGTCATCAAGGCCCGGCCGATGGCCAGCATCTGCTGCTCGCCACCGGAGAGCTGGTTGCCCATGTTGGCGGCACGCTCCTTCAGGCGGGGGAAGAGGGTGTAGACACGCTCCAGCGTCCACGGGTCGTTCGAGGCGCAGCGGTTGGCTGCAAACGCCAGCAAGTTCTCCTGCACCGTGAGATTGGGAAAGATCTGCCGACCCTCGGGCACCACGGCCAGGCCCATGCGCGCGATGCGGTCGGGGTCGCGGCCGTCGATGCGTTCGCCGAGGAAGCGCACCTCGCCCCCTTTTGCACGCACCAGGCCCAGGATCGACCGCACCGTGGTGGTCTTGCCCATGCCGTTGCGGCCCAGCAGCGTGGCCACCTCGCCGGCGGCCATGGACAGGTCGATGCCGAAGAGCACCTGGCTGCTGCCGTAGGCGGTCTCCAGACCACGGACTTCCAGCAAGGCACTCATGCCCCGATCTCCTCGAGTTCGTCGCCCAGGTAGGCCCGCTTCACCTCGGGGTGCTCGCGGATGGACTGCGGGCTGCCACTGGCGATGATGCGGCCCGACACCAGGGTGGAAATGCGGTCGGCCAGGCGGAAGACCGCGTCCATGTCGTGCTCCACGAGCAGCACGGTCAGCTCGCGGCGCAGGCTTTGCAGCAGGGCCACCATTTGCTCGGACTCCTCCGGTCCCATGCCGGCCATGGGCTCGTCCAGCAGCAGCAGCTTCGGCCGTGTGGCCACCGCCAGCCCCACCTCGAGCTGGCGCTGCTCGCCATGGGCCAGGGCCCCGGCCAGGGCGCCCAGCCGCGCCCCCAGCCCCACGCGCTGCGCGATGGCTGCGGCCTCCTCGTAACGGGCGTGCTCCTCACGGGCGCGCCGCCAGAAGCGCAGGCTCGAGCCCTGGCGGGCCTGCACGGCCAGGGCCAGGTTGTCGAGCACGCTCAGGCGCCTGAAGATGCTGGTGATCTGGTAGGAACGCACCAGGCCGCGCAGCACGCGCTCGTGCATCGGCAGGCGGGTGATGTCCTGGCCATCGAAGACGATCCGGCCCGCATCGGGCACCAGCGCACCCGAGATCTGATGGATCAGCGTGGTCTTGCCGGCCCCGTTGGGGCCGATCAACGCATGCACCTCGCCAGGCCACACCTCCAGACTGGCCTGGTCAGTCGCCGTCAGGCCGCCGAAGCGCTTGACCAGGCCCTTGAGTTCGAGCAGCGCCGGTGCGCTCATCGTGACTCCTTCGTGAACAGACCCATCAGGCCCCGCGGGGCCACCAGCACCACGAGCAACAACACCGCCCCCACGCCGAACTGCCAATGGATGGTGTAGCCCAGCGCGATTTCCTCCAGCAGCAGGAAGACGACTGCACCGACGAAGCCGCCGTACAGGTGGCCCACGCCGCCGAGGATGACCATGATCATCAGCGCACCGGACTGCTGCCAGCTCATCAGCGCCGGGCTGACGATGCCGCTCTGGTTGGCCATCAGCGCCCCCGCCAGGCCGGCGATGGCCCCGGCCAGCGCGAAGGCGACGAGCTTGTAGCGGTACACCGGAAAGCCGATGGCCGTCATGCGCGTCTCGTTCTCGCGTTGGGCCTGCAGCACATGACCGAAGCGGGCATTGAGCAGGCGCCAGATGAAGAGGAAACAGGCCGCGAAAAGGGCGAGCACCACGTAGTAGAAGTGCACGTCGTCGCGCAGGTTCAGCCCCAGGCCCAGCACGGAGCGCTGCGGCAGCGGCAGGCCGTCCTCGCCGCCGTAGTCTCGCAGCGAGATCATCACGTAGAAGAGCATCTGCGCAAAGGCCAGGGTGATCATGATGAAGTACACGCCGCGCGTGCGCAGGCTGATCGCCCCGATCGCCAGGGCGAACAGGCCGCCCATCACGGCCGCCAGGGGCCAGGTCACCCAGCCCGAGACCACGCCGTGGACCATGGCGATGCCCACGGTGTAGGCGCCGATGCCCACGAAGGCGGCATGGCCGAAGCTGACCAGGCCGCCGAAGCCCAGGATGAGGTTGAGGCTGGTCGCGGCCAGGGCCAGGATGAGGATGCGGCTGCCCAAGCTGATGTAGAAGGTCTCGTCCAGGGCCTGGGCGACCAGCGGGAACGCCACCAAGACCGCCAGCAGCGGCACAGCCCAGCGCAGATGCAACGGATGGTCGAGCACCCCCCGCAGCGGCATCGGCGGCACGCTGCGGGAGGGGGCCTGGGTCGCCAGCGGCGCGGTGGTCGTGGTGCCTTGCATCGGTTCGCTCATGGTGTCTTCAGCCTCGCGCCGGGAACAGCCCTTCGGGCTTCCAGAACAGCACCACGGCCATCAGGACGTAGATCAGGATGGAGGCCAGGGCCGGGCCCACGCCGGAGGCCACGGCCGGCCCCAGCAGACCGCCCAGGGCCACGGGCACGAAGGTTCGGCCCACGGTATCGACCACACCCACGAGCAGCGAGCCCATCAAGGCGCCGCGCACCGAGCCGATGCCGCCGATCACGATGACCACGAAGGCCAGGATGAGGATGTTCTCGCCCATGCCCACCTGCACGGCCACCAGCGGGCCCAGCAATCCCCCGGCCACCGCGCACAGCGCCGCGCCCACCCCGAACACCGCCGTGAAGAGCGTGCGCACGTCGGACCCCATGGCCAGCGCCATTTCGCGGTTGGAGGCGCCGGCACGCACCTGCATGCCCACCCGCGTGCGGGTGATGAGCAGGAACAGTCCCAGGGCGACGGCCAGCCCCACACCGATGATGAGCAGGCGGTAGGCCGGGTAGTAGAAGCCTTCCCAGAGCTCGACCGGGCCGGCCAGCGCCGCCGGCGGGTTGAGCAGGATGGGCTGGGGCCCCCAGATCATGCGCACGGCTTCGTTGCACATGAGCAGGATCGCGAAGGTGCCCAGCACCTGGGAGAGGTGGTCACGCTGGTACAGGCGCCGAAGGATGGTGAACTCCAGGGCCATGCCGAAGACTGCTGTGCCGACGATGCCCGCAGCCAGCCCCGCGGCAAAGGACCCCGACGCCTGGGCCACGGCCGCGGTGAGGTAGGCGCCCACCATGTAGAGCGAGCCATGGGCCAGGTTGATCATGTCCATGATGCCGAAGACCAGGGTCAGCCCGGCCGCCAGCAGGAAGAGCATGAGCCCGAACTGCAGACCGTTGAGGGCCTGCTCGAGGATGAGCGTCAGGGTCACGGTCGCGCCTTCGCTTTATTTCATCTTGCAGGCGCCCACGTAGGCGTCGGCGTGGTTCTTGAACACCGTGCCCAGTGTGCGATTGGTGATGCGGCCCTGGGAGTCCTTGTGCACGATGCGCAGGTAGTAGTCCTGGATGGGGTACTGGTTCGTGTTGAACTTGAAGGCGCCGCGCACCGACTTGAAGTTGGCCGCCTGCAGGGCCTTGCGCAACGCGGCCTTGTCCTCGATCTTGCCCTTCACGTCACGCACGGCGGCATCGATGAGCATGGCCGCGTCGTAGCCCTGTGAGGCATAGAGCGACGGCAGGCGGCCGTACTCCTTCTGGAAGTCGGCCACGAAACGCTTGTTCTGCGGGTTGTCCAGGTCGTGCGCCCATTGCGAGGTGTTGAACATGCCGAGCATGGGCTCACCCACCGCGCGGATCACATCCTCGTCGGCCGAGAAGCCCGGGCCGAACAGGGTGGTGTCCTTGGACATGCCAGAGGCCACGAACTGCTTGATGAAGTTGATGCCCATGCCGCCGGGCAGAAAGATGTACATCGCATCCGGCCGGGCGGCGCGCACCTGCGCCAGTTCGGCCGCATAGTCGAGCTGGCCCAGGCGGGTATAGATCTCGGAGACCACCTCGCCACCCTGGTAGTAGCGTTTGAAACCCGTCAGGGCGTCCTTGCCGGCCGGATAGTTGGGCGCCAGCAGGGCCACGCGCTTGAAGCCCTTGTCGGCCACCGTCTTGCCCACCGCTTCGTGCAGGTTGTCGTTCTGCCAGGCCACGTTGAAGAAGTAGGGATTGCACTGCTCGCCGGCATACTGCGAGGGGCCGGCGTTGGCGCTGATATAGAAGGTCTGGTTGTCGAAAATGGGCTGGCCCACGGCCAGCATCACGTTGGAGAAGACCACGCCGGTCATGAAGTCCACCCGGTCGCGCTTGAGCAGGCGCTCGGTGGTCTGCTTGGCGGCGTCGGGGCTTTGCTGGTCGTCGGCGACGATCACCTCGGCCGGCAAACCGCCCAGCTTGCCGCCGGTGTGCTTGAGCGCGAGGTTGAAGCCGTCGCGGATGTCGATGCCCAGGCCGGCACCCGGTCCGGACAGCGTGCTGAGGAAACCAATCTTCACCTTGTCGGCCGCCAGGGCCGGCGTGGCCAGCGCGCTGGCCGCCAGCGCGGCGCACACCAGGGTTCGAGGAATCAGGCGCATGGGACGTTCTCCTTGGTTGGGGGATCAAGCCTGCGAGCATGCCCGAGCCGGGCCGTTGCGGGTCAGCGGGTTCATACCGAGCGCAGCTTGAACCGCTGCAGCTTGCCCGTCTCGGTCCTCGGCAACTGGGTACGGAATTCAATCGCGCGCGGGTACTTGTAGGGCGCCACGGTGCGCTTGGCGAAGTCCTGCAGTTCGCGCACCATCGCCTCGCCCGGCGCATGGCCCTCGCGCAGCACCACGAAGGCCTTGACGATCTGGCCGCGCTGCTCGTCGGGCACGCCGATCACGCCGCATTCGGCCACGGCCGGATGCTGCAGCAGGCAGTCCTCCACCTCGACGGCGGCGATGTTGTAGCCGGCCGAGACGATCAGGTCGTCGGTGCGCGACTGGTAGTGGAAGTAGCCGTCCTCGTCGAGGATGTAGGCATCCCCGGTGAGATTCCAGCCTTGCTGGACGTACTGGCGCTGGCGCTCGTCGGCCAGGTAGCGGCAGCCCGTGGGGCCCTTGACCGCCAGACGGCCCACGGTGCCCGCAGGCACCGGGCGCCCTTCGTCGTCGAGCACACAGGCGCGGTAGCCGGGCACCACGGTGCCGGTGGCACCGGGGCGGGCATGCGCCTCGTCGGCCGAGATGAAGATGTGCAGCATCTCGGTGGCGCCGATGCCGTCGATCATCTCGATACCGGTGTGCTCCTTCCACAGCGCACGCGTGGCCGCCGGCAGGGCTTCCCCGGCCGAGACGCACTTGCGCAGGCTGCCGCCGCGGGGGGCGCCGATGCGCAGCTCGCCGGCCTGCACCGCCATCGCACGGTAGGAGGTGGGTGCCGTGAAAAGCACCGTCGCGCGAAAGCGCGGGATCGCCTCCAGCAACATCGGCGGGCCGGCCTTCTCCAGGAGCACCGTGGAAGCCCCGATGCTCATCGGGAACAGCAACAGACCGCCCAACCCGAAGGTGAAGGCCAGGGGCGGGCTGCCGATGAAGATGTCGTCGGCGTTGGCCTTGAGCACGTGGCGTGGCCAGCAGGCACAGATGGCCATCACGTCGCGATGGAAGTGCATCGTGCCCTTGGGCACGCCGGTGGTGCCCGAGGTGAAGGCGATCAGGCAGGTGTCGTCCGCAGCGGTGTCGACGTTGTCGAAGGACGGCGATTGACGCGCCATCGCGGCCTCCAGGCCCTGGGACGAATCGTCATGGAAGTAGCGGATCTCGCGCAGCACCGGATGCTGGGCCACCGCCAGCTGCAGCTCCTCGGCGAGCGAGGCATCGCACAGCGCATGGCTGACCTGGGCCTTGTCGATGATCTGACCGAGCTCCTTGGCGCGCAGCAGCGGCATGGTGGCCACGGCGATGCCACCGGCCTTCATCACCGCGAACCAGCAGGCGGCCATCATCGGGTTGTTGGGCGCACGCAGCAGCACCCGGTTGCCCGGCACCAGGCCCATCTCACGCACCAGCACGTGCGCGATGCGGTTGGCCTTGTCCTGCAGATCGGCATAGGTCCAGCGCAACCCGCCCGGGGCCTGCAGGCACAGGCGCTCGCCCTGGCCCTGCGCCACCCAGCGGTCCAGCAGCTCGGTGGCACAGTTCAGGCGCTCGGGGAACTGCAGTTCGGGCAGCTCGAAGAGGAACTCGGGCTGCCACTGCGGCGGCGGCAGACGGTCGCGGGCGAAGGTGTCCACGTGCGAGGTTCTCGTCGTCATGGCTGACCCCTTTCCTTCACATCTTTGAGCAGTTCGCGGGCGATGATGAGCTGCTGCACTTCGGTGGCGCCCTCGTAGATGCGCAGGGCCCGGATCTCCCGGTACAGGCGCTCGACCGGCATCTCGCTGACCACCCCGAGCCCGCCGAAGATCTGCACGGCCGCGTCGATGACTTGCTGGGCCCCCTCGGTGGCGCACATCTTGGCCATCGCCGCCTCGCGCGTCACGCCGCGACCCTGGTCGCGCTGCCAGGCCGCCCGGTAGGTGAGCAAGGCCGCACTGTCCACCGTGGTGGCCATCTGGGCGAGCTTGGCCTGGGTGAGCTGGAAGTCCGCCAGGCTCTGGCCGAACATCCGCCGTGTGGTGGCGCGCTGCAAGGCCTCGTCCAGTGCGCGGCGGGCAAAGCCGAGGGCGGCGGCGGCTACCGAGGTGCGGAAGACATCGAGCGTGCGCATGGCCAGTTTGAAGCCCTCGCCGGCCGGCCCGATGCGCTGGCCTGCCGGCACGCGGCAGCCGGCAAAACGCAGCCGGGCCAGTGGATGAGGGGCGATCACCTCGATGCGCTCGGCGATCTCGAAGCCCGGGGTGCCCGCCTCGACGATGAACGCGGAGATGCCCCGTGCCCCGGGGGCCTCACCCGTGCGTGCGAACACCACGTAGACGTCGGCAATGCCCCCGTTGGAGATCCAGGTCTTCTCGCCGTCAAGGACGTAGTCGCCGCCCTCCTCCCGGGCCGTGCAGGCCATCGCGGCCACGTCCGAGCCGGCTTCGGGTTCGGACAGTGCAAAGGCCGCGATGGCCTCGCCGCGCGCGACGCGCGGCAGCCAGGCAGCGCGCTGCTCGGGGCTGCCGGCCAGGCTGATCGCCCCGGAGCCCAGGCCCTGCATGGCAAACGCAAAGTCGGCCAGACCCGAATGACGCGCCAGGGTTTCCCGGATCAGGCAGATCGCACGGGTGTCGATGGCCTCGCCCACCCCCCCATGGGCGGTGCCGGCCACTGCATGGCGCAACCAGCCGCCCTGCCCCAGCGCACGCACCAGGGCGCGGCACTCGGCATCAACATCATGACCATGGGCCTGGGGCACGTGCTCGCGTGCCCAGGCCTCGAGCCCCCGTGCGAGTTCCTGGTGACGCGGCTCGAAGAAGGGCCAGTCCAGGTAGGCGGTAGTGGCCATCTCAGTTCCCCTGGAACACCGGACGCTGCTTGGCCACGAAGGCCTCATAGGCGCGGCGGAAGTCCTCAGTGAGCATGCAGATTGCCTGGGCCTGAGCCTCGGCCTCGATGGCCTGGTCCACGCCCATGTTCCATTCCTGATGCAGCATGGTCTTGGTGATGCCGTTGGCAAAGGTCGGGCCGGCGGCGATCTCGCGGGCCCATTGCAAGGCCTCGTGCACCACGGCCTCGGGCGCGCACAGGCGGTTGAAGAAGCCCCATTGCAGACCTTCCTCGCCGCCCATGGACCGGCCGGTGTAGAGCAGCTCGCTCGCACGCCCCTGACCGATGATCCGCGGCAACATCGCGCAGGCCCCCATGTCGCAGCCGGCCAGGCCCACGCGGTTGAACAGGAAGGCCGTCTTGGTGCGCGCGGTGCCCAGACGCAGGTCGCTGGCCATCGCCAGGATGGCACCGGCGCCGGCGCACACCCCGTCCACCGCCGCGACGATCGGCTGCGGACAGGCCCGCATCGCCTTGACCACGTCGCCGGTCATGCGCGTGAACATCAGCAGCTCGGGGGCCTTGAGCTGCACCAGCGGGCCGATGATCTCGTGCACGTCGCCGCCCGAGCAGAAATTGCCCCCCGCGCCCGAGAGCACCACCGCCTTGACGTCCACCGCATGCTGCAGGGCCCGGAAGAGGTCGCGCAGCTCGGCATAGGAGTCGAAGGTGAGCGGGTTCTTGCGTTCCGGGCGGCTCAGGGTGATGTGGGCCACGCCGTTCTCGCACTGCCACAGGAAGTGGCGCGCGGCATAGCCCGAGAGTTCACGCCGGTTGCCGGCAGCCAGGGCCGGGTCCAAGCCGGTGGGGGTGGAAGGAACGCTCATGCAACCTCGCTGGATGGAGATGAAGACGGGGGTTCGGCCTGGCGTGCCGCCATGTGCACGCGCAGCTGGCCCAGCAGTTCGTACAGGGCCTTGCGGTCGGCCGCGCGCAGATCGGAGAAGAACTCGATGACCCAGGCCTCGTGTTCGGCGGCGATGCGCTCGAAGACCCGGCGGCCTTCGGCGGTGAGCCGCAGCAGGAAGGCCCGGCGGTCGTCGGGCGACGGTTCACGCGACACCAGGCCTTCCTTTTCCAGCTCGTCGGTCAGGCCGGTGATGCTGCCGCCGGTCACCATCAGGTAGCGCGACAGGGCATTCATGCGCAGCCCTTCCGGATGCCGGTGCAGCTGTGCCAGGTAGTCGAAGCGCGACAGCGTGATGCCAAAGCGCGTGCGCAGGCGCTTGCGGATCTCGGTCTCGATCTGCGTGCTGCAGGCCAGCAAGCGCAGCCACAGCTTGAGGGCCATGTGATCGTCCGAGGCCGCGCGGGCCTCCAGGCCGATGCTGTGCTCGTCCAGGCCGGGCACGAGACGGAGTTTGGAGCCGCGCTTCACATGACCTCCCCGCCGCTGACCGAGATCGCCTGCCCCGTCACCGCCGCGGCGGCCTCACCGCACAACCAGGCCACGGCATCGGCCACCTCCTCGGGCTGCACCAGACGGCCCTGGGGGTTGCCGGCGGCCAGCTCGGCACGCGCCTGGGCCGGGCTGCGTCCGGTCTTGGCGACGATGCCTTCGATGCTCTGGCGCAGCAGGTCGGTCTCGGTATAGCCCGGGCACACGGCGTTGACCGTGACGCCCTTGCGGGCCAGCTCCAGCGCCAGCGCACGGGTCAGGCCCACCACGCCGTGCTTGGCCGCGGTGTAGGCGGTGACGTAGGCATAGCCGCGCAGACCGGCCGTGCTGGCGACGTTGACGATGCGGCCCCATCCGACGTCCAGCAGATCGGGCAGCGCCGCGCGGGTGCACAGGTAGGTGCCGGTGAGGTTGACGTCCAGCATGCGCTGCCACAGCGCCGCATCGGTCTTTGCGAACGGTGCGCTCTCGGCCTGGCCGGCGTTGTTGACGAGGATCTCCACCGGGCCCGACACCTCACGCGAACGAGCGAAAGCCCGGTCCACCGACGCTGCGTCGGCCACGTCCACGGCCACCACCGCATGCCCCTGACCCGGCAGTTGCGCACGCACGGCTTCGAGGACTTCGACCGTGCGGCCCATCAGCGTGAGCCGGTGGCCTTGCGCCGCCAGACGGCGCGCAATGGCCGCGCCGATGCCACGACCGGCACCGGTGACGACGGCATGTCGCGCAGTGACCATGCTCAAACCCCCAGGGCCCGGTTGGCCTGTTCGGCCGCGGCCAGGCTGCCCGACATCGCCCTCTCGCGCTCGAGGTTGCGTTCGAGCTGGCTCTTGGCCGACAGATACTGCACCGGCCAGTCCACGTCGCCATAGCCGAGTCGGGCGGCCTCCAGCAGCGTCCACGACGGGTTGGCCAGGTGCGGGCGCGCGATCGCACACAGATCGGCCCGGCCCGCGGCGATGATGCTGTTGACCTGGTCGGCATCGGTGATGGCCCCGACCGCGATCGTGGCGATGCCCGCCTCGTTGCGCACGCGGTCGGCAAAAGGCGTCTGGTACATGCGGCCGTAGACCGGCTTCTGATGGGGGCTGACCTGACCCGAGGAACAGTCGATCAGGTCGGCGCCGGCCGCCTTGAAGGCGCGGCCGATGGCCACCGCGTCGTCCGGCGTGATGCCCCCCTCCACCCAGTCGTGCGCGGAGATCCGCACCGACATCGGGCGATCCTGCGGCCACACCTCGCGCAGCGCGGTGAACACCTCCAGCGGGTAGCGCAACCGGTTGGCGAGCGACCCGCCGTAGTCGTCGGTGCGCCGGTTGGTCAGCGGCGAGATGAAGCTCGACAGCAGGTAACCGTGGGCGCAGTGCAGCTCCAGCCAGTCGAAGCCGGCCTGCGCCGCACGCCGGGCAGCCGCCACGAAGTCCTCGCGCACGCGATCCATGTCCTGGCGAGTCATGGCACGCGGCACCGGCCCATCATCGAGGTAGGGCACCGCCGAGGCAGACAGGAGCGGCCAGTTGCCCGAGCGCAGCGGCCGGTCGGCCCCGTCGTCCTGCCAGGGTGCGTTCGTGGAGCCCTTGGCGCCCGCGTGGCCGAGCTGCATGCCGATCCTGGCCTCGGTATGGGTGTGCACGTAATCGACGATGCGCTTCCAGGCCTCGCGCTGGGCGTCGTTCCACAGGCCGGGACATGCCGGGGTGATGCGCGCGTCGGGCGACACGCAGGTCATCTCGGCGAACACCAGGGCCGCCCCACCCATCGCCCGTGCCCCCAAGTGCACCAGGTGATAGTCGCCCGGCACGCCGTCGATGGCGGAGTACTGCGCCATCGGCGAGACGACGACGCGGTTCTTCAGCCTCACCCCCCGCACCGTGAACGGTGTGAACATCGGCGGCACCGGCGCACGCGAGCCTTGGCGCCGCACACCCGAGCGCTCGGCCAGCCAGTCTTCGAAGCGTTCCACATAGACCTTGTCGCGCAGACGCAGGTTCTCGTGGCTGATGCGCTGGCTGCGCGTGAGCAGCGAATAGGCGAACTGCTCGGGCGGCAGGTGCACATAGCGCGAGACGTTCTCGAACCACTCAGTGGAGTTGCGCGCGGCGTTCTGGATGCGCAGCACCTCGACGCTGCGCACCGCCTCGTAGTCACGCAGGGCTGCGGCCAGGTCGCCCGGATGGCGCTGGATGCAGCGCGTCAGCTCGATCGCGTCCTCCAGGGCCAGCTTGGTCCCCGAGCCGATCGAGAAGTGGGCGGTGTGGGCCGCATCGCCCATCAGCACCACCGGCGCGCGGCCATTGTGGTGCACCCAGGTCTTGCACACCACGCGCGGGAACTTGATCCATTGGGCCGAGCCGCGAAGATGGGTGGCGTTGGACATCAGCTTGTGGCCGTCGAGGTACTTCGCGAAGAGCCGCTCGCAAAAGGCGATGGACTCCTCCTTCTCCATCTTGTCCAGGCCCGCCTTGAGCCAAACCTCCTCGGGCGTCTCGACGATGAAGGTGGAAGTGTCGGCGTCGTAGCGGTAGGCATGCGCCTGGAACCAGCCGTGCTCGGTCTCCTCGAACGCGAAGGTGAAGGCCTCGAAAAGCTTGTGCGTGCCCAGCCACACGAAGCGGCAGCGGCGCACATCGATGTCTGGCTGGAAGGTGGCCGCGTACTTGCTGCGGATGCGGCTGTTCAGGCCGTCGCTGGCGATGATCAGGTCGGCACCGGGGAAGTCCTCGTCGCTGCCCACCTCGGTCTCGAACACCAGCTTCACCCCCAGGGCCTCGCAACGAGCCTGCAGGATGTTGAGCAGGCGCTTGCGTCCGATCCCGCAAAAACCGTGACCGCCGGAGCGGATCGTGCGCCCGCGGATGTGCACGTCGATGTCGTCCCAGTGGTTGAAGGCATCGAGGATCTGCGAGGCCGTCTCGGGGTCGGCCTGCTGCAGGTTGCCCAGCGTCTGGTCCGAGAACACCACCCCCCAGCCGAAGGTGTCGTAAGGGCGGTTGCGCTCGACCACCGTGATGTCATGGGACGGGTCGGCGCGCTTCATCAGCAGCGCGAAGTACAGGCCGGCCGGGCCGCCTCCGATGCACACGATCTTCATGCCCGTGATCCCAGGGATTGGCGATGTGATTAATTTAGAACTCAAGTATTTGGAGGTCAATCAATTCGCCCCTGGGACCAACCCCACCCGGGTTTCCACCGAGGCCGAGCGCAGCCCTTCCAGGCGTCCCGGGGTTTGGGTCACAATTGACGTTTACGTCAACGTCATATCTACCCCTCACCCGCACAAGGAGCACATTCATGGACATCAAGGGCAAGGTCTTCATCGTCACCGGCGGGGCCTCGGGCCTGGGCGAAGGCGCGGCACGCATGCTGGCGCGCGAGGGCGGCAAAGTCGTGATCGCCGACCTGCAGGCCGACAAGGGCGAGGCCGTGGCCCAGGACATCGACGGCGTGTTCGTGAAGTGCGACGTGGCCAGCGAGGACGATGGCAAGACGGTGGTCGCCCGGGCCGTCTCGCTGGGCAAGTTGATGGGCCTGGTCAACTGCGCGGGCATCGCCCCGGCAGTCAAGACCGTCGGCAAGGACGGCGCCCACCCGCTGGCCGTGTTCACCAAGACGATCACCGTCAACCTGATCGGCAGCTTCAACATGATCCGCCTGGCGGCCGAGGCCATGTGCAGGAACGAGCCCGAGCCCACCGGCGAGCGCGGCGTGCTGATCTCCACCGCCTCGGTGGCGGCCTATGACGGCCAGATCGGCCAGGCGGCCTACTCCGCCTCCAAGGGGGGCGTGGTGGGCATGACCCTGCCGATCGCCCGCGACCTGGCGCGCAATGGCATTCGCAACATGACGATCGCCCCCGGCATCTTCGGCACGCCCATGCTGTTCGGCATGCCCAAGGAGGTGCAGGACGCCCTGGCGGCCAGCGTGCCCTTCCCCAGCCGCCTGGGCACCCCCGAGGACTACGCCAAGCTCGTGCACCAGATCATCACCAACGAGATGCTCAACGGCGAGGTGATCCGCCTGGACGGCGCGATCCGGCTGGCGCCGCGCTGAGCTCCTGCCATGCGATGCCGCGCGGCGAGCACCGCCTTGCTGGCCCTGCTGCTGGGCTGCGCAGCGACGCCTGCACCGGACGTCGTCCGGCCTCACCAGCCTGAGGCGGCCACCGGCCTGAGCCAGCGCTCGGCGGTGCTCGTGCGCGAGCAGGCGGTGGCCGCCGCGCACCCGCTGGCTGCCGAGGCCGGCTGGCGCATGCTGCGCGCCGGCGGCACGGCCGTGGATGCCGCCATCGCCGCCCAGCTGGTCCTCACCCTCGTCGAACCCCAGTCCAGCGGCATCGGTGGCGGCGCCTTCCTACTGCACTGGGACGGCCGGCGGCTCGACGCCTGGGACGGCCGCGAGACCGCACCGGCGGCCGTTGACGAACGACTCTTCCTCGACGCCCAAGGCCGCCCCTTGCCCTTTCGCGAGGCCGTCGTCGGCGGCCTGTCGGTGGGCACGCCCGGCGTGATGCGCATGTTGGAGGCCGCGCACCGCGCGCACGGCCGCCTGCCCTGGGCCCAGCTCTTCGAACCTGCCATCGCGTTGGCCGAGGAGGGCTTTCCGGTCGGCGAGCGCCTGCACGCCCTGCTGCGATCCGATGAGCACCTGCGGCGCGACCCGGCCGCCGCTGTCTACTTCTACCGGCCTGACGGTCACCCCCATCCCGTGGGCCACCGGCTGCGCAACCCGGCCTTGGCGGCCGTGCTGCGCACGCTGGCCCGCGAGGGAGCCGACGCCTTCTATCGCGGCCCGATCGCGCGCAGCATCGTCGCCAAAGTGCGCAGCCACCCCACCCGGCCCGGGTACCTGAGTGAGGCCGACCTCGCCGCCTACCAGCCGCGGCGGCGCGAAGCCCTGTGCAGCCCCTGGCGCACCTGGCGGCTGTGCGGCTTCCCGCCGCCATCGTCTGGCCATCTCGCCATCGCCCAGATCCTGGGCATGCTCGAGCACGCAGCCCCACCGGGCCCAGTGCTGGTGACAGGGCAGCCTGGCCCCGACTTCCTGCATGCCTACGCCGAAGCCTCACGGCTGGCCTTTGCCGACCGCGCCCAGTACGTGGCCGACCCCGATTTCGTCACGTCCCCGGCTGGTCACTGGACCAGCCTGCTCTCACCCGCCTACCTGGCCGAGCGTGCCCGGCTCATCGGCCCACGTGCGATGCAGCGCGCCCATCCCGGACGCCCCGGCGGCCGGCCCAGCGCCTGGGCCCCTCAGCCCGAAGCCCCCGAGCGCGGCACCTCGCATCTGTCGGTCCTCGATCGCGAGGGCCGCGCCGTGGCGCTGACCACGACGATCGAGGACGCCTTCGGTGCCCGGCTGCTCGTCGATGGCGGCACGGGCCGGCCCGGCGGCTTTCTGCTCAACAACCAGCTCACCGACTTCGCCTTCGTGCCCGCCGATGCCGACGGCCGCCCCGTAGCCAACCGCGTCGAACCCGGCAAGCGCCCCCGCTCGTCGATGAGCCCCACGCTGGTCTTCGACCGCGCCAGCGGCGAGCTCGTGCTCAACGTCGGCTCGCCGGGTGGGTCGCTGATCATCCATTACACCGCCAAGGCCCTGCTGGGCACCCTGGCCTGGGGCCTGGACGCGCAGCAGGCCCTGGACCTGCCCAACTTCGGCACCACCGGCGGCCCGCTGCTGCTGGAGGAAGGACGCTTTCCGCCCGGCACGCTGGAGGCGCTGCGCCAGCGAGGGCACACGGTGCGCGAGGCGCCCATGACCAGCGGCGCCCAGGCCCTGCAGCGCCACCCCCGCGGCTGGCTGGGAGGTGCCGACCCGCGCCGCGAAGGCGCGGTGCGCGGCGAGTGAATCCTCAACGGCTCGCCACCGGCCGCCCCTGCGCGGCCAGGGCGCGGATCTGCGCGGCCGCCGCATCCAGCGCCTCGCGCGGTGCGCGGCCCGTGTTGATCTCGCGCAGCGCGGTGGACAGGTGCTGCCAGAACCAGGTCATCTCGCTGTTGCTGGGCATGGGCCGGCCCGCGTAGATCGCCTCCATCGAGGCACGCACCCGGGCATCGGCATACAGGCGCCAGAACATGCGGCGCGAGGCCGGCACCCCCAGGGGCTTGTCGGCGTTGATGGCCTGCAGGCTCTCGGGCCGCAGCAGGTGGTTCTCGATGAAGTCGATGGCCCACGCACGCCGCGGCGTGCCCTCGACCACCATCGCCCCCAGCACCCCGACGAAGGGCCGGGCCGGCTTGCCGCCCAGCGTGGGCAGCGGGGCCACGCCGAAGTCGATCCCGGCCGCAGCCAGCCCCTCCCAGGCCCAGGGGCCGGTGATCCACATCGCCTGCTGTCCGTCGCGCATGTCGGCCTCGGCCTCCGAGTAGCTCAGGCCGCCCTGCGGGATCATGCCGACAGCCATCAGTTGCTGCAGGTACTGCCCGGCCCGCACCGCGCCGGGATGATTGATGCCCGTGTCGCGCGGCTCGTAGCTGCCGTCGATGCGGCGCTGGAACACATAGGCCCCGCCGGCGGCCATCAGCGGCCAGGTGAAATAGGGACTGCCGGTCTCCCAACCCAGGGCCCGGATGCCTTTGGGCTTGAGCCTCTCGTGCAGGACCAACACCTCCTCGAAGCTCGACGGCGGCTGGCCCACCAGCGCTTTGTTGTAGACCAAGGCCACGGCCTCCACCGACAAGGGATAGCCCCAGAGCTTCCCGCCCTGTGTGAACCCGTCCCAGGCCACCTGCACGATGTCACTGCGCACGGGCTCGCCCGGCTGCACCGGCGCAATCCAGCCCCGCTGGATCCAGTCGCCGATGCGGTCGTGAGGCCAGATCCAGATGTCCGGCCCCGCCGCGCCGCCCTCCTTCATCACGGCCTCGAAGCGATCGACGGCCTGCTCGAAATGCTGCACCACCACCTTGCGCCCGGTGCGCTGGGCATAGGACTGCGCCACGCGGCGCAGGCCCTCGTGGCCTTTGTCGGCATTGATCCAGATCGTGAGCGGGTCGTCGGCCGTGCGGGCACCCGCCGGAAGCTGCCACGACCCTGCGCAGCCGCAGACCCCCATAGATAGAAGTTTGACTACATTTCGCCGATCTTTCCGCACACTGACCCCCTCGTTGCCCTGCGCTCTCGGCGGCGCAGTCTATGCGCGAAAACACCTCATAAAATCAGGATTCTCCCGAACAGAGAAGCTGGGGCGGCTCCGGCTTGCACGGACCTGGGTTCGCGGAAGTACAGATATAGTATTTTGACTACATTCCTCGATCTGGCGCCCTGTGTGCAACGCGCCCCCTCCTGCACAGCGGCGGTAGACTCCTGGCGTGATCCCCCCCGGCTTCAAACAGGACCTGCTCGCCCGCCTCGACATCGTCGAGATCGTGGGCCGCCACGTCCAGCTCAAGAAGGCCGGCATCAACTTCAAGGGCCTGTGTCCCTTCCACGGCGAGAAGACGCCGAGCTTCATCGTCAGCCCCTCGCGTCAGACCTATCACTGCTTCGGCTGCGGTGCGCACGGCAATGCCATCGACTTCCTGATGGAACAGGGCGGCCTGGGCTTCGTCGACGCAGTGCGCGAGCTGGCCCAGCAGGCGGGCCTGGCCGTGCCCGAAGACGACAGCACCCCCGAGGAGCGGGCCCAGGCCCAGCAGCAGCGCGACCGCCAGCACACGCTCACCGAGGTGCTGGAGCGCGCGGCCGCCCACTACCGCAGACAGCTCAAGACCAGTCCGCGCGCCATCGACTACCTCAAGCGACGCGGCCTGACCGGCGAGATCGCCGCACGCTATGGCCTGGGCTATGCCCCCGAAGGCTGGCGCACGCTGGCCAGCGCCTTCCCCCGGTATGACGACCCGCTGCTCGAAGAAAGCGGCCTGGTGATCGTCCAGGGCGATAACGACGAGGCGCGACGCTACGACCGTTTCCGCGACCGCATCATGTTCCCGATCCGCAGCGCGCGCGGCGAGGTCATCGGCTTCGGCGGACGGGTGATCGACCAGGGCGAACCGAAGTACCTGAATTCCCCGGAGACCCCGGTGTTCGTCAAGGGCCGCGAGCTCTACGGCCTGTACGAGGCCCGCCAGGCGTTGCGCCAGCTCGGCTATGCCCTCGTGGTCGAAGGCTACATGGACGTGGTCGCCCTGGCCCAACTGGGCTTTCCCA
Source organism: Caldimonas sp. (assembly GCF_046291045.1). Classification (GTDB taxonomy): domain Bacteria; phylum Pseudomonadota; class Gammaproteobacteria; order Burkholderiales; family Burkholderiaceae_C; genus Caldimonas. The sequence goes on along the minus strand of NZ_JBKBSL010000009.1, from coordinate 32,895 downwards.
ACGCCGTGGCCACCCTGGGCACGGCCTGCACGGCCGAACACGTCCACAAGCTCCTGCGCTTCACCGACACCCTGGTCTTCAGCTTCGACGGCGATGCCGCCGGCCGGCGTGCGGCCACCCGGGCGTTGGAAGCGGCCCTGCCCCACGCCACCGACACCCGCACGATCAAGTTCCTCTTCCTGCCGCCCGAACACGACCCCGATTCCTACATCCGAGAGCATGGGCGCGAGGCCTTCGCCTTGTGCGTGGCGCAGGCGGTGCCGCTGTCGCGGCAAATCCTGGACACCGCCCGCGACGGACTGGACCTGGGCAGCGCGGAGGGCCGGGCCCACATGCTGGCCGCCGCCAAACCCCTGTGGAACGCCCTGCCCGATGGCGTGCTCAAGCAGCAGATCCTGGCCGACCTGGCCCAGGCCGGCGGCCTCAACCCGCCCGACCTGCTCGCGCTGTGGCAGGGCCGCGCCCCGGCGCCGGGGCGCGGTGGCGACGGCCCGACGCGCCGCTCCGCCCGGCGCTCGCGCGAGGAACCGCCCCGCCCGAGCGGCCCGCGCAAGACCCCGCCGGGGCCGGCCGAGCAGGCGGTGCGCCTGCTGTGGCTGCACAGCCCCTGGTGGGACCGCCTCACCGGCGAAGACCACGAACTGCTACATGCCCTGCCCGCCCCGCTGGGCCCGCTGTGCGCCTGGCTCGAACGCCACCTGGCCGACCACGGCCCGCAACCCTGGTCGGCCCTGGACGAAGCGCTGTCGGGCCACCCCCTGCACGAGGCGGCGCGCCGGCTGGCCGGCGCCATCCACCCGGACGACAACCTCGGCTTTGCGGACCTGCGCGCCCTGCTCGACCGCCTGATCATCGAGCGCCTCAAGGCCGAGGAGACGCGACTGATCGAGCATGCCGCCCGCGATCCGGCCGCGTTGCAGCGCTATCGTGAGGTCCACGAGCGCCGCCGCCGCCTCGAGGCCGCGCGTGCGGCTGAGGCCGGCTCCTGAACATCCCCGGGCCGACCCCGTCTGGCATCAAGGCCTTTGACGGATGGGCCGGTGTCGCCGATAATGTGATGTTTGTTGATGCGGCAAGAGTGACAGCAGCACCTGCGGGCCCCGGCCACCCGCGACACGGGTTCCATCCAGGCCACCCCGACCCCGCCAGGGCTGCAACCCATCCCCGTTCACGCCAGCTTGCCCTCTTGAGTCGACACCTGCCGGCCTCATCTGGGTCTTGCAGTGTCGACCGGCTTCGCTCGTGCATCGCCTGCGTGTCGCCCCGGCCCTTGCGGCCCGCGCCCGGCTGCCGCACCGGCCGAGGCCACCCGCCCCAGACCATCCGAGGAAACGCATGACCGCCAAGAAAAGTGCCAGCTCCAAGGCGTCCACCCCCAAGGCCGCCGCCGCCGAAACCGCCGCCGACAAGAAGAAGACCGCCAAGGCCGCGGCCGTGAAGGAGGCCCCGGCCAAGGCCGCCGCGTCCGCGAAATCGGGCGGCACCCGTGCCGCCAAGACCGGCGCACCTGCGGAAAGCACATCCAAGGGCAAGCGGGGCCGCAAGCCCAAGGCGGAGACCACCTCGGCCAAGAAGGGCCGCGCCGAGCTCGACGCGGACGAGGACTTCTCCGACATCGACGCCGAGCTCGAGGCCGAGATCGAGCCGGAAGTCGAGGCGATCGACGAGGGCGACGACAAGCCCAAGGCCAAGCCGCTGCGCATGAAGGTCAGCCGGGCCAAGGAGCGCGCGCTGATGCGGGAGTTCGGGCTGGACGAGACCACGCTGACCGAGGAAGAGGTCAACAAGCGCCGCACCGAGCTCAAGACCCTCATCAAGATGGGCAAGACGCGGGGCTTCCTGACCCACGCGGAGATCAACGACCACCTGCCCGAGAAGCTCGTCGAGACTGAGATCATGGACGCCATCGTGTCCATGCTCAACGACATGGGCATTGCCGTCTACGAACAGGCCCCCGACGCCGCCACGCTGCTGATCGCCGGCGGCACCACCACCACCGCCACCGAGGAAGAGGCCGAGGAGGAAGCCGAGGCGGCGTTGTCCACGGTGGACAGCGAGTTCGGCCGCACCACCGACCCGGTGCGCATGTACATGCGCGAGATGGGCACCGTCGAGCTGCTCACCCGTGAGGGCGAGATCGAGATCGCCAAGCGCATCGAGAAGGGCCTGCAGGACATGATGCTGGCCATTTCCGCCTCGCCCACCACCATTGCCGAGATCCTCTCGCTGGGCGACAAAATCGCCGCCGGCGAACTGCAGATCTCCGAGGTGGTCGACGGCTTCGTCTCCGACGACGAGGCCGACGACTACGTGGCCGAGGAAGACTTCGACGAATTCGACGAGGACGACGACGACGATGGCAACGGTGGCTCCAAGGCGCTGACCAAGAAGCTCGAAGAGCTCAAGGCCGCGGCGCTGGAGAAGTTCGCCAAGCTGCGGATCGAATTCGACAAGATGCGCCGCGCCTACGAGAAGGATGGCTACAAATCGCCAGCCTACAACAAGGCCCAGCAAGCGATCTCCAACGAGCTGATGACCATCCGCTTCACGGTCAAGACGATCGAGAAGCTGTGCGACATCCTGCGCTCGCAGGTCGACGACGTTCGGCGCTACGAGCGCGAGATCCGCAAGATCGTGGTCGACAAGTGCGGCATGCCGCAAGAGCACTTCGTCAAGACCTTCCCGGCCAACGTGCTCAACCTCAAGTGGGGCGAGAAGGAAGCCGCTGCCGGCAAGCCCTATAGCGCGGTGCTTGCGCGCAACCTGCCGGCCGTGCAGGAGCTGCAGCAAAAGCTCATCGACATCCAGGCCCGTGCCGTCGTGCCGCTGGAAGATCTCAAGGAGATCAACAAGCGCATGAATGAAGGCGAGGCGGCTTCACGCGAAGCCAAGCGCGAGATGATCGAGGCCAACCTGCGCCTGGTGATCTCGATCGCCAAGAAGTACACCAACCGCGGCCTGCAGTTCCTCGACCTGATCCAGGAAGGCAACATCGGCCTGATGAAAGCGGTGGACAAGTTCGAGTACCGCCGCGGCTACAAGTTCTCGACCTACGCCACCTGGTGGATCCGCCAGGCCATCACCCGCTCGATCGCCGACCAGGCCCGCACCATCCGCATCCCGGTGCACATGATCGAGACGATCAACAAGATGAACCGTATCTCGCGTCAGCACCTGCAGGAATTCGGCGTCGAGCCCGACGCTCCGACGCTGGCCGAGAAGATGGACATGCCCGAAGACAAGATCCGCAAGATCATGAAGATCGCCAAGGAGCCGATCTCGATGGAAACCCCCATCGGCGACGACGACGACTCCCACCTGGGCGACTTCATCGAGGACACCAACAACACCGCGCCGGTGGACGCGGCCATGCAGGCCGGTCTGCGCGAGGTGGTGAAGGACATCCTCGACAGCCTCACCCCGCGCGAGGCCAAGGTCCTGCGCATGCGCTTCGGCATCGAAATGAGCACCGACCACACGCTGGAGGAAGTGGGCAAGCAGTTCGACGTGACACGTGAGCGCATCCGCCAGATCGAGGCCAAGGCCATCCGCAAGCTCAAACACCCCAGCCGCTCGGACAAGCTGAGGACGTATCTCGACAATCTTTGATGGGCGAGATACGCACCGCCGCAGGCGGTCAGGCTCGCTCAGCGAGCCTGCCTCGGCTTGTGCCGCGAATGGTTTTGGTGTGAAAGCAACGGCCCGGGGCCACCTTCGGGCCGTTTTCGTTTGCCCCCCCACGGCTGCAGCTACACTGCGCGTGAGTTTTTTCACACTGTGCAGATGGCCTCATCCCACGAGCGTACCGTCCTGTTTGCCGATCTGCGCGGCAGCACCTCGCTCTACGAATCCCTCGGCAATTCCCAGGCCGCCGAGATCGTCACCCGCACCATTGGCATGCTCAGTCAGGTGGTGCGCAAGCGCAGTGGCACGCTGGTCAAGACGCTGGGCGACGGCGTGATGGCCGTCTTCGACCGACCGACGCGCGGCTTGCGTGCGGCCCGCGAGATGCAAGAGGCCATCGCCCGCATCATGGCCGATGTCCACACGGGCGCGGCCTCCTTGAAACTGCGTGTGGCCCTGGCCCACGGCGAGATCGTCGATGTGGCCGGCGACTGTTTCGGCGACGCCGTCAACGTGGCGGCCCGGCTGCTCGAGCATGCCGGCGACAATGAGGTGCTGGTCACCGACGCCGTGTACGAGCAGCTCGGCCGACTGGATCGCCAGCGTTTGCGCAGCCTCGAACGCTTGCATCTGCGGGGGCGGGCCGAGCCGTGCAAGGTCTTCATGCTCGAGACCTGGGCCGACGATGCCCCGGCGTCCACACTGTTCTCCGACTTCACCGACACGCCATCGGCCGACTGCCTGCGACTGACGGTGGGAGGCGTGCACCAGGTCTTCACCCCCCAGCAGACCCCCGTGATCCTGGGACGCAGCCCGGAGTCGACGCTGTGCATCGACGACACCCGCGTGTCGCGCCTGCACGCGCGCATCGAATGGCATGGCGGCAACTTCCACCTCGACGACCAGAGCAGCAACGGCAGCTTCGTGCGCTTTGCCAACGAGGCCGAGACCGTGGTGCTGCGCCGCGGCCGCTGCATGCTGCACGGCCATGGCGTGATCGGGCTGGGGTCGCCTCCTGGCGACCCCAAGGCCGCCTGCCTGCACTTCGAGATCTTCAGCGTCGGCCCCTGAGGCGGGCCCTCGCCCCGCCGTTCAGGCCCCCAGGCGATCGGCCAGCTCACCCAGGTGACGCACCACGTGGCGGGCCCCCTCCGGAGCCCCTTGCACGTCGGCGTGGATGTCAGGACGCGCCACCCAAGCCGCCTGCAAGCCCGCCGCCAGGGCCGCCCTGACGTCCAAGGCCAGGTCGTCGCCCACATGCAGCACCCGGGGCGCAGGCGCCCCGGCGCGACGGCAGGCCTCCAAAAAAATGGCCGCATTGGGCTTGCCCACGCCAAAGCTGCGTGCGCTGACCACGCTGCGGAACCAGCGGTCCAGTCCGATGGTCTGGAGGTCGGCGTTGCCATTGGTCAAAGCCACCAACGGGAAGCGTGCCGCCAGGCGTTCGAGCGCCGGCACCACATCGTCATAGATCTCGACGCGGTGCCGCCAGGACAGGAAGAATTCGAACGCCGGCTGCGCCAGACCCACATCGTCGCCGGCCTGGGCGAGCGCACGCCGAAGACTTTCCTGGCGAATGGCGCTGAGATCGTGGGCCCAGTGCGGGTGGGTGCGGGCCATCTCGTCGCGCAAGGCTCTCAGGCCGGCCGTGTCGAAGCGGTCCGCCGTGGCCGGCGCATGCTGACGCAACCACGCATGCAGTTGCGCCTCGGCCCGCTCGATGGCGGGCCCTACAGGCCACAGAGTATCGTCCAGGTCGAGCGTGAGGGCCAAGGGAGGCACGGCGGGTCGTACGAAGTCTGTCACCCCCACACGGTAGCGCATTCGTCAACTGCTGCCGCAAACCTGGGGCAATCCCGCACTCGGGCCTTGCGGATTACGCCCCCAGTTCCCCTATAGTACCCGGCGGATTCCTGCTGTACCCCTGCCTCTACCGGACACCATGTCCTGCCCGCCCGACGTCGAAGAGACCCAGCGCCTGGAGCGCCTGCACGAGTTGCGCATCATCGACACGGCCCCCGAGCCGAGTTTCGATGCGGCCGTGAACCTGGCCGCCCGGCTCACCGGCTGCCCGCTGGCGCTGCTGGGGTTCATGGACCGCGAGCGCCACTGGTTCAAGGCTGTGGTCGGTGCCCCGGTGCAGGAAGTGCCGCGGGATCTGGCGCTGTGCGATCAGACGATGCACGATGCCGGTCTGAGCGTGGTCGAGGACCTGACGGCCGATCCCCGTTTCGCCCATCACCCCTTCGTCGTCGATACGTATCGGCTGCGCTTCTTTGCCAGCCTGCCTGTGCGGGTCGAAGATGCAGTGGTCGCCACGCTGTGCGTCTACGATGTTCAGCCGCGGACGCTGGCTGACGGCGCACGACATGGCCTGCTCCAGCTCGGTCTGATGCTGGAGGACATGCTTCTGTTGCGGCTCAAGGAGCAGCGCTCACGGCTGCAAGAGGCGCGCGTGCGCACCGCCGGCCTTGCCGGCAACGACTGGCTCTGGGAGTCCGATGCCGAGGGTCGCATCACCTGGGTGTCGGCCGGTATCGAACGTCACACCGGACTGAAGCCGCAGGACGAGATCGGCCACCGCGCACGCGACTTCTTCCTGCCCAGCTCCGACCCGCAGCACCAGGCGGGCCATGAGACCTACCTGCGGGCCCGCGCCGCATGCCAGCCTTTCAGCCAGGTCGTGATGGAACGCGACACCCCCCGCGGGCGTCTGGCCGTGGCCGTGTCCGGAGTGCCGGTGTTCGACTCGTCGGGGCGGTTCCGCGGCTATCGCGGCGCCACCCGCGTGGTGTCGGAGGAACTTCGCCTGCAGCAGCAAGCCCGCCGAACCCAGCAGCTGCTGCAAGAGGCCATCGACAGCGTGGGCGCGGGCATCGTGATTGCCGATGCCGACCACCGCATCGTGCACGCCAACCGCGCCTGGCGCGAAAGCATGGGCTGCCATGTCGCCTGCGACGAAGTCGCGACCTGTGACGAAGCTTTGCGTCGGGCCGTTCAGGCCGGGGACTATCCTGATGCCATCGGGAGGGAGGCCGAGTTTATTGCCTGGCGTACCGCCCCGCGCGCGGCGAGCGCCCCGCCGCTGGAAGTGCGCTGGCGCGATCGATGGTTTCTCGTCAGTGAAGAACCCATCGCCAGCGGCGGTCATATTTGCGTGACGCTGGACATCACGGCGCGTCGTCAGGCCGAGCTTGCGCTGGAGCGTCGCGATGCCGAGTTGCAGATCATGCGCCGCGCTTTGGAAGCCGAGACGGCCTTGCCCATGACCGTGGTCGATGCCCAGGCCCCGGACCTGCCGCTGGTCTACGTCAACCCGTCCTTCGAACGTCTCACTGGTTATCGGCGTGACGAGATTCTCGGCCGCAACTGCCGCTTCCTGCAGTGCGAGGACACCGATCCGATGATGCTGGCCGAACTGCGCTCGGCGCTGGCGCGCGGCGAAAGCTGCACCGTGGTGCTGCGCAACCGGCGCAAGGACGGTCGCCGATTCCTCAACGAATTGCACGTGTCGCCCCTGCGCGACGCCCAAGGCCGCCTGACCCACTTCATCGGGGTGCAAAACGACATCACCGAGCGCAGTGCCGCGGCCGACCGCCTGCGCCTGAGCGAGGAGCTCTACCGGTCAGTGGCCCTGTCGATCAGTGACGGGCTGATGGTGCTCACGCGCGACCGCTATGTCGTGGCGGTCAATCCAGCGGCCTGCCGCATCCTCGATGCACCGATGGACGCCCTGATGATGCGGCCCGGTCTCGACCTGCTGACCGAGGATCTGCGCCCGCTGCCCGCCGAAGCCCATCCGGTGACGCGCTCGCTCGAGGCCGGGGAGCCGGTGGCCGAGGAGGTGTATGCCATGCGCGGCCGCGACGGCGCCGTGCGCTGGCTCGCGGTGAGCACCCAACCGCTGCGCCTGGCCCCGGGGGAACAGCCGATGTCGGCCGTGATCACCTTCCGCGACATCACGCGCCAGCGCCGCGCGGAGCTCGCACTGGCGCAAAGCGAGCAGCGTTGGAAGTTCGCCCTCGAAGGCAGTGGCGACGGCGTATGGGACTGGGACGCGCAAACCAACACGGCGTATTACTCGCGCAGCTGGCGCGCCAACCTGGGTTACGAGCACGAAGAACTGAGCAACCACCCCCAGGAGTGGCGGCAGCGTATCCACCCCGATGACTGGCCGGCGGTACGCCGCGCTCTGGTGGCCCACCTGAAAGGCCACACCGAGGTCTACCAATCCGAGCACCGGATGCGCCACCGTGATGGGCACTATCTCTGGGTGTTCGAGCGCGGCAAGGTCATGTCGCGCTCGCCCGAAGGTCGAGCTTTGCGGGTGGTGGGCACCTACTCGGACATCACGCGCTTGAAGCAGGCCGAACAGGCGCTGCGCGACAAGCAAGCCGCCGAGCTGGCCAGTCAGGCCAAGACCGAGTTCCTCTCGCGCATGAGCCACGAAATGCGCACCCCGCTCAACGCCATGATGGGCTTCGCCCAGTTGCTGGCGATGAACGCCGACCGGACGGAGCCGGCCCAGGTGCACGACTATGCAGCTCACATGCTGCAGGCCGGCCGCCACCTGCTCGCGCTGATCAACGATGTGTTGGACCTGCAGCGCGTGGAGGCGGGGCAGCTCGGCCTGTCGATGCAGACGCTGCCCGTGCGCGATGTGACCGCCCAAACCCTGGAATTGCTGATTCCCTTGGCGCGCGAAGCCCACGTGGACATCGACGACCACATCGGCGCCAACGAGCATGTGCTGGCCGATGCCCAGCGTCTGCGCCAGATCCTTCTCAACATCGTGTCGAATGCGATCAAGTACAACCGTCCTGGCGGCCGCGTGGCGCTGCGCGCCCACCACCTGCCCGGCAACCGTGTGCGCATCGATGTGGAGGACACCGGGGCCGGCCTGGACGCTCGACAGCTCGACCGCTTGTTTCAGCCCTTCGAGCGCCTGGGACGGGAAACCTCCAACGTCGAGGGCACTGGCCTGGGCCTGCTCATCGCCAAACGCCTGATCGAGGAGATGGGGGGCAGCATCAGTGTGCGCAGCACCCTCGGCGTGGGCACCACGGTGAGCCTGGAACTGCCTCGTGCCGATCCAGTGGCGGGCCGGGCGGCCGGGCCCGGCCCGCACGAACAGCCCCCACACCCGCCAGGCGGGATCGGCCCACTGCGCATGCTTTACGTCGAAGACAACCCGGTCAACGCCCTGCTCTTCCAGGAAGCCATGAGCCTGTGCAAGCACATCGAACTGCAGGTGGCCGAGGACGGCGAGCAGGCCTTCACCCTGGTGCGGCGCTGGCGGCCCGACGTCATCGTGCTCGACGCCCATCTGCCCGGCATGTCCGGCTTCGAGGTGCTGCAAGGCCTGCGCCGGGACCACGGCCTGCACGCCACGCCGGCCTTCATGTGTTCGGCCGACGCGATGCCCGACGACATCGAGCGGGCTCGCCAGGCTGGTTTCGCCGGCTACTGGACCAAGCCGATCTCGATCTCGCAGGTGCTGGCCGACATCGAGCGCGTGGCGCCCAGACCGGGCGTGGCCGTCTGAGACCCGCCCCCCGCAGGGGCGACCCCGCCCGGCGATGGTGGGGCTGTCGCGGCTCGGGAATAATCCAAGGCCCACAAGGAGCCCCACCCCCATGCGCTTCGCCCCTGAACCGGCCCATGCCCACGGCCGCGAAACCACGACCGGCGTGTTGCTGTGCAACCTCGGCACCCCCGACGCCCCCACCGCGCCGGCGCTGCGCCGCTACCTGGCCGAGTTCCTGAGCGACCCGCGCGTGGTCGAGATCCCGCGCTGGCTGTGGAAGCCCATTTTGCACGGCATCATCCTGCGCGTGCGTCCGTCCAAGTCTGCCGCCAAGTACGAAAGCATCTGGACCGAGGAAGGCTCCCCTCTGCGTGTGTGGACCGAGCGACAGGCCAGACTCCTGCAGGGCTACCTGGGCGAGCGCGGCCACCGCGTGAAGGTCGCCGCCGCCATGCGCTACGGCCAGCCCTCCATCGCCACGCAACTGGATGCGCTGAAGGCCGCTGGGGCCACCAGGGTGCTCGTGTTGCCCCTGTACCCCCAGTACTCCGGCACCACCACCGCCAGTGTGATCGACGCCGTGGGCGCCTGGGCGGCGCGCACGCGCGCGGTACCCGAGCTGCGCTTCGTGAACCGCTACCCCGATCACCCGGGTTATATCGAGGCCCTGGCTCGGCGCATCGGCCACCACTGGATGGACCATGGCCGGCCCGACCGGCTGGTGCTCAGCTTCCACGGCGTGCCGCAGCGCACCCTCGAGCGGGGCGATCCCTACCACTGCGAGTGCCACAAGACCGCCCGCCTCGTGGCCGAACGTCTGGGCCTGCGCCCCGAGGACTACCAAGTCACGTTCCAGAGCCGCTTCGGCAAGGCGCAGTGGCTGCAGCCCTACACCGAGCCCACGCTCGTCGAACTGGCCCGCCGGGGTGTGGGGCGCGTCGACGTGATCTGCCCTGGCTTCGTCAGCGACTGCATCGAGACCCTGGAGGAAATCGCGATGGAAGGCCGCCAGGCTTTCCTCGGCGCCGGCGGCCGGGAGTTCCACCACATCGCCTGCCTGAACGACCTGCACGAATGGATCGTCGCGCTCAGCGACATCGCCGAACAGCACCTGGCCGGATGGCCCACGCGCGAGACCTGCGACCCCGCGATGCTGGCGCGCCAGCGCGAACGCGCCCTCGCGCTCGGCGCAGCGGCCTGAGGTCGGCATGGACGGTGTACGCCTGGACAAGTGGCTGTGGGCCGCGCGCTTCTACAAGACGCGCAGCCTGGCCAGCGACGAAGTCGGCAAGGGCCGGGTGCGTGTCAACGACCAGAGCGCCAAGCCGGCGCGCGAGATCCGGGTGGGCGACCGCCTGAGCCTCCAGCAGGGGTCGTCGACCCGCGTCGTGATCGTGCGCGGCCTCAGCGAAGTGCGCGGTCCCGCACCGGTGGCCCAGCAACTCTACGAAGAAACGCCGGAAAGCCTGCGCGCACGCGAGGAAGCGGCCCGCCAGCGGCGCTACCTCGCCGACCCTGCCCAGGCGATCGAACAGGGCCGTCCCACCAAGCGCGACCGGCGCAAGCTGGCCGACTGGCAACGCTGGAGTGTGTCGCTGGACGATCCGCCCAAGCGGTGATGCGGCCACCGGCGTCAGCGCTGCACGCGCGGCGGCCCCGGGGTCCGCACCTCAGGGATTCACGCACTCGACCCGGGTCGCCCGCACATGGTCGCCAACGATACGGCCCGTCACCCGTACGCGCGCGCCGTTGGCCGGTTCACATTCACGCTGCGTGCCGGCGTCCAGTTCGACGAACGTGTCGCGCACCGTGAAGCGGGATCCGGACAAGCCGGACACCTCCCCGGTCAGTCGCGCGATGGAAGCCTCGCTGGCAGCCGTGCGCAACTCGAAGCGGGCTTCACGCAGCACCTGCAGCACCGCGTCGTAGCGCGCCTGCACGTCCACGTAACGCCCCTCCACCAGGTCGTCCAGGCTCCCTCCGTTCACCTGGGCCGACGACCGCTCGATCACGGCATCGGCGACGCACACGTAAACCGAGGGAGGCCGCGGCGCGTCCGAGCAGTCCTGCACCGGCCCTGACAGACGCACCGACTGTTGCGGCAGCCATTGCCGGCGCAGGATCTGAATGCGATCGGCCTCGACATACCGGTCGCCCGGCTGGCCCAGGATGCCCCCACGCGTCCACACCCGCACCGACTGACCCTCGGCCAGTGCCTGTTGACCGGGAACGATGACCGTGCGGCTGTCCCGCTGCACCCGCAGGCCACCGATCCTGAAGCTGTCCGGTGTCAGGCCCGCGACGGAACCGCCCAGGCGCAGCCAGGGGCTCTGCCCGGGCCTGTCCACCATGGCGATCCGAGAGGCCACGATCTCGCGCACCCCACCGCTCGTGCGGGCCAGGCCGTGCACTTCCACCCGCTGCCCCACTTGCAGCGCCGAGGCGTCGGCCACCCCCACCAGCAGCGTCAAGGGCCCCTGCTCAGCATCGGTATTGACGAGCACGCGCTGGCCGCCCACCTCCAGCGGCGAGACCGAAGTGACTGGGCCGATCAGCTCAGGCGAGATGCGGATCTCGGAGACCACGCGCCGCCCCGCAGCATCGATCTCGAACTCGAGTTCGACGCGCTGGCCCAGGCCGAGCCGGATCTGTCCCGGCGGGATGTCGGGAGCCCCCTCCACACTGTCCAGCCTCACGCGCGCCTGGGTATCGTCGAGTTCCAGCCCATCGACCCAGACGCTGCCAAAGCCCGATACCGCGCCCGACGACGACACCGGTGCCCCCGTCCCCCCCGAGCCCACGCCACCGCCGCCGCAGGCGGCCAGCCCCCCGGCAACCACTAGGATCATCAGGCCGATGCGGCCCCACGACAGCACCCTGTTCACGAAGAAGACTCCTTCGGGCCGACCGCAGCCTCCGTATCGGACGCCTCAGGCTCCATGTAGTAGTAAACGCCAAAACGCATGCGATGAGGCTGCGAGGTCTGCCGGTCAGCCTGGAAGCGTCGATGGGCTTCCTCGGCCATGCGGGCGAAGTCCTGTGCCCACAACTGCCGTGCCAGCGCCCCCAGCGCCTCGGCCGAAGCGCGCGACAGGCCGCTGGCGAACACGCTTTGCTCAAGCAGGCGCGGTTCCGTGGTGGTCAGGTTGTGTACCGCGGCGGCCAGGTGATCGGCCCCATTGGCAGCGAACAGCTCGGCCATCGCGGCCTCGTCGGCCGACGGCACGTAGCTGTCGGCCACCAGCTCCACCCACTCGCCATCGACGCGCACGAGCGACAGCCGCTCCAGCTCGTCGAGCAGGGTGCGTGGGTGCACATCGGTGGACACCTCCCGCGCCAGGGCTTCGAACGAGCCGCGTTCGCCCAGGCGCGGCAGCCGCAAGGGGCGGGCGCTGGCCGGATCGCGCCAGCGCGGGTCGGTGGCCCAGCGGGTGAAGACCAGCGACGCCGGCGAAAAGCTCTTGTCGCGCTGCAACGCCCTGCCCAGGTGGGCCAGGGCGCGCACGTCCTTGCGGTGCACGCCGCTGAGCACGCTCAGGGCCGAATCGGTGGTGCGCCGCCCCTGGCGGCGCAGTTCCTCACCCGCCACCTCCACGAACACGCGTTTGAGCGCCGCGACGAACGCCCCATACTGCACGCCCTGGCGCAGCAGCCAGCGCACGATGGGCGTGGCCAGCGCCAGCGCGGTGCGCAAGGCCAGGTCGGCACGGCGAGGGCCCGTCGCCCCCGCGGGCTCGGCGGTGGGCTCGGCTGAGGGTGAAGTGTCCAAGGGGATGGGACCGATGCACAGTTTCAGACCCTCATCCTACCTTGCGCAAGATTCCCAGGCGCCCCCCGCCTGGGGGTGGGCCGGCCAAGCCCAGGCCGATTGCCGGCAAAATGCGCAATTTTCCCGTACATGGCTGCCCCGGCCTCTTGAACCCCTGGGGCAAGCCCCCATCTGCGCGCCACTCGATGGGAACCACGACATGACAGAACCGCAGCATCCTGAACAGAATCAAGCTCCTGCCCCCGAACTGACCGCCGAGCCGGCCGAGCAGGTGGCCCTCGAGCAGAAGCTGGCCGAACTCGAGGCCCGGCATGCCGAGGTGTCCGACGCCTATCTTCGCGCCAAGGCCGAAGTCGAGAACACCCGCCGCCGCGCCGAGGAGGAAATCGCCAAGTCGCGCAAGTTCGCCATTGAGGCATTCGCCGAGAGCCTGCTGCCCGTCAAGGACAGCCTGGAGGCGGCCCTGGCGGTCGAGAACGCCACCCCCGAGCAGATGCGCGAGGGCGTGCATGCCACGCTGCGCCAGCTCGCCCAGGCCCTGGAGCGCAACAAAGTGCTTGAAGTGAATCCGTCTGCCGGCGAAAAGTTCGACCCCCACCAACACCAGGCCATCAGCATGGTGCCTGCCGAGCAAGAGCCCAACACCATCGTGGCCGTGCTGCAAAAGGGCTACGTGATCGCCGACCGGGTGCTGCGCCCGGCCCTGGTCACCGTGGCGGCCCCCCGCTGAAAGCCCTTGAAAAGCCCCTCACTTATCCACAAGTAGCGGACAACCGAATCTCTCAGATCAGGAGCATCCAACATGGCAAAAATCATCGGCATCGACCTGGGCACCACGAACTCGTGCGTGGCCATCATGGAGGGCAACACGCCCAAAGTCATCGAAAACAGCGAGGGCGCCCGCACGACGCCGTCGATCGTCGCCTACCTGGAAGACGGCGAAGTGCTGGTCGGTGCCTCGGCCAAGCGCCAGGCGGTCACCAACCCGAAGAACACCCTGTATGCCGTCAAGCGTCTGATCGGCCGCAAGTTCACCGAGAAAGAAGTGCAAAAGGACATCGACCTGATGCCCTACTCCATCGTGCAGGCCGACAACGGCGACGCCTGGGTCGAAGTGCGGGGCAAGAAGCTCGCTCCCCCGCAGATCAGCGCCGAAGTGCTGCGCAAGATGAAGAAGACCGCCGAGGACTACCTGGGCGAGCCCGTCACCGAGGCCGTGATCACCGTGCCGGCCTACTTCAACGACAGCCAGCGCCAGGCCACGAAGGACGCCGGCCGCATCGCCGGTCTGGAAGTCAAGCGCATCATCAACGAGCCCACCGCAGCCGCCCTGGCCTTCGGCCTGGACAAGACCGCCAAAGGCGACCGCAAGATCGCGGTGTATGACCTGGGCGGGGGCACCTTCGACATCTCCATCATCGAGATCGCCGATGTAGACGGCGAAAAGCAGTTCGAGGTGCTGTCGACCAACGGCGACACCTTCCTGGGCGGCGAGGACTTCGATCAGCGCATCATCGACTACATCATCGGCGAGTTCAAGAAGGAGCAAGGCGTCGATCTGACGAAAGACGTGCTGGCGCTGCAACGCCTGAAAGAAGCCGCCGAGAAGGCCAAGATCGAGCTGTCGTCCAGCCAGCAAACCGAAATCAACCTGCCTTACATCACGGCCGATGCCTCCGGGCCGAAGCACCTGAACATCAAGCTCACGCGTGCCAAGCTCGAAGCCCTGGTCGAGGACCTGATCGAGCGCACCATCGAGCCGTGCCGCATCGCCATCAAGGATGCCGGCGTGAAGGTCAGTGACATCGACGACGTGATCCTCGTCGGCGGCATGACCCGCATGCCCAAGGTGCAGGAAAAGGTCAAGGAGTTCTTCGGCAAGGATCCGCGCAAGGACGTCAACCCCGACGAGGCCGTGGCCGTGGGTGCGGCCATCCAGGGCTCGGTCCTGGCCGGCGACCGCAAGGACGTGCTGCTGCTCGACGTCACCCCGCTGTCCCTGGGCATCGAGACCCTGGGCGGCGTGATGACCAAGATGATCAGCAAGAACACCACCATCCCGACCAAGTTCTCGCAGGTCTTCTCGACGGCCGACGATAACCAGCCTGCCGTGACGATCAAGGTCTACCAAGGCGAACGCGAGATGGCTGCGGGCAACAAACTGCTGGGCGAGTTCAACCTCGAAGGCATCCCGCCGGCCCCGCGCGGTGTGCCCCAGATCGAAGTGACCTTCGACATCGACGCCAACGGCATCCTGCACGTGAGCGCCAAGGACAAGGCCACGGGCAAGGAGAACAAGATCACCATCAAGGCGAACTCCGGCCTCACCGAGGAGGAGATCCAGAAGATGGTGAAGGACGCCGAGCTCAACGCCGCCGAGGACAAGCGCAAGCTCGAACTGGTGCAGGCGCGCAACCAGGCCGATGCCCTGGTGCACAGCGTGCGCAAGTCCCTGGGCGAGCACGGCAGCAAGCTCGAGGCCGCCGAGAAGGACGCCATCGAGTCGGCCCTCAAGGACGTCGAAGAGGCGCTGAAGGGCGAGGACAAGGCCGCCATCGAAGCCAAGAGCGAGGCGCTGATGAAGGCCAGCCAGAAGCTGGGCGAGAAGGTCTATGCCGAGATGCAGGCGGCCCAGGCTGCCGCCGGCCAGGGCGACTCCGCCTCCGGTGCTCAGGCGTCGGCCAAGCCTGCCGACGACAACGTGGTGGACGCCGAGTTCACCGAAGTGAAGGACAAAAAGTAATCGACGCTGGCCCGCCCCCGGGCTGGCGGCTCCAAGCCGCCGGGGGCCGGGATGAAAGCACCCCCGTGGGCAGCGAACACTGCACACGGGGGCTTTGCGTTTGAAGGTGACCGAGAAGATGGCAAAGCGCGACTACTACGACGTCCTAGGTGTGGCGAAGAACGCGTCCGACGAGGACATCAAGAAGGCCTACCGCAAGTTGGCCATGAAGTACCACCCGGACCGCAACCAGGGTGACAAGGCCAAGGAAGCCGAGGAGAAATTCAAGGAGGCCAAGGAAGCCTACGAGATGCTCTCGGACCCGAAGAAGCGCGCGGCCTATGACCAGTACGGCCATGCGGGGGTCGACCCGAACATGGGTGGTGCAGGCTTTCGCGGCGGACCCGAGGGCTTCGGCGGCTTCGCCGAGGCCTTCGGCGACATCTTCGGCGACATCTTCGGGGCGGCCGGCGCTCGCCGCGGCGGCCCGCAGGTCTATCGCGGCAGCGACCTGTCGTATGCCATGGAGATCACGCTGGAGGAGGCTGCCCACGGCAAGGAGGCCCAGATCCGCATCCCGAGCTGGGAGGAATGCGACACCTGCCACGGCACCGGCGCCAAGCCAGGCACCAGCGCCAAGACCTGCGGCACCTGCCATGGCTCGGGGACCGTGCACCTGCGCCAGGGCTTCTTCAGCATCCAGCAGACCTGCCCCCACTGCCACGGCAGCGGCAAGGTCATCCCCGACCCCTGCCCCAGTTGCGGTGGCCAGGGCCGGCTGAAGAAGTCCAAGACGCTGGAGGTGAAGATTCCCGCCGGCATCGACGAAGGCATGCGCATCCGCTCGGCCGGCAACGGCGAGCCCGGCACCAACGGCGGCCCGCCGGGCGACCTGTACATCGAGATCCGCATCAAGAAGCACGAGATCTTCGAGCGTGACGGCGACGATCTGCACTGCACCGTGCCGGTGAGCATCACCACCGCGATCCTCGGCGGGACCATCGAGGTGCCCACGCTGTCGGGCCGTGCCGAAATCGAGCTGCCCGAGGGAACCCAGCACGGCAAGACCTTCCGCCTGCGCGGCAAGGGCATCAAGGGTGTGCGCTCGGCCTATCCCGGCGACCTGTACTGTCACATCCAGATCGAGACGCCGGTCAAGCTCACCGAGCACCAGCGCAAGCTGGTCAAGGAACTGGACGAATCGCTCAGGAAGGGCGGGGAACGCCACTCGCCCAATGCCAAGAGCTGGACCGACCGGGTCAAGGATCTGTTCAAGTGAGCGCCTCCCGCGGGGGCTGTGACCGCGGGAAATGCAGGGACATCGCGGTATGACCCTGCCCCGACCGCGCCGAGGCGTGCCCGCCATGCGAGCGCATCACCGCCTGGGTGATGGCCAGACCCAGGCCCGTGCCCTCGCTTTGGCCATGACGGCGTGACCGGTCCACGCGGAAGAACCGATCGAACAGCCGGGGCAGATCCTGTGCCTCGATGTCCGGCCCCTGGTTGTGCACGGTCAGCACACAGTCGGTGGGCCGCTCCTCCAGCGTCACGCGCACCGCCGTGCCCGGCCAGGCATGCCGCAGCGCATTGGACAGCAGGTTGCTGATGGCGCGGCGAACCATCAACCGGTCGCCCACGATCTCGCCATCGCCTTCGACCAACAGCTGCAGCCCTTTGTCCTCGGCCAGGGCCTCGTAGAAGTCGAACAGCGCCCTCACCTCCTCGGCCAGGACGATGCGCTCCGGCCTTGGCAGGGCCAGTCCGTGATCGGCCTGGGCCAGGAAAAGCATGTCCGAGACCATGCGGGCCAGGCGCTGCAGTTCCTCGGCATTGGACGCCAGGATGTCTCGGTAGGCTTGCGCCTGCCGCGGCTGCGCCAGGGCCACCTGCGTCTGCGTGAGCAGGTTGCTGATGGGGGTACGCAGCTCGTGAGCCAGGTCGCCGGAGAACTGTGACAGCCGCTCGATGTCCGTTTGCAGACGATCGAGCATGGTGTTCAGCCCCTGGGCCAAGTCGGCCAGTTCCACCGGCACATCCTGCACCGGCATGCGATGCTCGAGCTGCCGGGCCGTCACGCGCTGGGCGCGGGCCTTCATCTCCCGCAGGGGAGCCAGTCCGCGCCGCGCCGCCCACCAAGCCAGCAGGCCACTCACGAAAGCGGCCGCGGCCAGATAGGCCGTCAGCGACCGGGTCAGCGACTGCATGAAATGCTGGTGGTGCCCGATGTCCAAGGCGAGGGTCAGGACGAAGGCCCGCCCTCCTCCCAGTTCGGCGGAAGCCGGCAGGGGAAACTGCAAGGCGCGCAACGTCCGGCCGTCGCGGGTCCATTCGAAGGGCGGGCCGGAGTCCTGCAGGCGCTGGACGGCCTGGGCCAGCCCGAGACCGTCGCGGTCATACACGGCGCGCCCGCGGTCATGCAGTTCGGCATGCAGCCCCTCATGGCTGGACAGCAGATGATCCAGATGGCGGGCCAGCTCATCCTCCGACCGGCTTTGGGCGACGAGCCGGGCGATCAGGCGTGACTTGTCGCGCAGCAGCTCCTCGTCGAGCTCGACGAAATGCGCATCGGTGGCGCGGAGCACGAACAGGCCCAGCCCGAGCAGCACCGCCAGCGACACCAGGGTGTAGAGCAGCGTCAGGCGTGCCGTCAGCGTGAGGTGGCGCCTCATGGGCGGGCCTCGGGCACCTCGAGCACGTAGCCCATGCCGCGCACGGTGTGGATGAGCCGCGGCTCGAAACCTTCGTCCACCTTGGAGCGCAGACGGCGCACGGCCACCTCGATCACGTTGGTGTCGCTATCGAAGTTCATGTCCCACACCTGCGAGGCGATCAGCGAGCGCGGCAACACCTCACCGCTGCGGCGCATCAGCAGCTCCAGCAGACCGAACTCCTTGGCCGTGAGGTCGATACGGCGGCCCGATCGCGTCACGCGGCGGCGCAGCAAGTCGAGCTCCAGGTCGGCCACCCGCAAGGTCGTGGCCTCCAGGCCCGAGCGGCCTCGGCGCAGGATGGTGCGTACGCGCGCCAGCAGCTCGGCAAAGGAGAAGGGCTTGACGAGATAGTCGTCCGCCCCCAGTTCCAGGCCGCGCACCCGCTCCTCGACCTGGTCGCGCGCGGTCAGGAAGAGCACCGGCCGGTCCCAGCCGCGGCCGCGCAGCTCACGCAGTACCGCCCAGCCGTCCAGCCCGGGCAGCATCACGTCCAGGATGACCAAGTCGGGGTCGCCGGCCAGCGCCAGGTGCAGCCCGTCGGCACCGTCGGTGGCCAGATCCACGGTAAAACCGGCCTCGCGCAGTCCCTGACGCAGGTAATCACCCGTCTTGGGTTCGTCTTCGACGATGAGGATCTTCACGACCGCTGGACTGTCTTGAACAGACGCAAGTGTGCCTGGACCGTCGCCCGGCGCATCCAACCTGACAGATTTGTCATCTTGCCGACAGCTTCCCGTGGGCCTGTCCCACCTAGAATCCCGTCCATCCGTTGACGTACATCATGGCAGACATGCTCCATCTCAAACAACCGCTTCTTGCGGCCACCCTCTGGGCCGGTCTGGCGACGGTGACCCCCACCGCCCTGGCCGCACAGGGCGATGCCCCCCTCGACTGGCGCGAGGCCAACGACACGGTCGGACAGTTCCAGCGCGGCCACGTCGACGTCCTGCGCTGGGAAGAGGCCCACCTCAAGGAAACCCCTGAGCCGGCGGCGCCGCCGGCCACCCTGTCCTTGGCGACCCCCGCCGACGCCGTGCGCCAGGCCTGGAAGGCGCATCTCTCGCTGGCCGGCGTGCAGGCCCAGCTCGGTCCGGACCTCACCGATGCCGTCGCCCAGGGACGCTGGACGGCGATCGATCCCGGGATGCACCGTCGCGTGCAAGGTCTGGGCGAGCTGCTCGCCGTGGCCCGCGAGGCGCGTCAGGCATGGATCCACGCCGTGGCCGCGCGCCAGAGCATCGGCTTGCACCGCGAGAGCCTCGTGGCGGCCCAGACGGCGCACGAGCTCGGTCGCCGCATGGTGCAGGTGGGCAACTGGAGCCGCCTGCAGGGGGCCCCGACCTCGCTGGCACTCAGCGAGGCCAAGATGTCCCTACAGCGGGCCGAGTACACCGCGGCCCTGGCCGAGCGCGAGCTGATCCGCGTGCTGCGGCTCACGGGGCGGCACGACCGCATCGCGCTGCCCGAGGGCTTGCCGGCACTGCCCGAGTCCTTGATGAGCGCCGATGCGCTGAAGAGCCACCTGCAGCGCCTGCGCAGCCAGTTGCAGCGCGCCGAGGCCCTGCGTGCGGCCCCTCACGCGCGAATGGCCTACGAGGCCTATCGCGCCAGCCACGCCCTGGCCACGGGCTACCGCGACGAGGTGCTCAAGACGCGCGAGCTGATGGCCGAGGAAGCCGTGCTTCGCTACAACGGGATGCTCAAGAGCGTCTGGGACCTGCTGTCGGAAACCCGGTTGCGCTTCGCCGCCGCGGCCGAGACCGTCAGTGCCCAACGCGACTTCTGGCTGGCCGAGGCCGATCTCCAATGGGTGCTCCAGGGGGGCGAGCCCACGAACTTCGTGTCGCTCGGCGGTGGCGGCGCCGCCGCCGCGGGCGCTGCCCCGGCCCACTGACCCTCTTTCCCGGACAACACCATGCAAGCTTCCTCTTCCCGACGCCGATTCTTTGCCGGTGCTGCCGGCGCCGTGGCCGGTCTGGCCGTGGCACGCTCGGCCCTGGCCGCCCTGCCCGAACCGGTGGTCCAGACCTCGCCCCAGACCGCACCGCCGCTGGTGCCGCCCAACGGCCGCCCTTACAACCCGGTCGTCACGCTCAACGGCTGGACCCTGCCGTGGCGCATGAACAACGGCGTCAAGGAATTCCACCTCGTGGCCGAACCCGTGGTGCGTGAGGTCTCGCCCGGCTTCCACGTCAACATGTGGGGCTACAACGGCCAGAGCCCGGGCCCCACCATCGAGGTGGTCGAGGGCGACCGGGTGCGCATCTTCGTCACCAATCGCCTGCCCGAACACACCAGCATCCACTGGCATGGCCAGCGCCTGCCCAACGGCATGGACGGTGTGGCCGGCCTGAACCAGCCGGCCATCCCCGTGGGCAAGACCTACGTCTACGAGTTCGAGGCCCGCCGCCCCGGCACCTTCATGTACCACCCTCACGCCGACGAGATGGTGCAGATGGCCATGGGCATGATGGGCTTGTGGGTCACCCACCCGCGTGCGAAGCACCCGTACATCAGCGAGGTCGATCGCGACTTCTGCTTCCTGCTCAATGCGTTCGACGTGGAGCCAGGCAGCAAGACGCCGCGCATCAACACGATGCTCGACTTCAACATCTGGTGCTTCAACAGCCGTGTGTTCCCGGCCATCGACACGCTCAACGTGCGCTTGAACGACCGCGTGCGCATCCGCGTGGGCAACCTCACGATGACCAACCACCCCATCCACCTGCACGGCCACGAGTTCCAGGTGACGGGCACCGACGGCGGCCCCACACCGCCGAGCACGCGCTGGTACGAGGTGACCACCGACATCGCCGTGGGCCAGATGCGCCAGATCGAGCTCATCGCCGACGAGGAAGGGGACTGGGCGCTGCACTGCCACAAGAGCCACCACACGATGAACGCGATGGGGCATGATGTGCCCACGATGATCGGCGTGGACCATCGCGGCCTGGTGCGCAAGATCCAGAGCATCGTGCCCGACTACATGCTGATGGGCGAGCGCGGCATGGCCGACATGGGCGCAATGGAAATGCCCCTGCCAGACAACACCGTGCCGATGATGACCGGCCAGGGACAGTACGGCCCGCTCGAGATGGGCGGCATGTTCACTGTCTTCAAGGTACGCCGCGACCAAAAACCCGGCGACTACAGCGACCCAGGGCCCTTCAGGCATCCGCCGGGCACCGTGGCCTATGAATGGACGGGGGCGCCTCCCGCTGCCGTGCGCGCCGACTCCCCACCGCCCGGCCCGCCCCCGGCCCGCGCGGTCAAACCTCATGGCAAGGGCCATGCCCACTGACACCCCCGTTCAAGGAGACCCCTCCATGCAGAATGTCGCTCATGCCCTCGCCCTGGCGGGCCTGCTGCTGGTGCCAGCGGCGGCCGCTGCGCACGGTGACCGCCACCATGACGGCCGCTCCGGCCCCGTGGTGATGGAGCAGAAGCCCTGGGGCATTGCCGGTCAGGCCAAGGCCGTGAAACGCACGATCGAGATCAAGATGACCGACGACATGCGCTTCACCCCCGCCGAGATCGAGGTCAAACGGGGGGAAACGATCCGCTTCATCCACCACAACAGCGGCAAAGTGATGCACGAATTCGTGCTCGGCACTCGCCGGGAGCTCGAGGAACACGCCGCGCTGATGAAAAAGTTCCCCGACATGGAGCACGACGAGCCCTACATGGCCCATGTGCCCCCGGGCAAGACGGCCGAGATGATCTGGCACTTCAACCGCGTGGGCGAGTTCGAATTCGCCTGCCTGCTACCCGGCCACTTCGACGCCGGCATGGTGGGCCGCATCCGCGTCGTGCAGCGCTGAAGAAGGCTCAGGGCGCATCGGCTTGGCCTATAGTGGGGATGCCCTGCGCATCCCATGGACATCCCGCGACCCCACCCACCCGAATTTGCGCCTTCCCGATACGCGGCCCCACGCCGCTGGACCCTGGGGTGGCTGGCCGCGCTGATCCCGCCCTCGGTGCTGGCCGGTGAGAAGCCCCCCGAACCCGTCTCGCCCATCGTGGAGGCCGCCTCCTCGGCCCGGCAGTCCCTGCGATCCACCGCCGAATGGCTGGCACGCGGCGTGGACAGCTGGTTCGGCGACCGCCCCTTCGAGGACGGCGGCTCGGTGCGCCACGGGCGCTTCCAAGGGCGGCTGCTGTTGCGCGAGGGACAGTCACCCGACCTCGGAGCCCGCTTCAACGCCAGCTTCCGCCTGCCCAACATCGAACGGCGCACCACCCTGTTCTTCCTGGGGAGAGACGATCCTCGGGACGTGGTGACGGACCAGCCGCAGGCCCTGACCCGCGAACAGCACCTGCAGCGCGAAGACTCGCGCCGCGATGCCTTCTTCGCCGGCCTGGGTGTGGACGCCGGTGGCGGTTTCGACATCCGCGTGGGCCTGCGCGGCGGCCCCAAGCCCTACGCACAAGTGCGCTACCGGCACCAATGGCAACTCAGCCCGGTCAACCGACTGGACTTTCGCGAAACCGTCTTCTGGACCCGCCACGACCGCGTGGGATCCACCACGGCCCTGTCGTACGAGCACGATGTCAGCGCCAGCCTGGTCGGGCGCTGGCTCAACGCGGCCACCTACACGCAGCGTAGCCAGCGCTTCGAGTGGTCGAGCAACCTCGGTCTGTACCGCTACTTCGACCACCAACGCCTGCTGTCCACCGAAGCCCTCTTCCGCGGCCACGAAGGAGGAGGCGTCAACGTCGAGGAATACGGCCTGCAACTGAGCTGGGAACAACCCCTGCACGAAGACTGGCTGCTCGGTGAAGTCTCCCTGGGCCACTTCCGTGAACGCGAGACGGCAGCCGAACCGCGCCGAGGCCTGTGGGCCCTGGGGCTGGCGCTGAAAATCCGGTTCTGATCCCCCCTGCTTCAGAACAGCTCGGCCTGGCGCTCGTCCCCAGGGGGCCGGAAGGCCGTCGTGTCCAAGGGCGGCGCATGGCGCGCCAGCCCGGCGCGGGCACAGGCCTTGTCGACGCGCTGGGCGATGAGCTGCGCCCACGGCCCCTGGCCTTTCATGCGCGAGCCGAACTCGGCGCGATAGTCTCTCCCGCCGCGCAGGTCACGCACCCTTGCCATGATGCGCTCGGCACGTCCGGGCACGTGCTCCTGCAGCCACTGCTGGAACAAGGGGTTCACCTCCCAGGGCAGACGCACGACGGTGTAGTGGATCGATGTGGCCCCCGCGTCGGCAGCGGCATCGATCAACCGCTCGATCTCGGGCTCGTTCAGGAAGGGAATGATCGGCGCGACATTCACACCCACCGGCACGCCAGCCTGGGCGAGAGTGCGCACCGTCTGCAACCGCCGATGCGGTGCCGCCGCACGCGGCTCCAGGCGCCGACACAGCGCGCCGTCCATCGTCGTCACGCTCACGAAGGCCATGGCCCGGCGTTCGGCCGCATCGGCGGCGATCAGGTCGAGGTCACGCTCCACGCCCGAGGACTTGGTGACGATGGTGTATGGGTGTCGGCAGCGGTGCAGCACCTCCAGCACCGCCCGCGTGAGCCCCAAGCGACGCTCGATGGGCTGGTAGGCATCGGTGGCCGAGCCGATGTTGATCGGGCTCACCCGGTGCCCAGGCCGAGCCAGTTCATGCACCAACACCTCGGCCGCGTTCACCTTCGCCACCAGCTTCGTTTCGAAATCCAGCCCGGGCGACAGGTTCAGATAACTGTGCGTGGGCCGGGCGTAGCAGTAGATGCAGCCATGCTCACACCCCCGGTATGGGTTGATCGACCACTCGAAGGGGATGTCGGGCGAGTCATTCGGGCTGAGCAGCGAGCGCACGCGCTCCTCCATCACCTCGGTGCGCGGCACCGGGGCCGCTCCATCGGCAGCGGACTCCGCCTGCACCCCGGAGCCCCATCCATCGTCAAACCATTCGCGCTCGCTGGTTTCGAAACGATGGGCCAGCCGCCAGCCCGTGCCACGGCCCTTGAAGACCAAAGGGCGGGAAGGAGGGGCGGCCATGGGATCTAGAGTACTGTACAGAATTACAGTATTCTAGATTGTCGGCGCCTGCGCAAGGGCCTGAGCCACCCAGCCTTCCCGCCCCGGTTCACTCGGGCCGGTCAACGCCCCAGCGAGCCACACGAGCCTTTGGCGCTGGCAGCTCCTGATCGCTGAAGGGGCGCGCAGTCCTGGCGAGACGCACAGGCATGCCTGCCCCCCTCGCCAGTCAGGCTCGTGCGGCGGCGTCAGGCCGCACACAACTGCGCCTTGGCGGCCAGGTACTCGCTGCGCAGGCGCTCGATGAAGACCCGCGCGGGCACCACTTCCTTGATGGCGCCCACGCCCTGCCCGGCGCCCCAGATGTCCTTCCAGGCCTTCTTCGCCCCTTCGCCGCCGAAGTTCATCTTGCTCGGATCGCTCTGCGGCAAGGCATCCGGATCCAGGCCGGCACGCACGATGGAGCCGCGAAGGTAATTCCCATGCACCCCGGTGAAGAGGTTGGAGTAGACGATGTCCTGACTGGTACTCTCGGTGATCATGCGCTTGTAATCGTCCACCGCCCTGGCTTCCTCGGTGGCAATGAAGGCCGAACCGATGTAAGCAAAGTCCGCCCCCATCGCCCGCGCGGCCAGGATGGCACGGCCATTGGCGATCGAGCCCGACAAGGCCAGCGGGCCGTCGAACCACTCGCGGATTTCCTGCACCAGCGCAAAGGGGCTGGTGGTGCCCGCGTGGCCTCCGGCCCCGGCTGCCACGGCAATCAGCCCGTCGGCGCCTTTGTCGATGGCCTTGTGGGCGAAGGTGTTATTGATGATGTCGTGCAGCACGATCCCGCCCCAGCGGTGCACGGCATCGTTCACGTCCGTACGCGCGCCCAGCGAGGTGATGATGATGGGCACCTTGTACTTCTCGCACAGCGCCATGTCGTGCTCGAGCCGGTCATTGCTCTTGTGCACGATCTGGTTGATCGCAAAGGGAGCGGCCGGACGGTCCGGATGCTGTCGGTTGTGGGCGGCCAGCGTCTCGGTGATCTCGGCCAGCCACTCGTCGAGCTGAGACGCCGGGCGCGCATTGAGCGCCGGCATCGAGCCGACGACGCCCGCCTTGCACTGCTCGATCACCAGCCGGGGATTGCTGATGATGAACAGCGGCGAGCCGATGACCGGCAGCGGCAGGTTCTGAAGGACGGTGGGCAATGGCACGGGATTCTCCTCGACTCAGAAAGCTTCGATGTCCAGGCCCATCACGCTGTCGGCCCCTTCGACGATCGCGTCGCGCGCGGCCGGCGCCTTGGCCAGGATGTGCTCGGCATAGAAGCGCGCCGTGGCGATCTTCGCCTGCATGAAGGCGGTGTCCTCGCCGGCGGCCAGCCGGTCCTCGGCCACGATCAGCGCACGCGCGAGCTGCCAGCCGGCCACCACATTGCCTGCGAGCATCAAGTAGGGCACGCTGCCGGCGAACGCGGCGTTGGGGCTCGTCTTGGCTTGGCTGACGATGAAGTCCACCACCTGCACGAAGGCTTCACGGGCGGCTTTCAGACGCCTGAGCACCGCGCGGGCGGCCACACTGTCGCGGCGGGCCAGTGCGGCCTCGGTGGCCTCGATCTGCCCTGCGATCGCCTTGGCCACCTGGCCGCCGTCGCGGGCCGTCTTGCGGCCCACCAGATCGTTGGCCTGGATCGCCGTGGTCCCTTCATAGATGGGCAGGATGCGCGAGTCCCGGTAGTGCTGGGCCGCGCCGGTCTCTTCGATGAACCCCATGCCGCCGTGCACCTGCACCCCCAGGCTGGTCACCTCCAGGCTCATCTCGGTGCTGTAGCCCTTGACCAGCGGCACCATGAACTCATAGAAGGCCTGGTTCTGCCTGCGCACTTCCGCATCCGGGTGCGCGTGAGCGGCGTCATAGGCCGCCGCGGCAGTGATGGCCATCGCGCGGCAGCCCTCGGTGTAGGCCCGCATCGTCATCAGCATCCGACGCACATCCGGATGGTGGATGATGGGCGCGCTGCCCGGCTTGGAACTGTCCACCGGGCGGGACTGGATGCGCTCCTTCGCATAGGCCGCAGCCTGCTGATAGGCCCGCTCGGCCACCGCGATGCCCTGCACGCCCACGGCATAGCGGGCTGCGTTCATCATGATGAACATGTACTCCAGGCCACGGTTCTCCTGGCCCACCAGGTAGCCCACGGCCCCGCCATGGTCTCCAAACTGCAGCACCGCCGTCGGGCTGGCCTTGATGCCCAGCTTGTGCTCGATGCTCACGCAGTGCACGTCGTTGCGCTCGCCAAGCGTGCCGTCGGGCTGGACCAGGAACTTCGGCACGATGAACAGCGAGATGCCCTTCACCCCCTCGGGCGCACCGCTCACGCGGGCCAGCACGAGGTGGACGATGTTCTCGGCCATGTCGTGCTCACCGTAGGTGATGAAGATCTTGGTTCCGTAGAGCTTGTAAGTACCGTCCGGCTGCGGCTCGGCACGCGTGCGCACCAGGGCCAGATCCGACCCCGCCTGGGGCTCGGTGAGGTTCATTGTGCCGGTCCACTGCCCCGAGATCATCTTGGGGATGTAGGTGCGCTGCTGCTCGGGTGAGCCGGCCGTCAGGAGCGCCTCGATGGCGCCATCGGTCAGCAGCGGGCATAGCGCAAAGCTCAGGTTCGCGCTGTTGATCATCTCGATGCAGGCCGCGCCGATGGTCTTGGGCAGGCCCTGGCCGCCGAAGTCGGTGGGGTGCTGCAGGCCCTGCCAGCCGCCCTCGGCGAACTGACGGAAGGCTTCCTTGAAGCCTGGCGTCGTGGTGACCTGGCCGTCCTTCCAGGCGCTCGGGTTGCGGTCGCCCTCCACGTTGAGCGGCGCCACCACGCCCTCGTTGAACCTGGCGCATTCCTCCAGGACGGCCTGGGCGGTCTCCACGCCGGCGTCCTCGAAACCGGGCAGCTTCGCCACCTCGGCCAGGCCGGCCAGTTCTTTCATGCAAAACAGCATGTCCTTCACGGGGGCACGGTAACTCACGGCATCTCCTCGCTTGTCACTCAACGGACAACTTGTGCACCAGGCGGAAAAAAGACCCGTGGCCTGTGCAGGGGGCACACGGGTCCCGCGGGCCGCGACACGACGGCGTCACGGCCCCTGTCGGCTTCACAGGCTCTTGACCAGCTCCGGCACGGCTTCGAAGAGGTCGGCCTCCAGGCCGTAGTCGGCCACGGAGAAGATCGGGGCCTCGGGGTCTTTGTTGATCGCCACGATCACCTTGGAGTCCTTCATGCCCGCCAGGTGCTGGATCGCCCCGCTGATGCCGGCAGCGATGTAGAGCTGCGGCGCCACGATCTTGCCCGTCTGGCCCACCTGCCAGTCGTTGGGCGCATAGCCCGCATCCACCGCCGCGCGGCTGGCGCCCAGCGCCGCCCCGAGCTTGTCCGCCAGCGGGGTGAGCACCTCGTTGAACTTCTCGCTGGAGCCCAGCGCCCGCCCGCCCGAGACGATGATCTTGGCCGCCGTCAGTTCGGGCCGGTCGCTCTTGGTGACCTCGCGGCCCACGAAACTGGACAGGCCGGCATCGCCGACCGGGGCAATGGGTTCGACGGCCGCGTTGCCGCCGCTGGCCGGCGCGGCATCGAAGCCGGTGGTGCGCACGGTGATGACCTTCACCGGGTCGGCGCTTTGCACGGTGGCGATCGCATTGCCCGCGTAGATCGGGCGCTCGAAGGTGTCAGGGGCCACCACCTTGGTGATGTCGGAGATCTGGGCAACATCCAGCTTGGCGGCCACCCTGGGGGCGGCATTCTTGCCGTGGGCGGTGGCCGGGAAGAGGATGTGGCTGTAGCCGCCAGCCACGGCCAGCACCTGGGCGGCGATGTTCTCGGCCAGCTGCTCCTCGAGCTGAGGCGCATCGGCGTGCAGCACCTTGGCCACCCCGGGGATCTGGGCTGCCTGCCGCGCAGCTTCGCCCACGTTGTGACCGGCCACCAGCACATGCACGTCCGACCCACAGGCCAGCGCGGCCGTCACGGTGTTGAACGTGGCCCCCTTGAGGTTGCCGTGCTCGTGTTCTGCAATGACAAGAATGGACATGACGGGGCTCCTCAGATGACCTTGGCTTCGTTCTTGAGCTTGCTGACCAGCGTGGCCACGTCGGGCACCTTGACGCCCGCGCCTCGCTTCGGGGGTTCGGCCACCTTCAGGGTCTTCAGCCGCGGGGCCACATCCACCCCGAGGTCGGCCGGCTTGAGCACCTCCAGGGGCTTCTTCTTGGCCTTCATGATGTTGGGCAGCGTCACGTAGCGCGGCTCGTTCAGGCGCAGGTCGGTGGTGACGATGGCCGGCAGCTGCAGCTTGACGGTCTCCAGGCCGCCGTCGACCTCGCGGGTGACGACCACCGCGCCGTCGGCCACCTCCACCTTGCTGGCAAAGGTGCCCTGGGGGCGGTCCAGCAGCGCCGCCAGCATCTGACCGGTCTGGTTGCAGTCGTCGTCAATGGCCTGCTTGCCCAGGATGATGAGCTGGGGCTGTTCCTTTTCGACCACGGCCTTGAGCAGCTTGGCCACGGCCAGCGGCTGCAGCTCGGCGTCGGTCTCCACCAGGATGGCGCGATCGGCACCGATGGCCATCGCCGTACGCAGCGTTTCCTGACACTGCCCCACGCCGCAAGAGACCGCTACGATCTCGCTGATCACCCCCTTCTCCTTCAGACGGGTGGCTTCTTCCACCGCAATCTCGTCAAAGGGGTTCATGCTCATCTTGACGTTGGCGATGTCCACCCCCGTGCCGTCGGACTTCACACGTACCTTGACGTTGTAGTCGACGACGCGCTTGACTGCGACCAGTGCCTTCATGCGACGCTCTCCTTCGGATTGACGTAAACGTAACATCCCATTCTATGGTGCAGTGCACAGCCAGACTGTTGTTCAGGCGACAAGCGCTTCCGGGTTAACCCTAGAGTCGCAGATCGTGCACAAAATAGAACGATCGTTCGATTTTGCGCATTCTAGCGGATCGCCCCCCAGGGCCGTCCAGTGGCCCAGCCTAGAGTCGGGTCTCCAGGCCCCTTGTTCACTGCCGCGGCGGCCGCCCCCTGAGCGCCCGTCTCCCGGCGCATGAGCGCCGACAAGCATGCATCCCTTGCAAAGACATCCCAGGCTAGACTGCGGCGCATCAACAGCTTCTTGCGCAAGCTCAGGGAGCCGACATGGAGGTGCTGGGGTGCACGCATGCTCCCTGGGTCGCGCCTGAGATTCAGCAGGCACTCGGACGCCACGTCGGGCTCATCGACACGGCCCCGTCCGTGGCCGACAGGCTGCTCAGGTGCCGGCCCGTCTTCGGCAGCGGTGGGATCAAGGTAACGCGTCTTCCACCGTAAAGCGTTGACGCCCGCGGCGCCGGCGAGGTCTTGCAGCGCTTCGCCCGGCGCCACCCGCCCGCGCTGGACTGGCCCCTGCGTAAAGCACGGCCCGCGTGACCAGCGCCGATCGCCCTGCACGAGGGCCACGCAGCCTCAATCGCCTGCAGGCGAGAGACGAAACTCCTGCACCGTGGGCAACGCCGTCAGCGCGGACGCGAGGCGTGACAGGCTCTCGCCGGCCTGGGTGCGCACGACCATGCGGTACTCGAAGACCGTGCCTTCGGCCTCGAGCCGGTAGGTGAGGTTCGCGATCGAAAAACCATGAACTTCCAGCAGATGGCGCAGTTCATCCTCCGGCATCACGCGATCCCGCGCAAAACGCACGCTGAAGTGGGCATGCTGACGGGTCGGCATGCGGCCTTCGATCAGCCGAAACACCGCCAACACCCCGAGGGTGATGACCGTGGCCAATGTGGCCGCGAAGAAGAAGCCCACGCCGATCAGGATCCCCACCGCGGCCGTCACCCAGATCGATGCCGCCGTGGTGAGACCGCGCACCGACAGCCCTTCCTTGAAGATCACCCCGGCACCCAGGAAGCCAATACCCGTCATGATCCCCTGGGCCATGCGAGTCGGGTCGATCTGGGCCCGCGCGGCTCCGGGGCCGACAAACCACTCGGCGTGGTAGACAGTGATCAGCATCAAGAGACTGGAAGCCAAGCACACCAAGGTATGGGTGCGAAAACCCGCCGGTCGCCCGTGGTAGCTGCGCTCCAGGCCGATCAGCCCTCCCGCCAGCACAGCCCCCAGCAGATGAATGCTGATCTCTCGGTAGACAAAGGGCACTGAGGCAAACAGGTCCGGCATGGTCGGCCTAGATCCGGCAGTTGGGCGCGCCCCCCGAGCGGGCCGGTATCGGCCGCGCTGGCAAGGCGTAAACCGCAGCGATGGCGGGTGCCGTCGCGAGGATTGGCAACACTGCTGGCGCGGTCAAGGCCGGCCCGCCCGGGTGCGCAGCGCGATCACCCGAAAGGTGAAGAGCATCGTGGCCCATTTCGTCAAGCGTCTCAAGACCTTGCATGCGCAGCAAAGCGATCAACTGCCGGATCTAGGTTCAGATCATGCCCAGCATCCATGGCCTCTGTCCAGCCGCACGGCGGGGCCAGCGGGCATGACCTACAATACGTGATGACGGGCCTCCCCGCATGGGAGCATGGCCAACCGGGTCAGGTCGGGAACGAAGCAGCCCTAACCATCGCGAACAGTGCCGGGGTTAAGGCTCGTCACCCTGCCCTATCGGCGCCACTCGAAGCGCTGCTGCGGCGCCAGTGCAATCGACTGGCTGCGGCTCATGGACTCGGCCCGAGCGCGCAGCGTCTTGCCATTCACCACCCCGCCCCTTTGCGCACCGGCTCTCCAATGGCCTGGCGCACCGCCTGCGGCCATTCGTACTCCCGCGAGGTATGCGCCACCAGCCACACGCCCGTGGCCTGGCCCCAGTTGATGGACAAGGGGATGTAGGGGGCTAGCAGAAAGATCGCAACAGCCGGGTCTTGCCACTTGGTGTACAGCACCGTTGCGATGCTCAGACCTGAAAGCGCAATCAAGTGATAGAACAAGGTGATCCCCGGGTGCTCCTTCCACCACCAGCCATAGCGCGGCCCGAAGGGGCCGGTGCGCCCGGCCGCTTGCCACCAGCTGGGCCGGTCGTCGCGGCGCTCGTCCAGCGGCTCGCTGGGGTGCGGCAGGTGCGGCCCGCGCTCTTCCATGAAGCGGCGAATGTGCTCCCACAGCGGGGCCACCATGGGCTCGGTCAGCGCCAGGCCCAGCGCCACCTGAAAGTGCCCGATCAGGGTGGGATCCTCAGCACTCCTGCGCACCGTAAACGCCAGCCGGTGGATACGCCGCGCCCCCGTGCCCGGGTTGGGCGCCACTTCGGTGTGGTGCTCGGCTTGCACCAGGTCCCAGTCGTACGCGCAGGCCTTCACCGGCCAGGGCTTGAGCAGGCCCCACAAGCCCGGGGCCACTTCGCGCTGCATCACGTACACCTTGCGGTGAGCGCGATCGAAGATCACCGGCAGATCCCTCGGCCCGCCCCACAGCATGCGTACCGGGGTGCCGACCATGTAAAGCAAAAAAAACAACGAGAAGGCGGCCATGAGCAAGCCACCGAGGAAAAAGAATGCTTGATAGCCTAAGCCGTCGATCGAGAATATGAACGGCCAGGTCATCGCCCCTCCCCCCCCCAACGCTCCTAAGCCACCGACCATCAACCCTATGGCCGCCTGGATCATCGGCATGCCTTCGAGCTCCTGGCGCATGGCCGTGAACTCGATGGCCTCGGGGTAGATCGCCTTGATCCACCCATACGCCTGCGGCCGCTCGGCGGCTCTTCGCTTTTTGTCGTAACGCCCCAGCGCCGGGCGCAGGCGCACGCCGCCGCGCTTTTTGACGTCTTCCACACTCGCGCTGCTGACCGCCACCCGGTCGCCCGCCGCGTAGATGGGCAGCACGTGCTGGCCGTGCTCGTACAGCGGCTCCAGTGCAATCGACTGGCCGCGGCTCATGGCATCGGCCCCAGCGCGCCGCGTCTTGCCATTCACCACCCCGCCCCTTTGCGCACCGGCTCTCCAATGGCCTGGCGCACCGCCTGCGGCCATTCGTACTCCCGCGAGGTGTGCGCCACCAGCCACACGCCCGTGGCCTGGCCCCAGTTGATGGACAAGGGGATGTAGGGGGCAAGGAGGGCCATAAAGGCAATCGGATGGCCACTCATCCTGACCCATCCAGCAATGAAGAGAGCAAGGCCCGGAATAGCAATCAAGTGATAGAACAAGGTGATCCCCGGGTGCTCCTTCCACCACCAGCCATAACGCGGCCCGAAGGGGCCGGTGCGCCCGGCCGCTTGCCACCAGCTGGGCCGGTCGTCGCGGCGCTCGTCCAGCGGCTCGCTGGGGTGCGGCAGGTGCGGCCCGCGCTCTTCCATGAAGCGACGGATGTGCTCCCACAGCGGGGCCACCATCGGCTCGGTCAGCGCCAGGCCCAGCGCCACCTGAAAGTGCCCGATCAGGGTGGGATCCTCAGCACTCCTGCGCACCGTAAACGCCAGCCGGTGGATACGCCGCGCCCCCGTGCCCGGGTTGGGCGCCACTTCGGTGTGGTGCTCGGCTTGCACCAGGTCCCAGTCGTACGCGCAGGCCTTCACCGGCCAGGGCTTGAGCAGACCCCACAAGCCCGGGG
>NZ_JBKBSL010000085.1:0-2334 GCF_046291045.1 Caldimonas sp. | reverse complement strand
GTGCCCGGCTTCATGCCCGGCACGGCGCAGGAGTACGGCGGTATCATCAAGCACGGCGCCAAGCTGCTGTACGCCTACGCCGAGGCCACCGTGCCCAAGATCACCGTCATCACGCGCAAGGCCTACGGAGGTGCGTATGACGTGATGGCCTCCAAACATCTGCGCGGTGACGTCAACCTAGCTTGGCCCAACGCCGAGATCGCCGTCATGGGCGCCAAGGGGGCGGTGGAGATCATCTTCCGTGAGGACAAGAAAGACCCGGCCAAGCTCGCCGAGCGCGAGGCCGAGTACAAGCGACGTTTTGCCAACCCCTTCGTCGCCGCCGAGCGCGGCTACATCGACGACGTCATCCTGCCGCACGAAACGCGCAAGCGCATCTGCCGCAGCCTGGTGATGCTCAAGGACAAAAAGCTCGAAAACCCGTGGCGCAAGCACGGCAACATCCCGCTGTGAGGGCAGGGAAGCACACACCATGTTCAAGAAAATCCTGATTGCCAACCGCGGCGAAATCGCTTGCCGCGTCATCGCCACCGCCCGCAAGATGGGCATCGCCACCGTGGCCGTCTATTCCGAGGCCGACCGCGAGGCGCGCCACGTCCGCCTGGCCGACGAGGCCGTCTGCATCGGCCCGGCGCCCAGCCGCGAGAGCTACCTCGTGGCTGACAAGATCCTCGCCGCGGCCAAGGCCACCGGCGCCGAGGCCATCCACCCTGGCTATGGCTTTCTGTCCGAGAACGAGGACTTCGCCCGCCGTGTCGAGGAGGAGGGCCTCGTCTTCATCGGGCCGAAGCACCACAGCATCGCGGCCATGGGCGACAAGATCGCCTCCAAGAAGCTCGCCAAGGAGGCCGGCGTCAGCACCATCCCGGGTTGGAACGATCCGATCGAGTCGGCCGAGCAGGCGGTGGAGATCGCGCGTGGCATCGGCTACCCTGTCATGATCAAGGCCAGCGCCGGCGGCGGTGGCAAGGGCCTGCGCGTGGCCTTCAACGACAAGGAGGCGCTGGAGGGCTTCACCTCGTGCCGCAACGAAGCACGCAACAGCTTCGGCGACGACCGCGTGTTCATCGAGAAGTTTGTCGAGCAGCCGCGCCACATCGAGATCCAGGTGCTGGGCGACGCGCACGGCAACGTGATCTACCTGAACGAGCGCGAATGCTCGATCCAGCGCCGCCACCAAAAGGTGATCGAGGAGGCACCCAGCCCCTTCATCAGCGAGGCCACCCGCAAGGCGATGGGTGAGCAGGCCGTGGCGCTGGCCAGGGCAGTGCAGTACCAAAGCGCCGGCACGGTGGAGTTCGTGGTCGGCAAAAACCAGGATTTCTATTTCCTGGAAATGAACACCCGGTTGCAGGTGGAACATCCAGTCACCGAATGCATCACCGGGCTGGATCTGGTGGAGCTCATGATCCGCGTGGCCGCTGGGGAGAAACTGCCCCTGACGCAAGCCGACGTCAAGCGCGAAGGCTGGGCCATCGAGTGCCGCATCAATGCCGAGGACCCGTTCCGCAACTTTTTGCCCTCCACGGGTCGGCTGGTGCACTTCAAACCGCCCACCGAGACCATGTGGCAGGCGGATACCGCGCATCGCTACGGCGTGCGGGTGGACACGGGTGTGTTCGAGGGCGGCGAAATCCCGATGTACTACGACTCGATGATCGCCAAGCTCATCGTGCACGGCAAGGACCGCCAGGATGCCATCGCCAAGATGCGCGAGGCGCTCAACGGCTTCGTCATCCGCGGTATCAACAGCAACATCCCGTTTCAGGCCGCGCTGCTGGCCCACCCGGAGTTCGTCGCGGGTAACTTCAACACCGGCTTCATCGCCCAGCACTACGGCGGCGGTTTCCGCTCCGAGGACGTGCCGCACGACGACGAGGACTTTCTGGTGGCGCTGGCCGCTTTCGTGCGCCGCAAGAGCCGCGAGCGGGCGGCCGCGATCAGCGGCCAGCTCCCCGGCTATGGTGTCAAAGTCGGCAAGGACTACACCGTGATTCGCCTGTCCACCGACGGCCAGCACCGCCATATCCCGGTCCATGTGGACGAGTTTGTGGGCGAGACCGGCTACGCCTCGGTGCTGGTGGGGGACAAACGCTACAAGATCCGCTCGCCCTCGCGTCTGAACGACATCGTCATCACCGGCGAGGTCAACGGCCAGCCCTTCACCGCGCAGATCGAACGCGGCAGCGCCCGCAATCCGCTGGCACTGATCGTGCAGCACAACGGTACCAAGCTGGAGTGCTTGGTGGTGTCACCCCGCATGGCAGAGCTGCACCGGCTGATGCCCTTCAAGGCGCCGCCGGACATGAGTCGCTACCTGCTCTCGCCCATGCC
>NZ_JBKBSL010000008.1:55486-100420 GCF_046291045.1 Caldimonas sp. | reverse complement strand
TCGACCGCCTGGGAGTCCCACGATTCTCCTGACCTCAACTTCTCGAACCGCCCGGTGCGGCCCCGCATGCCGGGTGGTGTGGGAGGGGCCCGATCAGCGATGATCGGCCCCTATCCCGATGCCCGCAAGGAGGCTTCGGCGGCCTGGGGGCTGAGCACGTAGCCGTAGCGGCCGGGCAGGTCGGCGGCGCGCACGTCCTGCGGCTGCCACCAGCCCTCCTCGATCGCCTGGGCGGCATCGTGCATGTCCTGGCTGTGCACCAGGCCCGGGCCCAGGTCGGTGACGAGGTAGAGCCGGCCGGCCTCGTCGAGGAGGCTTTCGCGCACCTCGGCCACGTCCCGCCCCGTGTGGCTGCTCACCGCGGGCGGCTGGCCCGGGCCGCGGC
The DNA here is from genome assembly GCF_046291045.1 of Caldimonas sp. Classification (GTDB taxonomy): domain Bacteria; phylum Pseudomonadota; class Gammaproteobacteria; order Burkholderiales; family Burkholderiaceae_C; genus Caldimonas. Next base: position 100,035 of record NZ_JBKBSL010000008.1, on the reverse strand, counting down.
TGCGCACTCGCCACACCCAGGGCGTGGACTCGAGTTCCACATAGACCCGCTGGGGCCCGTTCTGAAAATACCACTGACCCCGCTCGTCGGCCTCGTAGTTGCGGTGGATGAACTCGCGCAGCTTGTCGTGTGTGATGCGGCTGCCCTTGACCTGCGGGAAGGGGCCGGCGGCCTGGATGCGCTCGTCGCGCATGTACCACTGGCCACGGGCGTCCAGCGCCAGCCAGCCGCGGCAGGCGGGCACGTTGGGCCATTTCTTCAGCGCGGCCTTGACGATCTCGTCCATGGCGCCATGATCGTTCAAAGCTGCTCGCGCAGCCAGCCCGTCACCGCCTGCGGCAGGGTCATCACGTGGCCGGGCAGCATCCCGGCCGGGAAGCCGACGTGGCCACCATGCAGCGGCTGCCACAGCGTCACGAAGGCCCCCACCTCGTGGGGCCGGGGCAGGCTGGCGGCCGGCACGAACGGGTCGTTGCGGGCATTGAGCACCAGGGCGCTCACGCGGATGCGGTGCAGATGGGGCTTGGACGAGGCGCGCGACCAGTAGTCCTCGGTGTTGCGAAAGCCGTGCAGCGGTGCGGTGAAGACGTTGTCGAACTCGTAGAGGTCGCGCGCAGCCAGCAGGCGCTCGCGGTCGAAGAGCCCGGGGTGCTGGGCGAGCTTGCGCAGGGCCTTGGGCTTCATCGTGCGCAGGAACATGCGCGTGTAGACGAGCCGGTTGAAGCCGCGGCCGATGGCCGCTCCGCCGGCGGCCAGGTCCAGCGGCGAGCTGATGGCGCACACGGCGCGCACGGTCCGTGCCGCCGTCTCGCCGGCCTCCTCGGCCCAGCGCAGCAGGGCATTGCCGCCCAGCGAGATGCCCACGGCCAGCATCGGGCCGCGGTGGGCGGCGCGCAGGCGCTGCAGGATCCAGCCCACCTCCTCATGGTCGCCCGAGTGGTAGGCCCGCGGGGCCAGGTTGAGTTCGCCCGAGCAGCCGCGGAAGTGCGGCACTGCGTAGTGCCAGCGCAGTTGCCGGGCGCGGTGGGCAAAGGCCTCGGCATAGTGGCTGCGCGAGGAGCCTTCCAGGCCGTGGAAGAGCACGAGCAGGGGCGCGTCGGCGGACGGGGCCTCGGCCGCCCAGGCCAGGCGGTCGACATCGATGAAGTCGGCGTCCGGCGTGGTCCAGCGTTCGCGCGTATAGACGGGCCGTGGCCCAAGGAAGCGGCGCGAGAACAGCGCAGGCCAGATCGTCTGGACGTTGCCGCCGACCGGGCCCGGGCCGGCCAGCCAGCGCGGAGCACGGTACTCGATCACGTGAGGCTCCCAATCGCGTCAACAGGCCCTAGTGCAGCGTGGTGGGCGCCTCGGAGACCTCGGCGGGCTCGCGCGGCGTGCCGGGGCTCGCATGGTGGCAGACCATGCGCCAGCCCTGGGCCGTCTTCACGTAGACGTTGGTGGCGATCACATGGGCCGAGCGCGGGCCGTCCTCGGTCATCACGCGCACCTGCTCGACCACGCTGTGCACCGCGCTGTCGTGCGTGTGCACGCGCCGCACGCGCTCGGGTTGGGCCTGGATGCTGCCATGGGCGAACATGGCCTCGAACTGGGCACGGATGGCGCCCAGCCCCACCAGCCGCGGCCCGCCGGGATGGATGCACACAACCTCGTCATCATCGGCCCACACGGCCATCAGCTTGTCGATGTCGCCTTGCTGCAGGGCCTCGTAGAACTGGGCCTCGGTGTCGTCGGGGGAGGCCAGGGGCGCGAGCGGGCGGGGCATGGAGGCTGTCCTGGCTTACTTGAAGACGATGGTCTTGTGGCCGTTGAGCAGCACGCGGTGCTCCACATGCCAGCGCACCGCACGGGCCAGCACCACGCATTCGACGTCGCGGCCCACGGCGGTGAAATCCTCGGGGCTGAGCGTGTGGTCCACACGCTCCACGTCCTGCTCGATGATGGGGCCTTCGTCGAGGTCGGCGGTGACGTAGTGGGCGGTCGCGCCGATCAGCTTCACGCCACGGTCGTGGGCCTGGTAGTAAGGCTTGGCACCCTTGAAGCTGGGCAGGAAGCTGTGGTGGATGTTGATGGCGCGGCCCTTGAGGAACTCGCAGAACTCGGGGCTGAGGATCTGCATGTATCGCGCCAGCACGACCAGGTCGACGTCATGCTCGGTGACGAGCCGCTCCACCTGGCGCTCCTGCGCACGCTTGGCCTCGGCCGAGGCGCCGGTGGGCAGGGGCAGATGGTGGAAGGGAACGCCGTAGCTGGCGGCCAACTCCGCGAAATCGGGGTGGTTGGACACGATGGCGGGCACGTCGATGTTGAGCTGGCCCGACTGGCGGCGAAACAGCAGGTCGTTCAGGCAGTGGCCGTGCCGGCTGACCATGATCAGCACGCGCGGCCTGCGCGACAGGGCGTGGAAGGACGCCTGCATGCCGAACTGCTGGCGCACATGCGCGAAGAGCTTGGTCAGCGTGGCCACGTCGGCCAAGTGCTCAGGCGCCTCGAAATGCACCCGCATGAAGAACAGGCCCGTGCCGTCGGGGCTTTGCACGTCGCCGAACTGCTGGGAGTCGAGGATGTTGCAGCCGGCCTGGTAGAGCAGGCCCGAGACCGCGTAGACCACGCCCTTGGTGTCCTGGCAGGACAGGGTGAGGATGAATTCCTGGGAAGTGTTCATGTTGGCTTTCGGACCCCGCCGATTGTACGGAGGCTGTACGCCGGCGGCCTGCCGCGGCACAATGCGCCGCCATGACCGCCCCGCCGGATTCCCACTGGAGTGAGCGCAGCCAGGAGCTGGGCCGCCTGCTGGCCGAGACCGCGCTGGGCCGCCGGGCCGCCTTTGCGCAGTTGTACCGGCTCACCGCGTCGCATCTGTTGGGCGTGATCCTGCGTATCACCGGGGAACGCACCCAGGCCGAGGACGTGCTGCAGGAGGTCTACCTGGCCGTCTGGAAGGCGGCGGGCAGCTTCGATGCCGCGCGCAGCCAGCCGCTGACGTGGCTGACCAGCATTGCCCGCCACCGTGCCATCGACAGCTTGCGGCGGGCCCAGGCCCGCCCCCGCTTCAGCGATGAGGGTGCCTCCGACGACGAGCAGGACCACCGCGACGTGTACGACGAGCATCCCGATCCCCACCCCGGCCCGGCCGAGCTGCTGCAGCGCGCCGTCGAGGCGCGGCTGCTGCAGCGCTGTCTCGGGGGGCTGTCGCCCGAGCAGCAGCACAGCCTGGCACTGGCCTACTACCAGGGGCTGTCGCACAGCGAGGTGGCCGAGCAGATGGGCCAGCCGCTGGGCTCGGTGAAGTCCTGGATCCGCCGGGCGCTGCAGTCGCTCAAGGTCTGCCTGGAGCGTCTGGCACCGGGAGGGCTCGCATGATCGCGCTGCGCCCCGAGGTGGCCGACCGGCTGGCGGCCGAGTACGTGCTGGGCACGCTGCGCGGCGGGGCACGCCGGCGCTTCGAGACGCTGATGGGGGCCCACCCGATGCTGCGCGAGGCGGTGGCGCGCTGGCAGGACCGGCTGCAGCCCCTGTCTGAGGTGGTGCCGCCGGTGGCCCCGTCCGAGCGGGTCTGGCGCGCCATCGAGGCCCGGCTGGACGGTACGGCGGCGGCCGCCCCGGCGCGGCGCAGCCCGTGGGGCGCGCTGGCCTTCTGGCGCGGCTGGTCGGTGCTGGCCACCGCGGCGGCCGTGGTGATGGCCGTGCTGCTCGTGCAGCCCACGCCGATGCCGCCGCCGGTGGTGGTGGTGCTGGCTGCTCCGGAAGGGGTCAACACCTTCGTCGCCAGCCTCAGCGCCGATGGCCGCAGTCTGGTCGTGCGGCCGCTGGCGGCTGTGCAGGTCGATGCCGGGCGTGTGTTGGAACTGTGGGCCGTGCCTGGTCAAGGGGCGCCGCGCTCGCTGGGGCTGATTCAGTCCGACCGGCCCACGGTGTTGCAGCGTCGGCTGGAGCTGCCGGCCACCGCGGCGCTGGCGGTCAGCCTGGAGCCGCCGGGCGGCTCGCCCACCGGCGCACCCACCGGGCCCATTCTCTACACCGGTCGCCTGTCGCTTTGAGGGGGCGTCGCCCCGCGCGGCCCGCTCGGGGGCCTTGCATCCGAAAGGCCGTCGCTTGCGTATAGGACGCAAGCCGACATGGCGGCGTCCATGCGCGGCCTTTTTCCCGTCTGTCTTACCGATCGGAGCCTTCCATGCACAAGACTGTCCTGCTGTCCCTGGCCTCGCTCAGCCTGGCTGCCTGCGGATCGATGACCCCCGCGCCCATGACGAGCACGCGGGTCGACAACATGAGCCTGCCGCCCGAGATCCGCGTGCCCGCGGGCGCGCAGCAGACGATGCACACCGTGGGCATTGGCGAGATCACCTACGAATGCCGGGCCAAGGCTGGTGCGGCTGGCCAGTTCGAATGGGTCTTCGTGACCCCCGTGGCCACGCTCTACGACATGCAGCGCAAGGTGGTGGGCAAGTACTACGGCGGCCCGACCTGGGAGGCCAACGACGGCTCGAAGGTGACGGGCAAACAGCTTGCCGTGGCTCCAGCGGGCCCGGGCGACATCCCGCTGCAGCTCGTCAAGGCCGATCCCGCGATGGGCATGGGCGTGATGCAGGGCACCTCCCACATCCAGCGCTTGAACACCCGCGGCGGCGTGGCCCCCTCGGCCCCGTGCGCGGCGGCCAACCAGGGCGAACGGCGCCAAGTGCCCTACCAGGCTGACTACGTCTTCTACCGCCAGTAGGCGGGCGCGTCGTGCTGGCATGATCCGTCCCTGAACGGCAGGCACAATCGGCCAGTGGCCCGGCCCTGGCCGAGCCCGGTACTGACCGCAAGGAGATCGACCGCATGACGCAGATCCCGACCCTGGAGGTTGCTCCCAAATCCATCATCCACCTCGTGGGTGGCGAGAAAGGCGGCGTGGGCAAGTCCCTCGTCTCGCGCCTGCTGGCCCAGTACTTCATCGACCACAACCTGCCCTTCGTCGGCTTCGACACCGACCGCTCGCATGGCACCTTCATGCGCTTTTACGCCGGCTATGCCTCGCCGATGACGGTCGAGCGCTACGAGGCACTGGACGCCATCATCGAATCGGCCATCGATCACCCCGGCCGGCGCGTGCTGGTCGATCTGGCCGCGCAGACGCATGCGCCGTTGGTGAAGTGGATGGACGAGTCCGGCGTGCTGGACTTGGCCGACGTCTCTGACCTGGCGCTTCATTACTGGCACGTCATGGATGCCGGCAAGGACTCGGTGGACCTGCTCAAGCGGCTGCTCGACCGCTTCGGCCGCCGGCTGCAGTACGTGCTGGTGCTCAATCAGTTGCGCGGCGACGACTTCAGTCAACTCGAAAGCTCGGGCGAGCTGGAGCGCGCGATCGCCCTGGGGGCGCGGCACATCACCATCCGCCGGCTGCACGATTCGGTGGCTCAGAAGATCGACGCAGCCAACATGAGTTTCTGGGCCGCGCGCAACACCAGCGGCGGCGATGGCAGCAGCCTGGGCCTGATGGAGCGCCAGCGCCTGAAGCTGTGGATGAACCACGTCTATGCCGAGCTCGACACCCTCAAAATCTGAGCCTGGATCCGACAGTTGACCGCTCGCCTGCCGCGTGCAGCGCGGCTTGTCGTTGCGGAAGTTCGCGCCCAACTGCCGGGTCTAGGCTGAGCTGGCCGCACCGAGCGGTGCGGCGGCGGCAGGCCGAGGCGACGCCGCCCCAGGTGTCGGGTTCCTGTGCGGGCGGGTGTGCGCCACGCACCGAGCGGTTCAGTGGCCGTGAACCTTCTCGCCGGCTTGGAGCCGGTAGACCGTGCCGCAATAGGGGCACTTGCCCTCGCCGGTGGTAGCCACGTCGATGTAGACCTTGGGATGGGCGCTCCACAAGGGCATCTTCGGGTTGGGGCAGAACGCCACACCGTGACCCTGAAGATCCCGGGCCGACAGCTCGACGACGTCGATGGGTTTGCTGCTCATCGCCGGTGTCCTCAGACCAGGGTCAGCCATTCGGCGTACTTGGGGTTGCGGCCATTGACGATGTCGAAGAAGGCCGACTGGATCTTCTCGGTGATGGGCCCGCGCGAGCCTGCGCCGATCTCGATGCGGTCGAGCTCGCGGATGGGCGTCACCTCGGCGGCCGTGCCGGTGAAGAAGGCCTCGTCGGCGATGTAGACCTCGTCGCGGGTGATGCGTTTTTCGATGAGCTTCAGGCCCAGATCCTGGCAGATCGCGAAGATGGTGTTGCGCGTGATGCCGTTGAGGGCGCCGGCCGACAGGTCGGGGGTGTACAGCACCCCGTTCTTGACGATGAACAGGTTCTCGCCTGCACCCTCGGAGACGAAGCCGGCCGAGTCGAGCAGCAGGGCCTCGTCGTAGCCGTCGTCGGTGGCCTCCATATTGGCCAGGATCGAGTTGGTGTAGTTGCTCACCGTCTTGGCCTGCGTCATCGTGATGTTGACGTGGTGGCGGGTGTAGCTGCTGGTCTTGACGCGGATGCCGCGCTTCAAGCCTTCCTCGCCGAGGTAGGCGCCCCAGGCCCAAGCGGCGATCATCAGGTGGATGGTATTGCCCTTGGGGCTCACGCCCAGCTTTTCCGAGCCGATCCAGGTCAGCGGGCGGATGTAGCAGCTCTCGAGCTGGTTGGCGCGCACGACCTCTTTGTGTGCCTCCATCACCTGCTCGACGGTGTAGGGGATCTTCATGCGCAGGATCTTCGCGCTGTTGAACAGGCGCTCGGTGTGCTCGCGCAGGCGGAAGATGGCCGTGCCCTTGTCCGTGTTGTAGGCGCGCACGCCCTCGAAGGCGCCGCAGCCGTAATGCAGCGTGTGGGTCAGTACATGGATCTTGGCGTCGCGCCAGTCCACCAGCCGGCCATCCATCCAGATCTTGCCGTCGCGGTCTTCCATGCCCATGCAAGGCTCCTTGGGGAAACGGGGTAAAGCGGCGATTTTACGGGGCCGGCGGCGCGTCCTGCCCGGCCACTTCGGGGCGCCACAGCGTCCAGCGCACGAGCTTGCCGCCGCGCAGCTCCAGCGTGACATGCGAGCCGCCCGGGTCGGTCCAGCGGTAGGCTTCCGGGTCGTCGCCCACTTTCTCGCCCAGGCTGCGCGTCAGCATCACGATCTTCAGCATGGGCAGGCCCGGCTGCAGCCTGGCGTTGAGCATCACGGCGCTGTCGATATGGCCGATGGGGGCATGGCCGGCCTGGCGCATCACGCGCACGGCCTTGTTGAACTGCAGCAGCAGCCAGAAGGTGATGGCCGAAAAGGCAAAGAGCAGGCCTTGCCAGCCGTACTGCTGCCATGCGAGCAGGGTGAACAGGGCCGCCAGGCCCCAGCCGATCCAGGGGTTCATGGCTGAGAGTCTATCGGCCCGGCGGACGGGTTCAGATACGTCATGTCTTCAGCACGGCAGCTCAGACGATGGTGCGCACCAGGTCGATGGCCTGCTCGACGCGTTCGACCGGGTGGAGGGTCAGCCCCTCGATGGGCTTCTTGGGCGCATTGGCCTTGGGCACGATGGCCACGGAAAACCCGAGCTTGGCGGCTTCCTTCAGCCGTTCCTGCCCGCGTGGCGCCGGGCGCACCTCGCCGGCCAGGCCCACCTCGCCGAAGGTGAGGAAGCCGCGCGGCAGCGCCTTGCCGCGCAAGGAACTCTGGATGGCCAGCATCACGGCCAGGTCGGCTGCCGGCTCGGTGATGCGCACGCCGCCCACGGCGTTGACGAAGACGTCCTGATCGAAGCAGGCGATGCCGGCGTGGCGGTGCATCACCGCCAGCAGCATGGCCAGGCGGTTGGGCTCCAGGCCCACCGACAGCCGCCGTGGGCTGGGAATGGGCGAGCTGTCGACCAGGGCCTGCACCTCCACCAGCATGGGGCGCGTGCCTTCGAGGGTGACCAGCACGCACGAGCCCGCCACCGGCGCGCTGTGGGTGGATAGGAAGATGGCGCTGGGGTTGGCCACCCCCTTGAGGCCACGCTCGGTCATCGCAAACACGCCGATCTCGTTGACGGCGCCAAAGCGGTTCTTGATGGCGCGCACGAGGCGGAAGCTGGAATGGGTGTCGCCCTCGAAGTACAGCACGGTGTCCACCATGTGCTCGAGCACGCGCGGGCCGGCCAGGGCCCCTTCCTTGGTGACATGGCCCACCAGCACGATGGCCGTGCCGCTGGCCTTGGCGGTGCGGGTGAGGTGGGCGGCGCATTCACGCACCTGCGCCACCGAGCCGGGCGCCGAGCTGAGCTGCTCGGAGTACAGCGTCTGGATGGAGTCGATCACCGCGATGGCGGGTTGCTCGGCCGCCAGCGTGGCGAGGATCTTCTCGAGCTGGGTTTCGGCCTGCACGCGCACCTTCGAGGCATCGAGCCCCAGGCGTCGGGCGCGCAGGGCCACCTGGGCACCGCTTTCCTCGCCGGTCACATACAACGTGGGCAGCGTCCGAGACAGGGCATCGAGCGCCTGCAGCAGCAGGGTCGATTTACCGATGCCCGGGTCGCCGCCGATCAGCACCACCCCGCCTTCGACGATACCGCCGCCCAGCACGCGGTCGAGTTCCTCCAGGCCGGTGGGCGTGCGCTCCACATCGCTGGCCTCGATCTCGGCCAAAGTGGTGACCGGCGCAGCCTGGGCCCAGGACTGGAAGCGGTTCTTCGAGGTCGAGGCGCTGGCCGCGACGGTCTCCTCCAGTGTGTTCCAGGCGCCGCAGTGGGGGCACTTGCCCAGCCATTTCGGGGTGCTGCCGCCGCACTCGCGGCAGGTGTAGATCGTCTTGTCCTTGGCCATGGGGGGCGATTGTGGCCCCCGGCGCTCAGTTCAGCACGAACAGGGCCAGCACCGCGCCGGCCAGCAGCGCGCTCACCCACATCAGCACCCGGGTGCGCACTCGCAGGGTCTCGACTGCCGCCACCAGGCGTTCGTTGTGCTGGGCCAGGGCCTGGATCAGCTCGCTGGAAGCCACGGCCTCGCGCCCCATTTCGGCCACGCGCTGTTCGAGCTGGGCGAGGCGGGCCTCGGGCGAACCCGCGTCGGCCGCCGGGCCGGCCGTGGCCGCCTGTTGCGCGGATTCATCCTGGCGCACCTTGTTCCACAGCTGCCGGGCTCCGCGCACGACGGCCGGCGTGGCTTCGATCACATCCTTCCAGGGGATGATCTTGAAGGCGGCGATCCAGGGAAAGGCCATCGCAAGCTCCGGTCAGGCGTTCTTGATGCCCAGGTGGCGCTGCTCCAGCTCCCGGCGCAACTGCTTGCGCAGCAAGGCGGCCTCGAAGCGACGCTTCTCGTCGGGCGTGGTCGGGGTGAACGGGGGCACCGGCGTGGGCCGGCCCTCGTCGTCCACCGCCACCATCGTGAAGAAGCAGCTGTTGGCGTGGCGCACGACCTGGGTGCGGATGTTCTCCGTCACCACCTTGATGCCGATCTCCATCGAGGAGTTCCCCGTGTGATTCACCGAGGCGAGGAAGGTGACGAGCTCGCCCACGTGGATGGGCTGCCGGAACATCACCTGGTCCACCGAGAGCGTGACCACGTAGCGCCCGGCGTAGCGGCTGGCGCAGGCGTAGGCCACCTGGTCGAGCAGCTTGAGGATGGTGCCACCGTGGACATTGCCGGAGAAGTTGGCCATGTCCGGCGTCATCAGCACGGTCATCGACAGTTGGTGGCTGGGCAGGTCCATGCGGCGGGTGGGGGCGGTCAGTGGGGTTTGCGCTGCACCACCATCACCGCCAGGGTGACGATGGTCAGCGGGAGCACGAAGCTCATCATGACGGTGGAATAGGCGGCCAGGGCGGCATGGTGCTGGGCTGCCAGGATGAGGTAGGCCGTGTAGGCTCCATAGTAGGCCAGCAGGATGCCGCCCTCCCAGCGCGCGATCTCGCGGCCGGTCATGAAAATCGGCAGGCACGCCAGCATCGCGGCCATCATCACCCACAGGTCGAAGTTCAGCACGGCCTCGGGGATGGGCAGGCCGCCCTCGGCCACGACGCCCGCCAGGCCCAGGCAGCCCAGGATGTTGAAGAGGTTGCTGCCCACGACATTGCCCACGGCGATGTCGCGCTGGCCGCGCAGCGAGGCGGTGATCGAGGCCGCCACCTCCGGCAGCGAGGTGCCGGCCGCCACGATGGTCAGGCCGATGATCACGTCGCTCACGCCCAGGGCCGTGGCAAAGGCGGTGGCTGCCTGCACGAGCCAGCGCGAGCCCAGTACCAGCAGGGCCAAGCCGCCCAGCACCAGCAGCGTCTGCACGCTCCAATGCCGGTCCCAGTGGCTGGCGGGAGCCTCGGCGGCGAACTCGCCTTGGTCCTGCGCCGGCGCGCGGCGCGCCTGCACGATCAGGAAGACCGTGTAGCCCACCATCAGCGCCAGCAGCAAGGCCGCCTCGGGCCGGGAGACGGCGCCGTCCAGGGCCATCACCACCAGCATCAGGCCGGCGGCCAGCATCATCGGCACCTCCTGGCGAATGACCTGCACATGCACGGCCAGCGGCGTGATCAGGGCGGCGGCCCCCAGGATGAACAGCACGTTGAAGATGTTGCTGCCCAGTGCATTGCCCACGGCCATGTCAGTGGCGCCGCTGGCGGCCGCGCCGACCGAGACGGCCATCTCGGGGGCGCTGGTGCCGAAGGCCACGACGGTCAGCCCCACCACCAGCGGCGAGACGCCCCAGGACAGCGACAGGCGCGAGGCGCCGCGCACCAGGGCTTCGGCGCCGACCACGAGGGCCACCAGCCCGGCGAGGAACAAGACGATGGACATGCACACCTCCTTTGCCGGGCGTCATCGTGCCATGAAGCGCTCGGGCTGCGAGAACGGAGGCGGGGAGCGCGCGAGGGTGTGTGCCGCTTTGTTCGATATAATGAACGCCACACCGACACCTCTCAGGGAGGATCTCCATGGGCACCGTCTCGGCGATCGGTCGCAACCTGCAGCGGTACCGAGACCAGCGCGGGCTCACGCTGGCCGGCCTGTCCGAACGCAGCGGCGTGGCCAAGTCCACGCTGTCCCAGCTCGAAAACGGGGAGGGCAACCCCACGATCGAGACGCTGTGGGCCATCGCCAACGCTCTGGGGGTGCCCTTCGGGCTGCTGGTCGAGGCGCCCTCCAGCGAGGGCGCCGAGGTGTCGGGACCGGGGGTGACCGTTCGATTGATCGAACAATCCCGCGACGATCCCGAAATCGAGGTCTATGCCATCGAGCTGCTGCCGGGGTGCCGCAAGGAGTCTGCCCCCCATCCCGAAGGGGTCAAGGAGCGCGTCACGGTGCTCGCGGGGGCGTTGCTGGTGGGCCCGGCCGACCGGCCGCGCATGGTGCGCTCGGGCGACACCCATGCCTTTGATGCCGACGTGCCCCATGTCTATGCGGCCACCGAGCAGGGCGGCCGGGCGCTGGTGGTGATCGAATACCCGCCCAAGGCCTACACGGGCAGCGCCTCGACGCTCTACCTGGAATGGCCGCGGGATGCCGCGGGCTGGGACGGGGTGCGCGGCGCACTGGAGCGGGCTTTGCTGGAGGTGTCCAACGGCCTGGGGGCGCGATTGCTGCGCCTGCGCGGCGAGCCGCTGCCCGGTCGCGACGGTGTTCAGACGCTGGCGGGCCTGCTGCGCGAGAGGGCCGCCGGCCCCTGGCGCTGGCCGGTGCTTTGGTTGGTGGAGGAGGATGCCCAGGGGCCGTTTGCCGGCATCGTGCCCATGCCCCTGCCGGGGGCTTTTGCACACACCCATGCCCCGGCCCCCTGGTCGCGCCAGCCGCTGGCACAGGCCTGCACGCGGCTGGCCCGGTTGGCCGAATCGCCCTTCACCCCCTTGACCCAAGAGGAGCAGGCCGAAGTCGCAGGCCACCTGGACGGCCCGAGCTGGGTGCTCAGCGGCCTGGCGACCGAGGTGCTGCTGCAGCGCGGACACCGGGCCTTGCCGCGCCCCTTGCGTCAGGCGCGTGCGGCGACGCCGCGGCGCCCGTCCGGCGGGTCGGGGCCGTTTTCCAGTCGCATCGACGTCGAACACTACGACGCCTTCGAGCTGCTGCATCCGGCCTACGCCCGTCAGGTGGTGGCCGCGGCGCAGGACATCGCCAGCTTCGCGCCGCCGCTGCCGCGGTGGCAGGCCGTGGATGTGGGCAGTGGCCCCGGCCTGCCTTTGCTGATGCTGCGCGAGCTGCACCCGCAGGGCCGCTTTCTGGCCGTCGAGCCCGACGAGGCGGCCTACGCCTGTCTGCGCCGCAACACGCAGGGCGTCGAGGGCATCGAGCCGCATCACGGCGGTTTCTTGGAACTGGAGCTGCCGCCCGAGGAGACGCCGCTGATCACCTCCTTCGGGGCCTCGCACCACTTCAACACCGCTTTCATGCTGCAGAAGGCGGCGGCCCTGCTGCAGCCCGGCGGGCTGCTGGTGGTGGCCGACGAGTTCCTGCCCGAGTTCAGCAGCGTCGAGGAGCGTCACCGCGCCTTGGTGCGCCACCACGGCGCCTACCTGTTGGCCAGCATGGCCTGGGTGGGCGAGCCTTCGGGGGCGCAGGCCGGGGGTGACACTTGGCGGTACCGGGACTTCCGGCGCACCCTCCTGATGGCCTGGGTGGCGGCCACCGAGGGCCACTGCGGCCAGGCGGTGAGCCTGTGCCGACAGTTGTATGCGCGGCTGTGCGACTCGGGTGTGCGTGAGCAGCCCGAGCACGAGCTGGGGGCCTTCGTGCGTTTTTACTGGCTGGAGCTGCAGGCCATGGTCGCGGGTTTCGACTACGAGGTCGAGCGCAAGACCTTCGCGCGGCGCTTCGCCGGACTGGCCGCCCTGGCCGGCTTGGAGCTCGTGCGCCACCGGCGGGTGTTCGCGACCGACGGGCACGACGAATGGGGCGGGGGCACCCATGTGTTCACCTTCACCAAACCGGGTGGGGCATGAAGGGGGGCGTGCTGCGCGGTCTGGGCGACAGCCTGGCGATCGCGGCCGGCTACGGGCCCGTGGCCTTTTCCTTCGGGCTGGCGGCCGTGCAGATGGGCCTGGACGCCTCGTGGGCGGTGGCCATCTCGGCCATCGTGTTCGCCGGGGCCAGCCAGTTCGTGCTGGTGTCCCTGGTGGCTTCCGGGGGCGGCCCGCTGGCGGTGGTGCCCACGATCTGGCTGCTCAACGCCCGCCACCTGCTCTACGGCCGGGTGGTGGCCGAGCAGCTCGCACAAGCCCGTCCGACCCGGGTTCCCCCGACGCTGGCCTTCGGCCTGACCGACGAGGTCTTCGCCTGCGCGGCGGCGCGTCTGCCCGGCCTGGACCCGCCGCAGCGTGCCGGCTGGCTGGCCGGCCTGCAGGCGGGGGCCTACGGCGCTTGGATTGCCGGCACCTGGCTGGGGGCGGCCACGGGCGCTGAACTGGTCGACCGGGTGCCGCTGCTGCGCGAGGCCCTGGCCTTCGTGCTGCCGGCGCTGTTCCTGTCGCTGCTGCTGCAGATGGGAGTGCGCGGACGCTCGGTCGCGCTGTGGGGGGCGGCCGGCGTCACGCTGCTGGGCCTGGCCCTGGGCCCGGCCCATGTGGCCATCCCGGCCGGCATGCTGGCCGGCGCGGCCTTCCAGTGGTTGCAGGCGGAGCCCGGCGATGCGTGAGGCCGGGGGGATGCTGCTGTTGACGGTGCTGGCCTGCGGGCTGGGCACCTTCCTGTTGCGTGCCTTGCCGTTCTGGTGGGGGCTGCGGCGCAGCAGCGCTGGCTCGCCTCGGATCGGCCGATGGTCCTCGGCCATCGGCCCGGCGGCCATTGCGGCCCTGCTGGCCGCCTCGCTGGCGTCCCTGCTGGGGGGCGCCGGCGGCACCGGCCGCGCCCTGCCGGTTGCCGTGGCCCTGGGGGCCGTGATCCTGATCCAGCGCCTGCGCGCGGGGGTGGCCGCCCCCACGCTGCTGGGCACGGCGGTGTATGCGCTGATGTTGTGGATGGGCGACGGCGTGTAGCGCCGGATCAGCCCGCCGGGGGCCACAGGTCGCGCACCGTCACGGGCACACGCGGTGCAAGCGCACACATCAATTCATAGGCCACGGTGTTGGCCGCCAGGGCCACCTCGTCGATGGGCAGCAGGCTGCCGTGCGGGCCCTGGCCCCAGAGGGTGACCTCGGCGCCGAGGCCGGCGTGGCGGCCGGCCTGTTCCACGGGGGTGAGGTCCACGGTGAGCATGTCCATGGACACGCGGCCCACCACCCGGGTGAGCACGCCGTCCACCAGCACCGGGGTGCCGGTGCCGCAGTGGCGCGGATAGCCGTCGGCATAGCCGCAAGCGACCACGCCAATGCGCATCGGCTGGGGGGCGGTGAAGGTGCTGCCGTAACCGACGGTATCACCGGCCTGCAGGGACTGGGTGGCGATCAGGCGGGATCGCAGGGTCATGGTGGGCAGCAGGCCCCAGTGACGGGCGGTGTGGGCGGGGAAGTCGGGGGCCGAGCCGTAGACCATGATGCCCGGGCGCACCCAGTCGGCGCGCACCTCGGGATGGTCGCCGGCATAGCGCAGGGTGGCGGCGCTGTTGCTGAGCGAGCGCTCGCCCGGCAGGTCGGCGGTGGCGGCCTGGAAGGCGGCCACCTGGTGAGCGATGCCGCGGTCGCCGTCGGCGTCGGCGAAATGCGTCATCAGGGAAATCTCGTCCACCTGGGTCAGGCCGCTCAGGCGCATCCAGGCGGTGCGGAAGGCGTCTCGCTGGAAGCCCAGCCGGTTCATGCCGGAGTTGAACTTGAGGAAGACCCGGTGCGGCCAGGTGGTCTTGTGTGTGGCCAGCCAGTCGATTTGCTGCTCGGTGTGCACCACGTGCCACAGGTTCAGGCGCGAGCAGGCTTCCAGGTCGCGGGCCTCGAAGCAGCCTTCCAGCAGCAGGATGGGGCCGCGCCAGCCCAGGGCGCGCACGCGCTCGGCCTCGGCGATGTCGAGCAGCGCGAAGCCGTCGGCACCTTGCAGTCCGGCATAGGCGCGTTCGATGCCGTGGCCGTAGGCATTGGCCTTGACGATGGCCCAGACCTTGGCGTCAGGGGCAGCGGCACGGGCGCGCTGCAGGTTGCGGGCGAGGGCGTCGGGGTGGATCAGGGCTTCGATGGGACGGGGCATGGCCGCGGGTTCCGGGGGCGATCGGACGATTCTGCCAGCCGCACCGTCGCATCGGATGCGATGCTTGGCCGTCCCGGTCGAAGCTTTCACGGGTTTTCCGGCCACGGCAGGGTCGTCACCGCATGCTATAAACCCGGGCGCTTCCGGCCCCGAGGAAGCGTCCGTTGCCCGCAGTCTCAAGGATTTCACGCAGCCCGGAAGCCGGCGCCCAGCGAGCCCAGCGAATGAAAAAAGGCTTCTACACCATCATGTCGGCGCAGTTCTTCAGCTCGCTGGCCGACAACGCCTTGTTCGTCGCGGCGGTGGAACTCCTGCTGCTGTCGGGCGCCGGTGAATGGCAGCGCGCGGCCTTGGTGCCGATGTTCGCGCTGTTTTATGTGGTGCTGGCGCCCTTCGTGGGGGCGTTTGCCGACTTCCTGCCCAAGGGCAAGGTGATGTTCGTCTCCAACAGCATCAAGGTGGTGGGTTGCCTGATGATGCTGTTCGGCACCCACCCGCTGTGGGCTTATGCCATCGTGGGGCTGGGCGCGGCCGCCTACTCGCCGGCCAAATATGGCATCCTCACTGAATTGCTGCCGCCGTCGCAACTGGTCAAGGCCAACGGCTGGATCGAAGGCCTGACGATCGCCTCCATCATCCTGGGGGTGCTGTTGGGCGGCCAGCTCGTCGGGCCGGTGCTGGGGCCCTGGCTGCTGTCGATCGACGTGCCCGGGTTCGACACGGGCATCGCCAGCGCGCCGGACGCGGCCATCGCCACCATCATCTGGATCTACGTGGTGGCGGCGGTGTTCAATCTCTTCATCCCGCGCACCAGCGCGACGCTGCAGCCCCTGCCGGCCTCGCCGATGGAGATGCTGCGCGACTTCCGCACCTGCAACCGGCGGCTATGGCGCGACCGGCTGGGCCAGATTTCGCTGTCCACCACCACGCTGTTCTGGGGCGTCTCGGGCAATCTGCGCTACATCGTGCTGGCCTGGGCGGCGGCGGCGCTGGGCTACACCACGACCCAGGCCTCGTCATTGGTGGGGGTGGTGGCGGTGGGCACGGCCGCGGGCGCGGTGGTGGCGTCGGTCTGGATGCGCCTGGATCTGGCCACGCGGGTCATCCCGCTGGGCATCGCGATGGGGGTGCTGGTGATCGGCATGAACTTCATCGACAACGTCTGGGTGGCCGCACCCTTCCTCGTTCTGTTGGGCGGACTGGGAGGCTTCCTGGTGGTGCCGATGAATGCGCTGTTGCAGCACCGCGGCCACAACCTGATGGGCGCGGGCCGCTCGATCGCCGTGCAGAACTTCAACGAGCAGGCCTGCATCCTGGGCCTGGGGGCCTTCTACACCGTGATGACCAAGGTGGGCCTGTCGGCCTTCGGCGCGATCACGGCCTTCGGTCTGGTGGTGGCCGGCACGATGTGGTTGATCGGGCGCTGGCATGCCCACAACCTGCGCCACCATGCCGGGGAGGTCGAGCACCTGCTGGAGATCGCGCGCAGCGACCGGCACTGAGCAGGGAGCTCAGCCGTCGAGCACCTCGCGCAGCTTGCGACCGAGTTCGTCGATGCGAAAGGGCTTGCTCAGCAGGTGCACGCCGCGATCGAGCCGGCCGTGGTGCACGATGGCGTTCTCGGTGTAGCCCGACATGTACAACACCTTCAGGCCGGGGCGCAGTTGCGCGGCGACGGCGGCCACCTCCTTGCCCGAGAGGCCACCGGCCAGGACCACGTCGGTGAGCAACAGGTCGAAGTGCGGGCCATGCCGCAGTTGCTCGATCGCTTCGTGGCCGTTGCTGCACACGGTGGCGCGGTAGCCGAGCTTTTCCAGGCTGGCGACGGCCACCAGGCGCACCAGGTCGTCGTCTTCCACGAGCAGCACGTGTTCGTGACCCGGGGCCAGCGCGGCGCGTTCGACGCGCCGGTAGTCGGCCTCGGTGGCGGCATCGGCGCGCGGCAGGTAGAGCTTGACCGTGGTGCCGTGGCCGGGCTCGCTGTAGATCTTCACATGGCCACCGGACTGGCGTGCGAAGCCATAGACCATCGACAACCCCAGGCCCGAGCCCTGGCCGGCCGGCTTGGTGGTGAAGAAGGGGTCGAAGGCCCGCGCCACGACCTCGGGCGGCATGCCCGGGCCGGTGTCGGAGACGGCCACGAGCACGTACTGGCCCGGCTGGATGCCGTGGATCTCGGCATAGTCGCGAGCGACGGACATGTTGGCCGTCTCGATGGTCAGCCGGCCGCCGCCAGGCATGGCGTCGCGGGCATTGATCGCGAGGTTGAGGATGGCGTTCTGCAGTTCGTTGGGATCGACCAGGGCCTTCCACAGCCCGCTGCCGCGCACGAACTCGATGTCGATGTGCTCGCCCAGCGTGCGCCGCAGCAGCGGCTCGAAGTCGGCCAGCAGCTCGTTGATCTGGGTCTGCCGCGGATCGAGCGGCTGTTTGCGCGCAAAGGCCAGCAGCCGGTGGGTGAGGGCGGCGGCGCGTTCGCCGGCCTGGCGGATCATCGCGACGTGGGGGCGCATGCTGTCGGGGCCGGCGGCGAGCTGTTCGTCCAGGGCATCGACGGCCCCGAGGATGACGGTGAGCAGGTTGTTGAAGTCGTGGGCCACACCGCCGGTGAGCTGGCCCAGGGCGTCCATCTTCTGGGCCTGGCGCAGCCGGGCTTCGGTCTCGACGCGCTGGGTGATGTCCTGGAAGTACACGGTCAGTCCTTCGTCATGGGGGAAGGCGCGCACCGAGAACCAGGTCTCCAGCGGGGGATAGAAGAACTCGAAGCTCACCGACACTTTGTGGGCGCGCGCGCGCTGGTATTCGGTGTGCAGCACGGTCTCGCGCGCCTCGGGAAAGGCCTCCCAGACGTTGCGGCCGAGCAGATCCTCGCGGCGGCGCTGCAGCAGCCGCTGCGCCTCGTCGTTCAGGTAGACGAAGCGCCAGTCGGGATCGAGCGCATAGACGGCGTCGGAGATCGAGGACAGGATGGTTTCGATGCGCGCCTGCGCCGCCTGGGTCTGCGCCATCGCGGCCTCGCGCTCCCGGGACGACAGCAGGTTCTCCAGCGCCGCACCGGCCACGCTGGCCAGTTGCATCAGTTCGTTGTGGTCGTCCGCCGTGAACGCGCCGTCGGGCTTGTCGGCCAGTTCGAGCCGGCCGAGGGGGTGGCCGTCCTGTCCCACCAGGGGCACGGCCAGGCCGGCGGGCGGGTCCGACGCACCGGCCTGTTCGGCGCAGGCCTGTGAACCGCTCACGACGCTCAGCGGGCTGATGCCGGCGCTCTCGCGGGCGGCGAGGCTGGCCCGGGCCGCAGGGGCCCCGAACAGCCGGCGCGCCACCTCGCCGGCCTGCTGGAGCAGCGCCTCGACCGTGGGGGCGCGCACCAGCCGGGCGGAGGCTTCGGCGATGTCGCGCAGCCGCTGGGAGCGTTGGCGGTGCCACTGTTCGCGTCGAGCGACATGGTTCAGCACCAGCACCGAGGCCCCGAAGAACACGGACATCGCCAGGGCGCCGATCGCCACCTGGAAGACCAGCCGCTCGCGCCACGGGGCGAGAACCTCGTCGAGGCCCAGGCCCACGTAGACGGTGGCGGCGGAGTCGTCGACCCGGCGGAAGGCGGACAAGCGCTCCACGCCATCGGTCACGTAGGCGCCGGCCAGGCGCCCCTGAACCCTGGGTGCTCGCGGTACACGGCTTGGTTGCTGAAGTCCTGGCCGAGGAAACGCTCGACCCAGGGGCTGCGCGCGATGAGCACGCCTTCGGCGCTGAAGAGTCCGACGGCGCCTTGCTCGCCCAGCCGCAGCTTGTCGTAGAAGCGCCGCAGATGCTCCAGCGAAACGACGGCGGCCACCACGCCGGCGAACTGTCCGTCGGGCGTCTCGATGCGCCGCGAGGCATTGACGATCCATCGGCCCTGGGCATACCCGACGCGGCCCAGGCGCGGCGGACCGAGGTACAGTGCGGCCTCCCGCCGTTCGCGGTGAACGCGGAATTCGGGCGTGTCCGAGAGATCGGTGGGCTCGGGTTGCGGGGTGCGCGAACTGGCCACCAGTCGGCCTTGCGCGTCGAGCACGAAATAGGCGTAGGTACCGGCCGATCCGGCCTGGCGGTCTGCCAGCATCTCGTGCAGGCGGGCGCGGTGGTTCGGTGGCAAGGAGCTCATGGCCTCGATGGCGGAGGTCAGTCCGAGATCCAGCGCGGCCAGGGTCTGGCGGGTGTGCTCGGCCAGCGCATCGGCCAAGTTCTCGGCGTCCCGGTAGGCCATCTCGATCACCCGGGCCCGGTCGGTGCGGGCCTGCAGGGTGATCAGGGCGGCCAGCAGAGCCAGCACGAGCAGGTTGGCCAGCACGAGAGCACGCCTGAGCGTCACCTTGGATTCGCTGAAGGCCATCGAACATCTCTCCCTCGGCAGGGCAGCCTGGCCGGGGCCGCCTTCGGCGCCGCTCGCACGCCGGGACGACGCGGCGCTTGTGACTGTGTCGCGATGATAGACGGGCTCGGAGACAATCGTCCGATGACTTTGCCACGTTCCTCCCCCGGGCCCGTGCTGGCCCTGCTGTTCAACGCCGCCGTCTGGGGCCTGTCGTGGTGGCCAATGCGCCACCTGCAGGGCTTGGGCCTGCATCCGCTGTGGACCAACGTCGGGCTGTTCCTGATCGGCTGTGCCGTGCTGCTGGCCTGGCGGCCGCAGGCCCTGGGGCAGGTGCTGGGCACGCCGGTGCTGTGGGCCATGGCGGTGGCCTCGGGGGTGGTCAACGCGGCCTTCAACTGGGGTGTGAGCATTGGCGAGGTGGTGCGCGTGGTGCTGCTGTTCTACCTGATGCCGGTGTGGACGGCGCTGCTGGCACGGCTGTGGCTGGGCGAGCGCCTGGGGCCCGGCGGGGTGTTGCGGGTGGGGCTGGCTCTGGGCGGGGCGGCGCTCGTGCTCCAACCCGAGGGCCTGGCCTGGCCGCTGCCGCGCAGCCTGGCCGACGCGCTGGGGCTGCTGGGCGGCATGGCTTTTGCCTGCAACAGCGTGCTGGTGCGGCGTCATGCGGCGGTCACGCGCGACGAAGGTCGTGCCCTGGCGATGCTGATGGGCTGCGTGGGGGTGTCGCTGGCGCTGGCGCTCGGGCTGGGGCCGGCCACCGGCGCGGACTTGGTGCCCTGGCCCCCGCCTGCCCAGGCGGACTGGGGGGCCGTGCTCGTGCTCACGGCCCTGGCCTTCCTGGCCGGCAACCTGGCCTACCAGCACGGCGCCTCGCGGCTGCCGGCCAACGTCACGGCGGTGGTGATGCTCACCGAGGTGGCGTTCGCCGCTGTGTCGTCGGTGGTGATCGCCGGGGAGGAGTTGTCGGGGCGCACCCTGCTGGGCGGCGGGCTGATCGTCGCGGCGGCGCTGCTGGCGGCGATCGTGCCTTCGCGCAGCGGCCCTGGCGTTCAGCCTTCGGCGAAGGCCAGCCGGCGCACCTCGGCCAGCAGCTCGGCTTCCTCGTAGGGCTTGGTGAGGAAGACGTCCACGCCGGCCTCCTCGGCGCTGCGCAGGTGCTTGTGGGTGGCCCGCGAGGTGAGCATGACCACTGGCAGCTCCTTCCACAGCCGCGATTCGCGCAGGCGCCGGGTGAGCTCCAGGCCGTTGAGGTTGGGCATCTCCAGGTCGGTGAGCACGACGTCGGCCTTGCGGCGGATCAGCGCATCCAGCGCATCGAAGCCGTCGCTCGCGGTGGTGACGTCGTAGCCGGCGTCGCCCAGGAGTTGGGCGAGCGTCTTGCGCACCGAGATGGCGTCGTCGACCACCAGCACGTGCTTGCGCTCGACCTGCATGCGCCGGCGCAGCCGCTCGGCGGCCTGGCGGCGCACCGGCGAAGCGTAGGCCTGCTCCAGAGCCTCGAGGTCGAGCAGGAACACGAGCCGGCCGTCGGCCCGGAAGGCGCCGCCGGCCACGCCGCGCAGGCGGCGCAGGTAGCGCCCGATGTCTTGCAGGATGAGCTCGCGCGAGTCGACGATGCGGTCGACTTCGAGCGCGATCTCGCGGCCTCCCACGCGCGCCAGCACCACTGCGCGGGCCGCAGCCGCCGAGGCGGGGGGTGGCAGGCCCAGCCAGGCGCCGAGCCGCTGGTAGGGGTACAGCCGCTCGGCGTGGCGGAACTGCGTCCCCTGTGGGCCGAGGACGAGCTGGCCCTGCCCGGGGGCCAGCGCCAGCGTGAGGCCCTCGCTGGGCAGGGCGTAGATTTGGCCGCCGACCTCGACCATCAGCGCATGCTGCAGGCCCGTGGTGGCCGGCACCGTGAGCACGAAGCGGCTGCCCGCCCCGGCGCGGCTGTCGATGTCGATGCGGCCCTTCATCGCGCGCAGACGGTCGGCCACGACGTCCAGACCCACGCCGCGGCCGGAGATCTCGCTGACTTGGCTGCGCGTGGAAAACCCCGGCAGCAGGATCAGCCGGGCCAGCTCGGCCTCGGTGATGGGGTCGTCGCGCTGCAGCAGTTCCAGCTCCAGCGCGCGGGCATGGACGGCCGCCAGGTCCAGGCCGCGCCCGTCGTCGCTGCATTCGACGGTGACGGTGCGGCTGTCGCGGGCGAAGCGCAGCACCACCCTGCCGCGCGGCGGCTTGCCGGCGGCGGCACGCTCGGCCGGCGGCTCGATGCCGTGGTCCACCGCATTGCGCAGCAGGTGCAGCAGGGGCTCGGTCAGCCGGTCCAGCACCTCGGTGTCCAGCGGCATGTGTTCGCCCTCGATGTGCAGCTCGACCTCCTTGCCCGTGGCCCGCGCGGTCTGCGCCACGTTGCGCTTCAGGCGCGGGACGATTTGGCGCACGCTCACCAAACGAGCGCCGATCAGCTCGCGGTGCTGCTCGACGAGCTCCTGCCCCTGCTTGCGCAGGGCCTGCACGGCCACCTGCACCTGGGCGCGTGCGGCACGGATGTGTTCGGCCTCGTCGGCCAGTGTCTCGGCGGTGAAGCGCACGAGCGATTGGAGTTCGTTGTAGCGGTCGAGCTCCAGGCTGTCGAAGAGGGCGCCATCGGCCGGCGCTGAGGGCGTCAGCGCATGGCCTTGGCGATCGATGGCCAGTTCGAGGTCGCGCAGGCGGTCTTGCAGCGAACGCTGGGCCCGCTCGATCTGCGCCAGCCGATCCTCGACCTGGCGCACCATTTCTTCGGCTCGGCCCTGATGCACGAGAGCCTGGCCGGCGCGCCGCACCAGGCGGTCCAGCCGTTCGACGGCGATGCGCAGCGTGGCGCGCGCCGTCTCGTCGGGCGCAGACGGCATGGAGCTCGCGGCCGCAGTGTCCTCGCGCGAGGAGGGGGTGGCCTCCAGGGCCGCGGGCACGGTCTCCAGCGCCAGGGCCTCGACACGGCCGTCGTGGATGGCCTGCACCCACCGCTCCAACCGGTCCAGCCAGGCCTGGGCGTCGCGCGGGGCGTCCTCCTCGCCGCGCAACGCATAGATCATCTGGTCCAGGCAGGCCACGGCCTGCTCGAGGTCGCGCGCCAGGGCGCTCGGCAGGCGGCCTTCGCGCTCGACGGCATGGTCCAGCACGTCCTCGATGCGGTGGGCCAGCCGCCCGATGCCGCGGATGCCGATGATGTGGCCGCTGCCCTTGAGCGTGTGGGCCACGCGGCGCGCCTCGTGCAGCGCCGGCGCGTCGGCGCGGCCGGCCGCCAGCGCGCGCACGGCCTCGGCCAGCGTGGCCACCTGGCCTGGGGCGTCGTCGAGGAAGACCTCGTAGAGCGCGGCGTCCACGTCCTCGGGCACGTCGAGCGAGACGTCGGCGGCGGCCGCGCCGTGCGCCGCGGCCGGGGTGTCGGCCGCCAGGGTGTCGGACGCCGCGGGCGGTTGGCGCAGCCGCTCGCACAGGACCTGCAGCGACCCGGGGGGCGGAGCCAGCGGGCCGCTGCGCAGGAAGTCGGTCAGCGCCTGCGTGGCCGCCGCCGAGGCGGGGTCGTCGAGGTAGGCCTGCACCGGTGGCTGCCACTGCGCCAGCCAGCCCAGGGCCGCTTGGCGGTCGGGGGCCTCGAAGGTCGCGAGGACGCTGATGCCGTCGCGCAGCAGGTCCAGCACGAGGCCCAGGCCGTCCAGGCCGACGACGCGGCAGGCCTGGCCCAGGCGGTCGAAGAGCGTGGCCGCCTCGGCAGCCGGGGTCGGGTCGTCGGGACTGCTGAGCCACTGCATCAGCGCGCCGTCGACCTCGGGCACGGTCAGCGTGAACTCCTCGCGCAGCACCTGGAGCAGGGCCTCGACCTTCATGCCTGACTCACTGCACCTGCTGCGCAGGCAGACGGAACTGCCCGACGGCCTCGGACAGGCGACGGGCATAGTCGACCAGGGTGGCGGTGGATTCGGTCTGCTGCTCGATGGCCAGAATGGTCTGGGCCGATCCGCGGTTGAGCTGCTCGACCGACAGGCGCAGCTCGTGCGCCAGCGTGCTCTGGGCCTGCGAGAAGGCGGCGATCTGCTGCACCAGACTCACGAGCTGGGCCGTGGTGTCGCGGGTCTCGGCCATCTGCGCGCCGGCCTGGCGGGCCTGTTCGGACTGCCGCACCACCTCGACGATGAGGCGGTTCATCGTCAGCAGGGTGTCGCCGGTCTCCACCTGGATGCTCTGCACGAGCTGGGCGATCTGCGCGGTGGCCGCCCGCGCGGATTCGGACAGGCGCTGCACCTCCTCGGCCACCACCACGAAGCTGCGTCCGGCCTCGCCGGCGTTGCTCGCCTGCATCGAGGCATTGAGCGAGAGCACGTGGGTGCGCTCGGCGATCGCGTTGATGAGGTTGACGACGGTGGAGATCTCCTGGCTGCGCTCGCCCAGGCGCTTGAAGCGCTTCTCGGTCTCGGCGATGGTGCCGCGCAGCGCCTCCATGCCGCGCACCGTGGCGTCCACGGCGCGCAAGGCGGCGTCGGTGGCGGCGCTGGCCAGCTCGGCGGCCTCGCTGGAGTTGGTAGACAGCGCGGCCATCTGGGCGAGCTGGTAGGTGGCCTGGCCGAGGTGGGCGGCCATGCCCTCCAATGCGGCGCGCTCCTCCTGCGCGGTCTCGTCCACGCGCAACGCCTGCTCGCCCACGAATTCGCAGGCGCTGCGCACCTGGTCGGCGATGTCCTGCACCTCGTGCAAGGTGCGGCTGGTCTCTTCGCCGAGCTGGTTGATCGAGGCCGACAGCGTGCCGATGATGTCCTCGGTCACCTCCGCGCGTGCGGTGAGATCCTTGTTCGACATCTGGAACACCGTGTGCAGCAGGCCCACGACCGAGCGGTTGAGGCTTTCGTTCTCGTGCGCGATACGTTCCAGGCGTTGGCCGCGTTCGTCGAGCACGCGGTCGAGCGCGGCGCCCAGTGCGCCCCACTCGTCGCGGCGTTCGAGGCGAGCGCGAACCTGGGTGTCGCCCCGGGCGGCACGCTCCAGGGTGTCGCGCAACTGGTGCAGCGGGGCTTGCCAGCGTCGGCCCAGGTGCGCCAGCACCAGCGCGCCCAGCACCATGGCCAGCCCGATGGCGGCCACGGCGGGCCAGGGCACGGCCTGCTCGGCTGCGGCCGGCGCCCAGCGCAGGGCCGCCAGGGCCGACACCCCGCCGAGCACCGCAGCCCCGGCCCCGCCCAGCAGCAGCTTCTGGCTCAGGTTCATGCGGGGCTCCTGGAGGGGACGGTCGCAGGCATGGTGGTTCAGGCCAGGCTCAGTTCGGCGGCCCAGGCTTCGAGCAGGGCCGCAGCGTCGATCAGGGCCCAGGGGTGGCCCTGGGCATCGACGGCCGCACCACGCACGAACTCGGCCAAGGCCGGCGGCACCCCGGGGGCGGCACCACCCACCGGGCGCACCCGCGTGGGCAAGCCGCGGAAGATCAGGCCGGCGGCCTGGTCGCCGTCGCCGCCGATCAGGACATGGCTGCCTGGACCCGGCGGCGTGCCCTGCGTCGGATCCAGCCAGCGCAGCAGGTCGAACACCGCAACGACCGTGCCGTTCACGTTGGCCGCTCCCAACAGCCAAGCCGGCGCGTGGGGCACGTCCGACAGCTCCACGTCTTCGACCAGGTTGCGCGCCCAGGTGAACGGGAAGGCCAACGCCCAAGGGCCGCAGCGCAGGCCCTGGGCCTGGGGGGGCGCGGCCGCGCTGAGGGGTGGGGCGTCGGGGGGCAGGCTCACGTCGGACGGGTCGGGCAGTCGGGGCAATCAGCGCCACAGTGTAGGGGCCCTCGGGTGGCTCCAGGAAGCCCGCCGGCGGCGGCCCGAACCGGATCAGTTGGCGGCGGTGTTCTCGAAGCCACGCTGGAAGGCGGCATCGTAGGTGCTGATGACGCGCACCAACTCGTCCTCCGACAGGGGTTTGGTCAAGTAGGCGTCGCAGCCGGCCAGGGTGCCGCGGATGCGGTCGACCGGCCCGGCCCGGCTGGTGAGCATCACCACCACCGGCACCCGGCGGCCCGGCGGCGGGGCCTTGCGCTTGATGGCCTTGCAGGTCTGGTAGCCGTCCATGCCGACCATCATCACGTCGAGAAAAACGAACTCGAACTGCTGGTGCGCGATGCGTTCGAGCGCCTCCTCGCCGCTGCGCGCTAGGTGCACCTTGAAGCCGAAACGCTTCAGGCGTGTCTGCATGAAGCGCAGCGCGATGTCGGAGTCGTCGACCACGAGGATGTGATCGAAGCGTTCGTCGCCGTCGACGGTGACGGAGTTGGAAAAGTCGCTGCTGCCGGACGGTTCGGCGTGGGGCGTCGCCGTCGCGAGGCGGCGGCCCGAGGCGGCGGCCGGCATGGACTCCAAGGCCAGACTCGGCGCCGGGGCCGGGCGCGGCGGTAGGGCGGACAGGCCCGGGGAGGCTGAGCGCTGAGCGGCGGCGCTGGGCTGGCTCATCTCGTCGAGCAGGCGCAGCACGTTCATCAGGTTGATCGGGCGCGGCAGCCGGCCCAGCCCGGCGCCCACGTCTTGCGCGCCGATGAACAGGCAGCGCTGCAGCCGGCCCGCCTCGCGCACGGCCGACACGGCCGCGGCGTGGTCGGCGTCGGCGATCACCAGATCGGCGCTGCGCAAATCCTCGACGAGGTCGTAGGCGGGCTGGCGCCGAGCCGCCAAGCGGAAGAAGGACTGGAAGGTCGAGCGTTCGAAGGCGCTGAAACCCTGGACGGCCACCCGGTAACGCATGCTCATGGGGGGAAGGCTCCTGCGGCCGGGAACGGACGCCGACCGTCGGTGCGCCGGGCCCAGCAAAGCGGTGCGCCTATGTTCGGGCCCGGCCTGCCCGGGCGTCAAGCCCGAGAAAGGGGGGCGCCATCGGTGGACAAAGGCGACGACCTTCCGGGCGGCGCGGCGGCGGGCTACCATGGCCTTCTTGCCCGCATGCATGGCCAGCCATGAACGCCCGACACGACGAACGCACCCTCTACGACTTCGACGCCCGATCCATCGACGGCCGGCCGGTGAAGCTGGCCGACTACCGCGGCAAGGTCTTGCTCATCGTCAACACCGCCAGCCAGTGCGGCTTCACCCCCCAGTTCGCCGGGCTGGAGACGCTGTGGCGCAAGCACGCGGCCCGGGGTCTGGTGGTGCTCGGGTTCCCGAGCAACGAGTTCGGCGGCCAGGATCCGGGCAGCAACGAGGAGATCGCCAGCTTCTGCCAGGTGAACTACGGCGTGAGCTTCCCCATGATGAGCAAAATCAAGGTCAACGGAGCGGATGCCCATCCGCTGTACCAGTGGCTCACCGCCGAGGCTCCGGGTCTGCTGGGCACCAAGGCGATCAAGTGGAATTTCACCAAGTTCCTCGTCGACCGCCACGGCAAGGTGCTCAAGCGCTACGCTCCCACCGACCGGCCCGAGGCCCTCGAGCGCGACATCGAGGCCGCGCTGGCGGCGCACTGACAGGGGCGCCGATAATCCGGGGATCCCGCATCGAAGGAGACTCCATGTTCCAGCACGTCGACCCCTACGCTGGCGACCCCATCCTCACCCTGAACGAGAACTTCCAGAAGGATCCCCGGCCGGGCAAGATCAACCTGAGCATCGGGGTGTACTTCGACGACGCCGGTCGCCTGCCGGTGATGAGCGCGGTGCGGCAGGCCGAGTCGGCCCTGCTGCAAACCATCGGGCCGCGGCCCTACCAGCCGATGGAAGGGGCGGCCAACTACCGCCAGGCCGTGCAGCACCTGATCTTCGGTGCCGACCACGAAGCGGTGAAGAGCGCTCGCATCGCCACCATCCAGACCCTGGGCGGCTCGGGCGGCCTGAAGGTGGGGGGTGACTTCCTCAAGCGCTACTTTCCGCAGTCCGAGGTGTGGGTGAGCGACCCTACCTGGGACAACCACCGCGCGATGTTCGAAGGTGCGGGCTTCACTGTCCACACCTACCCCTACTACGACGCGGCCACCGGCGGCCTGCGCTTCGAGGCCATGCTGGCGGCCTTGCGCGACATGCCCGAGCGCAGCATCGTGCTGCTGCACGCCTGCTGCCACAACCCCACGGGCGTGGACCTCACGCGCGAACAGTGGGCGCAGCTCATCCCGGTGATTCAGTCGCGCCGGCTCATCCCCTATGTGGACATCGCCTACCAGGGCTTCGGCGACGGCATCGAGGAAGACGCCTTTGCCATCCGCGCGCTGGCCGATGCGGGCGTGAGCTTCTTCTGCGCCAGCTCGTTCTCGAAGAGCTTTTCGCTCTATGGCGAGCGCTGCGGCGCACTCAGCGTGGTCTGCCCCACGGCCGACGAAGCCGCACTGGTGCTGGGCCAGCTCAAGGCCACCATCCGGCGCAACTACTCCAGCCCGCCCACCCATGGCGGCCAGATCGTCGCGCGTGTGCTGCAGACTCCGGCGCTGCGTCAGGCCTGGGCCGACGAACTCGACGCCATGCGCGCACGCATCCAGGAGATGCGCCGTCGCCTGCACGCCGTGCTGTCGGCCAAGCTGCCGGGGCGCAATGTGGACTACTTCATCACCCAGCGCGGCATGTTCAGCTACACGGGCCTGAGCCCCGAGCAGGTGGACCGGCTCAAGGACGAGCATGGCGTCTACCTCGTGCGCACCGGCCGCATGTGCGTGGCGGGGCTGAACCAGCACAACGTCGACGCCGTGGCCCAAGCCATGGCCGCCGTGCTCGCGCAGTGATGCCACGGCCTTGAGCGTCTTCCTGCTCAAGCGCTTCGTCAGTTTCGTTGCCACCTTGCTGGCGGCGTCGGTGGTGGTGTTCGCCGTGTTGGAGATTCTGCCCGGCAACGCCGCCGAAGTGCGCCTGGGGCCCACGGCCACGCCGGAGCAGGTGGCCGCCCTGTCGGCCCAGCTGGGGCTCGACCGCCCGGCTTTCACCCGCTACATCGAGTGGGTGGGCGGCTACCTGCGCGGCGACCTGGGCGTGAGCGTCGCCTACGACACGCCGGTGTGGAGCCTCATCGCCGAGCGCTTGCGGGTGAGCCTGCCGCTGGCGCTGCTGGCCATGGGGCTGACGGTCGTCGTGGCGCTGAGCCTGGGCGTGTATGCCGCGGCACGCCACAACCGCCTGGGCGACGTGGGCGTGATGACGCTCAGCCAGCTGGGCCTGGCCATCCCCAACTTCTGGCTGGCCATCGTGCTGATCCTGGTCTTTGCGGTGCACCTGCAGTGGTTCCCGGCCGGCGGCTTTCCGGGCTGGAACGAAGACGAGGGCGGTGGCCTGTGGGACGGCCTGCAGGCCCTGGTGCTGCCGGCCGTGGCGCTGGCGGCGGTGCAGGCGGCCATCCTCGCGCGCTTCACGCGTTCGGCCGTGCTCGACACCCTGCGCGAAGACTATGTGCGCACGGCCCGCGCCAAGGGCCTGAGCCGGCGCGCCACGCTGTGGCGCCATGTGCTGCGCAACGCGATGATCCCGGTCATCACCATCATGGGCCTGCAGTTCGGCAATCTGCTCACCAGCGCCATCGTGGTGGAAAACGTCTTCGTGCTGCCGGGCATCGGCCGCCTGGTGTTCCAGGCCATCGCCAACCGCGACCTTGCCGTGGTGCGTGACGTCATCATGCTGCTGGCCGGCGCGGTCATCCTCATCAATTTCATCGTGGACCTGCTGTATGCCTGGATCGATCCGCGGCTGAAAGGGGGCGATGCATGAGGGCCGCCCTCAGACACAGGAGCTTTGTGCTCGGCGCCATGCTCTCGCTGGCCCTGCTGCTCGCCGCCGGGCTGTCGCTGGTGTGGACGCCCCACCCACCCCACGCCATCGACGTGCCCCACCGCTTCCAGCCGCCCTCGGCCGCGCACTGGCTGGGCACCGACAGCCTGGGCCGCGACATCGCCACCCTGCTGCTGGTGGGCGCGCAGAACTCCATCCTCGTGGGGGTGGTGGCGGTGGGCATGGGCCTGGTGCTGGGTGTGGGCCTGGGGCTGCTGGCCTCGGCGCGGCGCGGGGGGGTGGAAGAGTTCGTGATGCGCCTGTCCGACTTCACCTTCGCCTTCCCCGCGCTGCTCACGGCCATCATGCTCACCGCGGTGTATGGCCCTGGGCTCTTCACCTCCATCGTCGCGATCGGCATCTTCAACATCCCGGTGTTTGCGCGGCTCACGCGGGCCGCGGCCAACGCCGTGTGGGCGCGCGACTTCATCCTGGCCGCGCGCGCCTGCGGCAAGGGGGCGGTGCGCATCACGCTCGAACACGTGCTGCCCAACATCGCCTCGGTGATCATCGTGCAGGCCACCATCCAGTTCGCCACCGCCATCCTGGCCGAGGCGGCGCTGTCCTACCTGGGCCTGGGCACCCAGCCGCCGCAGCCCTCGTGGGGGCGCATGCTCAACGAGGCGCAGACGCAGATGTTCCAGGCGCCGCAGCTCGCGCTGTACCCCGGCATCGCCATCGCGCTGTCGGTGCTGGGGTTGAACCTGCTGGGTGACGGGCTGCGCGACCTGCTCGATCCCCGCCTGGCGAGGCAACGATGAGCGCCGTCCTGCTGGAAGTGCGCGACCTGCGCGTGACGCTCAACACCTCACGCGGGCCGGCCGATGCCCTGCGGGGCCTGAGCTTTTCGCTCGACCGCGGCGAAACGCTGGGGGTGGTCGGTGAGTCGGGCTGCGGCAAGAGCCTGCTGGCGCTCACGCTGATGGGCCTCCTGCCCGACGGCGCCCGGGTGTCGGGTTCATTGCGCTTCGAGGGCCGCGAGCTGCTGGCGCAGGACGAAGCCGCCTGGTGCCGGCTGCGCGGCGACCGCATCGCGATGGTCTTCCAGGAGCCCATGACGGCGCTCAATCCCCTGCACACGATCGGCCGCCAGGTGGCCGAGCCGCTGCGCCTGCACCGCGGCCTGGACGCGGCAGCCGCTCGCGCCGAGGCGCAGCGCCTGCTGGAGCAGGTGCGACTGCCCCAGGCCGCGCGCCGGCTCGACGCCTACCCCCACCAGCTTTCGGGGGGCCAGCGCCAGCGTGTGGTGATCGCCATGGCCCTGGCCTGCCAGCCCGACCTGCTGATCGCCGACGAACCCACCACCGCACTGGACGTGACGCTGCAGCGGGAGATCCTGCAACTCATCGCCGACCTCGTGGCCGAGCGCCACATGGCCCTGATGCTGATCTCGCACGACCTGGCCGTGATCGCCCGCAACGTGCGCCGCGTGATGGTGATGTACGGCGGCCTGGGCGTGGAGCAGGGCCCGGTGGGCGAGGTTCTGCAGCGCCCGATGCATCCCTACACCCGCGGCCTGCTCGCCGCCCGCCCGAGACTGGGCGCGGCGCGCGGCGAACGCCTGCAGACCATCCCCGGCCGGGTGCCCGAACTGGTGGATCTGCCGCGCGGCTGCCCCTTCGCCGACCGCTGTGCGCATCGCGAGGCCGTCTGCGAGGCGCCTCCCACCGACCGGACCGTGTCCGCGCAACACGGGGTGGCCTGCGTACGCTGGGCCGACCTGAGCTCGTGAGGATGCCCATGCCCCTGCTTGACGTCGCCCACCTCACCCAGCGCTACCGCCTGCCGCGCCATTCGCTGTGGCAGCCGGCCGAGGAGGTGCGGGCGCTCGACGACGTGAGCCTGCGCATCGAGGCGGGCCGCAGCCTGGGGGTGGTGGGCGAATCGGGCTCGGGCAAGTCCACGCTGGCGCGGCTGGTGATGGCCTTGGAGCGTCCCACGGCGGGCACGGTGACCCTGCTGGGGCGGGATCTGCACCGCCTGCCCCCTGCCGAACTGCGCCGGGCGCGGCGCGACTTCCAGATGGTGTTTCAGGATCCTTACGGCTCGCTCGACCCGCGCCAGACGGTGGGCCGCATCGTGGCCGAGCCGCTGTCGGTGATGGACGAGGTGGGCGCCGACGAGCGCCGCGCACGGGTGGCGCAGTCGTTGGAGGCCGTGGGCCTGCGCGCGGGCGACATGGCCAAGTACCCGCACGAGTTCTCGGGGGGGCAACGCCAGCGCATCGCCATTGCCCGCGCCCTGGTGACGCGGCCCCAGCTCATCGTGGCCGACGAGCCGGTCAGCGCGCTGGACGTGTCGGTGCAGGCCCAGGTGCTCAATCTGATGCGCGATCTGCAGCGCGACTTCGGCGTCACCTACCTCTTCATCAGCCACGACCTCGCGGTGGTGGAGTACCTCTGTGACGATGTGGTGGTGATGCAGCACGGCCGCATCGTGGAGCGGGGCGACACGGCCGCCGTCTTCCATGCGCCGCAGGCGGCCTACACCCGCACGCTGCTGGCGGCGGTGCCGACGCTGTGAGGTGCGCTGGCGATTGCCCGGCCGCACCATTCATGGTGGAATGGCAGCGCTGCTTTTCCTTCCCCGTCGTTCGAGGAGTGTCTCCATGAAGTGGCATCTTCGCCTCGTGGCCGCCCTGGCCCTGAGTGCCCTGGCGCTGGGCGCCGCTGCGCAGTCGCGCAAGGACAGCGTCGTGATCGGCATGACGCTGGAACCGCCGGGCCTGGACCCCACGACCGCGCCGGCCGCGGCCATCGGCGAGATCGTCCACTACAACATCCTCGAAGGCCTCACCAAGGTGCGCATGGACGGCAGCGTGGGCCCGCTGCTGGCCGAGAGCTGGACGATCTCGCCCGACGGGCGCAGCTATGTCTTCAAGCTGCGGCGCGGCGTGAAGTTCCACGATGGCGAGGACTTCGACGCCTCGGACGTGAAATTCAGCTTCGAGCGCGCCAAGGCCGAGGGCAGCACCAACAAGGCCAAGAAGGCGGTGTTCGACAACATCACGCGCATCGACACCCCCGATGCCCACACCGTCATCCTCACGCTGGACAAGGCCGATGGCACGATGCTTTTCCGCCTGGGCGAGAACACCGCGGTGATCCTCGACCCCAAGAGCGCAGCCACCACCAGCACCCGCCCCATCGGCACCGGCCCCTTCAAGTTCGACACCTGGGCCAAGGGCTCGGCCGTCACGATGAGCAAGTGGCCGGGCTACCGCGATGCGGCCAATGTGCGTCTGAACCGCGTGACCTTCCGTTTCATCAACGACCCCGCTGCCCAGGTGGCCGCGCTGCTGGCCGGCGATGTGGATGCCATCCCGCGCTTCCAGGCCACGCAGAGTGTGGGCCAGTTCCGCAACGACAAGCGCTTCAATGTGGAGGTGGGCGGCACCGAGGGCAAGACCCTCCTGAGCATCAACAACCGCCGCAAGCCCTTCGACGACGTGCGTGTGCGCCGCGCCGTGGCCCATGCCATCGACCGCAAGGCGCTGATCACCGGCGCGATGGACGGTTTCGGCACGCCCATCGGCAGCCACATGGTGCCCAGCGATGCCGGCTATGTGGACCTCACCGGCATGTACCCCTACAACCCCGAGCGCGCGCGTGCGCTGCTCAAGGAAGCCGGCGTGACCGGGCCGATCAACGTCACGCTCACGCTGCCGCCGCCGGCCTATGCGCGGCGCGGCGGCGAGATCATCGCGGCCCAGCTCGCCCAGGTGGGCATCAACGCCAAGATCGAGAACGTCGAGTGGGCGCAGTGGCTCTCAGGCGCCTTCAAAGGCAACTTCGACCTCACCATCGTCAGCCACGTCGAGCCGCTGGATATCGCCATCTACGCCAACCCCGAGTACTACTTCGGCTACGACTCCAAGGCCTTCCGCGATCTGCTGGCCAAGTTCAACGAAACCGTCAGCGAGGCCGGCCGCCTGGCCGTGCTCGGCGAGATGCAGCGCCTGCTGGCCACCGATGCGGTGAACGCCTTCCTCTTCCAGTTGCCCCACATCGCGGTGAGCCGCCGCGGCCTGCAGGGCATCTGGAGCAGTTCGCCCATCTTCGCCAACGACATGGGAGCGGTGCGCTGGCAATGAAGTCCGACACCCCTACGGCCCTGCACGAGCTTTCGGCCACCGAGCTGCTGGCCCAGTATGCCCGCGGCACGCTCTCGCCCGTCGAGGTGACCCGCGCCATCATCGCCCACATCGAGCGCTGGGAGCCGCACCTGAAGGCCACTTACGCCTTCGATCCCGACGGGGCGCTGGCGATGGCGCGGGCCTCGCAGGCGCGCTGGCGCCGTGGCGAGGCCCTGGCGCTCGACGGTGTGCCGGTGATGATCAAAGAGAACATTGCCACGCGCGGCGTGCCCACGCCCCTGGGCACGGCGGCCACCGAGCTGGTGCCGGCCGAGGAGGACAGCCCACCCGCCGCGCGGCTGCGCGAGGCCGGCGCGGTCTTCCTGGGCAAGACCACCATGCCCGACTACGGCATGCTGTCCTCGGGCCTGTCGAGCTTCCACCCGCTCACCCGCAACCCCTGGAACCTGCGCAAGAACCCCGGCGGCTCCAGCGCCGGCGCGGGGGCCGGCGTGGCCGCCGGCTACGGCCCGCTGCACCTGGGCACTGACATCGGCGGCTCGGTGCGCCTGCCCGCGAGCTGGTGCGGCATCGTCGCACTCAAGCCCAGCCTGGGGCGCATCCCCATCGACCCGCCGTACCCCGCGCGCGTGGCGGGGCCCATGACCCGCACCGTGGCCGATGCGGCGCTGATGATGGGTCCGCTGAGCCGCCCCGATGCGCGCGACCACATGAGCCTGCCCTGGCAGGACATCGCCTGGCGCGACCTCGACTGCGACCTGAAGGGCCTGCGCATCGGTCTGCACCTGGACGCCGGCTGGGGCACACCCGTGGCGCCCGAGGTGCGCGAGGCCATCGAAGCCGCCGCGCGGGCTTTCGAGGCCGCCGGGGCCATCGTCGAACCGCTGGCTCCCTGGTGTGATCGCGCCATGATCGAAGGCGTGGACCGCTTCTGGCGCACACGCTTCTGGGTCGAGTTGCGCAAGCTGAGCGCCGAACGCCGCGGGCGCATCCTGCCCTTCATCCGCGCCTGGGCCGAGGGCGGGGCGGGCTGGAGCGGCGAAGACCTCTTCGAGGCCTACAGCCAGACCCTGGCCATCCGCAAGGCCACGGTCGACGCCACCCAGCCCTACGACTACGTGCTCTCGCCCACGGCGCCCATGGTGGCCTTCGATGCCGAACTGCCCTGCCCGACGAACGATGTGACGCGGCCCTTCGACCACATCGCCTTCACGCTGGCCTACAACATGAGCGAGCAGCCGGCCGTCTCGATCAACGCCGGCTACACCGCCGACGGCCTGCCCATCGGCCTGCAGATCGCCGGCCGCCGCTTCGACGACTTGGGGGTGCTGAGAATGGCCCGCGCCTGGGAACGCTTGCGCCCGGCCCAGCGGCCCTGGCCTGCGCCGCCGGCTTGAGGCCATGCAGGACCGCCGCAGCTGCCCAGTGAGCACCGCCAGCAACGCGGCGCTGGATCACCTCGAGCAGGCGTTGTGGCGCCTGTCGTCCTTCTACGGCGACCCGCTGGGCGACCTGGACGCCGCCAGCGCGGCCGACCCCGGCTGGATGCTGCCGCAGGTGATGCGGGCGGGCTTCCTGCTCACGCTCACTGAACGCCACTTGCTGGCGGCCGCGGCCGAGGCGCTGGACGCGGCGGCACGTTGCCAAGGCAATGAACGCGAGCAGGCCCACCTGGCCGCCGCGCAGCGGGCGCTGACCGGCGACTGGCAGGGGGCCTGCGACCTCTGGGAACGCCTGCTGCTCGACCACCCCTGCGACGCCCTCGCGCTGCAACTCGCCCATCTCTTCGACTTCTATCGCGGCGATGCCCGCGAGCTGCGCCTGCGTGTGGCCCGCGTGCTGCCGCAGTGGCCGCGCGACGATGCGCTCTACCCCTATGTGCTGGGGATGTACGCCTTCGGCCTGGAGGAGAACCATCTCTACCCGCAGGCCGAGGCCGTGGGCCGCGAGGCCCTGGACGGCGGGGCCCGCGTGCCCTGGGCCGTGCATGCCGTGACCCATGTGATGGAGATGCAGGGCCGCCACGACGAGGGCCGGGCCTGGCTGCAGTCGCAGCGGCGCAACTGGTCGGAAGACAACAACGGTTTGCGCGGCCACAACGCCTGGCACCTCGCGCTGTTCCATCTGGAAGCGATGGATCTGGACGGTGCGCTGCGGGTCTACGATAGCGAAGTGGCGCCGCTGATCGAAGAGGGCCTCACGCTGCAGCGCCTGGACGCGGCGGCCCTGTTGTGGCGTCTGCAACTGCTGGGAGCGGATGTGGGCCCTCGATGGCAGGTGCTCGCCGCACGCTGGGCGCGGGAAACCGAGGCCATCGGGCACTACGCCTTCAACGATGCGCATGCCCTCATGGCCGGCCTCGGCGCCGGGAACGTGGGCGGTGCCGAAGCCCTGCTGGCGCGGGCGATCGACCAGGCCCAGACCCAGCCGGGGCTCAACCGCACCATGGCCCAGGAGGTGGGCCTGCCGCTGATGCGCGGGCTGATCGCCTTTGCTCGGCAAGACTGGGATGCGGCGGTGACGCATCTTGCACCCCTGCGTGCCGTGGCCCATCGCTTGGGCGGCAGCCACGCGCAGCGCGATCTCATCGACCTCACGCTGATGAGCGCTTGCGCACGCGGCGCCCACCGCACGCTTGGCCGTGCGCTGCTGAACGAACGGGTGCTGGCCAAGGGCACCACGCCGCAAGTGGCGTATTGGCGCTCTCGGTGGGGTTAGACCCAGGGCTGGGGCAAGGCCTGCTGCTCGAACACCCTTTGAATCGCCGGCCGCGCGAGGCCTCGCTGCAGATAGGGCGCCAGATGCGGCAGCGTGCGTGCCGGGCGCTTGAAGTTGCGCGTCCAGCGGCACAGCATCAGCGCATAGGCATCCACGGCGGTGTAGGTGTCACCCAGCAGCCAGGGCTTTCCGTGCCGTGCCAGCTCGGCATCCAACTGATCGATCAGCGTGCCCACCTTGACCTCGGCCGCCAGCTTCACCTCGGCCACCGCACCCGGCGTGCTGGCCCAGCGCTCGGGGTAGAAATAGACGATGAGCGTGGCCTGCAGCGTGTTGGTCAGCCACACCAGCCACTTGTAGAAGTGTGCCCGCTCGGGCGTGCCCAGCGCGGGTGCCAGGCCGGCCTGCGGGTGGGTGTCGCACAGGTGCAGGCAGATGGCGGCGGTTTCGTACAGCACCAGATCGCCATCGACCAGCACCGGGATCAGCCCGTTGGGATTGAGCTTCAGGTATTCGGGCGACTTGTGCGCGTTTTTCGTGCGGTCCACCAGCACCAGTTCGTAGGGCACCT
The DNA here is from genome assembly GCF_046291045.1 of Caldimonas sp. GTDB lineage: Bacteria > Pseudomonadota > Gammaproteobacteria > Burkholderiales > Burkholderiaceae_C > Caldimonas. The sequence goes on along the minus strand of NZ_JBKBSL010000008.1, from coordinate 63,544 downwards.
CCAGCTCCTCCAGGAGGATGTGGGGCGCCATCGCGGCGGTGCTGGGGTAGTAGTGCAGGTGCAGCATGGGCGGGTCCTTCGCGAAAGCGTCGTGCGCATTGTGATGCGAAGGAGCCGCCGAGGTTCACTGCAAGGCCTGCACTTGCTGGAAGAAACCGCGGATCAGGGCGGTGCAGAAGGGTGGGACCAACTCGCCGTGGTATTGCGCCACCACATTGCCGCCGGCGTTTGTCTTGGCGTTCTGGAAACCGGCGTAGATGGCATCGCCGACGGCACCGGCGGGCAGGGTGTCGCGGTCTTCCAGGTCGAAGCCGAGGGCCTGCATCTGCGCGGGCAGGCGGCTGTTCAGGTCGGCCTGCATCACCGGCTGGTTGATGTGGAAGAACACAGTCGGGTCTTGGGCGCCAGAGCACATCGCCACGGGGCTGGTGGGCGTCCAGCCCAGCAGCGTGTTGCGCTCCATCGCGCGGCGGAAGCCGTTGTTGGGGTTGTTCACGTAGTCGAGGCGGTAGCTGTCGAGGATCAGCCCATCGGGGTGGGCGCTGTTCTGGAAGAGCTTGACCGTCAATGTCGGGTCCGCCGGCAGCCGGCCCAGGCCGATCAGCTCGTTGACGCTGGACGTGCTGGGCAGGAGTGATTCGATGGTGGATGCGTAAGCCGCGTTGTAGGCCTGGGCGGTGCTGGTGTAGACGTCGCCGTAGGAGCGCTGGTAGCTGGTGAGCAGCAGCGGCGTGAAGAGCACGGCGCCGGCGTTGATCTGCTGGGCCTCATTGATCAAGCGCCCGAACTCGGCCAGGTTGTACGGGCCAGCCATCGGGCCCGAGGCCGCCACGGTGAATTCGCCGGCGTGGTCGCGCTGCAGCGTGCGGTGCGTGGCCATGGCCACGTGCCCACCTTGCGAGTAGCCCGTGATGAACAGCGCCCCAGTCGCTTGAGGCCCGCCGGCCGCCTGCAGCGCACGGCGTGCGGCCCGCAGGCCGTCGATCATGTCCACCGCCTGGGCCTCGGCGTTCAGGTAGGGGTGCCAGTCCAGGCTGGAGCCGGCGTAGCCCAGGTAGTTGGGCGCCACCACGATGTAACCCTGGGCCGCGAACATCGCCAGCACGAGCTGGGTTTCGGGGTCGTTGAGATTGGCCATGTTTTTGTTCCGGTCGGTGCTGGTGCCGTGCGCATACAGCACCACCGGACGCGCGCCGGAGCAGGCTGCCGAGGCGCCGCTGGGCACCAGCACGCCGGTGGTGGCCTCGGCTTCACGGCCGCGCGGGTCGCGTGTGACGTAACGCACCTGATGCGAGACCACGCCACACCGGGCTTCGCCGGACAAGGGCTGCAGGCCGGATGCCTGCGTGGCGGCATCGATTTGCGCCGTGCTCAAACTGCCGACGACGGCGGCCGACACCACGGTGCCTCGCGGAGCATCACCACCTCCGCAGGCAGCCAGGAACAAAAGGCAGGTCGCCGCCAGGGCGCCCAGAGGTCTCTTGAGGGTCATGACGGTTCTTTCAAGCGTGGGAGCGCAAAAACGGTTGGGGAAGAAAAACGAACGGCCGTTCGTTTATTGGTGCACGACTATAGAAAGGACGTCGGCTCGCTTCCACCGGGCAAAACCCGCGGAAGGGCTTGTCCTAGGACGCTTGACCCTGGGCCTCCAGGGTGCATCGCAGGCGCAGGCTCTGGGGGCTCACGACCCTTCCCACAATGCGTGCATGACCGACCTCGTCGGATTCAGGCGCGAACTGCGCGCGCGCGGCTGGCGGCCATGCGTCCGGTCGAGTACGCCCGCACCTGCAACCACCTCGGCGGCGCCGTGATCCGGCTGTCGCCCTACATCACCCACGGCTTCCTGCGCCTGCCCGAGGTGGTCGCGGCCGTTGCCGTGCGCCATCGGCTCGACCTGAATCACAAGCTTGTGCAGGAACTGGGCTGGCGAGCCTATTTCCATCACGTGTGGCACCACGAAGGCGACCGCATCCTGACCAGCCTGCATGACGGCGTGCTGCCCGAGGCCGCCCATGCCCCGGTGCTGCCGCGCGACATCCGCGAGGGTGCCACGGGCGTGCCGGTGATCGACACGGCGGTGCGCATGCCGTACGCCCACCTGATCGACGACGATCTCGCCAGCAACCACCTGAGCTGGCAATGGGTGGCGGGCACCGGCAGCCACAAGCCCTACCTCTTCAACGCCGAGAACGTGGCCCGGTATGCCCCACCGGGCTCGCCCTGGCTCAGCCCGGGCAGCGTCATCGGCACGGGCTACGAAGCCCTGGACCGGCTGGCCCGCCGGATGGAGCCGGTTCCCGCCTCCGACGGTGAAGGCGTGGTGGAGCCACCCTGTCGGATCCAGCCACCCGACGCTTTGTTCGACCCCCTCGACCCCGCGCGCGCGCAAGGCCGCTCGGTGTGGCTCATGCATCCCTGAGCCCTGGGGCCGGTGCCCGACGACCTGCCGTCCGACACACTGTGCCTGGGCTGGTGGCCGGCCTCGTTCCATGCCCGCTGGCCCTGGCGCGAGCGGCGCTGGCGCTTCGTCGGCGAGCGCCTGCGTGCGGCCTGCCAGGCCGTGTGGTGGACGGACGCGGCCGAACTGGCCCGGGCACTGGCCGGGGCCCGACGGGTGGACGGCTGGGCCGATCCTCACCTGGGCGGCGTGCCCTGGCGGCTGCGGGTGCCGCCCGCGCTGTTCGGCGAGCCGGGGCGGCGTTGCCGCTCCTTCTCGCAGTTTCGCCAGCAGATCACCCTGGGGCTGGACAGCCTCGACGAGTTGCCCGGCCTGAACAGGGCACGGCCCTAGGCATCCACCGCGGCGCCGCGCTCGCTCATCTCGGCCTCGATGCGGCGCAGCAGGTCGGCCAGGGTCTTGCCGGGCTCGTCGCGGAAGCGTTCGTTCAGGGGCTCCAGGTGCTCGATGCGGTCCACGCGGAAGGTGCGGAAGTCCTCCCGCGACTCGCACCAGGCCGTGAGCGTCCACAGCCGGCCCCAGTAGGTGCAGGCCAGCGGGCGCACCACGCGTTCGCTCGTCTGATCCTTCAGGTCGCGGTAGCGGATGTGCAGCTTGTGGCGCTGCTCGGCCGCATGCTGGGCCGATTCGAGATGCGCGCGCGTGGTGGCGTCGATGGCCACCTCGGGGGCATAGAGCGGCACGCTCTCGGCGGCGGCCCGCTCCAGCCCGGGCAGCACCGCCAGGATCTTGCTCAGGGCGCCCTCGGCGCCGCGCGCCAGCTGCGGCCCCATCCAGCCCTGGGCCATGCGCACCGACGCCACCAAGGCCTGGGCCTCGGTGGCGGTGAACATCAGCGGGGGCAGGTCGAAGCCTGAGCCCAGGCGGTAGCCCACGCCGGCCTCGCCCTCGATGGGCACGCCCTGGGCCTGCAGGTCGGCCACGTCGCGATAGATGGTGCGCTCGGACACCTCCAGGCGCTGCGCCAGCCACGCCGCCGTGGACAGGCGGCGGCCGCGGATCAGTTGCACCAGCTCGAACAGACGATCGGCACGTCGCATGGGTCGATCCTACGCCGGTGCGTGCAAACCGACCCGGTTGCCTTCCGGGTCGAACACCTGGGCAATACAGCCGCGCTCGCCGGGCAGGGTCACGCGCGGCGCGGCCACCTGGCCACCCGCACGCCGGGCTCGCGCCAGGGCCGCATCCACCGTCGGCCGTGCGGCCAGGTAGACCACGGTGCCGACATTGGCCGGCGCAGGGGCCTCTCCGCCCTGGATCAGCCAGCCGCCGACCTGGCCTTCAGCATGCGGGAAGATCGCCAGTTCGTAGGCGCCCAGGCGTTCGCGTCGCAGCGGGGCTTGGTAAACGGCTTCGTAGAAGGCTTGGGCCCGGGCCATGTCGCGCACCGGGATCTCGAACCAGTGCAAAGGGGTGGGGGGCAGCGTGTTCTCCATCATTCCTCCTCGTGCTGCATGAAGTCCGCATGCTGCGCCCAGGCTCCTGACAACGTGGTGGCAGCAAGGCGCAGGTGGCCGGCCTGGCGGCCCGTGAAAGATTCCGAAAGATTCCCTTACGCTGTCGCTGCCCCGAGCGGCTAGAGTGGAGGGCCATGCCCATGTTCCCGAACCTGCCCCCATCGTCGCGCTGGTCGGCAGCGCTGGCCTGGGCCACCTTGCTGGCCGGCTGCGCCGCGCCCGACATTCGCGGCGTGTCCACCTTCCGTGTCCCGCCGGGCAACGTGCCGCCGGTGGGGCAGTGCGCCATCTGGTACCCCGGCCTCCCCCCGGCCCACCAGCCGCCGCCCATGTCGTGCAACAAGGCTCACGCCGATGCCGAGACCTGGGGGGGCGTGGTCATCTGGGCCGAAACGGCCGCGGCACGGCGCAGCGGCGAAGTGGCCTATGTGCGCTACGGCAACCATCGCCTCCACGGCGTGCCGCCCGGGATGTTGCCCCCGCCGGGGCGCTGCCGCCTGTGGCTGCCCGGCCGCCCCGACGGGCAGCAGCCCGCGCCTGGCGACTGCCGCCGCATCGAGGCCGAGCAGCGCACCAGCGGCGGGCGGGTGATTTACATGCCGGCCAGTGATCTGCGTTGAGTAAGCGCCAGCATCTGATTCAACCTTTGGGCTGAGGCTGCGGGTTGCCCCCAGCTCGGGCCGCGCGAACCCTGTGCCGATATTGCACAGGTGGGTGCCAGGAGAATGGGGGGAGGCGCATCGTGCAAACTGCCACCGACAGTCTGTTGCGAGGCTGGCGCGACGACCTGGTGAGCGGCCGGCTCAGCCCGGCGGGCTTCCGCGAAGCCGTGACCGGGCATGTCCTGTCCCACATCCGCTGCAGTGAGGTCAGCATCTGGCACTTCACCGGCCCAGTGGGCCAGCGCCGCCTGGTGTGCGTCGCGGCCAACAGCCGGGCCGAGGGCTGGCACCGTCGGCCTTACGACGCACTGCTCGAAGCCCAGTTCAGCCAGTACTTCGAAGAGATCTCGCGCACCCGCATCGTGCGCTCCGACGACGCCTGGGCCGATCCACGCCTGGCAGGTTTCCGCGACAGCCTCGTCGAGCGCGACGTGCGCGCCCTGCTGGATGTGAGCTTTGCCGTCAACGGCCACGTCTATGGGGTGATCTGCTGCGAACAGATGGGCCACACCCGCACCTGGACGGCTGCCGAAACCCAATGGCTGCGCCGCTTCGCCACGGCCCTGAGCACCCAGATCGCCCGCGCGCGTGGGGCCGATCAGTGGGAAAAGCCGTTGCCGGTGGCGGTGAGGTGAGCGGGTTGGGCTGGCGTGGACGCGGCGCTGGAGGCCGAGCACGCCGGCCTGGTGCTGGTCCAGGCGGCCCTCGAGGGTCTGGAAGACCTCGCTGCCGGCCGCGTGCTGGACGAAGCGGCGCTGGATCAAGCCCTGGCCGCGCCCCCATCCGCCCCTGTCGCGAAGGACTGAACCGACATGCCCATCCACACCTTTCTGCGCGAGCAGGATGACACCACGGCCGACGCGCGGTACGAGGCCTTGCGGGCCTCACTCACGCAGGCCCGCGAACACCTGCGCTGGAACCCCGCGTTCGGCTGTCCGGCCCTGGGGGCTCTTGACAGCCGGATCCCGGGTCAATCCGGCGTCACCTTGGCACGCCGGATCACCTCACCCCATTTGGCGGTTTCCTCTGCGATGAACCGCTCGAAAGCCTCCGGCGTGCTGCCCACCGGGATGGTGCCCATGCCCTCGAAGCGCTGGCGCAGTTCGTCGGTCTTCACCAGCGAGGCGATCTCGGTGGACACGCGTTGCACGATGTCGCGCGGTGTGCCCGCCGGCGCCAGCACGCCGGCCCAGGTGCTGCCAGTGAACTTCGGCAGGCCCTGTTCGATGAAGGTGGGCACGTCCGGCAGGGTGGGCAGGCGCTGGTCGCTGGCCACGCCGATGAGCCGCACGCGGCCCGAGCGGCCGGGCTGGATGAGGCCGGACGCCGCATCGAAGAAGAGCTGGATCTGCCCACCGATCAGGTCGGTGAGCGCCGCCGCTGCGCCGCGGTAGGGGATGTGCACCATGTAGGTCCCCGTCTGCGCCTTCAGCAGTTCGGTGGTGAGGTGCGCGGCCGAGCCGTTGCCCGAGGAACCGAAGCTGATCTTGCCAGGGTTTGCTTTGGCGTAAGCCACCAGTTCGGCGGCCGTCTTGTAGGGGGCGTCGTTGCTCACCGCGGCCACCAGCGGCGACAAGCCCACGAGGCTCACGCCTGTCAGATCCTTGCGCGGGTCGTAGGGCAGCTTGGGGTAGAGCGTGGTGTTGGCCGCGTAGGCCGCGATCACCATCGCGAAGGTGTAGCCGTCGGCAGGCGACTTGGCCAGCAGGTCCACACCGATGATGCTGTTGGCGCCGGGCTTGTTGTCCACCATCACCGGCTGGCCCAGCCGGGCCTGCAGCCCCTGGGCGACCAGGCGCGCCGTCACATCGGTGAAGCCACCGGGCGGGTAAGGCACGATCAACCGGATGGGCCGGCTGGGCCAGGCGCTCTGCGCCCACGCGGGGACAGCCAGGGCCGTGGCGGCGGCGCCAAGGGAGTGGACGAACTGGCGGCGGCGAAGCATCGGCAAGTCTCCTCAAGATCGGGTAGGGGAACCGCTCTGCGGAACGATATCGTCGATATCGGAACGCGAGCGCGTCACCCGATTCTGCGAAGCAGCCGACGGGGCTTCAATGGCACATCAGCCCGAATGCGTGATCGCTTTCCCTGAGATTCTGTAAAGCAGAATAGGCCTGCATCCGCGCTTCATGCTCGTCCAGAAGGTGCAGGCTCACGGCGGTGGACCAACGCGACAAGATGGGGCTGGATCACGATAGCGGTATGTTAAGGTAATACCTAAAGATACTTAGCTGGAAGCCTGCCATGCCTGCTGCTGCCGTCCGCCCCGTGGCCATCAAGCTCGACGAGAACACCAAGGCCCGCGTGAAGCGCCTCGCCGAGGCTCGCCATCGCACGTCGCACTGGCTGATGCGCGAGGCGATCACCCAATACGTCGAACGAGAGGAGCGGCGTGAGGCCTTCCGCCAGGACACGCTCCAGGCCTGGGAAGAGTACCGCACCACCGGGCTGCATGCGACGGCTGAAGAGGTCGAGGCCTGGCTGGCGAGCTGGGGCACCGACAACGAGTTGCCTGCCCCGAGTTGCCGCAAGTGAGGTTTGCGCCGGCCGCCATCCGAGACCTGGAGCGCCTGCGAGAATTTCTCCGGCCCAAAAATCCCGTCGCTGCCCAGCGCGCGGGTGAGGCCATCCTCCATGCCGTGCAGGTGCTCGGCCTGCAGCCTCAGATCGGCCGCCCCATCGAAGACCTGCCCGACGAGTTCCGCGACTGGGTCATCGATTTCGGCGACAGCGGCTACGTGGCCCGCTACCGCATTGGCCCGGAGGCCGTCACGATCCTCGCTGTGCGGCACCAGAAGGAAGTGGGATTCTGAGTGCCTGAGTGCCCCCGCGACGGCTGGTGCCTGTGGGTGCCGCGCTCACTCCAACGTCGCCTGCCTCACCGCATGCTCCCAGCGCGCCATGAGCTCTTCGGCGCGGCTGCGCGGCATGGTGGGGAGGAAGCGGCGGTCCACTTGCCAGAGGGCGGCGAGTTCGTCGAGGTTCTTGTACACGCCGCATTGCAGGCCGGCCAGGTAGGCCGCGCCCAAGGCGGTGGTTTCGATGACCTTGGGGCGCACGACGGGGATGCCCAGCAGGTCGGCCTGGAACTGCATGAGCAGGTTGTTGACGCAGGCGCCGCCGTCTACGCGCAACTCGGTGACTTGCGAGAGGCTGGCCGTTAGCGCAGCGGGCCGAGCGCCCGGCCGCTCCGAAGCCGGCCCGCGTCCCCCCGGGGGACCGTCCGGCGTACCCGCCGGACGAGGGGCAGACAGGTCCCGGCTCATGGCCTGGAGGAGTGCGGCACTCTGGAAGGCGATCGATTCCAATGCGGCGCGGGCGATGTGGGCGGCGGTGCTGCCGCGGGTGAGGCCGACGATCGCGCCGGTGGCCTTGGGTTTCCAGTAGGGGGCGCCCAGGCCGGTGAAGGCGGGCACGAACATCACGCCGCCGGAGTCGGGCACGGTGTCGGCCAGGCTTTCCACTTCGCCCGAGGCCTGGA
>NZ_JBKBSL010000008.1:0-55386 GCF_046291045.1 Caldimonas sp. | reverse complement strand
GCGCCGGTGGCCTTGGGTTTCCAGTAGGGGGCGCCCAGGCCGGTGAAGGCGGGCACGAACATCACGCCGCCGGAGTCGGGCACGGTGTCGGCCAGGCTTTCCACTTCGCCCGAGGCCTGGATGGCGCGCAGGCCGTCGCGCAGCCACTGCACCACGGCGCCGCCGATGAAGACGCTGCCTTCCAGTGCGAACTCGGGCGTGGCCGAGGGCTGTGCGGCGCTGGTGGTGACCAGGCCGTTCTGTGAAAGCTGGAAGCGCTCGCCGGTGTGCATCAGCATGAAGCAGCCAGTGCCGTAGGTGTTCTTCGCCAGGCCCGCCTTGAAGCAGGCCTGGCCGAAGAGGGCCGCCTGCTGGTCGCCCGCGATGCCGGCAATCGCCAGGTGCTTGGGGCCCTGTGCGTCGAGCAGGCCGGGGATGACCTCGCCGTAGCGGTGGCTGGACGGGTGCACTTCGGGCAGCAGCGAGGCGGGGATGTCGAGCGCACGCAGCAGCTCCTCGTCCCAGCGGTTGTCGCGCACGTTGAAGAGCATGGTGCGCGAGGCGTTGCTCACGTCGGTGGCGTGCACGCGCCCCCCGGTGAGCTGCCACACCAGCCAGCTGTCCACCGTGCCGAAGGCGAGTTCGCCGCGCTGCGCCCTGGCGCGTGCCGCGGGCACGTGGTCGAGGATCCACTTGAGCTTGGTGCCCGAGAAATAGGCATCGATGCGCAGGCCGGTTTTGGCCTGCACCACCGGCTCCAGGCCGGCGGCGCGCAGGGCTTCGCAGGTGGGCTCGGCGCGGCGATCCTGCCAGACGATGGCGTTGTAGACGGGCTCGCCGGTGGCGCGGTCCCACACCACGGTGGTCTCGCGCTGGTTGGTGATGCCCAGGGCGGCGATCGCCTGGGCGCGCGCACCCACCTGGGCCAGCACCTCGCGCGCGGTGGCGAGCTGGGTGTCCCAGATCTCGCGTGGGTCGTGTTCGACCCAGCCGGGCTGGGGGTAGAGCTGACGGAACTCGCGCTGGGCCATCGCGACGATCTGGCCGTCGCGGTCGAAGACGATGCTGCGTGAGCTGGAAGTGCCTTGGTCCAGCGCGAGGAGGTAGTTCATGGCGTGTCCTCAGGAGCGATGATGCATTGCACGTCGGCCTCGGCGAGGAGGGCCGGAAACGGCTCGGGCGGCGCCGCGTCGGTGAACAGGCGGTCGAGTTCGCTCAGGTGCCCCAGTTCGACCATCGCGGGCCGGTGAAACTTGCTGTGGTCGGCGGCGAGCCAGATCTCGCGCGAGTGCTCGACGATGGCGCGAGAGACCTTCACCTCACGGTAGTCGTAGTCGCGCAGCGTGCCGTCGGCCTCGATGCCCGAGATGCCGATCAGGCCGATGTCCACGCGGAACTGGCGGATGAAGTCGACCGTGGCCTCGCCGATGATGCCGCGGTCGCGCGAGCGCACCACGCCGCCGGCGACGATGACCTCGCAGTCGGGGTTGTCGCTGAGGATGGCCGCCACGTTGAGATTGTTGGTGATCACGCGCAGGCCGCGGTGGCGCAACAGCTCGTGGGCCACGGCCTCGGTGGTGGTGCCGATGTTCAGGATGAGCGAGCAGCCCTCGGGCACGGCCTGGGCCACCGCGCGCGCGATGCGGCGTTTGGCCTGCGCGTTCAGGCTCTGGCGTTGGCGGTAGGCAATGTTTTCCACCGTCGAGCTGGGCACGCGCACGCCGCCATGGAAACGTGCCACCAACCCGGCCTCGCTGAGCAGCTTTACGTCGCGCCGCACGGTCTGCAGGGTCACTCCGAAGCGTTCGGCCAGGGCCTCGACCGACACCGAACCGAGGCGACGCACCTCGTCCAGCAACTGCGATTGGCGGGGGTTGGGGGTCATCAAGGGTGGGCTCGACATGCCGCGCATTGTCCCGCGTGGGACGGCGGGGGCGCCGCGAACCTTAAGCGAACGAAAACGAAAAGGAATGAGGGTTTACCAGGCCTTGTCATTGGACGGGATTGGGTCTAAAACGAAAAAAGAGGAGCAAAAAACGAACATAATCGAACATTTGCGGGCGCATTCACCGCCCGAGCCCCTCAGGAGATGCCCTTGGACCGCGTGCCTCACGCCAGTTTCGACCGTCCGGACGTCGCCGCGGCTGCCGCGGCCGGCGCTGCGCCCCTGCACTGCGACGTGCTCGTCGTGGGCGGCGGCATCAATGGCGCGGGCATCGCCCGCGACTTGGCCGGGCGTGGCCTGAAGGTGGTGCTGTGCGAGAAGGACGATCTGGCCTCGCACACCTCCTCGTCCTCGACCAAGCTGATCCACGGCGGGCTGCGTTATCTCGAGTACTACGAGTTCTCACTGGTGCGCAAGGCGCTGCAAGAGCGCGAGGTGCTGCTCAAGAGCGCGCCGCACATCATGTGGCCGCTGCGCTTCGTGATGCCGCACGATCCGGCGATGCGGCCGGTGTGGATGATCCGCGCCGGTCTGTTCCTGTACGACCATTTGGCGCGCCGGGAGGTTCTGCCCGGCTCCGAGACGGTGGACCTGCGCCATCATGTGGCCGGTGCACCGCTCAAGGGCCGCTACACCAAGGGCTTCGTCTACTCCGACGGCTGGGTGGACGACGCCCGGCTCGTGGTGCTCAATGCGCTCGACGCCCAGGCCCATGGCGCAATGATCCTCACGCGCACGCGCTGCACGCAGGCACGTCGCAGCCCGCAGGGCTGGGAAGCCACGCTGCAGCCGGCCCGTGGTGCAGCCCTGCAGGTGCGCGCCCGGGCCCTCGTGAACGCCGCCGGTCCCTGGACTGAGGACTTCCTGCGCCGCCAGGCGCAGCAGCACCACACCAAATCGCTGCGCCTCGTGAAAGGCAGCCACATCGTCGTGAAGAAGATGTTCGACCACCCGATGGCCTACATCTTCCAAAACCCCGACAAGCGCATCATCTTTGCCATTCCCTACGAGGGCCAGTACACCCTCATCGGCACCACCGACGTCGAACACCACGGCCCCATCGGCGCCGCGCAGATCGACGAGAGCGAGATCGCCTACTTGTGCGAGCAGGCCAGCCGGTATTTCGCCCAGCCCGTCACCCGCACGGACGTGGTGTGGACCTACGCCGGTGTGCGGCCGCTGCTCGACGATGCCTCGGGCGACCCCTCGGCCGTCACGCGCGACTACCTGCTGGAGCTGGACACGTCCCAGGCGCCGCTGCTGTCGGTGTGGGGCGGCAAGATCACCACTTTCCGCAAGCTGGCCGAGGAGGCGGCCGACCTGCTCGGCCCACCGCTGGCCCACGCCCCCGGGGGGTGGACCGAAGGGCGCTATCTGCCTGGGGGCGACCTCAGCGCCTACATTGGCGCGCCGCATCGCCCGGACAGGGACTTCGAGAGATTCGATCAAGCCCTCGCGCAGCGCCATCCTTGGCTGCCGCAAAGCGTGCGCCGCCGCCTGGCCCGGGCCTACGGCTCACGCATCGACTGGGTGCTGGGCGAAGCGAGCGGCTTGTCAGATTTGGGGGAAGAAGTCGCGCCCGGACTCTACGAGGCCGAGCTGCACTACCTGTGGACCCACGAGTGGGCGACGTGCGCCGAGGACGTGCTGTGGCGCCGCAGCAAGCTGGGCCTGCATTTCAGCGCAGACCAAAAAAGCGCGGTGGCGCAGTGGTTCGACAGCCGTGCACAACAAGCTGGGAGACGACATGCAGTTGATGCTTGAAGGCATCGAGAAGCGGGTGGGCGGACAGACCCATCTCTATCCCCTGGACCTGAGCCTGGTGCCCGGGGCCGTCACGGTGCTGCTGGGCGCCACACAAGCCGGTAAGACCTCGCTGATGCGTGTGATGGCCGGGCTCGATGTCCCGACGCGCGGACGGGTGAGGGTCGATGGTCGCGACGTGACCGGGCTGAGCGTGCGCCGGCGCAACGTGGCGATGGTCTACCAGCAGTTCATCAACTACCCCTCGATGACGGTGCGCGACAACATCGCTTCGCCGCTGAAGCTGCGCGGCGAAAAGGACATCGACGCCCGAGTTCGGGCTTTGGCTGCCAAGCTGCACATCGAGCCTTTCCTGAACCGCCTGCCGGCGGAACTGTCGGGCGGCCAACAGCAGCGTGTGGCCCTGGCCCGCGCGCTGGCCAAGCAGGCGCCGCTGATGCTGCTCGATGAGCCGCTGGTGAACCTCGACTACAAGCTGCGCGAGGAGCTGCGCGAGGAGCTCACCCAGCTCTTCGCCACGGGCGACTCGACGGTGGTCTATGCCACCACCGAGCCCACCGAGGCCCTGCTGCTGGGCGGATATACCGCCGTGATGGACGCGGGTGAGCTGCTGCAGTACGGCCCCACCGCCGAGGTGTTTCACCGTCCCCAGTCCATCCGTGTGGCGCGTGCTTTCAGCGACCCGCCGATGAACCTGCTGCCGGGCGAGGCCGCGACGCTGGGCGTGCAGTTGCCGGGCAATGTGCAGGTGGGTGTGCCACTGCCCTCGAACGGCTCGCGCAGCGTGACCCTGGGCGTGCGCGCCAGCGCCTTGCGCGTGCGGCGCCGCGAGGGTGACGTGGCCCTGCCCGGCACCGTGGAACTCGCCGAGATTTCGGGCAGCGATACCTTCGTGCACGTGGACACGCCGGTGGGTGAAGTGGTGGCGCAGCTCACCGGGGTGCATGACTTCGCCCTGGGGGCTTCGATCACGCTCTACCTGCACCCTTCTCAGGTGTATGTCTTCAATGAGGCCGGCGCCTTGCTCGTGGCGCCCGAGCGGACGAATCGGAGGGAAGCCTGATGGCCCGCATCGACCTCGATCTGGCCCATGCCTACAAGCCTCGGCCGACGCAAGACAGCGACTACGCGTTGCTGCCGCTGAAGATGAGCTTTCGCGATGGTGGGGCCTACGCTTTGCTAGGCCCCTCGGGCTGCGGCAAGACGACCATGCTCAACATCATCTCGGGCCTGATCACGCCGTCTCAAGGTACGGTGATGTTCGACGGGCGCGACGTGACCCGTCTGAGCCCTCAGGAGCGCAACATCGCCCAGGTCTTTCAGTTCCCGGTCATCTACGACACGATGACCGTGGCCGAGAACCTGGCGTTCCCCTTGCGCAATCGTGGCGTCAGCCCCGATCGCATCCGGCAGCGCGTGGGGGTGATCGCAGAGATGCTCGAGTTGAGCGGTCAGCTCCACCAGCGTGCGGCCAACCTCAGCGCCGATGCCAAGCAGAAGATCTCGCTGGGCCGCGGCCTGGTGCGCGAGGATGTCTCGGCCGTGCTGTTCGACGAGCCGCTCACAGTGATCGACCCACACCTGAAGTGGCAGCTGAGGCGCAAGCTCAAGCAGATCCACCACGAACTCAAGCTCACGCTGATCTACGTCACCCACGATCAGGTCGAGGCGCTGACCTTCGCCGACGAGGTGGTCGTGATGACGCGCGGCCGCGCCGTGCAGGTGGGCACCGCCGACGAACTCTTCGAGCGGCCCCGGCACACTTTCGTCGGGCACTTCATCGGCTCGCCGGGCATGAACTTCCTGCAGGCTCGCTATGCCGATGGGCAGTTGCTGGTCGGCGACAGCCGGCTGGCGGCACCTGCGGACAAGGTCGAAGCCCTGCGCCAAGCCGGTGAGTTCGTGCTGGGGGTGCGGCCGGAGTACGTGGAGCCCGCCCCCGAGGGGCACCCCGATGCCGTGGCGGTGCGCATCGAGCAGGTGCAAGACATCGGCACCTACTGGATGCTCACGAGCCGGGTGGATCAGGCCGTCTTGAGGGCGCGGCTGAGTCCCGAGGCCCGGGTGCCTGCCGCCGGGGAGATGATGTGGCTGCGCCTGGTGGGACCGCACACCTGCTACTACAAGAACGAGGAGCTGCTGGCATGAACGACGAGCTCAAGCCGGTCAATCAGAAGGCCTGGCTGCTGGTGTTGCCGGTCTTCATCTGCGTGGCCTTCTCGGCCATCCTGCCGCTCATGACGGTGGTGAACTACTCGGTGCAAGACATCATCTCGCCCGAGCGTCGCGTTTTCGTGGGCACCGAGTGGTTCGCGATGGTGATGCGCGACGAGGAGCTTCACGGTGCGCTGCTGCGCCAGCTTGGCTTTTCGATGGCCGTGCTGGCGGTGGAGATTCCGCTGGGCATCCTGCTGGCGCTGTCCATGCCGGCGCAGGGCTGGAAGGCCTCGGCCGTGCTGGTCATCGTGGCGCTGTCGCTGCTCATTCCCTGGAACGTGGTCGGCACGATCTGGCAGATCTACGGCCGCACCGACATCGGCCTGCTGGGTGCGGCGCTGCAATGGCTGGGCTTCGACTACAACTACACGGGCGACGCCACCGATGCCTGGCTGACCGTGCTGGTGATGGATGTGTGGCACTGGACGCCGCTGGTGGCGCTGCTGTGCTATGCCGGTCTGCGCAGCATCCCGGATGCCTATTACCAGGCCGCGCGTATCGACGGGGCGAGCAAGTTCGCCGTCTTCCGCTACATCCAGCTGCCCAAGCTGCGCGGCGTGCTGATGATCGCGGTGCTGCTGCGCTTCATGGACAGCTTCATGATCTACACCGAGCCCTTCGTGCTCACCGGCGGCGGCCCGGGCAACGCCACCACCTTCCTGTCGCAGTACCTCACTCAGAAGGCCGTGGGCCAGTTCGACCTCGGCCCGGCAGCGGCCTTCTCGCTGATCTACTTCCTCATCATCTTGCTGCTGTGCTTCATCCTCTACAACTGGATGCAGCGCGTGGGCACCACGCCGAAGGAGGGCGGGCAATGAACCCGACCGGACGCTTCCAAAAGCGCACGCTCTTCCTGATCGCCTACCTGGTCTTTGCCATCTTGCCCATCTACTGGATGGTCAACATGAGCTTCAAGACCAACAACGAGATCCTGTCGAGCTTCACTTTCTGGCCGCAGGACTTCACCTGGGACAACTACCGCACGATCTTCACCGACCCGTCGTGGTACTCGGGCTACATCAACAGCCTCATCTACGTGGCGATCAACACGGTGATCTCGATCACCGTGGCGCTGCCGGCGGCCTATGCCTTCTCGCGCTACCGCTTCCTGGGCGACAAGCATGTCTTTTTCTGGTTGCTGACCAACCGGATGACGCCGCCGGCGGTGTTCTTGCTGCCCTTCTTCCAGCTTTACACGACGCTGGGACTGATGGACACCCACTGGGCGGTGGCCCTGGCGCACCTGGTGTTCAACGTGCCCTTGGCCGTGTGGATCCTGGAGGGCTTCATGAGCGGCGTGCCGCGAGAGATCGACGAGACGGCGTACATCGACGGCTACAGCTTCCCGCGCTTTTTCCTCACGATCTTCCTGCCGCTCATCAAGGCCGGCGTGGGCGTGGCGGCCTTCTTCTGCTTCATGTTCAGTTGGGTGGAGCTGCTGCTGGCGCGTACGCTGACCAGCGTGAACGCCAAGCCCATCGTCGCGACGATGACGCGCACCGTCAGCGCCTCGGGCATGGACTGGGCCGTGCTGGCCGCCGCCGGGGTGCTCACCATCGTGCCCGGCGCCATCGTGATCTGGTTCGTGCGGCATTACATCGCCAAGGGCTTCGCGATGGGGAGGGTCTGACATGTTGGATTGGATGGTCTGGACCACCCCGGTGGCCGTGTTCTTCATCTGCATCGTGCTGATGCTGGTGGGCATGACGATCTGGGAGATCAAGTCCCCCACGGTCATGCGCAAGGGCTTCTTGCCCATCCCCACCACCCGCGGTGACCGGCTGTTCATCGGCCTGCTGTGCGCGGCCTACGTGAACCTGGCCTGGGTGGGGCTGGGCGAGAGCTTCGTCGAGTGGTTCTCACTCGAGGATCCGCCCTCCGTGTGGATCAGCTTCGTGCTTTCGATGGGCCTGGTCGCACTGATCATGCGCAAGGGCTGAGCCGACATCGGTTTGACGGATCCGGCCCGCCTCGCCCCCCAGGGCCGGGATCCAGACGTACGAGGGGCGCGCTCATGAGGAGACCTGTGATGAAAGTGCACATGAAGGCGATCGCCTTCGCTGCGATGGCCTTGGCGGTTGGTCAGGCCGCCTGGGCCGGTGAGCCCGAGGCCAAGCGTTGGATCGACACCGAGTTCCAGCCTTCGACGCTGACCAAGGATCAGCAGATGGCCGAGATGAAGTGGTTCATCGAAGCGGCCAAGAAGCTGCAGGCCAAGGGGGTGAAGGAGATCTCGGTGGTGTCCGAGACGATCACCACCCACGAATACGAGTCCAAGACGCTTGCCAAAGCCTTCGAGGAGATCACCGGCATCAAGGTCAAGCACGACCTCATTCAGGAAGGCGACGTGGTCGAGAAGCTGCAGACCTCGATGCAGTCGGGCAAGTCGATCTATGACGGATGGATCTCCGACTCCGACCTGATCGGCACGCACTGGCGCTATGGTCACATCATGAACCTGACCGACTACATGGCCGGCGCGGGCAAGGAATGGACCAACCCGGGTCTCGACCTCAAGGACTTCATCGGCCTGAGTTTCACCACCGCACCGGACGGCAAGGTCTATCAGCTGCCCGACCAGCAGTTCGCCAACCTGTACTGGTTCCGTGCCGACCTCTTCGAGCGTAAAGATCTGAAGGATCGCTTCAAGGCCAAATACGGCTACGACCTGGGCGTGCCGCTGAACTGGAGCGCCTACGAGGACATTGCCGAGTTTTTCACCAACGACGTGAAGACCATCGACGGCAAGCCCATCTACGGCCACATGGATTACGGCAAGAAGGATCCCAGCCTGGGCTGGCGCTTCACCGACGCCTGGCTGTCCATGGCGGGCACCGCCGACATTGGCATCCCCAACGGCAAGCCGGTGGACGAATGGGGCATCCGCACCACGCCCGATGGCTGCCACCCGGTGGGGGCCTCGGTGGCGCGCGGCGGGGCCACCAATTCGCCTGCGGCCGTCTACGCACTCACCAAGTACGTGGACTGGATGAAGAAGTACGCGCCCAAGGAAGCCACGGGCATGACCTTCAGCGAAGCCGGGCCGGTGCCGGCCCAGGGCCAGATCGCGCAGCAGATCTTCTGGTACACGGCCTTCACCGCCGACATGACCAAGCCGGGCCTGCCGGTGGTCAATGCCGATGGCACGCCGAAATGGCGCATGGCTCCGTCACCGTATGGCCCGTACTGGAAGCAGGGCATGCAAAACGGCTACCAGGACGTGGGTTCCTGGACCTTCTTCGCCAAGCATGACCCGAACCGCACCGCTGCTGCCTGGCTGTACGCCCAGTTCGTGACTTCCAAGACTGTGTCGCTGAAGAAGACCATCGTGGGCCTGACACCCATTCGTGAAAGCGACATCCAGTCCAAGGCCATGACCGACCTCGCGCCCAAGCTGGGCGGCCTGGTGGAGTTCTATCGCAGCCCGGCCCGCGTGGCCTGGACACCCACCGGCACCAACGTGCCCGATTACCCCAAGCTGGCACAACTGTGGTGGAAGAACGTGGCGGTGGCCGTGACGGGTGAGAAGACCCCGCAGCAGGCCATGGACAACCTGGCCGAGGAGATGGACCAGGTGCTGGCCCGCCTGGAGCGCGCCGGCATGGCCCGCTGTGCGCCCAAGCTCAACAAGAAGGAGGATCCGAAGAAGTGGCTGAGCGACAAGGGGGCTCCGTGGGCCAAGCTGGCCAACGAGAAGCCCAAGGGTGAGACCATCGAGTACGAGAAGCTGCTCGCCGCCTGGCGCGCCGGCCGCGTGCGCTGAGCTGCCGGGAAGGAGCCACCAGGCCCCTTCCTTTCATGGCCCTGCGGCGTCTCCCCGCAGGGCCTTTTTCTTCAGGTGCCGTGCAACGCCTCGTCGACCAGCTCGATCCAGTGCCGCACCGGCGTCATCGTGCCGGTTTGCAGGTGCTGGATGCAGCCGATGTTGGCCGAGACGATGGCCTGTGGCTGCAGCGGCAGCAGGTGCGAGAGCTTGCGGTCGCGAAGCTGGTAGGCCAGCTCGGGCTGCAGCACCGAATAGGTGCCGGCCGAGCCGCAGCACAGGTGGGATTCGTTGGCAGCCAGCTGCACTTCGAAGCCCAGCTCGCGCAACACTTGCTCGACGCCGCCGCGCAACTGCTGCCCGTGCTGCAGCGTGCAAGGCGGATGGAAGGCGATCCTGCCGGAGCCGACGTCGCGCCGCAAACGCGACTTCAGCGTGGGCACCAGGGCGGGCAGGAGTTCGCTCAGATCGCGCGTGAGCGCGCTGATGCGCTGCGCGCGCTCGGCGTAATCGGGGTCGTGCTGCAGGGCGTGTCCGTACTCCTTCACCGTCACGCCGCAGCCCGAGGCGTTCATCACGATCGCCTCGACCTCGCCGCGGCTGACCAGCGGCCACCAGGCATCGACGTTGCGCCGCATGTCGGCCAGGCCGCCCTCGTGGTCGTTGAGGTGGGTGCGGATCGCGCCGCAGCAGCCCGCGCCGTCGGCCACCAGGGTCTGGATGCCGGCGGCGTCCAGCACACGCGCCGTGGCGCTGTTGATGTTGGGCATCATGGCCGGCTGCACGCAGCCCGTGAGCATCAGCACCTTGCGCTCGTGCGTGCGCGTGGGCCACTGGTGGGCGCGTGCGCGTCTGTCGCGTGGCGGTACCTTGTGCTTCAGCGCGCCGGGCAGCAGCGGTCGCACCATCTGGCCCAGCTTCATTGCCGGGCCGAACAGACGCGAGGTCAGCCCCTCGCGCAGCATGGCGCGCACGAGCTTTTCGCCGGCGGGCCGCTCGACGCGCTCCTCCACGATCCGGCGGCCGATGTCCACCAGATGCCCGTATTGCACGCCCGAGGGGCAGGTCGATTCGCAGTTGCGACAGGTCAGGCAGCGATCCAGGTGCACTTGCGTCTTGCGCGTGACGCTCTGGCCTTCGAGCACCTGCTTCATCAGGTAGATGCGTCCGCGCGGCCCGTCGAGTTCGTCGCCCAGCAACTGGTAAGTGGGGCAGGTGGCGGTGCAAAAGCCGCAGTGCACGCACTTGCGCAGGATGGCCTCGGCCTCCCGGCCCTCGGGCGTGTCGCGGAATTCGGGGGCGAGATGGGTCTGCATGCGAAGGGGCTCGGAGGTCACAGGCCGCTCAGGAGGCGGCCACGGTTGAACAGGCCCTGCGGGTCGAAGGCCGCCTTGAGCGAACGATGCAGCCGCTCCAGCACCGGCGGCAGGGGCGTGAAGACCGGGCCGTCCGGCGGGCCATGGAAGCGCGTGGCGTGGCCGCCGGCCTGGCGGGCGGCCTCGCGCACGGCGGCTGCCGGCGCCGGCGTGCACCACCAGCGCTGGCCCCCTCCCCATTCGATGAGCTGCTCGCCCGGCAGGCGCAGCGGGGCGGCCGTCGGCGGCACGGACAGCCGCCACAGGCCGGCGCCGGTCTGCACCGCGGCGCGGGCCTTGACGAAGAACTCGTCGCGCTGGTCGCGCAGGCCCTCCCAGAAGGGGCCGGCCTGCATCGCCGGGATGGGGTCGCCGCCGAGTTGCCGGCTGGCGGCGGCCACGGCGGCCTGGGCGCCGCGCAGCCGCAGCAGCAGGGCGCCATCCCACCAGGCACTCGCGTTCAGGGGCAGGGGCTGCGCGGCCCATTCGTTGAGCCGCTGCAGCGCGGTGCCCTCGTCCATCTCGAAGCGCAAGGTGGCGGTGGCCGGCGCCATCGGCAGCACCTTCAGCGAGACCTCGAGGATCACCCCGAGCGTGCCCAGCGAGCCGGCCAGCAATCGGGAGACGTCGTAGCCCGCCACGTTCTTCATCACCTGGCCGCCGAAGCTCAGCACCTGGGCCCGCCCGTTGAGCATCGTGGCACCCAGCACGTAATCGCGCACCGCGCCCACCGCGGCCCGCGAGGGACCGGACAGGCCGGCGGCCACCATGCCGCCCACGGTGCCGCCGCTGGCAAAGCGCGGCGGCTCGAAGGGCAGGCACTGGCCTTTCTCGGCCAGGGCGGCCTCCAACTCGTCCAGCGGTGTGCCGGCACGGGCGGTGACGACGAGTTCGGTGGGTTCGTAGCTGGAGATGCCGGCCAACGGCCGCAGCTCCAGCGGCTCGCCCACGAGGGGTTCGCCGTAAAACGACTTCGTGCGGCCGCCCTGGATGGCCAAGGGGCGGCCGTCGGCCAGCGCGGCGCGCACCTGGTCGATCAGGCGGTCGAGGGCAGGATCCGGGTTCATGCGCAAGGAAGGGGCAAAGGGGTCAGAAGCGTTCCAACTCGGGGAAGGGCAGCAATCCCTTGCGCACGTGCATCTTGCCGTACTCGGCACAGCGGTTCAGCGTGGGCACCACCTTGCCGGGATTGAGCCCCTCGGCGGGGTCGAAGGCGCGCTTGAGCGCACGCATCTGCTCCAGCTCGGCCGGCGAGAACTGCACGCACATCGAGTTGAGCTTCTCGACGCCCACTCCGTGCTCGCCGGTGACGGTGCCGCCCAGGGCCACACTGGTTTCGAGGATGTCGGCGCCGAAGCGCTCGCAGCGGTGCAGTTGGTCGGGGTCGTTGGCGTCGAAGAGGATGAGCGGATGCAGGTTGCCGTCGCCGGCATGGAAAACGTTGGCGCAGCGCAGGCCGTATGTCTTTTCCATCTGCTGAATCGCCAGCAGGATGTCGGCCAGGCGCTTGCGCGGGATGGTCGAGTCCATGCACATGTAGTCCGGGCTGATGCGGCCGCTGGCGGGGAAGGCGTTCTTGCGACCGCTCCAGAACTTCAGCCGCTGCGCCTCGTCCTTGCTCACCTCCACGCGCGTGGCGCCCGAGGCGACGAGCACGTCCATCATGCGCGCGATCTCCTCGGCTACCTCCTCGGGCGTGCCGTCGCTCTCGCACAGCAAGATGGCCTGCGCGTCCAGGTCGTAGCCGGCATGCACGAAGGCCTCGACGGCAGCCGTCATCGGCTTGTCCATCATTTCCAGCCCGGCGGGGATGATGCCGGCGGCGATCACGTTGGCCACGGCGTCGCCGGCCTTGCGGATGTCGTCGAAGCTGGCCATGATGCAGCGCGCCAGTTGCGGCTTGGGCACCAGTTTCACGGTCACCTCGGTGACCACGCCGAGCATGCCCTCGCTGCCGATGAAGACAGCCAACAGGTCCAGGCCCGGCGCGTCCAGCGCATGGCTGCCCAGTTCCAGCGGCTCGCCTGCGACCGTGTAGCCACGCACCCGCAGCACGTTGTGCACGGTGAGCCCGTACTTCAGACAGTGCACGCCGCCCGAGTTCTCGGCGACGTTGCCTCCGATGGTGCAGGCGATCTGGCTGCTCGGATCGGGCGCGTAGTACAGGCCATAGGGCGCGGCCGCTTCACTGATGGCCAGGTTGCGCACGCCCGACTGCACCACGGCGATCCGTGCATGCGGGTCGATGCGCACGATGCGGTTGAACTTGGCCAGGCTCAGCGTCACGCCCAGGCGGTGGGGCAGGGCGCCCCCCGACAAGCCGGTGCCGGCGCCGCGCGCCACCACCGGCACCTGCAGTCGATGACAGGTGCGCAGCACCGCGGCCACCTGCTCCTCGGTCTCGGGCAGGGCCACGGCCAGCGGCTGCTCGCGATAGGCCGTCAGCCCATCGCATTCGTAGGGTGTGGTGTCCTCGCGGTGCCACAGCAGTGCATGCGCGGGCAGCACCTGCGACAGGGCCTGCACCACCTCGGCCTGGCGCCGGGTGCGTTCGTCCGCTTCGTCGGCTGCGGCCAGCGTGTCGGGACGCAGGGGAGCGTTCATCGGGGGTCTCCTCGTGTGCCGCCAATGTAACGCGGCCGGCTGAGCGTGGGCTGAACACTGCGCGCTTTGAGGCATCATTTCGGCTTTGCTCAGGACGCAAAGATGCGCGGCCCTGGGGCCGTCACGGCCGTCCGACATGCCCATGCCCCCCTCTTCTTCTTCCTTCGCCCTGCGGCCTGGCGCCGCCGTCTGGCTGGCCCTGGCCTTCCTGGGGCTGGCCCACCTGGTCTGGATCGTCCTGCCGGCGCCGGCCACGATGGCGCTGATGAGTGAGCATGGGCCCGTCGAGGGGCTCAACGCTGCCCTGTATGTGGTCACGGCCGCCCTCATCGCGGCGTGGCGCCGGCCCGAGGACGACTGGCGGCTGTGGGCCTCGCTGGCCGTCGTGATGTTGGCGTTTGCGGCCCGCGAGATGGATTGGCACAAGGCCTTCACCGGCACGAGCGTGCTCAAGTTCAGCTTCTTCCTGCGCGACGGACGCCCCCTGCACCGCGTGGTGGCCGCACTGGTGCTGGCCCCGGTGGCCTTGGCCTGCGCCCACCTCGTCGTGCGGCGGGGGCCGGGCGTGCTGCGCGGCCTGCGGCGCGGCGATCCGGTGGCCGTCACGGTGCTCACCTTCGCGGTGACGCTGGTGGTGGGCAAGGTGGCCGACCGCGCCCCGGCCATCCTGGCCGAGGAGCTGGGCATCGTGCTCGGGGCCGCCGTGCGGGCCTGGCAGACCGCCATCGAGGAGGTGATGGAGCTGGCCCTGGCATTCCTGGTGGCCCTGGGCGCCTGGCAGCACCGGCAACGGGATCGGCGGTCCTGAGGCTCAGCCCTTGCGGGCCTTGGCGGACGGCCGGCGGGGCGCCGATGCGCGTGGCTTCGGGGTGGCGGCCTGCATCGCCACTTGGCCGGCGGCCTGGCCCGCCCGTGCGGCCAGTCCGGCAGCGCCGGCGGCGCCGGCCTTGACCTGACGGGCGGCCTTGCCCGCGGTGGCCACGCTCTTGCGCAGGGTATCCTCGGCGGCCGTGAACGACTGACGGACCAGTTCGCCGGCCAGGTGGCGCGCCGATTCGCTGGCGGCATCCTTCATGGCCGAGGCGGCCAGAGTGGTGAACTGGCGGGTCAGGGCGCCCCACCACTGCACCGGATCGACGGCCGGTGCCGCGGCCGCCCCGCTCGCCAGGGCTGCCGCCTTCGCGGCCGGACGCCGGCGCGTCTTCGGTCGGTCCGCCGCCTTCGCGGCAGCCTCGGGCGGGCGCAGCGTCAGCGACTCGCGCAAGGTCTCCACCGGCACGTTCATGGTCTTCAGCGTGGACAGCGTCATGCGCTGCACCTCCAGCGCCTGGATGGTGGCGCCGAGCATGCGGGCGTTTTGCTCCAGCCAGAACTGCACGGTGCGCAGTTCCTCGATGCGTTTTTCCAGCTCCTCGGGGTTGAGCGTGGGGGCGACCCACTGCCCGAAGTTGGGCAGGGCCGAGCCGGCATTCTTCACCAGGCCTTGCAGGAAGTCGAAACCGGGCACCAGCTTGCCGATGCCTTGCAGGGGGTCGCTCATCGCGGGGGCTCCGTGGTTGCTGCGCTGAGGGCCATTGTGCGCTGCCGGTGCGCAGCGGCCAAGCGCATCGGCACTCGGGGTTTGGGGCGCAGGCTGCCCTGGATCTCGCCGGTGGTGGTAGGCTGAAGTCCCGGCAGATGCCTGCCGCATCGTGAGGACGACCCCCTATGGCATTCATCCGGCTGGCCTCCCACACCCACGACCTGGGCGATGGTTTCATGGTGCGCCGCCTGCTGCCGGCCGCCGCCGCCCGGGCCGTGGGCCCTTTCGTTTTCTTCGACCACATGGGCCCGGCCGAATTCGCGCCGGGCCAGGGACTGGACGTGCGGCCCCACCCTCACATCGGTCTGGCCACCGTCACCTACCTCTTCGAGGGCGTGATCACCCATCGCGACAGCCTGGGCACGGTGCGCGACATCCGTCCGGGCGACGTCAACTGGATGGTCGCCGGGCGCGGCATCGTGCATTCCGAGCGCTCGCCGCAGGCGCTGCGCGCGGCTGGGCACCGCCTGCATGGCATCCAGACCTGGGTGGCGCTGCCGCTGGCCGACGAGGAGGCCCTGCCCGACTTCGTTCACGTCAGCGCGGCCGGCCTGCCCGAGGTGCGCTCGGCCGGCGTGCACCTGCGCGTGATCGCCGGCGACGCCTTTGGCCAGACCTCGCCAGTGCCGGTGCGCAGCCGCACGCTCTATGTGGCCGGCGAGATCGAATCGACCGCTCACATGGAGGTCCCGCTGGAGCACGAGGAGCGGGCGCTGTACGTCGTCTCGGGCTCGCTCACGGCCGACGGCGAGCCGCTGAACCCCGGCGACATGCTCGTGCTGCCGCCGCGGCCGGTGCGCCTGCGGGCGCTGGAGGCGGTGCGCTTCATGCTGATCGGCGGCGACCCGCTCGACCTGGGCCCGGGCAATACCGCCGAGCACCCGCGTCACATGCGCTGGAACTTCGTCTCCTCGCGCCAGGAACGCATCGAGCAGGCCGTCCAGGCCTGGGCCCGCCAGGATCCGCAGGCCTTCCCGCCGGTGCCCGGCGAGACGGAACGCATTCCTTATCCTTGAGCGGGCACTTCGCAGTCGATGGCGCCCATCGGGGGGCTGCCGTCGTCGGCTTGCAGCTCGATGTGCACGCGGTCGCCGGCCAGCAGCCAGGGGCTGCGCGGCTCGCCGTGCTCGCGGGTCTCCTGGGCGCGCCGCTCGGCCAGGCAGGCCACCCCGCCAGAGGGCTCGACCGGGCTGAGCGGCCCGCTGTGCACGACGGTGCCGGCGGGCAGGGCCCGTGTGCGGGCGGCCTGGGCCAGCCAGCGGCCCACGTGCCAGGCCATCGCGGCCCCGGCATCGCCACGACACAGGCGCCGGCCCTGGGCCTGCACCTTCAGGCCCAGGTGCACGCGGCCGCGCCGCCAGGCCTCGCCCAGTTCGTCGGGCGTGACGGCCACCGGGCCGTACGACGTGGCAGGGCGGCCGTGCAGCAGCCCCAGGCCCAGCGCCCGCTCCTCCTCCAGCCGGGCCGGCAGCGTCCAGGTGCAGGCCAGCATCAGCAGCCGCACGCCCTCCAGCGCCTCGGCGGGGCTGCACGCCGGGGCCACGTCGCCGGTGACGACCGCCAGCCCGGGCCCGAGGTCCGCAGCAGCCTGCGCCGTCGGCCCGGGCGGCGGATCGGTCGGCCCCAGCACGTCGCCGACCCAGGGCCGCACGAGCGGGCCATCGACCTTGGCCGGCACCGGCCAGCCCAGGCGCTCGAGGTGCGCGGCGCTGGCCCAGGCGTCGTAGGCCTGCACCGGGCGGGGCAGGGGGGCCATGCACAGCGCCGGATCGAAGGGGAAGGCGTGGCGGGCACGGCCTTGGTTGAGGGTCACGTACAGATCCTGCAACTGCGGCGACAGGAAGTTCCAGTCGTCCAGCACCTGCTGCAAGCGGGTGGCGATGCCGGCCGCATAATGGGCCTGGGTGAGGTCGCGCGACACCACGACGAGCTGTCCATCGCGCGAACCATCCTTGTACGTGGCGAGTTTCATGCCGGGAGAGGGAAACGCAGAATGCACGATTGTAGGCAGCGCCCCTTGGGCGAGCGGGCCCGCCATGGCGCCTGACCGCAGCCGGCGCCGCCTGCTGCAGACCCTGGTTTGGGCTGGCCCGTCGGTGGCCTGGGCCGGGCAGCCCGATGGCCCGCCGCCGGTCTATCGCACCGCATGGCCGCCGCCGGCCACGCTGGACTACCAGGTGCGCCGCGGCATCCTGTCCGGCCAGGGCCGCCTGAGCTGGGATCCCCGGCCGCCCCGGTACGAGCTGCAACTGCAGGCGCGCGTGCCGCTGCTGGGTACCATCCTGACCCAGACCAGCACCGGCCTGCTCGAGGCCTCGGGCCTGGTGCCTGAGCGCTTCACCGACGAACGCCTGAAGCGCCCGCCGAGGGTGGCCGATTTTCATCGGCCGCGCGGCCCCATCACCTTCAGCGGCCGCGAGGACACCCGGCCGCTGCAACCGGGCCTGCAGGACCGTCTGAGCTGGATGATCCAGCTGCCGGCCATCGTGCAGGCCGATGCCAGCTGGCACCAAGCCGGCCGCGAGCTGAGCTTGCTCGTCGTGAGCGCGCGCGCCGATCTGGATCGTTGGGTGTTCCTCTCGCACGGGGACCAGACGATCGCCCTGACCGACGGGCGCAGTGTGCGTGCCCTGCGCCTGGAGCGCCTGAACGCTTCCGCCAGTGGCACTCGCGCCGAGGTGTGGCTGGATCCCTCGCGCCACCACCTGCCGGTGCGCGCCCGCCTCGTCGAAGGCCGCGACGAGCCCTTCGAGCTCGTGCTGGCGGGGGGTTGAGGTTCTCAAGCCGCCGCCCGGGCCGCCGATACCTCCGGCAAGGGGGTGGACGGCGGGCTTGAAACTTGCAGCGGCATCCCCAGATCTCACCCACAGCAGGGACCGGGCGGTACAGCCACACAGGCCGCGCCAAGCCCGGCCCGTGAAGGAGAGTGCTCCATGCAAATGCTCTACAACTCGGACAATTTCGCCGTCGTGGCCTTTGAGGTGCCCGCAAGCGAGCCTGCATCCCGGGCCGGCGAGACGACCGGGGCGCTCACTCGCGGGGGCTACGAGATCGTGGACAAGTTCTCGCGCAAGGAGATCTACCTTGAAGGGGCGATGGCCGAAAGCTTCAAGGCCGGCGTCGAAGCCCTGATCCAGACCTCGCCCAGCGTCGAGGAGATCGACGCCTATATCGAGCGATTCACCTCGCTGATGCACCAGCCGGTGGTGCTGCACTGAGCCTCGATCCAGCAAATTGACCGCGGCAGGCCGCAGGCCACGGCATCTGCCCTTTGAAACCCCGGGCCTGCCGCGGCGGCGGCGGGCTTCCCATGCCGCCTGGCCTGCGTTATGGTGGCCGCACGTCCATCCTTGGCGACAAGGAGGTGTCCATGGTTCGACGTCTGGCGCAGGCACGCGAATGGCCTTCCCCTGGGCTGCGCGAGGCGCCCGTGCTCGACCGCATGTGCTCGCACTTCGTGCTCACGCTCACGCTGCGTCATCCGGGGCGCTTCAACGTGCGGCGCGACTGGAACGCCCTGCTGGGCCTGACCGGTCGCCATCTCGTCTGGCCTGCGCCGGTGTTGCAACGGCTGCGAGAGTACCTCGGCCGGCGCTGCGCCGGCAACGCCCTGTGGCGGGGCCACGAACGGCTGGACGACGAGGCCTTTCTCCTGCGTCATGGCGCCTGGCGAGGCCCCTACGAGGAGGGCACACTGTTCTTCTACCTCGACGAGTACATCAAGGACGCGCCCAAGGATCTGATGGCCGTGCTCGGCGCCACGCGCGACTGGCTCGACCGCGATCTGCGGCGGGCATCGACCCTGGTGCAGCGCAACATCGACGCCCTGGGCGGGCTGTTGCAGCTCAACCCGGCCGAGCGGGCCCTGTTGCTGTACGGCACGCTCGCGCGTTACCAGCGCGAGCTGCGCGGCCTGCTGGTGGAGTTCAAGGTGGCCAATGCCCAGGAGGCCTATGCCCTGCTGGCCGAGGTGGCCCAGGTCGATGAACGCGAGGTGGCCGAGGCCCTGCGCGCCGGATCGCGCCTGGAGCGCATCGGCATGGTCGAGAACCTGATCTCCGAGCACAACATCACCGACCTGGCCGACTTGATGAAAGTCTCCGAGCAACTGCCCCCGGTGCTGATGCGCGAATACCGCGATCCGGCCGACCTGATGGCCGTGTTCACCCGGCCGGCCACGCCCACCGAGCTCACGCTGGCCGACTTCCATTACGTGGCCGAGGACGCGCGCGTGATGGTCGCCCTGCTGCGCAATGCGGTGGCGCGCCGCGAGGCCGGCGTCAACATCCTGGTCTATGGCCCGCCCGGCACCGGCAAGACCGAACTGGCCAAGGTCATGGCCAAGTCCGCCGGACTCGAGCTCTACGAGGTGGAGTACGCCGACCGGGACGGCAACTCCCTGTCGGGCCGCGACCGCTACCGCTCGCTGCAGATCAGCCATGTCTTCCTCAAGGGCAGCCCCAACGTGGCCTTGCTCTTCGACGAGGTCGAGGATGTCTTTCCGCCGCTGTCCACCGACGCCGCGCAATGGATGGCCCGGCTCGACGCCGGCGAGGGCCCGCCCAGCGGATCGGTCAGTGGCAAGGCCTGGGTGAACCAGGTGCTCGAGAGCAACCCCGTGCCGGTGATCTGGGTGACCAACCGCATCGAACAAATCGACCCAGCCTTCCGGCGCCGCTTTCAGTACCATCTCGAACTGCGCTCGCCCCCGCCCGGAGCCCGTGAGGGCCTGGTGCGCAAGGCCCTGGCCGGGGTGCCGGTCGGCGAGGGCTTCGTGGCCCGGCTCACCGCTCGCAAGGGGCTCACCCCCGCGCAGATCCGCACCGCGGTGCGCTTTGCCTGCCTGGCGCGCGAGGGCGATGACGACGCCCGGCTGGAGCCGCTGATCGAGCGCCAGCTGGCCAACGCCGACCGGGCGCTCGGCGTCGGGGCCGGCGAGCGCGGCCCGCGCGTGAGCGTGACGCATTACGACCTTGGCCTGCTGCACACCGAGTCGCGCTTCCCGGTGCCGCGCATCGTCGAGGCCCTGCGCCGCCGCCAGCTCGGCACGCTGTGCTTCCACGGCCCGCCGGGCAGCGGCAAGACGGCGCTGGCCGAGCACATCGCCGCCGAGCTGCAACAGCCCCTGCTGGTGCGCCAGGCCTCCGATCTGGTGAGCAAGTACGTCGGCGAGACCGAGCAGAACATGGCCCGCATGTTCGAGGAGGCCCAGGCCGAGGGCGCGGTGCTGCTGCTCGACGAGGCCGACAGCTTCCTGCGCAGCCGCCGCATGGCCGAGCGCCACTACGAGGTCAGCGAGGTCAACGAGATGCTCCAAGGCATGGAGCGCTTCGCCGGCATCTTCATCTGCACGACCAATCTCTTCGAGGATCTGGACGAGGCGGCGCTGCGCCGCTTTACGTTCAAGATCCGCTTCCATCCGCTCCTGCCGGCGCAGCGTGAGCGCATGTTCGCCGCCGAGGCCCTCGGTGACGCGCGGGCCGCCCTGCCATTCGAGCATCGCGAACGCCTGGCCCAGCTCGACCAGCTCACGCCCGGCGACTTTGCGGCCGTGTGCCGCCAGGCCGACCTGTTGGGCACGGCCTTCACGCCCGACGAATTCCTGTCCCAGCTCGAAGCCGAGCACCGCGCCAAGCCCGAGGTGCGCCTGCGCCGCGGCATCGGCTTCACGCGCTGACCCGTCAGCCCCGGGCCCTCGCCCGCAGGCGGCGAGCAGGAAGCTGCCTGCGGGCGACCAGGCCCTACATCTGTTCCCAGGGCAGGCCGTCGTGCCGCCAGCCGTTGAGCGTGCCGCGGTGCAACTGCTCGTCGAGGTCACCCTCGAAGCCGTGTCGCACGTTGACCACCTCGGTGAAGCCGGCGGCCTCCAGGGCTTGCGCGGCCTCGACGCTGCGATTGCCCGAGCGGCAGATCAGCACCACCGGGCGGTGCGGGCTGGCGGCCTCGCGCCGCATGCGCTCGACGAAGCGCGCCTCGTCGATCTCCATCTCGGGGTACTCGTACCAGGGGATGTGCACCGCGCCCGGCGGGTGGCCCACGTACAGGTACTCGATCTCCATGCGCACGTCCACGAAGAGGGCGTCGGGATGGGTCTGCAAGTAGGCCCAGGCCTGATGAGGGGTGAGGTCTTTCATGACGTCGGTGATCGGTCGTGGCGGCATTGTCCCGCAGCGTCCATGCCCGCCGGGGAACACCGGCCCGACGCCCATGCCTACAATGTGCCCATGGACGCCCGACCCTACACCCGCGCCGCCGCGCTGCCGGCCCTGATGCGCCAGCGCATCGTCATCCTCGACGGCGCAATGGGCACCATGATCCAGCGCTACAAGCTGGGCGAGGCCGACTACCGCGGCACACGCTTTGCCGATCACCCCCAGGACCTCAAGGGCAACAACGAGCTGTTGGTGTTCACGCGGCCCGATGTCATCACCGAGATCCACGAGGCCTATCTGGCCGCGGGTGCCGACATCATCGAGACCAACACCTTCGGAGCCACCTCGGTGGCCCAGGAGGACTATGGCCTGGCCGCCCTGGCGCGCGAGATGAACGTCGAGGCGGCTCGCCTGGCGCGCGCGGCCTGTGACAAGTACAGCACGCCGGACAAGCCGCGCTTCGTGGCCGGCGCCTTCGGCCCCACGCCGCGCACGGCCAGCATCAGCCCAGACGTCAACGACCCTGGGGCGCGCAACATCGACTTCGACACCCTGCGAGCGGCCTACTACGAGCAAGCCCAGGGCCTGCTCGAGGGCGGGGCAGACATCTTCCTCGTCGAAACCATCTTCGACACGCTCAACGCCAAGGCGGCGATCTTCGCGATCGACGAGCTGTTCGAAGTCACCGGCGAGCGCTTGCCGGTGATCATCTCGGGCACCGTCACCGATGCCTCGGGTCGCATCCTCTCGGGCCAGACGGTCAGCGCTTTCTGGCATTCGGTGCGTCACGCCCGGCCCATCGCGGTGGGCCTGAACTGCGCCCTCGGTGCGGCGCTGATGCGTCCCTATCTGGAAGAACTGGCCAAGGCTGCCGGCGATACCTTCATCTCCTGCTACCCCAACGCCGGCCTGCCCAATCCGATGAGCGAGACCGGCTTCGACGAGACACCGGAAGTCACCGGCGCGCTGATGGAAGACTTCGCCCGCGCCGGCTTGCTCAACATCGCTGGGGGCTGCTGCGGCACCACGCCCGAACACATCGCGGCGATCGCCCAACGGGTGGGCCGCTACCAGCCTCGTTGTCAAGCCCAGGGACTGTTCAGCGGCCTGGTGCCCCGGGCCGCCTGAGGTTGGCGCCGGACGGCGCTCAAGGCGCGGGCACGCTGATCAGCAGCTCCACCCGGCGGTTCAGGGCCCGGCCTTGCGGGGTGGCGTTGTCGGCCAGCGGCTCGGTCTTGCCGCGGCCTTCGGCCCGCAGCCGCTCGACGGCGATCCCGCGAGCCACCAGGTAGTCGCGCGTCGAT
This sequence comes from Caldimonas sp., assembly GCF_046291045.1. Lineage (GTDB taxonomy): Bacteria > Pseudomonadota > Gammaproteobacteria > Burkholderiales > Burkholderiaceae_C > Caldimonas. The sequence continues at coordinate 32,721 of NZ_JBKBSL010000008.1, read as the reverse complement.
TCCGCGCGTTCCTTCGACAGGCGGTTGTTCAGCGCCTCCGAGCCCCGGTTGTCGGTGTGTCCGAGGATGAGCACCCGGGCATCGGGGGCTTCGAGCAAGGCGGCGGCCACCAGGTCCAGCGTCTGACGAAAGCCCGCCGACACCGCGCTGCGTCCCGATTCGAAGGCATTGTCGCCGGTGGCGCGCACCAGCAGCCGGTTGTCCTCGGTGCGGCGCACGTCCACCTGGCCGGCCTGGGCTGCCCCCAGCAGGCGCTGGGCCAGGGCCTCCATCGAGGCCGTCCAGGCATGGCCGTCGATCACTGAGACGGCGGGCGCGGCCGGGGCGGGCGGTGGCGGTGGGGCCACCGAAGCGCTGGGCGGCGCCGGTGGCGGCTCGGTCGAGGGGGGGGTGGCGCATCCGCCGAGCAGGGCGATTGCGGCCACCCAGGGCCAGAGTCGATGGGGGCGCAGCATCATGTCAGTTCCTCCTGAGATCGGTTGTGTTGACGAACAAAAGCCCCGGCGCGGTGCCGGGGCGGGCTGGGAGAGGGGGCGGGCTCAGCGGGCCTGGGCGGTCTGCTCGCGCTCGGCCACGTAGATCTCCACGCGACGGTTCTTGGCGCGGCCCTCGGCCGTGTCGTTGCTGGCCACGGGCTCGCGGCTGCCGCGGCCGTCGATCGCGATGCGCGAGACGGCCACGCCACGGGCCACCAGGTAGTCGCGCGTGCTGGCGGCTCGCTCGATGGACAAGGGGTTGTTCACCGCATCGGAGCCGGTGCTGTCAGTGTGGCCCACGATGCGGATCTCGGTGGCCGGATGCTCGCGCATGCTCTGGGCGAATTTGTCGAGCACGCCGGCCAGTTGCGGCCGGATGGCCGATCGGCCCACGTCGAAGCCAGCGTCGGACGGAATCTGCACGCGGATCTGGTTGTCGGCGGTGCGCTCCACGCCGATGCCGGTGCCTGCGCTGGCTTGCTCCATCTTGGCGCGCTGCTCCTCCATGCGCTTGGACCAGATGTAGCCGCCCAAGGCGCCGACGGCCGCACCAGCGGCCGCGCCGGTGGCCGCGCTGCGGCCCTTGTTGCCCCCGGCGGTGGCCAGGCCGATCACCGCGCCGGCGGCCGCGCCAATGCCGGCGCCCTTGGCGGTGTTTTGCTGGGTTTCACTCATGTTGGCGCAGCCCGCGGCCGCCAAGGCCAGGGCGCACACAGCCACGACTTTGCGTTTCATGATCGTTCCTTACTGCGACAAAGGTTAAAGTACTGATTCGAGCCGATGTGTGGCCGGCTGGCAAGGCCAGGGCGTTGAAAAATGTAACGATGGCCCGGTCCGCCGACAGTGCATCCGCCGGCTCACCGATGTTTGGAGGGGCTTGGCGTAAAATGCGTTCCCTCCAAGGAGCGTTGCAGCACCGGCGCATCGGGCGTCGTGTGTCAGGCTTGGATTATTTTCGCAACGACGCTCACCCGCGCCACGGGTGAGCCGTGGCCCACTGTCGGACCGGCCATGACCTCTGCCCCCCTCACTGCTGCCCCCGTGGCCCCGATGCGACTGTCGGGGCTGGAACCCGTGCTGATCGGCGAAGGCACGCTGTTCGTCAACATCGGCGAGCGCACCAACGTCACCGGCTCCAAGGCGTTTGCGCGGATGATCCTCAACGGCCAGTTCGAGCAGGCCTTGGCGGTGGCGCGCCAGCAGGTCGAAAACGGCGCGCAGATCATCGACGTCAACATGGACGAGGCCATGCTCGACAGCAAGGCCGCGATGGTGCGTTTCTTGAACCTCATCGCCTCCGAGCCCGAGATCGCGCGCGTGCCGATCATGATCGACTCGTCCAAGTGGGAGGTGATCGAGGCCGGCCTGAAATGCATTCAGGGCAAGGGCATCGTCAACTCCATCTCGCTCAAAGAGGGTGAGGCGGAGTTCAAGCGGCAGGCCAAGCTGATCCAGCGCTACGGCGCGGCCACCGTGGTGATGGCCTTCGACGAGCAGGGGCAGGCCGACACCTTCCAGCGCAAGATCGAGATCTGCGAGCGGGCTTACCGCATCTTGGTCGACGAGGTGGGCTTTCCGCCCGAGGACATCATTTTCGACCCCAATATTTTCGCGATCGCCACCGGCATCGAGGAGCACAACAACTACGCCGTCGATTTCATCGAAGCCACCCGCTGGATCAAGCAGCACCTGCCTGGCGCCAAGGTCTCGGGCGGCGTGTCCAACGTGAGCTTCTCCTTCCGCGGCAACGAGCCGGTGCGCGAAGCCATCCACACCGTGTTCCTGTACCACGCCATCCGGGCCGGCATGGACATGGGCATCGTCAACGCGGGGATGATCGGTGTCTACGACGATCTCGAGCCCGAGCTGCGCGAGCGCGTGGAAGACGTGGTGCTCAACCGCCGCCCCGATGCCACCGAGCGGCTGCTCGAGATTGCCGAGCAGGTCAAGGGTTCGGCCAAGGACGACAGCGCCCGCCTGGCCTGGCGCGCGTTGCCGGTGGAAGAGCGCCTGTCGCATGCCCTGGTGCACGGCATCACCGACTTCATCGTCGAAGACACCGAGGAGATGTGGCAGAAAATCCGTGCCGGGGGAGGGCGACCGCTGCATGTGATCGAAGGCCCGCTGATGGCCGGCATGAACGTCGTGGGCGACCTCTTTGGGCAGGGCAAGATGTTCTTGCCTCAGGTGGTCAAGAGTGCGCGCGTGATGAAGCAGGCCGTGGCGCACCTCGTGCCCTACATCGAGGAGGAAAAGCGCCAGCTCGAGGCGGCCGGAGGCGACGTCAAGCCCAAGGGCAAGATCGTGATTGCCACCGTCAAGGGCGACGTGCACGACATCGGCAAGAACATCGTCGCCGTCGTCCTGCAGTGCAACAACTTCGAGGTGGTCAACATGGGGGTGATGGTGCCCTGCCAAGACATCCTCGCCCGCGCCAAGGTCGAAGGGGCGGACATCGTCGGCCTGTCGGGGCTCATCACGCCCAGCCTGGAAGAGATGCAGTACGTCGCCTCGGAGATGCAGCGTGACGAGTACTTCCGCCTGAAGAAGATCCCGCTGCTCATCGGCGGGGCTACCACCAGTCGCGTGCACACCGCCGTCAAGATCGCCCCGCACTACGAGGGCCCGGTGGTTTACGTGCCCGATGCCTCGCGCAGCGTGGGCGTGTGTTCGGACCTGCTGTCCGACGAGCGCGCGGCGAAGTACCTGGACGAGCTGCGCGCCGACTACGAGCGGGTGCGCCAGCAGCATGCCGGCAAGAAGCAGACCCCCTTGGTGAGCCTGGCCCAGGCTCGCGCCAACAAGACTCCCATCGACTGGGCCTCCTATGTGCCGCCCAAACCCAAGTTCCTCGGCCGACGTGTCTTTCGCAACTACGATCTTGCCGAGATCGCCCAGTGCATCGACTGGGGCCCGTTCTTCCAGACCTGGGATCTGGCCGGCCCCTTCCCGGCCATCCTCACCGACGAGGTCGTGGGCGAGTCGGCGCGGCGCGTCTACAGCGACGGCCAGCGCATGCTCAAGCGGCTGATCGAGGGCCGCTGGCTCACCGCGCACGCGGTGATCGGCCTGTACCCGGCCTGCCAGGTGAACCACGACGACATCGTGCTCTATGCCGACGAGGCGCGCACCCAGCCGCTGATGACCTGGCACGGCCTGCGCATGCAGACCGAGCGGCCGGTGGTCGACGGGGTGCGCCGTCCCAACCGCTGCCTGGCCGACTTCGTCTCGCCGCTCAACAACGACTACGTGGGCCTGTTCGCGGTGACGGCTGGCATCGGCGTCGAGAAGAAGGAGCAGTACTTCCTCGACGATCACGACGATTACTCGGCCATCATGCTCAAGGCCTTGGCCGACCGCCTGGCCGAGGCCCTGGCCGAGCGCATGCACCAGCGCGTGCGCACCGAGCTGTGGGGCTATGCCCCGGACGAGGCGCTGTCCAACGAGGAGCTGATCGCCGAGCGCTACCGCGGCATCCGCCCTGCGCCGGGCTATCCCGCCTGCCCCGACCACAGCGTCAAGCGCGAGATGTTCCGCGTGCTGGGCGCGCAAGACATCGGCATGGGCCTGACCGACAGCCTGGCCATGACCCCGGCGGCCAGCGTCAGCGGCTTTTACCTGGCCCATCCGCAGGCCGCTTACTTCAACGTCGGCCGCATCGGCCCCGACCAGATCGAGGATCTGGCTCGCCGCAGCGGCCGCGACCGCGCCGAGGTGGAGCGTCTGGCGGGGGCTTGGAGCTGATGCGGTTCAGGCGGTGGGGCGCCGCCCCTGCACGTGCGCGTCGATCAGGGCGCGCAGGTCTCGGCGCACCAGGTCGCCTTGCTCGTCGATCAGCGCCACGCGCAGCAGCCCGATGAGGAAATACATCGATTCCATCGCGGCCAGCCTGGGCTCCAGCCCGGCGCGCAATTGGCCGGCGCGCTCGGCGTCTCGGTAGACACGCTGCAGCTTATCTCGGAACTCTCGCAGCTCGGCCCGGTGTTGGTCCAGCCCGTGGCCCATCGGGCCGACGAGCTCGCACTTGTAGTTCAGGATTTCCACTGTCTGGCGCAGCGGTGAGGCCTGCAGCACGGCTTCGGCCAGTTCGACCATGAAGTTGCGCAGCCGCTGCAGAGGGTCGGTCGCCTTGTCCTGCAGCAAGGTGAAATCGGTGCGGTCGATCAGCGGCAACTCGACTTCGTCGCACATGGCCTTGAACAGCTCTTCCTTGTTGGCGAAGTGCCAGTAGATGGCCCCGCGCGTGACCCCGGCCTCCTGCGCGATGTGCTCCAGGCTGGTGGCCGAGACGCCGCGGGCATGGAAGCAGCGGCGCGCGGCCGCCAGGATCAGGCAGCGGGTCTGTTCGGCTTCTTCTTTGGTGCGTCGAACCATGACAAGCATACATTCAAGAATGTATGTATGATAGCGCCGCATTCCAGCGTTCAACCCCGGGTTGACGAGGAGAGGCATGCTTTCCGTGCGATTGTCCTCGTCGATCTCTCGTGTCCGGACGGGAGCCCTCAAGAGGGGCGCCCCGCCCTTTTCGTTGCGAGCCCCGACATGCGAGCTTCCCTTCAGGCGATTTCGTCCGCTTCCTCCCATCCGACCGGTACCGGTGCGGCCGAAGCCGGCCCCGCGCTCTGGCGGCGTGCCGCGCTGGCTGCCCTGCTCGGCGCAGGGGGGCTGGTCCTGGCGGCCTGCGGCCCTGCGCAAACGGCCCCCGGGCCGGACCACGCCATGCCGGCGCTGCCGGTGCAGGTTCGGCACATGCAAGAGCAAGTGCTGCCGATCACGCTGGAGGCTGTGGGCCAGGCCGAGGGCTCCAAGCAGGTCGAGGTGCGCGCGCGTGTGACTGGCCTGATCGAGCGCCAGCGCTATCAGGAAGGTGAGCCGGTGCGCGCGGGCGCTGCGCTGTACCAGATCGAGCGAGCTCCCTTCGAGATTGCGCTGCAGCAGGCGCGGGCCCAGTTGGCCCAGCAACAGGCCCAACTCGAGCAGGCCCGTCGCGAGCACGAGCGGCTGCGTCCGCTGGCCGAGGCCCAGGCCATCAGCCGGCGTGAGGCCGACAACGCCCAGTCGGCGCTGCAGCTCGCGCAGGCCGCCGTGGCCCTGGCCCAGGCTCAGGTGCGCGAAGCCGAGCTGAACCTGTCGTACACCACGGTGACGGCGCCTATTTCGGGCATCAGCGGGCGTTCGCTGAAGTCCGAAGGGGCGCTGGTCAACCCCGGCACTGACAGCTTGCTGACCACGGTGACCCAGACGGATCCGATCTGGGTGCGCTTTGCGTTGTCCGAATCGGAGCTGGCCCGCCTGCGGGCCGCTGGCGGCACGCAGGTGCGGCTGCTGAGCGCCGAAGGGGAGCCGCTGCTGGATCAGGGCAAGCTGAACTTCTCCGGCTCCACCGTGGACCCGGCCCTGGGCACGGTGCCCTTGCGTGCCGAGTTTGCCAACCCGCGGCTGCGCGTGCTGCCCGGGCAGTTCGTCAAGGCCCAGGTGGTGGCGGGGCAGGCCCGGGCCTTCCTGGTGCCCCAGGCCGCCGTGATGCAAAACGAGCAGGGCCGCATGGTCTGGGTGGTTCGCGACGGTCAGGCCCAGCCCGCTCCCATCCAGACGGCCGGCTGGTCGGGCAGCGACTGGGTGGTGACCGCGGGACTGAAGGCGGGCGATCAGGTCATCGTCGACAACCTGATGAAGCTGCGGCCAGGTGCGCCGGTGACGCCTCAGGCGCCGGCTGCCTCCGCTGCGGCCGCTTCGGCGCCGGCCTCGGGCAACTGAAGGAGTCCGCATGAACTCCCGCTTCTTCATCGAACGGCCGATCTTCGCGGCCGTGCTGTCCATCATCATCGTGCTGGCCGGGCTGGTCTCGATGCGCTCGCTGCCGATCGCGCAGTACCCCGAGATCGCCCCACCCACGGTGACCATCACCGCGTCCTACCCGGGCGCCTCGGCCGAGACCTTGGCCACCACGGTGGCCGCGCCGATCGAGGAACAGCTCTCGGGCATCGAGGGGCTGCAGTACTTCAACTCCAGCGCGTCATCCAACGGCACCGTGGAGATCACGGCCACCTTCGAGGTGGGCACCGACATCGACAAGGCCACCTTCAATGTCAACAACCGCGTGCAGCTCGCCTCGCCGCGGCTGCCCGACGAGGTGCGTCGCAACGGTGTGGTGGTGGCCAAGCGCTCGAACAACTTCCTGTTGGTCATCGCGCTGAACTCGCCCAATCGGACCTACGACGAGCTCTTCCTGTCGAACTACGCCACGCTCAACATCCTCGACGAGCTCAAGCGCATTCCCGGCGCGGCCGATGTGCTGGTGTTCGGCGCGCGCGACTATTCGATGCGGGTGTGGCTCAACCCCGACCGCATGGCGCAACTGGGCGTGACGCCGGCCGACGTGGCCGCGGCCATCGGCGCTCAGAATGCGCAGTACGCGGCTGGCAAGATCGGCGCCGAGCCCGCGCCGCCGGGCCAGGAGATCGGCTACACGGTCACGGCGCGCGGCCGCTTGCTGCGCGCCGAGGAGTTTGGCGAGATCATCCTGCGCTCGGGCGGCCCCGGAGGTGTGCTGCGCCTGAAGGACGTGGCCCGTGTGGAGCTAGGGGCACAGAGCTACGACCAGTCCAGCAGCGTCAACGGCATGCCCTCGATCGCCATCGGCGTGTTCCTGCAGTCGGGTGCGAATGCGCTGGACGTGGGCGACGCGGTCAAGGCCAAGCTCGCCGAGCTGAAGAAAGAACGCTTTCCCGAGGATGTGGATTACCTGATCCCGTACGACACCACGCTGTTCGTGTCGGCGTCGATCAGCGAGGTGGCCAAAACGGTGATCGAGGCCGCGCTGATCGTGCTGGTGGTGGTGTTCGTCTTCTTGCAGACCTGGCGCGCCACGCTCATCCCGATGCTGGCGGTGCCGGTGTCGCTGATCGGCACCTTCGCCGGCCTGTGGCTGCTGGGCTTTTCGATCAACACGCTCACGCTGTTTGCGATGGTGCTGGCCATCGGCATCGTGGTGGACGATGCGATCATCGTGATCGAAAACGTCGAGCGCCTGATGCGCGAGGAGCGCATGAGCCCGCTGGCGGCCTCCATCGAGGCCATGCGGGAGGTCTCGGGCGCGGTGGTGGGCATCGTGCTGGTGCTGTGCGCGGTGTTCATCCCGGTGGCGTTCATGGGCGGCATCGCGGGGCAGCTCTATCGCCAGTTTGCGGTGACGGTGGCCATCTCGGTGGTGCTGTCCGGTGTGGTGGCGCTCACACTCACACCGGCGCTGTGCGCCTTGCTGCTCAAGCCCCACGAGCATGACGGCCCCACGCGCAGCGAGCGCTTCTTTGCGCCCTTCAACCGGGGCTTCAACTGGCTGACGACCCGTTTCCTGGGTGGTGTGGACCTGGCGCTCAAGCGCCGCATGGCTGCGCTCGTCGCCTTCGTGCTCATGATCGGCGGGGCGCTGTGGCTGCTGGTCACCGTGCCCGGCAGCTTCGTGCCCGACGAAGACCAAGGCTACATCATCGCCTCGGCCGTGCTGCCCGATGGCGCTACACTCGCACGCACCGAGCGCACCACCGAAACGCTGCGCCAGATGAACGCCGACAACCCGGCCATCCACAGCTTCTTCGCGATCAACGGCTTCGACTTCATCGGCGGTGGGGCCAAGGCCAACGCGGCCACCATCTTCATCCCGATGAAGCCCTGGGAGGAGCGCCAGCAAAGCTCCCAGGCGCTGGCCCAGGCCGTCTCCGGCATGGGCATGGCGCTTCCCGACGGCATCGCTTTCGCCTTCAATCCCCCGGCCATTTTGGGTTTGGGCCAGGCTGGCGGCTTCGAGGTCTTTGTGCAAGGTCGCACCGAGCCCGATCCGATGAAGCTCGCGCAGGTCACGCAGGACTTCATCGCCGCGCTGGGCCGGCATCCGGCGCTCACGGGCCTGAACACCTTCTACCGGCCCACGGTGCCGCAACTGCGGGTGGAGGTCGATCGTGAGAAGGCCTTGGCCCTGGGCGTGCCGGTCAACGAGGTGTTCGCGGCCTTGCAGGCTCAGATGGGCTCGCTTTATGTGAACGACTTCAACCGCCAGGGGCGCACCTACCGCGTCACCTTGCAGGCCGATGCCGCCTACCGTGCCAAGCCCGAGGATCTGGGTCGCCTGTACGTGCGTTCGCAAACCAGCGGGCAGATGATCCCGCTCAAAGCGCTGATCCGCGTGGATGACATCGTCGGTCCCGAACAGGTGGAGCGCTACAACGGCTACATCGCGGCCAAGATCTTTGGCAATGCCGCACCGGGCTACAGCTCGGGCGAGGCCATCGCCGCGGTCGAGCAGGTGGCGCGCGAAACCTTGCCGCCCGGCTACGGCATCGAGTGGACGGGCCAGGCCTTCCAGGAAAAGCGCACCGGCAATGCCTCGGTGTTCGCCTTCGGCTTTGCGCTGATCATGGTTTACCTGATCCTGGCGGCGCTGTACGAGCGCTGGGGGGTGCCGATGGCGGTGCTGTTGGCCGTGCCGTTCGCCGTGACCGGCGCTTTGCTGCTGGTGTTTTTGCGCGGCATGCAAAACGACATCTACTTCCAGATCGGCCTGGTGGTGCTGATCGGCCTGGCCGCGAAGAACGCCATCTTGATCGCCGAGTTCGCGATGCAAGGCATGGAGCGCGGCCTGTCGGCGGTGGCAGCCGCCCGCGAGGCGGCGCGGCTGCGCTTTCGCCCGATCGTGATGACCTCGCTGGCCTTTGGCCTGGGGGTGGTGCCGCTGATGATGGCCACCGGCGCTGGTGCGGCCGCGCGTCAGTCGATGGGCACGGGGGTGTTCGGCGGCATGCTGGTGGCCACCTTCGTCGCGCCCATCTTCATCCCACTGTTCTTCACCTTGTTGGCCCGCAAGCCGCGGCCCCAGCACAGCCATGCCCCCGGCTCGACTGAGGAGGTGCCGGTATGACCGACCTGAACCCGTCCCAGCTCTTGCGGCTGCTGCCGCTGTGGGGTGCGGCCCTGCTCGGTGCCTGCGCGGCGGTGGGCCCCGACCACGAGCGCCCCGCGGTGAACCTGCCCACACAGTACGCCGTGCCGATGCCGACGACTTCGGCGCCGGAGGTTTCGGCGACGTGGTGGACGCTGTTCGGCGATGCCACGCTCGACGGCCTGGTGGAGGCGGCGCGCCGCAACAACACCGACCTGCAGGCGGCCGTGGCGCGTGTCGAGCAGGCCGAGGCCTTGCTGCGTGAGGCCGACGCGCTGCGCTGGCCGTCCGTGGGCGTGAGCGGCACCGCTTCGCGCCAACGCACGAGCGACCTCTCGGCCGCCGGCAACGGCGCCACCTTCAACACCTTCCAGCTGGCCGCCACCACCGGTTTCGAGATCGACTTCTGGGGGCGGTTGCGGCGGGCCTCGGAGGCCGCCCGAGCGCAGGCCCTGGCCACCGACCATGCCCGCGAGGTGGTGTGGCAGACGGTGAGTGGTCTGGTCGCGCAGGGCTACTTCAGCCTGCGCATGCTCGACGAGCAGATCGCCCTGAGCCGCGACACCCTGGCGTCGCGCGAGGAGGGTCTGCGCCTGCTGCGCCTGCGCCTGCAGGGTGGCGCGGCCGGGCGCCTGGAGGTGGACCAGGCCGAGGCCGAACGCGCGCAAGCAGCGCTGCAATTGCGCGAGTTGCAGCGCCAGCGCGAGCTGGCACGCTCGCAACTGGCGCTGCTGACCGGTCAGCCGGACCTGAACCTCGCGCCCGGGGCGGTGCGCAATCTGCCTGTGCCGCCGCCTCCGCCGGCGGGGCTACCCTCGGCCTTGTTGGAGCGCCGCCCCGATGTGCGCCAGGCCGAGGCGCTGCTGGCTGCGGCCAATGCCCAGATCGGCGTGGCCCGGGCGGCGATGTACCCCAGCATCTCGCTCACCGGCGCCTTTGGCGGCCAAAGTGCCGAGCTGTCCGATCTGCTCAAGGGCGGCGCGCGCGCGTGGTCGCTGGGCTTGGGCCTGGATCTGCCGATCTTCGATGCCGGACGGCGCCGTGCGCAGACGGCCCGGGCCGAAGCCCGCCAGCGCGAGGCCTTGGCGGCCTACCAAGGGGCGGTGCAATCTGCCTTCCGCGACGTGGGCGATGCCCTGACCAACCTCGAAGCCGCCCGGGCCGCGCAGGCCGACGTGGAGATCGCCGCGCAGGCCAGCGAAAGGGCGCTGCAGACTGCTCAGCAGCGATACGAGGCCGGCTACTCGGCCTATCTGGAGCTGCTCGATGCCCAGCGCAGCGCCAATGCCACCCGGCTGCAGGTGGTCGAGAACCGCCGCGCCCAATTGGCCGCCACCGTGGACCTGTTCAAGGCCCTGGGCGGCGGCTGGACACCGCCGCAGCTCCCGCAGGCGGCGGGGTTCTGAGGGCGGCGCGGATCAGGGGCGTCGCCGGTCGCGGCCGCTGGCGGCGTAGTAGGCGCGCTTGGCCTCGTACATCCGTTGGTCGGCCTGGTGCACAGCCGCTTCGAGGCGCTGGCCGGCCGGGCAGGTGGCCACGCCGATCGAAAAGCTGAGGGCGGCACCGGGGTAGAACTGGTTGTTCAGCTCCAACAGCGAGTGGATGCGCTCGACGACCTGCTCGCCGCCGCGCTCGTCGGTGCCGGGCAGCAGCACGGCGAATTCGTCGCCGCCAATGCGCGCTGCGCTGGCGGGTTTGTCCACCGCCTTGGCCAGCACCTCGCCGGCACGGCGCAGCAGCTCGTCGCCGCCGGCATGGCCTTGCTGGTCGTTGACGGCTTTCAGGCCGTTGAGGTCGGCCATCACCACGGTCACCGGCCACGGGCCCTTGCGCTCCAGCCGGTTGAGCTCGTCGACGAAGTAAGAGCGGTTGCGCAGCTTGGTCAGTACATCGTGCTTGCCCAGGTACTCGAGGTAGGCCTCGGCTTTCTTGCGCGCGGTGATGTCGGTGAGCGAGACCAGCACCAGGCTCCAGTCGGCCTCGTGTCCGGGCAGCACCGAGAACTGCATGTACACGTTCACCGGCTCGCCGTCGAGCGCGTAGTTGATGGTCTCGCGCTGCTGGAAGAGCTTGCCCTCCCACAGCTCGATGAGCTGCTCGGCGAAGTGCTCGCGCATGTCATCGCGGAAGATCTCGTGCAGGCGGCGCATCAGCGTGGACTTGTCGGACGCGCCGAACATCGTGAGCGTCTGACGGTTGACGTCGATGACGCGGATTTCCTGCATGCAGCGCTCGACGAACTCGGGGTGCACGTCGATGAAGGTGCGCAGGTCGCGGATGCCCTGGACGCGCGCACCGTCGAGCAGGAACTTCACGTTGCTGAAGTCTTCGACCCACAGCGACACCGGCGAGTGCTCGAACAGGCCCACGGCGTACTGCTCACTGCGCTTGAGGGCCCGCTCGGCGCGGCTGCGCTCGGTCATGTCCTCGATGGCCACGAGCACGCGCTCCCAGGTCTGCTCGTGACCGGGCAGCACGGTGGCGCGCAGCCAGATGTCCAGCCGCCGGCCGGTCAGGCTGTAGTTGACGGTGGGGCCGCCAAAGCCGCCCCGGCCTTCCCACAGCGCCTGCAGCTCCTCGACGTGCTGGTCGAACATGTCGTCGCGGAACACATGGCCGAGATTGGCGGCCAGTTGGTCCTGGCTGTCGGCCTCGAAGAGCTCCAGTGTGCGCCGGTTCACGCGCAGCAGGCGGATGCGGCCCGAGCATTCGACCACGCGGCTGCGGTCGGCGCGCAGGTGCGAGCGCAGGTCGTGCACGCCCTCGCTGCGCTATTGCGCGAACAGGGCGCGCACGCCGCTGTAGTCCTCCAGCCACAGCGAGACGGGGGCCAGGTCGAACATGTCGGCGTAGGCCTGGGCTTCCAAGGCGTCTTTGTGTGTCATGGGGCCTTGCCTCGCATCAGGGCTTCGATCTCGTCGGGGTGCACGGGGGCGTCGCGGGTGAGCAGCTCGCAGCCCGTGGGGGTGATGACGGCATCATCCTCGATGCGGATGCCGATGTGCCAGTAGCGTTCGGGCACGCCCTCGGCCGGGCGCACGTACAGGCCGGGCTCGACCGTGGTCACCATCCCGGGGCGCAGGACGCGCGAGGGCTTTCTCACCACCCACCCGCCCGCCCCGTCGGGCTGCTCGATGGGGGGCTCGTCTTCCTGCAGATAGCTGCCCACGTCGTGCACGTCGCGGCCCAGCCAGTGGCCGGTGCCGTGCATGTAGTAGGGACGGTAGGCGGCCGTGCCGATCACTTCGTCCACGTCGCCGTGGCGGTTGCGGTCGAGCAGCCCGGTGTCCAGCATCCCTTGGCACAGCACGCGCAGGGCGGCGTCATGGGCCTCGCGCAGGCGCCCCCCCGGCCGCAGGGCACCGATCGCGGCGGCCTGAGCCGCCAGCACGATCTCGTAGAGCTCGCGCTGCGGCGCACTGAAGCGGCCACCAACAGGGAAGGTGCGGGTGAGGTCGCCGGCATAACCGAGGTATTCGCAGCCGGCGTCGACGAGGCACAGCTCGCCCGGCTTGAGCGGCGCATCGCCGGCCGGATGGTGCAGCACGCAGGCGTTGGCGCCGGCGGCCACGATGCTCGGGTAGGCGGGGCCGGCGGCGCCCTGGCGCCGGAACTCATGCAGCAGTTCGGCTTCGAGGTGGTACTCGCGGCGTCCGTCCAGGCGGCCTTCGCGCGCCCACTGTGCGCAGCGCTCCATCACGCGCACATGCGCCAGCGCCGAAATCGTGCCCGCCCGGCGCATCAACTGCAGTTCGTGCGCGTCCTTGACCAAGCGCATCTCGTCGAGCAGCGCCGACAGGTCGCGGCACTGTGTGGGGCAAGTCACGCCCTGGCGCTCGCGAGCGCGCACCACGTCCAGCCAGCGTTCCACCCGGGCGGCCAGGCCTTCGTGCACCCCGAAGGGAAACCACAGGATGGCGTGACCCCCGATCAGCCCGGGCATCAGGTGGTCGATCTCCTCGACGCTGAGCGCCTCGTCCACACCCAATGCAGCCGGGGCGGCCTCGGGGCCGAGCCGGTGGCCGTCCCACACCTCGCGCTCGGGGTGGCGGGGCCGGCACAGCAGCGTGCTGCGCCCGCTGCTGTCGAGCACCAGCCAGGCCTCGGGTTCGTCGAAGCCGGTGAGGTAGTGGAAGTGGCTGTCGGGCCGGTAGGGGTGGTGGGTGTCGCGGTTGCGCACACGCTCCGGGGCGGTGGGCAGCACGGCCACGCCGCCGCCGGCGGCACGCAGCGCCTCGGCCAGCCGCGCACGGCGCTGGCGGGGGGCCTCCGGGTCGGCGGTCAGGGGGGGGAGCAGGCTCATCGATACAGTCTAGACTGTGTCGATGCGGCGGTGTCACGCCGGGGCAAGGCCGACGGGCGCCGGCGCGGTCATCAGGATCTTCAATGTTCAGATAGACCGGGCGGCAGTCCTCGTCCAGGGGGGCGTGCCGGCGGCCGCGGTCAATGCGGAACCTCGGCCTTGGGGTCGCGTGCGCGCCGCAGCGCGATCAGCTTGCGGCGCAGCTCCCGCTCCACCGGGTCTTTGGGCTCGCGGCGGGCCCGTTCGCGCCGCCGCTCGTTGGCGCGGCGCTCGCGCAGTTCGCGCACCTGCTGCATCTGCAGGCGGATGAAGTTGGCCACGTCCTCCACGCGACCCAGGCTGCCCAGCGTGGCCGTGCGCGGCAGCTTGACGGCTTTGCCGTCGGCCAAGGTGAGGGCGATGTAGCAGGTGCCCAGCGGGCCCAGCAGGCTCTTCTCCACCACGTGCACCTCGGCCACATGGGAAACCGGCACCTGGCGGGTGGAATGCCGCCAGCCGCGCCGCCAGCTCACGTACTTGACGCTGGCGGCAACGCGCTCCCAGGTCCACCAGTCCCAGCCCAGGGCGGCCAGCCAGGCGAGCACCGCCGGCGCCCACAGCCAGGGCAGGTCGAGCGACCACGCCGCGGCGCACAAGCTGCCCGCCGCAACCAGCCCCGCCCAGACGATCGCCAGATCCCGTTCGGGGGTGAGCAGTGAGCGTTCGTAGACGAAGGAGTCCAGCGCGTCGCCCGACAGCGGCGCGGCCGCCAGCTGCACCCCGCGCAGGGCTTTGACCACACCCACCTCCAGCACGGCCCCGACCGCCACGGCGGCGAGGGCCCCGACGAGCAGCTGCGTCATGTTGCGTCCTCCTGGGCAGCCATCCTCCCGGTCGAAGGGGGGGATGACAATGCCTCCCATTGTGCGGGCGTCCCGACGTTTTCCCAGGGCCCCGTATACATCTCGACACTGATTTGGCGCCGGTGCATCGCTTCGTGCAAGAGGGGGCCCAGGGCGGCACGTCGGCCCACCGGCAGGTGGCGGCACAGCCCGGCGCGCATCAGCGCCAGGTTGGCGTAGGTGTGCCGCGGCACCGTCTCGGGCGGATCGCTCAGACCCAGGCCGTCCGGGCCGATGCCGAAGTCGCCCCGGGGGTGGTAGGGCGGGTTGGGCACCAGCCACAGATGGGCCAGGCGCGAGCCTGCGGCAAAGGCCCGCGCCCGCGCGGCGTCGAAGCGGAAGCCCGGGGCGAAGATGTCGCCGGAGACCACCCAGAAGCACTCGCCCAGCCAGGGCAGGGCCTTGGCGATACCGCCGGCGGTCTCCAGCGCGCCGCCGTGGTCGCGGCCTTCCATCGAATAGCGGATGCTCAGCCCGAAGCGCGAGCCGTCGCCCAGCGTGGCGGGGAACTGCTCCTCCAGCCAGGCGGTGTTGATGACCACCTCGCGTACGCCGTCGCGCGCCAGCGCCTCCAGGTGCCATTCGATCAGCGGCCGGCCGCGCACCGGCAGCAGGGGCTTGGGAGTGCGGTCGGTCAGCGGGCGCATGCGCTCACCGCGGCCGGCCGCCAGGATCAGGGCTTTCAGGTTGTCCATGCGCACCAAGGGGCTTCGGGGCCCGGCGGCCCCTGACGGGGGGATTATCCGCGCCGACTTACAATCCGGGGTTCCCCGATTCCAACCCCCCATCCCGCCTGCGCGCGCCGTCTGCGGCGCCGGGATGCAGCCGCAGCGGCAGGTTTCCTCATGGACATGAGCGCCACGACCCTCTCCACCTCCCAGAACACCACCTTGATGGCCAACGCCATCCGCGCGCTTGCGATGGATGCGGTGCAGGCCGCCAATTCCGGTCACCCCGGCGCCCCCATGGGCATGGCCGAGATCGCCGTGGCCCTATGGGGCCGCCACCTGCGCCACAACCCGGCCGACCCGCACTGGGCCGACCGCGACCGCTTTGTGCTGTCCAACGGCCACGGCTCGATGCTGATCTATGCGCTGCTGCACCTGAGCGGCTATGACCTGTCACTCGACGAGATCAAGCGCTTCCGCCAGTTGCACAGCAAGACCCCGGGGCATCCCGAGGTGGGCATCACCCCGGGGGTGGAGACCACCACCGGCCCGCTGGGCCAGGGCCTCACCAATGCGGTGGGACTGGCCTTGGCCGAGAAGCTGCTGGCGCACGAATTCAACCGTGGCGCGCACCGCATCGTCGATCACCACACCTACGTGTTCCTGGGCGACGGTTGTCTGATGGAAGGCATCAGCCACGAGGCCTGCGCCCTGGCCGGCGCCTGGAAGCTGAACAAGCTCATCGCGCTGTACGACGACAACGGCATCTCCATCGACGGCCAGGTCGATCCCTGGTTCATCGACGACACCCCCCGGCGCTTCGCCGCCTACGGTTGGCACGTCATCGACGACGTGGATGGCCATGACGTACAGGCCGTGGATGCGGCCATCGCCCAGGCCAAACGCAGCACCGACCGGCCCACCCTGATCGTGTGCAAGACGACGATCGGCAAGGGCTCGCCCAACCGGGCCGGCACGGCCAAGGTCCATGGCGAGGCCCTGGGCGTGGAGGAGATTCGCGCCACCCGCGATGCCCTGGGCTGGGTGCACGACCCCTTTGTGATCCCGGCCGAGGCCTACACCGCCTGGGATGCCCGCGAGGCCGGTGCCGCGCTGCAGCGTGACTGGCAGGCGCGGTTCGAGGCCTACCGGGCCGAGCATCCCGAGCTGGCCGCCGAATTCGAGCGCCGCATCCGCGGCGAGCTGCCTGCCGGCTTCGCCCAGGTGGCGGTGGACGCGGCCGTGGCGGCCCATACCAAGGCCGAGACCGTGGCCACCCGCAAGGCCAGCCAGATCGCGCTGGAGGCCTTCACGGCCGCGCTGCCCGAGCTGCTGGGCGGCTCGGCCGACCTGACCGGCTCCAACCTCACCCAGACCAAGAGCACGCCTGCGCTGCGCTTCGACGCTGCGACCGGCGAGCCCAACGGCGGGCGGCACATCAACTACGGGGTGCGCGAGTTCGGCATGGCCGCCATCATGAATGGTATCGCGCTGCACGGTGGCTATATTCCCTATGGCGGCACCTTCCTGACCTTCAGCGACTACTCGCGCAACGCCATCCGCATGGCCGCGCTGATGAAGCAGCGCGTGATCCACGTCTTCACGCACGACTCCATCGGCCTGGGCGAGGACGGCCCCACTCACCAGTCGATCGAGCATGCCGCCAGCCTGCGCCTGATCCCCAACTTGGACGTCTGGCGTCCGGCCGACACCGCCGAGACTGCCGTGGCCTGGGCCTGTGCGCTGCAGAGCAAACACCGCCCCAGCGCGCTGCTGCTGTCGCGCCAGAACCTGCCCTATGCGCCCAAGGCCGGGTTGGAGGACATCGCGCGCGGGGCCTATGTGCTGGCCGAGCCCAGCGAGGTGGGCCTGCACAAGAAGCCCCAGGCCGTGATCATCGCCACCGGCTCGGAGGTGCAGCTCGCCTTGCACGCGCAGCAACTTCTGGCGGTGCAGGGCATCGCCGTGCGTGTGGTCTCCATGCCGTCGACGACCGTCTTCGATCGCCAGGACGCGGCCTACAAGACCCAGGTCCTGCCCGCGCGGCTGCCACGCATCGCGGTGGAGGCCGGCGTCACCGACTTCTGGTGGAAGTATGGCTGCGCCGCAGTGGTGGGCATCGACACCTACGGCGAATCGGCCCCGGCCGGCGTGCTGTTCCGCCACTTCGGCTTCACGCCCGAGAACGTCGCTGCCACCGTGCGCGCTGTGCTTGGCCACTGACCCCGCTGACGGGAGCCTGCCGGGGCTCCCGCTCGTCCATGGATTTCCGTTACCGACTTTTCCCTAGGAGAGCGCAATCATGACCATCAGAATCGGCATCAACGGCTTCGGGCGCATCGGGCGCATGGTGTTCCGCGCGGCGGTGAAGAACTTCAAGGACATCGAGGTCGTGGCCATCAACGACCTGCTCGAGCCCGACTACCTGGCCTACATGCTGCAGTACGACTCGGTGCACGGCCGCTTCGACGGCGAGGTGGCCGTCGAGGGCAGCACCCTGGTGGTTAACGGCAAGAAGATCCGCCTGACCGCCGTGAAGGATCCGGCCGAGCTGAAGTGGGGCGAGGTCGGCGCCGACATCGTGGTCGAGTCCACGGGCCTGTTCCTCACCAAGGAGACCGCTCAGAAGCACCTGGCCGCCGGCGCCAAGAAAGTGATCATGTCGGCGCCGTCGAAGGATGACACGCCGATGTTCGTCTATGGCGTCAACCACACCAAATACGCTGGCGAGGCCATCATCTCCAACGCCTCGTGCACCACCAACTGCCTGGCGCCGCTGGCCAAGGTGCTGCACGACAAGTGGGGCATCAAGCGCGGCCTGATGACCACCGTGCACGCCGCCACCGCCACGCAGAAGACCGTGGACGGCCCGTCGAACAAGGACTGGCGCGGCGGCCGTGGCATCCTCGAGAACATCATCCCCTCCAGCACCGGCGCGGCCAAGGCCGTGGGCGTGGTGATTCCCGAGCTGAACAAGAAGCTCACCGGCATGTCCTTCCGTGTGCCCACCTCCGACGTGTCGGTGGTCGACCTGACCTGCGAACTGGAAAAGCCCGCCACCTACGCCGAGATCTGCGCCGAGATGAAGGCCCAGAGCGAAGGCGCGCTCAAGGGCGTGCTCGGCTACACCGAGGACAAGGTCGTGGCCACCGACTTCCGCGGCGACCCCCGCACCTCCATCTTCGATGCCGAGGCCGGCATCGCACTGGACCCCACCTTCGTGAAGCTCGTGTCCTGGTACGACAACGAGTGGGGCTACTCCAACAAGGTGCTGGAGATGGCCCGCGTGGTCGCCGCGAAGTGATCGACGTCGGCCGCGCACGCCAGGGCTCCCGCGGGAGCCCTTTTTGTTGCAGGGCTCAGGTGCTTGCGCCGGTGTCGGCGCTGCAGGGGGAGGCCTGACGCCCCAGCAGGCGCGGCGCCAGGCTGTCCAGGCGGCTGTGCAATGCGGCATCGGCTGCCGGGATGCGCACCTGCACGCGCACGGCGGCCGGTGTGATGGTGATCACCCGCGCGGCCCGCACGCCGCGGTTGGCCAGGTCCAGCGCCCGGCTTTCGGCGCTGTCGCGCGAGGTGAAACGGCCCAACGACAACCCCGGCTCCAGCTGCGGCGAGCTGCGCACCTCCTCGGCCCGGATGCCTGCTGCGCGCAGCTCCTCCTGCCGGCGCAGCAGCGCCTCCCGGCTGGGGTACTTGCCCAGATAGACCAGGAAGACCCCGCCGCGCTCCTGGCGGCGCACGCTCCAATCAACCCCCTGCAATGCCTGGGTGACGGTGGCTTCCACCCCCGCGTACTCGGCCTCGGTGTAGGGGCCGATCTCCAGGCACACCGCCGGGGCGGCCGCGACCGCACTGGCCGGCAGGGCCGATGCCGGCGAGGCTGGCGAGGCTGGCGAGGCTGGCGCTTCTTGCGGGGTGGGGGCCGAGGTCGCCGCGGGCGAGGGGACTCGCGGCGAGTCCGCAGGGGGGGCGATCTGCACGATCTCCGGCCGCACCTGGCGTTGCAGGCGTTCGGGCTCACGCGAGGAGGGAGGGATCGACAACAGCCCCTCCAGATGGCCGGCGGTCCAGGCGTAGTAGCCCAGATTGGCCAGCAGCAGCACGAGCACCAGGAGCCTCAGCATGGGCGCACGCTCACCTCGCCGCTGTCCACGCGGTGCAGGCCGCGCGCATCGCGCAGCAGCAAGGCCCCGTCCTCATCGACCCCCTGGGCCCGGCCCTCGGGCAGGTCGGGCCTCGTCGTCGTCACCGGCCGGTCACGCAGCAGGTCACGCGCCTCGAAGCGCCGGGCAAAGGCCACAAAGCCGCGCAGCTCGAACAGCCTGAGCGCCCCCACCAGGGCCGTGGCCGCTGCCGTGAGTGTGCCGGCGGCCGTGGCGGCTGGGTCGAGCTGGCGCAGCCAGGCCACCGGGTTGCGCGGGTCGGGCAGGGCCGGGGGCGCATCGATGTTCAAACCCACGCCCACCACCACATGGCGGCTCGGGCCGGCATGGCCCTGGGTCTCGATCAAGATGCCTCCGAGCTTGCCGGCCGGTGCATCGCCGGCGTCGGCCGTCCACAGATCGTTGGGCCACTTGATGCGAAGCTGCGGGTGCAGCGCCTCGGCCAGGGCCACGCCCACGGCCAGCGACAGCCCGCCCCAGCGCTGCGGCGACATCGGCAGGCCTAGCGAGAAGGTGAGTGATGCCCCCGGTGCCGACCGCCAGGGACGCCCCTGGCGGCCCCGTCCTGCGCTTTGGCGCTCGGCCACCAGCAGGCAGGGGGCGGTGTCGCCCTGGCGTGCACGCTCCAGCAGCCGGGTGTTGGTGGAGTCAACCTCGGCCAACACCTCCACACTCAAGCCCGGCAACTGGGGCTCGAGCCGTTCCCAGAGGTCTTCGGCAGGCCAGGACAGGGCGGTCATCGTTTCGGGGCGAGCATGGTGCGCCGGCAGTTTGGGGCGCCGCAGCGGCATTCGTACTGCTTCTTCAGCTTGGGCGTGTAGCGCTCGTCGATCACCAGGCCATAGTCGTAGAACAGTTCCTCGCCCGGGGCGATGTCGCGCAGGGCCTTGATGAACACCCGGCCGTCCACCTCGTCGGCCTCGCAGTTGGGGTTGCAGGCATGGTTGATCCAGCGCGCCGCATTGCCGCCGTACTTGGCGTCGATCACGTGGCCGTCGTCGATGTGGAAATAGAAGGTGTGGTGCGGGTCCGTCGGGTCGTGCGGATGGCGGCGCAGGGCCTCGGCCCAGGTGATGACCTCGCCCTTGTACTCGATGATGCGCTCGCCGCAGCGGATCGGCGCCACCGCGAACACGCCCTTGCCGTGCACTCCTGAGCGGCGCACCTGGATGCGCCGCCCCCGGGACGGAGCAGCAGACCCCGCGGCGGTGCGGGGGGAACGGGAGGGCCGAGCTTGCGTCATGGTCGACTTTGGGTACATTGAAATGGGAGCGCGCGCGTGCGTGCGCGCACGCGCGAGGCAGCGGCATTGTAGGGGCCGCCCGGCCGCGCGGGCGCGGCGTCCCGGTGTCCCACCCTTCCTGACCCAACCGAGATCCATGAGCAAAGCCCTGGTCATCGCCGAGAAGCCGTCCGTCGCACAGGACATCGTGCGCGCGCTCACGCCCTCGAGCGGCAAGTTCGATAAGCATGACGAGTACTTCGAGAACGAGCACTACATCGTCAGTTCCGCCGTGGGCCACCTGGTCGAGATCAAGGCGCCCGAGGAATACGACGTCAAGCGCGGCAAGTGGAGCTTCGCCCACCTGCCGGTGATCCCTCCGCACTTTGATCTCCATCCCATCGACAAGAGCAAGGGCCGGCTCAATGCCCTGGTCAAGCTCATCCGCCGCAAGGACGTCACCGAACTCATCAATGCCTGCGACGCGGGACGTGAGGGCGAGCTGATCTTCCGCCTCATCGTGCAGTACGCCACCCCGGCCAAGGGGGGGCTGCACAAGCCCATCCGGCGCCTGTGGTTGCAGAGCATGACGCCCCAGGCCATCCGCGAGGGCTTCGAACGGCTGCGCAGTGACGAGGAGATGCGCGGCCTGTCGGAAGCCGCGCGCAGTCGCAGCGAGGCCGACTGGCTCGTGGGCATCAACGGCACGCGCGCGATGACGGCCTTCAATTCACGCGACGGTGGCTTTTTCCTCACCACCGTGGGCCGGGTGCAGACGCCCACGCTGTCCATCGTGGTCGAGCGCGAGGAGAAGATCCGCAAGTTCGTGCCGCGCGACTACTGGGAGGTGCGCGCCACCTTCGGTGCCCAGGCCGGCACCTACGAAGGCAAGTGGTTCGACCCGGCTTGGAAGAAAAACGAGACCGACCCCGAGCTGCGTGCCGACCGGCTGTGGACGGCCGCCCAAGCCCAGGCCATTGCCGAGGCGGTGCGTGGCCAGGCCGGCACCGTCACCGAGGAGGCCAAGCCCAGCACCCAGAGCAGCCCGCTGCTCTACGACCTGACCACGCTGCAGCGCGAGGCCAACTCGCGCTTGGGGTTTTCGGCCAAGACCACGCTCGCGCTTGCCCAGGCCCTGTACGAAAAGCACAAGGTGCTGACCTACCCGCGGACCGACTCGCGTGCCCTGCCCGAAGACTACCTCGGCGTGGTCAAGAAGACGATGGAGATGATCGCCGGCGAGGATCTGCCCGGCCCCTTGCGCGAGCTGGCGCCGCATGCGGCCACGGCGATACGGGAGGGCTACATCAAGCCCAACAAGCGGGTGTTCGACAACACCAAGGTCTCGGACCACTTTGCCATCATCCCCACGCTGCAGGCGCCCAAGAGCCTCACGGAGGCCGAGGCGAAGCTGTACGACATGGTGGTCAAGCGCTTCCTGGCTGTGTTCTACCCCGCCGCCGAGTACCTGGTCACCACGCGCATCACCACGGTGAAGGCCAAGGGCCAGTCCCACAGCTTCCAGACCAACGGCAAGGTGCTGGTCAAGCCGGGCTGGCTGGCCGTGTACGGCAAGGAGGCCCAGGAAGACGACGCCAGCCTCGTGGCGGTCGCGCCGGGCGAGACCGTGCGCACCGAGGACGTGGCGATCCATGCCACCAAGACCCGCCCGCCGGCGCGCTACACCGAAGCGACGCTGCTGTCGGCCATGGAAGGCGCGGGCAAGCTGGTGGACGACGAGGAACTCAAGGCCGCGATGCAGGACAAAGGCCTGGGCACGCCGGCCACGCGGGCGGCCATCATCGAGGGCCTGATCCAAGAAAAGTACATCGTGCGTGAGGGGCGCGAGCTCGTTCCCACCGCCAAGGCCTTTCAGCTCATGACGCTGCTGCGCGGTCTGGACGTGGAAGACCTCACCAAGCCCGAGCTCACCGGCAACTGGGAGTTCCAGCTCGCACAGATGGAAAAGGGCAAACTCTCGCGCGACACCTTCATGGCCGAGATCGCCGCGATGACCCAGCGCATCGTGCAAAAAGCCAAGGAATACGACCGCGACACCATTCCTGGCGACTACGCCACGCTCAAGACCCCATGCCCCAACTGCGGCGGTGTGGTCAAAGAGAACTACCGTCGTTTCACCTGCACCGGCAAAACCGGGGACGAGGAGGGCTGCGGCTTTTCGATCAGCAAGATTCCGGGCGGGCGCAGCTTCGAGCTGCACGAGGTCGAGCAGTTCTTGGCCCACAAGAAGATCGGCCCGCTGGAGGGCTTCCGATCCAAGGCGGGCTGGCCGTTTTCGGCCGAACTCAAGCTGGCCTACGACGAGGACATCCGCAACTACAAGCTCGAGTTCGACTTTGGCGACGACGCCAAGAAGGCCGAGGACGGCGAGCCGGTGGACTTCAGCGGCCAGGAGTCGCTGGGGGCCTGCCCCAAGTGCAAAGGCCGTGTCTACGAGCATGGCACCAGCTATGTCTGCGAACACGCGGTGGGCTCGCACATCACCTGCGACTTCAAGAGCGGCAAGATCATCCTGCAGCAACCGGTGGCACGCGAGCAGATGAGCAAGCTGCTGGCCACCGGCAAGACCGACCTGCTGGAGAACTTCGTCTCCAACAAGACGCGCCGTAAGTTCAAGGCCTTCCTGGTCTGGGACCACAAGGAAGGCAAGGTCGGCTTCGAGTTCGAGCCGCGCGCGGCCAAGGCGCCGGCCGCCAAGAAGGCCGCTGCGAAGAAGGTGGCCGCCAAGGAATGACTCCCGCCGTCTTCCTCAAGCTGCTGGCCATCTTCACCGTCGTCACGATCGGCTGGCTGGCCGGACGGGCGAAGTTCTTCGGCGGGGGCGAGACGGCGCGGGCGCTGTCGAACGCCGCCTTCTACCTGTTCGCGCCGGCACTGCTGTTCCGCACCACGGCGCGCATCGACTTCGCCTCCTTGCCCTGGGCGGTGATCGTGGCCTATTTCGTGCCGGTGGTGGGCTTGCTGCTGGGCATCTATGGGTGGCGGCGCCGGCAGAGCCGTCCGGCCGAAGGCTCTCCGGCCGAGCCCAGCGTGCGGGCCATCACCGCCACCTTCAGCAACACGGTGCAGCTGGGCATCCCGATCGCGATGGCGCTGTTCGGCGAGGCCGGCCTGTCCATCCACCTGGCCATCGTCAGCCTGCATGCGCTGATCCTGCTGAGCCTGCTCACGGTGCTGGTGGAGCTCGATCTGGCGCGCGCCGCCTCGCGCACCGAGGCCGGTCGGCCCCGCTTGGCCACCACGCTCAAGCTCACGGTGCGCAACACCCTGATCCACCCGGTGGTGCTGCCGGTGCTCGCGGGCATGGGCTGGAACGTCGCCGGCCTGCCGATTCCACCCGCGGCCGACGAGATCCTGTCGATGCTGGGCCAGGCCGTGGTGCCGGTGTGCCTGGTGGCCATCGGCATGTCGCTGGCCCACTACGGCCTGCAGGGCTCGCTGCGCGGCGCCGGCTGGCTCACGGCGGCCAAGCTCGTGGCCCAGCCGGCCCTGGTGCTGGCCATGGGGTACTTCGTGTTCGGGCTGTCGGGCCTGCCGCTCACGGTGATCGTGATGTGCGCGGGACTGCCCTCGGGCACCAATGCGCTGATGTTCTCGCAGCGCTACCGCAGCCAGGAGGCCGAGACCACGGCCACGGTGGTGCTGTCCACCCTGGTCTTCGTGCTCACGGCGCCGCTGTGGCTGACCCTGGTGTCGCGGCTGTGATCTGAGCGGCCGGGGCCCGGATTTGCGACAATTCCGGGCATGACCGCCACCGACCTCCAGGCTTACATGGCCCATGTGGGCGCCGCCGCCCGTGCGGCCGCCACGCGCATGGCCGCGGCCTCCACGGCCGCCAAGAACGACGCGCTGCGCCGCCTGGCCGCGCTGATCCGCGAACACGGCCCGCGCCTGCAGGCCGAGAACGCCAAGGATCTGACGGCTGCCGAAGCCCGCGGCTTGGCCGCGCCGATGGTCGATCGCCTGCGCATCAGCGACAAGGTCGTCGCGCAGATGGCCGAGAACTGCGAGCAGGTGGCCGCGTTGCCTGACCCGGTGGGCGAGATGATCAACCTGCGCCGCCGCCCCACCGGCATCACGGTGGGCCAGATGCGCGTGCCCATCGGTGTGTTCGGCATGATCTATGAGAGCCGTCCCAACGTCACCATCGAGGCGGCCTCGCTGGGCATCAAGAGCGGCAATGCTTGCTTGCTGCGCGGCGGTTCCGAGGCCCTGCACTCTAATCTGGCGCTGTGGAAGCTCGTGCAGCAGGCCCTGCAGGCGGCCGGCCTGCCCCCCGAGGGTGTGCAACTCATCGAGACCACCGACCGCGAGGCCGTGGGCCGGCTGATCGCGATGCCCGAGTACGTGGACGTCATCATCCCACGCGGCGGCAAGTCGCTGATCGAGCGCATCAGCCGCGAGGCCACGGTGCCGGTGATCAAGCACCTGGACGGCAACTGTCACGTCTTCGTCGATGCGTCGGCCGATCTCGACCTGGCCGTCACCGTCACCGACAACGCGAAAACACAGAAATACAGCCCCTGCAACGCGGCCGAATCGCTGCTGGTGCACGAGGCTATCGCCCCGGCCTTTCTGCCCCGTATCGGCGCGATCTTTGCCGCCAAGGGGGTGGAGATGCGCTGCGACGCTGGCGCCAAGGCGCTTCTGGCGGCCGTCCCGGGCGCGAAGCTCGCGGATGCCACCGAGCAGGACTGGGCCGAGGAATACCTGGCGCCCATCATCAGCATCAAGCTGGTGAAAGACGTGGACGAGGCCATCGCCCACATCAACCGCTACGGCTCGCACCACACCGACGCCATCCTCACCGAGCACCACCCCAACGCGATGCGCTTTCTGCGCGAAGTCGATTCGGCCAGCGTGATGGTCAACGCCAGCACGCGCTTTGCCGACGGCTTCGAGTACGGCCTGGGCGCCGAGATCGGCATCTCCACCGACAAGTTCCACGCCCGCGGACCGGTGGGGCTGGAGGGGCTGACGTCGCTCAAGTACATCGTTCTAGGGCAAGGCGAGACCCGCGGCTGACTGCCTCTCGGCCTGCGTCTGTGTTCGGATCGTTGTCGGTCGCAACCCAACGAGAACGAGAGAAGCGAGGGGCACGAGCATGCGCTTGCTGCATTACCTAGAAATCGAGAATTTCAAGCGGTTCGGTTCTCGCCAGCGGATCGAACTGGATCACCCGACGGTTCTTATCGGTCCGAATAACTGTGGCAAGACGAGTGCCATCCAGGCGCTGGCTTTGTGGGCCCAGGCGGTGCAGGCTTGGTTCGACGCCAGGCACGATTCTGCGGGGAAAGAGCGTACTGCCACTTCGATGAACCGTCTCAACATCGTTGCAGTGCCAGTGCAGCGCACCCGGTTCTTCTGGCATAACACCCAGGTCCGCAAAGGCAACAAGGATATCCCTCTGGTCATCACCGTAGGCGTCGCGTTCAAGGGGCAGGTGCGTCCGCTGCCCATGCGCTTCCGTAACCAAGGCGACGAGTTGGTGTATTGCACGCCTGACGAGTCGGTGATCACAGACATGGAATTGATCGCCTATGCCGCGAAGTTGAACGTAGAGTTGCTTTACCCGATGTCCGGGTTGGACACGGAGGAGCCTATCTTGCAGCCTGGCCGCGTCGACGTACTCTTGGGGCAGGGGCGCACCGCAGATGTGCTGCGCAACCTGTGCTTGACCGTCGCCAAGGCCTCGTCCGACGACTGGAAGCGAATCGTTGGCCTGATGAAGCGGCTCTTCAATGTGGATCTGAGCGTCCCTGAAGAAACTACTCGCGGCAGCATCATGCTGGCCTACCGCCAGCCGGGCGTCAAGGAGGCGCTGGACATCTCATCGGCGGGGAGAGGCATGTTGCAGATGCTGCTCGTGTTCGCATACCTCTACTCGCACAAGCGCAGTGTGCTCCTGGTGGATGAGCCCGACGCTCACTTGGAGATCCTGCGCCAGAAGCAGGTCTACGTCTTGCTGCGCGATATCGCCACGGAGAACGGATCCCAGGTGGTGATGGTGACGCATTCGGAGGTGATCCTTGACGAGGCTCTTGACAACAATTTGACCCTTCTCCTGGAAGGTCAGGCAGATGATTTGGCCAAGAAGCAGGACATCCGCAACGCGCTCAAGCACTTTGGCGCCGAGCACTACGTGAAGGCTCGCGAACGGGGCTACGTTTTGTACGTGGAGGGCGGAACGGACGTCACTATGTTGCGGGCGCTGGCCGATCGCCTGGGGCATCCCGCAGCGGCAATCTGGGACGAACGTATCAACACGTTTTACGTGCAAAACAACTACCCACAGCAAGATGCGGATGCGGAACTGGAGCGCGTCGAGGGAGGCTTCGGTGTGACGCCACGCGAGCACTTCAGCGGCTTGCGCAATCTGCTACCTGGGTTGAAGGGCTTGGCCATTCTGGACAACGACGGGCGGAATCGCCAGGATCGCGATGAAGGCGCACTGAAGATTCGCTACTGGCGCCGCTATGAGACAGAGAACTACTTCATCACGCCGGATCTTTTGCGACGCTATGCAATCCAGCAGTATCCGGCCGATGACCTGTTTGCCTCGCAGACCTATGCGGTTGTGGATGAAGCGCTCGGCGCCGTGCTGACAAGAGATGTTTTCGACGGCAGCGAGGTGGACTACCGTGCATGGTGTGAGTTGCCCAGCGAGGCTGCTCGGCTGGTGTGGGAGGCAAAGACAGAGAGACGCAAACTGAGTGAGATCGCCGAGGCGTTCTTTCGAGAGCTGGCGCAGAGGCTTGGCGTACCAATGCTTCTGAGTAAGGGCGAATTGCATCGTTTGGTCCCGCTTGCTGAACTCACGGCTGCGGCGGAGGACGAGATACGTGGAAAGCTTGACTTGCTGGCGGAACTGTTTCGTGCGGCGCAGCCGCACGGTGAACAGGTGACGCAAGCGGACCGCGAAAACGAAGGGAACTTCGACTAGAGAGCCTTCGTTGTGCTCCCCTGATCAGACGAAAGCCTCTACTATCCATCCATGACCGCCCCCCGCACCGCCCTGGTCCTCTTCAGCGGGGGCCAGGACTCCACCGTCTGCCTGGCCTGGGCGCTGTCGCGATTCCAGCGCGTCGAGACGATCGGCTTCGACTACGGCCAGCGTCACCGTGTCGAACTGGATTGTCGCCACACCATGCGCGACGAACTGCGCCGGGCTTTCCCGGCCTGGGCCGACCGCCTGGGCGACGACCATGTGCTCGACCTCCAACTGCTGGGTCAGATCAGCGACACCGCGCTCACCGAGGCACGGGCCATCGAGATGCAGGCCAACGGCCTGCCCAATACCTTCGTGCCCGGCCGCAACCTGCTCTTCCTGACCTTCGCCGCCACGCTGGCCTACCGCCGCGGTGCCAGCGTGCTGGTGGGGGGCATGTGCGAAACCGACTACTCCGGCTACCCCGATTGCCGCGACAACACCCTCAAGGCCCTGCAAGTGGCGCTCAGCCTCGGCATGGACACGCCGATGACGGTCGAGACGCCGCTGATGTGGCTCAACAAGGCGCAGACCTGGACCCTGGCCGAGCGGCTGGGCGGTGTGGCGCTGGTCGATCTGATCATCGAGCACACCCACACCTGCTACCTGGGCGAGCGGGTGCTGCGCCATCGGTGGGGCTGGGGCTGCGGGCACTGCCCGGCCTGCGAGCTGCGCGCACGCGGGCACGCCGAGTATGCCGCGGGCTCGCCTGCCGCTGCATTGGCTTGAGACGCAACGCAGGGCTGAGGCGTGGCGGCTCCATGGGCCGTGAGCGTGGCGCAGGCGCCGGGATCCGTGTCGGCGCCATCATCGCGCCCTGTGCGGCGGGGTCGTAGTAGAGTCGCGGGGGTCAAGTCAGGCCTTGGGGGGTTGCGGATGAGCACGACACAAATCCTTGGCTGGGTGGTCGTCGCCGTGCTGGTGTTCTGGGCCGTCGGGGCCTACAACCGGCTGGTGCGGCTGCGCAACGCCATCGGCAATGCCT
This sequence comes from Caldimonas sp., assembly GCF_046291045.1. Lineage (GTDB taxonomy): Bacteria > Pseudomonadota > Gammaproteobacteria > Burkholderiales > Burkholderiaceae_C > Caldimonas. The sequence continues at coordinate 4,079 of NZ_JBKBSL010000008.1, read as the reverse complement.
TTGCCCAGATCGACGTGCAGCTCAAGCGGCGCTACGACCTCATCCCCAACTTGGTCGAGACGGCGCGCAAGTACATCGCCCACGAGCGCGAGACCCTCGAGGCCGTGATCGCCGCGCGCAACCAAGCCCGCACCGCAGCCGAGCACGTGCGCGTGCGACCCACCAGCGCCGGATCGGTCGGTGCCTTGGCCGTGGCCGAGCAGGCCCTGGAAGGCACGCTCGCGCGCCTGATGGCGGTGGTGGAGAACTACCCCGAGCTCAAGGCCGATCAGACCCTGCGCGAGCTGTCCGAGGAACTCACCAGCACGGAGAACCGGGTGGCTTTCGCGCGCCAAGCCTTCAACGATGCTGCGCTGGACTACAACAACGCCGCGCAGCAGTTTCCCACCAACCTCATCGCCCGGATCTTCGGCTTCAAGGAGGCGGGCATGTTGCAGTCCACCGCCAGCGACGAGGAACGCAAGACACTGCGTGTCCAGTTCTGAACGGGTTCCCGCCCTGAGGCGCTGACCCCATGGCGATGCGCTTTCGCGAACACCAGGAGGCGGCGCAGGCCGCCTCGCGGCGCCTGCTGTGGCTGTTCGCTCTCGTGCTGGTGCTGCTGGTGCTGACCATCAACGGCGCCCTGGCGTTGATCTACCGGCTGAGCTTTCCCTGGATGCAGGGCTTTCCACACCTGTTTTTCGAGACCAACACCGCGCTGACCCTGCTGTTCGTGCTGGGGGGCTGCTGGTTCGAGATGCTGCGCCTGCGTGAGGGCGGCGCCCATGTGGCCCGCCTGGCCGGCGGCACGCCCATCGATCCGCCCGAGGGCCGGGTGGGTGATCTGTACGAAAAGCGCCTGCGCAACGTGGTCGACGAGGTGGCCCTGGCAGCGGGCATGAGGCCACCGGCGGTCTACGTGCTGCAACGCGAGGAGGCCATCAATGCCTTCGCCGCGGGCTGGAACCGCGACGATGCGGTCATTGCCGTCACCCGCGGGGCGCTGGAGCGGCTCACACGCGACGAGCTGCAAGGCGTCGTGGCCCATGAGTTCAGCCACATCTTCCACGGCGACACCCGGCTCAACATGCGCCTGATCGGCCTGGTGTGGGGTTTACAGATGATCTACAACTTCGGCCGCTCGCTGGTGGAGCCCGATGATCGGGGTCGGCGCGGGGCGGCCGTCCTGTTCGGTCTGGCCCTGATCGTCGTGGGGGCACTGGGCTGGATCGCCGGGCGCGTGCTCAAGGCCGCGGTGTCGCGCCAGCGCGAGTTCCTGGCCGATGCCTCGGCGGTGAAGTACACGCGCAGCACCGAGGGCATCGGCGGGGCGTTGCGCAAGGTCGCCGACCAGGCCTGGCGCGGCAGCGACCGCATCCACCAGGCCCAGGCCGAGAGCTTGTCGCACTTGTTCTTCGTCTCGCGTGTGCGCTGGGATCTGTTCGCCACCCACCCGCCGCTGGCCGAGCGCATCCGCCGCATCTACGGTTTCGAGGTGGTGCCCCTGGCTGCGCGCGTGCTGCCGCCCGAGGACGATGACGCCCCGCTCACTCAGCCGATGGCCGGTCTGGTGCCCATCGGCACAGACGCTGCGGCCGGCGCGGACGGCGGCGACGGCGCGGTGGATCTCGTGCTGCCCGTCGAGACTCCGGCCGCGGGCGAGGGGTCCGACGCCTCGCGCCACGATGCCATGCAGGCCCCGGCCCTGGCCGGCGCCGCCCAGCGTGAACGTGAGGCCCTGGCCCGCATCGCGCGCTGGCAGGGCCCGGGCGAGCGCCGCGCCGCGGTGCTGGGGCTGCTGGTCACGCCCGGGCAGGAGCGCGAATGGCAGGCTTGGGCCGAAGAGACCGCCGGGCTGACCGTGGCTGCGGCCGTGCGCGCCGAGCTTGCCCATCTCACCCATGCCACGCGGCTGCCGGTGTGGGAGGCGATGCTGCGTCGCAGTGCCAAGGCCCCGTTGGCCGAGCGTCGGAGCCTGGTGGAGGCGGCACGCCGCATCATGAAGGCCGACGGCCAGGTCAGCCCCATGGACCGCCTGCGCTGGCTGGTGATGCGCCATCTGCTCAGCGGGGCCGCGCAACGACTTCCTCCGCCTGCGGGTGATAACGATATTGCGCATCTGGCTAAAGACGTGACCACGGCCACCGCCTTTCTGGCGAGAATGGTCGCTGCGTCCGCCTGTGCGAGCGGCCAACCACCGGCGTGGTACCTCGTGGTGATGGAGGGGCTGTGGACTTCCCAGGCCGTGCCCATGTGGGTGGCGCCCGACGCCGACGCGGTGGCCCATGCCTGGGCGCGGCTCGCGCAGCTCTCGGCCATGCAGCGGCCGGTGCTGTTGCGGGCTTGGGTCGATGCGGCGGTGCGTCAGGCCGGGACTGCGCGTTTGGCGGACGAAGCGGCCGACGCCTTGAGGCTGGCTGCCGTGTTGCTGGGCGTGCCGCTGCCGCAGGCGCTGGCCGACCAGTACATCGAAGTGACTTGATGGGAACAACGAGAAGGAGCAAGCACGATGAGCCCGAAACCCTTGATTGCCGCGGCGCTGGCCTGCATGGCCGCCGGCGGTGCGGCCGCGCAGGATGCGCAGGCCCTGTACGTGCGTAGCCTCGCGGCCACCTGCGCCAACTGCCACGGCACCGACGGCCGTGCGGTGCAGGGCTCGCAGGTGCCCACGCTGGCCGGCATGCCGCAGGTCTACATCGTCGAGCAGATGAAGGCCTTCAAGGCCGGCACGCGCACGGCCACGGTGATGCACCAGCTCGCCAAGGGCTACAGCGACGAGCAGATCCAACAGATTGCGGCCTACTTTGCCGCGCAGAAGAAGTGAGGAGGCCCGCGATGTTGCAACGACGTTCCTTCCTGCAAGGCGCCGCCGCCGCGGGCGTGCTCGGCCTGAGCGCCTGCGCGACCACCGGCGTGCCGTCCAAGGCCCGCGTGCTGGTGGTGGGCGGCGGCTACGGCGGCGCCACGGCGGCCAAGTACGTGCGCCTGCTGTCCGACTACCAGATCGAGGTCGTGCTGGTCGAGCCCAACGGCGCCTTCGTGTCCTGCCCCATCTCCAACCTGGTGCTGGGCGGCCACCGCACGATGGCCGAGATCACCACCCCTTACGACAACCTCGTGCGCCGCCACGGCGTGCGCCTGGTGCGCGACACGGTGGCCCGCGTCGATCCGGCGAAGAAGGTGGCGGTGCTGGCCTCCGGTCCCACCATCGCCTACGACAAGCTCATCCTCTCGCCGGGCATCGACCTGATGTTCGACAGCATCCAGGGCCTGAAGGCCGCCCACGACGCGGGCCAGATCCTGCAGGCCTGGAAGGCCGGCCCCGAGACCGTGGCGCTGCGCCGCCAGCTCGAGGCCATGCCCGATGGCGGCGTCTTCGCGATGACCGTGCCCGAGGCGCCCTACCGCTGCCCGCCCGGGCCCTATGAGCGGGTGTGCCTGGTGGCCGACTATTTCAAGCGCGCCAAACCGCGCTCCAAGGTGCTGCTGCTCGACGCCAACCCCGACGTGACCTCCAAGGGCCCGCTGTTCAAGAAGATCTGGGCCGAGCAGTACAAGGGCATCATCGAGTACCGTCCGCAACACAAGGCGGTGGCGGTGGACGCCAGGACCCGCACGATCAAGTTCGAGGTCAACGACGACGTGAAGGCCGACGTGCTCAACGTGCTGCCCACGATGCGCGCCGGCACGATCGCCGTGGACACCGGCCTGGCCAATGCGAATGCGCGCTGGTGCCTGGTGAACTTCCTCAACTTCGAGTCCACCGCGGTCAAGGACATCCACGTGCTGGGCGATGCCATCCAGACCGCCCCGCTGATGCCCAAGAGCGGCCACATGGCCAATTCGCATGCCAAGGTGGCAGCGGCGGCCATCGTGGCCGAGCTGCGCGGCTGGCCGGTCAACCCCGCCCCCATGCTCACCAACACCTGCTATAGCTTCGTGGACGGCAAGAACGTCATCCACGTGGCCAGCGTGCACGAGTACGTGGCGGCCGAGAAGACTTTCAAGACCGTGGCCGGCTCGGGCGGCGTGTCCACCGGGCCCACCGAACTCGAAGGCATCTACGCCTGGAACTGGGCGCAGAACATCTGGGCCGA
>NZ_JBKBSL010000007.1:0-103384 GCF_046291045.1 Caldimonas sp. | reverse complement strand
TGGGGCGTACCGGGTGCACACCGGGCAGGCCATCGGCGTGCTGGCCGGTGCCCTCGAGCCCGGGGGCCTGAAGCTGCTGGCCGCGCAAGGGCCCGTGCAACTGCAAGCCCAAAGCGACCGCGTGGAGATCGCCGCGCGGCAAGCGCTCGATATCCAAAGCGCCCACAGCCACCTCGACTGGGCGGCGGCCAAGAAGATCAGCCTGGCCACCGCCGGCGGGGCGCGCATCACCTTGCAGGCCTCGGGCCTCACCGTGGAATGCCCCGGCACGATCCGGGTGCAGGCCGCGCAGAAGCGGATGGTGGGGGCGGAGCGGGTGGAGCACCCCTTGCCGCTGATGCCCAAGCAGGTGTGTGTGGAATGCTTGCTCAGCGCTCAGGCGGCTGGTGCGCCCTTTGCGAAACGATGACCGCGATCCCCCCAACTCGTGGTGCCAACAGCCTGTGGGACGGTTGGTGCAACATGCCGCCACCCTCGGACGGTGAGCATCGCTACATCCTCGTGAACCAGGCGGCATGGAACGCCCACCGCACGGTGATCCAAGGCCTCTGGTCATTGCCGCGCCAAGCCCTGCTCGGGCAAGGCCGGGACGCCTGCGAAGATGGCGCAACGCCGTTCGTGGTGCCGATCCAGGGCCGCCCGGACGAAGGGGCCCGCGCCTGGCCTTTGCGGGCCTTGTTCGACAGCGGCCAGTGGGCCTGCGCGCTGCATCTGATCGACTCGCCCCTGGCGCTTCAAGACCTGGCCCACGCCTTGAGCGAGCGCTGCCTGGCGTGCTTGAGCGATGGCCAGGAAATGCTGCTGCGCTACTTCGACACGCGCGTACTGGCTGCCTTGTGCGAGGTGCTGCAGCCCACCCAGATGCAGGATCTGGTGTCGTGCACGAGCGCCTGGTGGTTTGCCAACCGCCGGGGCGAATGGCAACGCCTCCCATCCCCGGGCGCACCCATCGAAGACCGCTTCGAAGCACCTTGGCAGTTCGATCCTGCGCAAGAGAATGCCCTGCTGGACGCCAGCCAAGCCGATGCGATGCTCGATCTGTTGATGCGGCAGAGGCAGCCAGCGCTGCAAGACTGGTCTCACGAGCAACGCCACAGTGTCGTTCGCGAACTGCTGCTGCAAGCCCGCAACTGCGGGCTCGAAGGCACGACCGATCTGGCTGCCTATTGCGCCGTCGGCTTGGCCCAAGGTGTTGACTTCGCGCTCGCAGAACCTTGGCGATCGGCCCTCCAGCGGGTCAGAGAAGGCCGTTTGACCTGGCTCCAGGCGATCGAGCAAGTGCAACAGGAGATGCCATGACCTTGACCCGTGCCGCGGTCTGCGCAACCGCCCTCGCCCCCATCCTGACGCTTGCCCTGACGGGTTGCAGCCCCGATCACTCCGGCTCGCCCAGGCACGAGCCCGCCGCCGCAGCGTACAGCCCGCCCATGCTCAACGGCCAGCGCCTGTACACCGGCCCGCACCGCACCCCACCCGGCATGAAAGGCCTGACCATCGTGGGCTACAACTACACCGACACCTATATCGACAGCTTCCGCGTCAATGGGGCGGGAGGGGGGAACATCAATGTCTCCAGCCCCACTTCAGGAGGCGGCGGCGGCACCTGCTGCGCCCCCATCCGCGCTGACATGCCCCTGCCGGCGCCAGTGGAGATCTCTTGGTCCAGAGATGGCGAGCCCACCGTGTGGTGCCGCCAAACGGTCCTGCTCGAAGGCCCGATCCGTGAGCCGGCCAACTACTTCGAGGTGCACTTCTACCAAGACGGGCACATCGAGGTGGCCATCAGCGATTACCCCGGGCCGCCGCGCGTCAGCCTGCCTCGACATACCCCTGCATTCCGCCACCCCCAGGGCAATGTGAACAACGACCACCAGTTCTCGGAGTGCCAGCATGAGCGGCCGTGAGATCCTGCAGGCGCAACAGGAGATGCCATGACCTTGACCCGTGCTGCGGCCTGCGCAACCGCCCTCGCCCCCATCCTGACGCTTGCCCTGACGGGTTGCAGCCCCGATCACACCGGCTCCACCGACTCGCCCAGGCACGAGCCCGCCGCCGCAGCCTACAGCCCGCCCATGCTCAACGGCCAGCGCCTGTACACCGGCCCACACCGCACCCCACCCGGCATGAAAGGCCTGACCATCGTGGGCTACAACTACACCGACACCTATATCGACAGCTTCCGCGTCAATGGGGCGGGAGGGGGAAATTTGGAGGTTTCGACACTCACTGCGGGCGGTGGGAAAGGCACCTGCTGCGCCCCCATCCGCGCCGACATGCCCCTGCCGGCGCCAGTGGAGATCACCTGGACGCGCAGCCTCCGCCAGGGCCCCTGGTGCAAGCAAACCGTCCTGCTCCAAGGCCCGATCCGTGAGCCGGCCAACTACTTCGAGGTGCACTTCTACCAGGACGGGCGCATCGAGGTGGCCATCAGCGATTACCCCGGGCCGCCGCGCATCCGTCTGCCACGCCACGACGTCGAAGCACGCCACCCCCAGGGCAATGTGAACAACGACCACCAGTTCTCGGAGTGCCAGCATGAGCGGCCGTGAGACCCTGCCCCTGCGTCAATCGGCTGCTGCACTTTCAGCCGCGGCGGCCATGGCCGAGCAGCCCGTGCAGGCGGCCTGCTCCGCCCTCGCGCCGCGCACGCCCAGCCCCGCATCGGCCGCGCTGGCTGCGGCCCACCAGGCCCGCATGCGCCCGGCCGGCTGCGCGCAGCGCATCAGCCTGGCGCTCTTCTTCGACGGCACCGGCAACAACCTCGATGCCGACGAACCGACCTCCGAGCACAGCAATGTGGCGCGGCTATACCGGGCACATCCTTTGGATGATCCAACCGCGCAGGTGTACGCACGCTACATCCCCGGCCTGGGCACCTACTTCCGCGAGATCGGCGACCCGGGCGGCACGCTCACCGGCGCCGGCGCGGGGGCCTACGGCCAGGCGCGGCTGGACTGGGCGTTCAAGGAGCTGGCGCAGTTGCTGCAACAAGCCGAGGCGCGCGCTGGCAACCCGAGCAATCCCATCGTCGAGGTGCGGCTGGCCGTCTTCGGCTTTTCGCGCGGGGCGGCGCTGGCGCGGGCCTTCTGCCGCGACTTGCAGCGCCGCTGCGAGCCCGCCGGCGCCGGCCACGTGCTGCGTCCCGGCGTGCTGCCGGGCTCGGGCCTGGCCCTGCGCGGCGGCTACCCGGTGCAGGTGTACTTCCTGGGGCTGTTCGACACGGTGGCCTCGGTAGGGGTGCCGATGTCGGCCAACAACTTCGCCCTCAAACGACGAGCCGGCCTGGACTGGCGCGACCTGGTGAGCCGCCGCCATGGCGACGGCCCGCAAGCGGATCTGGAGCGCCTGGCCTTCGGCGAGCCCGGGGCCGACCCGGCGAGCGGCCCGGCCGATGGCCATGCCGATTGGGCCGAGGGCCTGCAGATCCCGCCCCTCGTGGCGCGTTGCGTGCACATGGTGGCCGCGCACGAGGTGCGCAACTCCTTTCCGCTGGACAGCACTTTGCAGGGCGACGCCTACCCCAGCGGGGTGCAGGAAATGGTCTACCCCGGCGTGCATTCGGACGTGGGCGGGGGCTACCGCGAAGGCGAAGGCGGCAAGAGCGCGATGCTGGCCCAGGTGCCCTTGCGGGCCATGCTGCAGGCGGCCATCGAGGCGGGGGTGCCGTTGTTCTCGCTGGACAATATGCCGTCAGGACGACAACCTGATTTCGCCCTCGACCCCCAAGGCGCACGTGACCTGGCCGAGCTGATGCCGCTGTGGCGCGAGTACATGCGCGGCTTCGGCCACGCCCGGCCCTTGGGCGCCAGCGTGCTCGCCCATATGGCGGCGTACTGGCGCTATCGGCTGTCGGCGGCCTTGCACCGCGCCGGGGCCGCACCCACACCACAGCAACAGACCATCGAGCGCAACGAGCGCGCCTTCGCTGCGGACCGCGCCCGCCTGAGGCAGCAGCGTGACGAGGCGCGCCGCGACTACGGCCGCATCGCGCAGGCGCACGCCCGCGCAGAGCAGGCCTTGCATGCGGCGCAGTTGCACCCGGTGTTGCAGGCTCAAGTGCCGAGGCTGCGCGAGCAAGTGGCCACTTTGGGTGAGCAGCGGGAGGTGGCTCAGGACCGACTGCGCCGACTGCAGGCCCGCTTGGACACCGCGCCCGACGACAGCGGCCTGCTCGAGCGCCTGGCCCAGTTGGACGCCTGGCTGCTGGACGATGCACGAACCTTGCACCGCTGGCGCCAAGCGCAGCCACGCCGGCGCATGCGTCCGCACTACCTCGCGCTGGCCCAGGCGTATGAGGAGGTGGTGGTCCAGGGGCGCTGCCTGCCAGTCCAGTCGCCCCTCTATCGCTTCTTCGACCGCTATGTGCACGACTCGCTGGCCGGCTTCGACAAGGACAATACCCGCCCGAGCGACCCCCGGGTGCTGTATGTCGGGGGCGACACCAAGAAGCGCTACGCGGCGGTGCCACAAGCACAGGGCGAGGCGCTGCCGGCATGAGTGGGGCGGCCGGAGCACCGCAGGAGGCCTGCCAGCACCACGCTACCGCGCCAGCAAAGATGTTCCCTGGACGCCTTCCCGAAAGGACTCCACAAATGCCCGGTCGATGCGGTCCTTCCAGCGACCCACCCAGGCGCCGTGAGCGAACAGCGGGCCCCAGCTGGCCAGGGCCGTGCCGTCGGCGCAGGACAGCAGGGCCAGGGCAAAGCGCTGGGGACGGTAGGGTTGCAGGGCCTGGCCTGCGGCCCAGGCGCGCAGGTTGGCGGTGAGCACGGGGCCGGCGCGCACGGCGTAGACTCCGCTGCGGGGGTGGGGGGCGTCGATGCGACGGGACACGTCGCCCACTGCAAAGACCTCGGGGTGCGACACGGACTGCAGGGTGGCCCCGGTGGCGATGAAGCCATCGGACGCCAGGCGCAGGCCGCTGTCGGCCACCCAGGCCGGCGGCTGCACGCCCAGGGCCAGCACCGGCGCATCGCAGGGCAGGCGGCTGCCGCCCGACAGGCGCAACTGCCCGGGCTTGATCTCGACGGCGTCGTCGGCGATCACGGTGACGGCCCGCGACTTGAGCGCCGCCAGCGCCCGGTGGCGCAGCCCGCGCGGGAAGCCTGGCAGGAGGCCGGCGTTGCCGGCCACGAGCGTGACGCGGGCCTGGGCGACCAGTGCGCGGCGCATGGCCAAGGCCAGCTCGAAGCCGGCCGCCCCGCCGCCGATGACCACCACCTGCAAGCCTGGCTGCCGCGCCGCCAGCGACTGCAGGCGTGGCCACAGTTGCACGAAGCTGTGCAGGGGCCGCACGAACAGGGCGTGCTCGCGGGCGCCGTCGATGAGATCGCGCGCGAGTTCGCCCCCGGTATCGAGGCTGAGCGCGTCGTAGGCCAGGTCGTTGCCGCCGGCCAGCCGAAGCTGGCGGGCCTCGGGCCGCAACGCGGCCACGGCGTCGAGCACCAGGCGCACGCCGGCGCGGTGCGCCAGGGCGGCCAGGTCGATCTGCGCGTCTTCCGGGGCATAGCGGCCGGCGATCACGCCGGGCACCATGCCGGAGTACCACTGGGTCGGCTGCGGGGTGACGAGGGTCACCTCGACGCCCGGCAAGGGCCGTGCCGCGAGGGCGGCCAGCACCCGGACATGAGCATGGCCGCCACCGGCCAGCACGAGTTGTTTCATTCGGATCCTCCCGGGCGGTGCTGCAGGCCCCGCACGAAGGCGAGGGCCTGGCTGCCCGTGTTGTCGGTGTAGGCCCCGACCGCGATGGCGCGCAGCCGCGGGGCCTCGGTCGCTTCGTCGCCGAAAGCCCGCAGGAAATCGGCGGCCAGGTCGCGCGACTCCTGCCGCCAGGGCGTGGGGGCGGTCTCACCGCCGCGCAGCACCAGATAGCGCACACGGCGGCTGTAAGCATTGTCGATCCACGTGCCAGCGGCCAGGCCAGTGTCCCACACATAGCACAGCGTGGCGGCCGGCAGGTCTTCGCCACTGCGCGAGCGGGCCAGCCGCAGCAACTGGCGCTCGACGAAGGGCACGCGCTCCAGCGCATGGTCGAACAGGGCGCAGACCTTCACGGCAGTGTCGTCACCGGCCTGGGTGCGCAGGTCGGTGGAGGCGGCGAAGCGCTCGACACGCCACTGCCATTGCAACTGACCCGGCATACTGTCGGTGGGGTGCAGCAGGTTGCCGTAGGACGCCCGCGCCTCGATGCGCAGGCTCAAGGCGCCATCCGATTCGACGAGGCTGTAGCGGGTGCGGGGCAGGGTCTGTGCGGGCAGGCCCGCGAAGCGCCAGGGCAGCAGCGGCTGAGCGCCGGGTGCGCCTGCCCAGGGGGTCAGGTCGGCGGCCACACCGGCAGCGCCCAGCCCCAGGCTCAGCGGCAGGAGGGTTCGCAGCAGCAAGCAACGGGGGCGCATGGCAGGCAGAGTCAGCGGCGGCGGCAAAGTTCAGCCACCGCAACCATCACTCACCACGTCGCCAGGCGTGATAGCGCTCGACCCAGCGCAGCAGGGCTTCGGGCTTGTGGGCCTTCTTCCACTCGCCAGCGGCGTATTTGTTGGCCTCGGCCAGGGTGGGATAGATGTGGAGGGTGCCAAGGATCTTGTTCAGCCCCAGGCCGTGCTTCATCGCCAGCACGTACTCGGCCAGCAGGTCGGCGGCATGCTCGCCGACGATGGTCACCCCCAGGATGCGGTCTTTGCCCGGGACGGTGAGCACCTTGACGAAACCGTGGGCCTGGCCGTCGGCGATGGCCCGGTCGAGATCGTCGATGCCATAGCGCGTGACCTCGAAGGCCAAGCCCTGCCGCCGGGCCTCGTCTTCGCTCAGGCCCACGCGCGCCACCTCGGGGTCGGTGAAGGTGGCCCAGGGGATGACCGAATAATCCGCCTTGAAGGTTTTCAGCGACCCGAAGAGCGCGTTCACGGCCGCATACCAAGCCTGGTGCGCAGCCGTGTGGGTGAACTGGAAGGGGCCAGCCGCATCGCCGGCGGCGTAGATGTTCGGGTAGAGGGTTTCGAGGTAGTCATTGGTCTCGATGACACGCCCGGTGGGGATGCCCAGCGTTTCGAGACCGTGGCCTTGCAGGCGTGCCACACGGCCCACGGCGCAGAGGATCTCGTCGCCCTCGATCACGACCTCCCGGCCCTCGTGCTCGGCGATCAGGCGTTTCCCATCGGGGCCCGGCTCGCAACGCAGGGCGCGGTGGGCGGTGAGCACGCGCACGCCATCGCGTTCGAGCGACTCGCGCACCAGGCCGGCGGCGTCCTCGTCCTCCTTGAGCATCAGGCGCGGCGCCATCTCGACCTGGGTGACCTCGGCCCCCAGCCGCGCAAAGGCCTGGGCCAGTTCGCAGCCGATGGGCCCGCCGCCCAGCACGATGAGGCGGCGCGGCAGGGTGCGCAGGCTCCACAGGGTGTCGGACGTGAGGCAGCCCACCTCCTTCAAGCCCGGCAGATCGGGCACGAAAGGTTCGGCGCCGGTGGCCAGGATCACTGCACGGGTGGTCAGGGTCTGGACCGATCCGTCCTCGCGGGTGATGGCCACCGTCCAGGGGTTGACGAGGCGGGCCTGGCCTTGCACCACGTCCACACCCAGGCCGGTGTAGCGCGCCACCGAGTCGTGCGGCTCGATCTCGGCGATGACGCGGTGCACACGGTCCATCACCTGCGCGAAGTCGATCGCCGGCGGCGTGTCGGCCAGGCCATAGCGCGAGGCGTGGCGCATCTGGTGGGCCAGCTTGGCCGTACGGATCAAGGCCTTGCTGGGCACGCAGCCGTAGTTCAGGCAATCGCCGCCCATCTTGTGGCGCTCGACCAGCGTGACCTTGGCGCGCACGGTGGCGGCGATGTAGGCCGACACCAGCCCCGCCGCACCCGCGCCGATGACGACGAGATTGCGGTCGTAGCGGCGCGGGCGCACGCTGCGCCAGCGCGCATAGACGCGACCGCGCTGCACCGCGCTCACGATGTGGCGCGCGATCCAAGGGAAGACGCCCAGCAGCGCGAAGGAGCCCACCAGCGCGGGCGAAAGAATGCCGGCCAGCGAATCGATCCGCGCCAGCTGGGTGCCCGCGTTCACATAGACCACGGTACCGGCCAGCATGCCGAGTTGGCTCACCCAGTAAAAGGGCCAGGCCTTCATGCGGGTGAGTCCCATCGCCAGATTGATGATGAAGAAGGGCACGATCGGCACGAGGCGCAGCGTGAAGAGGTAGAAGGCGCCGTCGCGCTCGATGCCGGCGTTGATCTGCGCCAACCGGGCACCAAAGCGCTGTTGCACGGGCTCGCGCAGCAGGTAGCGCGCCACGAGGAAGGCCAGCAACGCGCCGATGCTGGAGGCAAACGACACGATCACCGTGCCGGCCGCCAGGCCGAAGAGCGCACCGCCAGCCAGCGTGAGCACGGCCGCCCCCGGCAGCGACAGCGCCGTGACGGCCAGGTAGACCAGGAAGTAGGCGCCGATCACCACCACGGGCTCGCGGGCGTAGAGATCGGCCAGGGCGGCCTGCTGGCGCTTCAGTTCATCGAGGCTGAGATAGCGCTGCAGGTCGAGCGCGAAGAAGGCGAGTACGCCGGCCAGCACCAACAACAGCAGCAGGAGCTTGCGCCCGTTCATGGCTTGTCCTTGTTTGAAGGGGTGGTGTGGTGGAACACCTGCCAGCCGGCAGCGATGCGCGTGGCCAGGGTGAGCCCGCACAGCACGGCAAAGCCGTAGGCCCACCAGGCGAAGTGCTGCGGCCACAGACACATCAGCGCAAAGCAGATCAGGGTCTCGGTGGCTTCGGTGAAGCCGCCGAGGTAGTAGAAGCCCTTTTGCGGGTAGGCCTCGCTGTGCAGGCCCTGACGTTCGGCCAGCACGGCGAACGCCAGGAAGCTGCTGCCGGTGCCGATGAAGGCCGCCAGCAGCACGGCCGCCGGCAAGGCATTGGCCGGCGGGTCGGCCAGGGCAAACGCCAGCGGGATGCTGGCGTAGAAGAGGAAGTCCAGCGTGATGTCGAGGAAGGCGCCACGGGGCGTGGGCTGGGTCAGGCGGGCGAGCGCGCCGTCCAGGCCGTCGCACAGGCGGCTCAGGAGGATCAGCGCCAGTCCCACCGCGGGCTGCGCCCCGGCGATCGCCACCGCCCCTGCCAGGCCGATGGCAAAGCCGCCCCAGGTGACGGCATCGGCGCCCAGGCCTGCACGATGCAGCCCCCGGGCCCAGCGGTGCAGCAGCGGCTGCAGCAGTCGCAGTGCGGCACGGTCAAGCATCGTCGGGCTTCGCGGGGTGGAGGGCAAGGACGCACGCGCCTTCGGGCACGTCAGCCGCATCGTGGGTCACCAGCACCGTGGGAATGCCGGCCTCGCGTGCCTGCGCAAACACGAAGGCACGAAAGCGCGCGCGCAAGGCCACGTCCAGGCGCGAGAAGGGTTCGTCCAGCAGCAGGGCCTCGGGCCGGGCCAGCAAGGCGCGCAACACGGCCACACGAGAGCGCTGCCCGCCCGAGAGCTGATGCGGCTGGCGATCGCCCAGGCCGGCCAGTTCGGCCCGCGCCAGGGCGGCCTGAGCCTGGGCGACGCGTTCGGCGCGCGGCCCGGCAGGCAGGGCGAAGAGCAGGTTCTCCAGTGCCGTGAGATGCGGAAAGAGCAGGTCATCCTGGAAAAGAATGCCCACGCGGCGCTGGGCCAGCGGCAGCGTGTGGATCTCGCGTCCGTTCAGGCAAGCCCTCCCCTGCGCCTGCAGGGCCGGTGGCAGCGTGCCGCACAGCCAGGCCAGCAGGCTGGACTTGCCTGATCCGCTCGGACCCATCACGGCCAGCACCTCGCCCGGCCCGACGGTGGCGCTCAAGCGGTCGATCAGCACGCGCGAGCCCAGACGCAGGCTCACGTGGTCGAGGACGAGGCTCACGCGAGTTCCTTTCGTGCGGCGCGATGCCCGATCCAGGCGGCCCCCGCGAAGGCCAGCGCCGGCACCAGCATCTGCAGGGCGGCAAAGGCCGCCATCGTGTGGCGCTGGCCGCCGGCGGCCAGGGTGAGGGCCTCGGTGGTGACCGTGGGCACACGCCCAGCCCCCAGGAACTGGGTGGGCAGGAACTGCGCCACGCTCACCGCCACCCCGACCGCCCAAGCGGCGGCCAGCGGTGCGCGCAGCAGCGGCCGCTTGATGGCCCACCAGTGGCGCCATTCGCTGCCGCGCAGCGAGACGGCCACCTGGCGGTAGCGCTCGTCATAAGCGCGATAGGCCGGCGCCAGCGCCACCCAGACATAGGGCAGCACGAAGACGCCGTGGGCCCAGGCGACCGCCCACCACGATCCGTCCAGCCCCAGCTCGAGTGCACCTCGGTACAGACCCAGCGTGAGCAGCAGCGAGGGCAGCACCATCGGAACATAGATGCACGGCGCGGCGCGCAAGTCCCAACGGGACGGAGTGGCCTCCAGCCAGGCCGTCACCAGCACGGTGGCCCACGAGGACGACACCAGCGCCAGACCCAGCGTGTGGCCCAGGGTGACCGGCTGGCGCAACACCTGCGTCCAGGCTTGGACCGTCCAGCGTTCGGGGATCAGATCGGGAAAAGGCCAGGCGCCGACGAAGGACACCCCCAGTACGGCCAGCATCACCAGCGCATACAGCCCAAACCCCAGACCGAGCAGCCCGGGGCCGGACACCCTGGCCGGCCCGTGCGAGGCCCCTCGATCGCCCGCCGTGGCGCGTCGGCGCCGCCAGGCCTGCGACGCGCTCCAGGCCAGCACGGCGGCCACCACGCTCAGCAGCCACAGCACGCACAGCACGCCCACGGCCGCCGCCCCCTGGGCTTGGCGCTGCGGCGACGCATCGAGCAGCCATTGCCAGGCCAGCACGCCCAGGGTCGGCGGGGTGGTGGGCCCCAGCACCACGGCCATGTCCACCACCGTGTAGCCATAGGCCAGCACGGCCGCCAAGGGCCAAGCGAGGCGGGGCAGCAACTGCGGCCACAGCAGGCGATGCCAGGCACGCACCGGCCCATAGCCCATCGAGATGGCCACCGCCAGTTCACGCTGCAGGCGCGCACCTTCATGGCCCTGGTGCAGCAGTGCGGCCACGTTCCACAGCAGGTAGGGCAGTTCCTTGGCCACCAGCGCCGCCATGAGCGCCAGCCCCCAGCCATCGTTCACCGTGGGCCAGGGCGGCGGGGCGTCCCAGCCGGCCCAGGAGGCGGCCAGGCGCATCAACACGCCGCTGGGCATCACCAGCAGCGCCAGGCCGATCGCAAAAGCCAGATGCGGCAGCGACAGCACCGGCCCCAGCGCACGCACCATCCAAGCCCAGGCCGCGCCTCCATGCAGTCGCGGCACCCACCACAGCACCACCGCAAGCGCCAATGCGGTGCTGCCCAGGCCCGTCACCAGACTGAGCCCCAAGGCCGGCAGGAACTGCACATCGGCCCACAAGGCCCGCCAGCCGTCGGCCGACGCCGCCTCGGCCGCCGCCGCGATCAGCGCCCCCGCCAGCGGCATGGCAAAGAGCACCCCTGCCGGCAGGCCCAACGCCAGCCTGGTCAGGGACGGCAGCGCCGGGCTCACACGCCGTAGCGCCGCGTCCATTCGCGCTCGATGGGTTCGACCCAGCTGGCATGCGGCTCAGGCCACGCGGGCGCGGGCTCGAGCACCACGCCGGGCGCGTCCGCAGCGCTGAAATGGGCGCGGTCGGACGGACTGAGCCGGTCCAGGGCCAACACGGTGGGGTCGCCCCAGTGGCGGATATCGGCCTTGCGGCCCTGGGCGCGGGGCGAAAGCAGGAAATTGATCATCACCTGGGCCCCTTCCTTGGCCCGCGCATTGAAGGGGATGGCGATGAAATGCGTGTTCCCGATCGTCCCGCGCCGATGCTGCCAGCTCACCACCGTGTCGGGCAGCAGACCTTGCGCAATGTGATTGGCCGCGGCATTGGGGTTGAAGGTGAGTGCGATCCACAACTCGCCATCGCCCAGCATCTGGCGCAGGGCCGCGTCGTTGGCCGGGAACTGGCGGCCGCCGCGCCACAGGTGCCGGTGGTGGACATCGAGCCAGGCCCACAAGGGGGCCGTGACTTCAGCGAAGGACTCAGGCTCCATGGGCCGCTCCAACACACGGCGGTCGGCGAGGCTTTCCATCAACACCTGCTTGAGGAAGGTGGTGCCGTGGAAGCTGGGCGGGCGGGGATAGGTGAAGCGGCCCGGGTGACGCACGATGAACGCGCTCAGTTCCTCCAGGCTGCGCGGCGGAGAGGGCACGCGCCGGCGGTCGCCGAAGAAGGTGAGCTGGGCCATGCCCCAGGGAGCCTCCATGCCTTCGACGGGCTCGGAGAAGTCCAGGCGCGTGGTGGGCTTGCCCTCGGTGTCCACCCAGCGGTGGTTGCGCAAGGCCTCGGCAAAAGGCCCGAAGAGCAGGCCCTCACGCTTCATCGCCAGGAAATTCTCGCCATTGATCCACACCGCATCGACGCTGCCCTCGCGCACCCGGCCGGCCTGCCGCTCGGTGCGCACGCGCCGCACCACCTCGGCGGTGTCGGTGATCTTCACGTGCTCGAGCCGTACGCCGTGGCGACGCATCAACTCGCCGCCGGCCCATTGCAGGTAGGCATTGATGCGGTCGCTGCCGGCCCAGGCGTTGAAGTGCACGGTCTGCCCCCGAGCGGCGCGTTCGACGGCCGCCCAGTCGTCGCGGGCCCAGGCACGGGGAATGACACCCACCAGGGGCAGGCTCAGCAGGTGGCGGCGGCTCAGGGTCATGGGCGGGAGGTCTGCGCAACGTTCACCAGTGCGATCAGGTCGGTCACGCCCGGGTCGATGCCGGCTTGCATCAGCAGCGTGGTCACCTGCCCGCGGTGGTGGGTCTGGTGGTTGAAAAAGTGGCTCAGGGCCTGCCAGGTGGGATGCTCGCGGGCCTCGCCCCGGGTGTTGGCGTAGCGCATGGGTCGCGACACGGCCTGCACCGTGAGGCGGGCCGCCACATCCTCGATGGCCGCGTCCATCGCGTCGCGATGCGCACGCATGGCCTCGAAGTCGTCGAAGAGCGGCATGTCCAGGCCACGGAAGACGCCCAGGTGCACGACCTCGGCCGGCAGCACGTCGAAGGGTGCACCCTGGTCCCGCAAGCGCCCCAGCCACAACTTGTCGGCCACGACCAGATGGTTCAGCGTGGCATGCAGGGAACCGAAGTAGGCCCCGCGGTCACGCTTGCGTTCGGCATCGTCCAGCCGGGCGGCGGCCTCATACAGCCGCTGGTTGAACCAGCGGTTGTACTGGGCCATCCAGCGGTAGAGGTCGGTCAGGTCGGCCGTTCGTGTCATGGGGGTCACCTCGGAGATCTGCGTCAGGACGGGCCCGAGTCTACGGGGCCGCCGCACCGGGGCGATCCGTCGGCCTACACCTGGATTCGGCGCAGACGGCAAAAGGTTACCTGCGCCGGCGCCCGTTCAGCGCCCGGCGGGCAAGTCGCCCCAGGCGGGGCGCGACGCACCGAAGCCCGAGGGGGTGCTGGTCGTGGCGAACAGGCGCGAGTCCAGCCGGCTGGAGACGACCTCGGGCGAGGCATAGAAGCGGAGCCGGTTGCGGCCGGCCCGCTTGGCCTCGTACAGGGCTTCGTCGGCCTGGTGCAGCAGGTCCACGAGGTCCACGCGCTGGGACTGCAGCATCGCCGCCGACGCATAGGCCACACCGATGCTCATCGTGCAGCGCAGGAAGCGGCTGCCGGTGTCGATCTCCAGGACCTCGAAGCTGTGACGCAGCCGCTCGGCGAAGACGCGGGCGCCGGGCACATCGGTGCCGGGCAGCACGAGGCAGAACTCCTCGCCACCCAGCCGGGCGAACAGGTCGGTCTCGCGCTTGGCCCGGTGCACCAGCGCCGACAGCGCCTTGAGCACCAGATCGCCGACCTGGTGGCCATGCTGATCATTGACGTTCTTGAAGTGGTCGATGTCCAGGACCAGCACGGTGACCGACTGGCCCAACTGGGCCGACAGCGCCATCAGACGGCTGCTGCGGTCCTCGAAGCCGCGCCGGTTGAGGGCCCCCGTGAGGGGATCGCGTACCGCCTCGGCCCGCAGCTTCTCGGCCAGACGGAAGTTGACCAGCAGCACGAACAGCAGGGCCAGCGTGCCCGAGGCGACGAAGGACAACATCAGCAGCCAGGCATTGGCCTCGGGCAAGGCTTCGCGCCAGTGCTGCGACCCTGCCTGTGCCAGCACGACGCCCCGTGTGATCCACCCAGCCGCCAGCACCAGGGCGCTGAGCAGCAGCCCGAGGTGGATCGCCAGGAAGCCCGGCCGCATGCTGCGCCAGGCCACCCAACCGACGTTCAACCACATCAGCGCTGCCATCGCCGAGACCCACAGAAGGCTGCCGAAGGGTCGGCCCGCAGCCCCGAACCCCAGGATGACGATCACCGCGATCGCCACCCCGATCAGCAGCCCTCGCGTTCGCATCGGCCGGCCCAAGAAGCGACGCAGCCCCTCGCCCAACAGACCGATCCCGAGCAACAGCATGCCTGAACCGAAGGCATAGACGATCCACCAGGCCGGCCCGGTCTGCAGCACAGCCCAACCGGACAACCCCATGCCCAGCACCACCCAGGCCATCGCGCGCGTCCACACCTCCGGGCCGGGCTGGCCAGCCGCCACCCGCCGCAGCAGGGCCAGCAGGCCCAGCACGATCAGAGACAGCAACACCTGGGCCAGCAACAAGCCCCAGTACTGTGGCGCGCCCAGGCTCATGGCCCTACCCTCCCGCCACGAGGACCGCAGGCTCGGTGCGCGGCCCCACGGCCAACGCCGAAGGGGCCAGCACGCAGCGGTTGCGCCCTTGCGCCTTGGCGTCGTACAGGGCGGCATCGGCCCGGGCGATCAGCTCGGCCCAGGAGGCCTGCGCACCGGGGGCCGAGGCCACGCCGAAGCTGGCCGTCAGCGGCAGGCGTTGCCCCTGCACCGAAAAGCCGTGGGCCGCCACCACCGCCCGCAGGCGCTCGGCCTCGCGCAGGGCCTGGGAGCCGTCGGCACCCGGCAGGACCACGGCGAACTCCTCGCCTCCGAGGCGACCCACGAGGTCGGCCTCTGGCACATGCTCGACCAGGAGGCGAGCAAAGTCCCTCAGCACCGCATCGCCCTGGGCATGGCCAAAGGTGTCGTTCACGCGCTTGAAGTGGTCGATGTCACAGACCAGCAGCGCCACCGGACGGCCCACCCGCCGGGCGAAGGCCAGCACGGTGGCCATCGCGTCGTCCAGACCGCGCCGGTTGAACACCCCGGTGAGGGGGTCACGGATGGTCAATTGCAGCAGGGCCTCGTTCATCCGGGCGGTCATCAACAGGGTCAGGCCGCAGATGACCGCCAGCACGCACAGCGTCGTGACCATGCTGGCGAGCTGGATCCCCGCCGTGCGGACAGACTCGGCCATCTCTGCGCCCACGGCAAGCCAAGCCAGCCCCAGCAGCCTCAGCACAGCCAGCACGGCGATCAGCCCGCAGGCGCCCTGCAAGAACCATCGCACCTCTGCCAGCACGCCACCGCCCACGCGATGCAGGGTCCACACCATCGCGCCCATCAGGATCGCAATGCCACCGGTGCGTATGGCCAGACGAGCCTCGGGACTGGGAACCACCGCGACGAACACCGCCGACAGCACCAAGCCCGAGAACAAGACCGCCCCGGCCAGTGCCCATGGACGCTCCAGGCGCAGGTACTGCCGCAACCCAATGAGCAGCAGCGCGTACCCCAACAGCAGCAGGGGCTCGCGTAGCAGCAGCCACAGCGCAGGCAATTGCTCGCCCTGGGAAATCAGGGCACTGCCCACGCCCAACGGGATGAAGGCGGCGGCCCAATACCCCGTCCCCTGGGATTCGGGCACATGCGGGATCGTCAGCGCCAAAACCAGGGCCAGCAGCAATCCCAACGCGGCGGCGGCCAAAGAGACGATGGAGAAGTCCAAACGGGTCGTCGATCGAAGAAAGGGTGAGAATTCAGTCCCATGCAGGAGCGTACCGCCCACAGTATGCCTATGCGAAGTGCGGCCCAACAAGTCATCGGCCAAGCGCTCAGTGCGCAAATATAAAGGGCAATGACCTGCCAGCTTTGCGCCTTGCAACGCGTGCAGGTGCGCGATACTGGTTCGTGATCGGGCAAAGTCCGAGGTCCTTCTCTCGGCGTGTAAAACCATGACCCACGACACAGTGCCGACACCCTTGGACGAACGGCCCGCGGCTGCCGTGCGTGAGAAATCTCAGCGAGCAGCGTTTTGCTGGCCTACGCCCCCCTTCGCAGCCTACCCAGCCGCGCAGGAGCAGTTGCAGCCGTTGGCATGCGAGATCGAGGGCCTGAACCAACGGGTTCTGTCGGGGCGACTCATCTTCTTCGTGCCCGAAGAAGGCGTGGCTTACGTGCAAGTGCCGCCGGCGCGCACCACGATGTCGCTGCGTTTCGATCAGTTCCGCTCGCTGTCGCTCAGTGAGGTCGTCCACGCCCAAACCCTCGGCGACCACAACGAGTGGACCGGCTTGTTCGACACCCGTCCGCGCACCCCCTTTCGGGTGATCATGCGCGAGGGCCATCCGCTGGAGGGGGTCACCATTGGCCACGTCGAGACCGACGCCGGGCTGTTTTTGTTCCCGCCCGTGGATGATCATGGCGGAGTGCGTCGGCTGTTCGTTCCAAGGCCAGCGTACGAGCGCGTCGAGCTTGGCCCGCGCATCGGCGATGTGCTCGTTTCGAATCAAGCGGCAACGCCCGAGCAGGTCGAGTTGGCCGTGCGAGAGCAAGAACATTTGCGAGAGCGCAAGCTGGGCGACATCTTGCTGACGCGCAAGATCGTGGACCCCGATCAACTCAAAGCCGCACTGGAGCAGCAAGCACGCATGCCGATGGTGCGCATCGGCGAAGCCTTGGTGTCCCTCGGTCTGATCACCCAGCAACAACTCGAAGAAGCCCTGGAGCAGCAACGACGGGATCGCAGCGTGCCGCTTGGCGAGCTGTTGGTGCGCATGCAACTGATTTCCCGTCAGGATCTGCAGCTGGCTTTGGCTCGAAAAATGGGCTACCCGCTGGTGGACGTAAGCACCTACCCCACCAACGTCGAGGCTTTGCGCAAGGTTCCTTTTGCCGTTGCCTCGCGCTTGGAGGCCTTGCCTCTCCTGGTCTGGGAGGGTCGGCTGGCCGTGGCCATGGAGGATCCCTCGCGGCACAAGGACATCGAGGAGTTGGAATTCGTCAGCCAGCTCAAGATCGTGCCGGCCCTCGCTCAGGCCGGCAGTCTGGGCCTGGCCATCCGCCAGGCCTACGAGAAGATCGGCTCGGACGTGTGGTCCTTGCATGCCCAGCTCGAAGCGCCCATCGAGTTCGAGCCGGAATCTGCCGGGCGGCTGGTCGAGACTTTGGAGCTTGACAGCTCATCGATCGACGATGACGACGAGCCCTCCATCGAGCAGTCGGACAACTCACTGGTGAGGCTCATCAACACGATGATCGTCGATGCGCATCAGCAAGGGGCCTCCGACATCCACATCGAGTGCTACCCGGGCCGAGAGAAGGTGAAGGTGCGCTTCCGCAAGGACGGCCTGCTGCAGCCCTATCTGGAACTGCCCCACACCTACCGCAATGCCCTGGTCGCACGCATCAAGATCATGTGCGATCTCGACATCTCCGAGCGCCGCAAGCCGCAGGACGGGAAGATCAACTTCGCACGCTTCATGCCCGGACACCGCCTGGAGCTTCGCGTCGCCACCATCCCCACGAACAACAACCTCGAGGACGTGGTGATGCGCATCCTGGCCTCGGCCAAGCCCATCCCGCTGGACCAGCTCGGCCTGGCATCCGAGAACCTCGAGCGGCTGCAGCAGGCCATGGAGCGCCCGCACGGCCTGGTGCTGTGCGTGGGCCCCACCGGCTCGGGCAAGACCACCACGCTGCATTCGGCGTTGAGCTATATCAACGTGCCCGAACGCAAGATCTGGACGGCCGAGGACCCGGTGGAGATCACCCAGCCCGGGCTGCGCCAGGTGCAAGTGAACCCCAAGATCGACTGGACCTTCGCCAAGGCCTTGCGCGCCTTCTTGCGTGCCGACCCCGACGTGATCATGGTCGGCGAGATCCGTGACCAGGAAACCGCGCAGATCGCGATCGAGGCCTCGCTCACCGGACACCTCGTGCTGTCCACGCTGCACACCAACAGCGCACCGGAGACCGTCACCCGCCTGCTCGACATGGGCATGGACCCCTTCAACTTCGCCGACTCGCTGCTGGCGGTGCTGGCGCAGCGCCTGGTGCGCCGGCTGTGCAACGAATGCCGCACCAGCCGCCCCGCTACGGCCGAGGAAGTCGAAGAGCTGCTCGCCGATTACCTGCACGTGTGTCCGAAAGACGACCCACGCTTCACACGCGAGAGCGTGCTGAACGGCTGGATCGCACACCACGGCCGAGACGGCCGCCTGATGCACCACGACAGCCCCGGCTGTGAGAAATGCCACCACACCGGCTTTCGCGGACGCGCCGGGCTGCACGAACTGATGATCGTCACCCGCGAGCTGCGCCACCTCATCCAGACCGGCGCACGCGCCGAGGAACTGCAGCGCCGCGCCCTCGGCGAAGGCATGCGCACCCTGCGACAGGACGGCATCCTCAAGGTGCTCGCTGGTGTGACCACACTGGCCGAAGTGCGCGCCACCAGCAATCTATGATCGACCGCCCGGCAACGCCGTCTTGGTTCGGCGACAGCCTCAGCCCAGCTCCGTGTACCGCTCGATGATGCGCGAGACGATGCCGTAGTCGATCGCCTCCTGCGCGTTCATCCAGTAGTCGCGCTCCATGTCGGCTTGCACCTTCTCTAGCGGTTGCCCGGTGGCCGCCGCCGTGTGCCGGGCGATGCGCTCGCGGATGCGCAAGATCTCGCGCGCCTGGATCGCGATGTCGGTGGCCTGACCTCCGGCACCGCCGCCGGGCTGGTGGATCATGAAGCGCGTGTTGGGCAGACACACGCGGCGCTCCCTGGGCGCGGCCAGGAAGATGTGCGTGCCGGCACTGGCCACCCAGCCCGTGCCGATGGTGGTGACCGGTGCACGCACGAAGCGGATCATGTCGTGGATGGCGTCGCCCGACTCCACATGGCCGCCCGGTGAGGACACCAGCACGTGGATCGGGGCATCGGACTCCTGCGCCATCGCGATCAGCTTCTCGCAGGTCGCACGTGCGACGGCGGGATTGATCTCGCCAAAGACCAGGATGAAGCGCGACTGGAAGACCAGGCGCTCGGCAAGGTTTCCCGCCTTGTCGGACTTCTCGGCCTTGTCGCCCGTTTCACTGCCCCGCACGGGGTCGTTCGGAAGAAAGACAGGATGCATGGTCGTCGTTTCCTGTACACACAACAATTTCCGCAACGATAGCGCATCAGGGCGCCCTGCAAGCTGCGCCACCGGCGCACTCGAACCACAGACCCATCCGCGCCAGCATCATCCCCCGCCACGCTGCATGTACAGGTCGAAGTGCCGCATGAAGGCCAGCCGCTGCACCTGCCCCACCCCCTCGAAGCGGAAGGACACGGACAGGCGCGGCAACTGCACCAGCGCGATCCGCCGCGGCGGTAGGATCTGCCAGCGCAGATGCAGGCAGCCGGTGCCGAGGTCCACCTGCGCCTGTCCCGGCAGGAGCCGCAGGGTGGCCTGGGCAACCGCGCCCGGCAGCCATCCCAGCCATTCGGCCTCGGTGCAGCCCATCTCCCGCTCAAAGCACTCGGGATAGTGCGACTGCATGGTCCTCAGCCCCCGGCGATGGGGGGCCAGATCGCCAGCACGTCGCCCTCTTGCAGGCGGCGGGTGGAGCGCTCCTGCGGCGGCACGAAGACACCGTTGACCAGCACCAGGTGCACGAGCTTCATCGGCAGGTTGAAAGGGGCCACGATCTGCTCGATCGTGGCCTGCGGATCCACCTCGAGCTCGATGCGGTTGTCGCTGCGTGCCTGCGGCGGCAGGTAATCGGTCAGCGTGGCGTAGAGCTTGAAGGTGATCTTCATGGGCACATCATGCCGCAGCCTTCGGCCTGGCGGCCTGCCACTGGTGTTGCGACTGCGCGCAGGCAAGGTAGGCCTCCATCAGCCGCGTGGGCTCACGCATCAGGCGGTCCTTCCACGCGCCCAGGCGCACCCGGCCTTCCACCAGGCCGCGCATCACCCCCACATGGTCGGTCCAGCCGATGCTGTTGCAGCCCACCAGGCGGTCACCGTCGAACTGCAGGCTCAGGTGCTTCCACAGCGTCTCGTCGGTGAGTTCGACGCGGTCGCCGCCAGGCACGCCCTGCCAATCGCCGAAGCTCGTGCTGACCAGCCCCAGGGTGTCGAGCACGTTGATCTGCGTCACGCCCTTGAGCACCGCCGCCTTGCCGGCCATGTTCATCGCCGCCACGTAGGCCTGGTCGGCCGCGTTGGGCTGGATGGCGCTGACGATGGTCCGGCCGGTCGCCAGATCCAGCGCCTCGGCGCAGTCGCCGGCGGCATAGATGCCCGGCACGTTGGTGCGCATGTGCTCGTCGGTCAGCACCCCCTGCAGGCAGGTCACGCCCGAGTTCTCGAGGAAGCCGATGTTGGGCTTCACGCCGGTGGCGCTGATGACGAGGTCCACGCTCAAGTGCTGTCCGTTGGACAGCCTGACTTTCAGCGGCGTGCCGCTCTCGATGGCCTCCACCCGGGTGCCGGTGAAGACCGTCACTCCCTTGGACTCCACCCAGCGCTTGATCATGCCGCCCGCGGTGGGCCCCATCATGCGCGGCACCATGCGGTCGCCCATTTCCACCACGGTGAGCTGCACGCCCCGCATGGCCAGCGCTTCCATGATGATGCAGCCGATGAAGCCGGCGCCCATCTGCAACACGCGCGCGCCCTTGGTCGCCAGGCGCTCGATGGCGCGGGCGTCGTTGAGCGTCCAACAGGCATGCACACCGGGCAGGTTCATGCCGGGGATCGGGGGCCGCACCGGGCTGGAGCCGGTGGCGATCAGCAAGGTGTCGAAGCCGGTCACGCTGTCGTCGTCGAGCGTGAGGCGACGCGACGCCGCATCGAGCCGCTTGGCCCGCTGCTGACGCAGCTGGATGTCCAGGCGTTGGAAGTGATCGGCCGTCTTGCGCAGGTAGGTGCCCGGCTCGCCGATCTGGCCGGTCAGCAGGTAGGGAATGGCCATGCGCGAGTACGGCGGCTCGCGTTCGTCGCCGATGAGGACGATCTCGTCGTGCGGGGCCTGCTTGCGCAAGGTCTCCGCGGCGATCACGCCGGCCGGGCCGGCGCCGAGGATGACGTGCTTCATGAGGGGCTCCAAAAACGAGGGGCGGCGCCAGCGCGCTGGGCCGCCCCACAGGGTCAGACAGCCGGGGTCACAGGCCCAGGCGGGCGCGCGTCTCCGGCTTGAGCTGGCCATCGGGTGTCCAGCCGCGCACCTCGTAGTACTTGGGCAGCATCTCGGGCAGCTTGCTGGTCAGGCCCTTGGCCGGCCCGGTCTTGGCCCCTTCGTTGAGCAGACGCGGCGGCAAGGTGTCGTCCTTGGCGGTGAAGCCGGCCCGGTTGTTGAAGTCGCGCTCCATGTTCCAGATGCGCTCACCCACCTCGTTGAGGTATTCGAGCGTGAACTCCTCGCCGCAGGCCGCCGCCACCTGCGGCTGCACGTCGGCCAGCCCCCAAGCGAAGCTGGTGAAGATGCAGATGCCAGCAGAGTCGAACACGGCCGTGGCGTCCTGGAAGGCCTTGACCAGCTCCGGCTTGCCATCGGCCACCAGTGGATCGGTCTTCATCGGGATACCCAGGATTTCGGAGGCCACGGTGTAGCTGCGCAGGTGGCAGGCACCGCGGTTGCTGGTGGCATAGGTCAGGCCCATGCCCTGGATGCCGCGGGCATCGTAGGCCGGGAACTCCTGGCCCTTGACGCTCATCGACAGCTCGGGATGGCCGTACTTCGCGCACAGCCGCTTGCTGCCCTGTCCGATCTCCTTGCCGAAGCCCACGCCCTTGGCCGTCATGTCGGCCAGCTCGCACAGGGCCTTGGCCGAACCGAAGGGCGCCTCGATGCCGATCTGCTCCTTCGTGAGCACGCCCATCTCGTAGAGCTCCATCACCGCGCCGACAGTGGCCCCGAAGGAAATCGGGTCCATGCCCTGTTCGTTGCAGATGAGGTTGGCGTACTGCAGCGCCTCCAGGTCGTTCACGCCGTTGGCCGCGCCCAGCGCCCAAGCCGCCTCGTACTCCAGGCCGCCGGAGGCGCCCCAGTACTGCGGCTTGTTCTCCACCGAGAAGTGGGTCTGGTCGATCTTGCTGATGCGTCCGCAGGCGATGGTGCAGCCGAAGCAGGCCTGGTTGGTCACGAGCTGGGGTTTGCCATCGCTCTTGCGCGGCGTGGCCATGGCCTCGGCCGAGATGTCCTTGGCCCCCTCGAACTGACTGTCGCGGTGGTTGCGCGTGGGCAGTGCCCCCACCTCGTTGATCACGTTCATCAGCACCTGGGTGCCATAGGTGGGCAGGCCCTGGCCGGTGACGGCGTTGTCGGCCAGGATCTTCTTCTTCTCGAAGGTGACCTTCATGAACTCCTTGGGGTTGGCGATGTTGCCCACGCCCCGGGTGCCGCGCACGGCGATGGCCTTGAGGTTCTTGCTGCCCATCACCGCGCCCACGCCGGAGCGGCCGGCGGCGCGGTGCAGGTCGTTGACCACTGCGGCGAACAAGACCAGGTTCTCGCCCGCCTGCCCGATGCTGGAGATGCGGGTGAGCGGATCCTGGTGCTGCTTCTTGATGATCTCCTCGGTCTCCCACACCGACTTGCCCCACAGATGGGCGGCATCGCGCAGCTCGGCCTTGTCGTCCTCGATGGCGAGGTAGACGGGCTTGGCACTGCGGCCCTCGAAGATGACCATGTCCCAGCCGGCCATCTTCAGCTCGGCCCCCCAGTAGCCGCCCGAGTTCGAGCAGGCGATGGCGCCGGTGAGCGGGCCCTTGGTGACCACCGTGTAGCGCCCGCCGGTGGAGGCCATCGTGCCCGTCAGCGGGCCGGTGGCCCAGATGATCTTGTTGTCCGGCGACAGCGGATCGACCTTCGGATCGATCTCGCTGGTCAGGTACTTGGATGCGAGGCCCCGCGAACCCAGGTACTGCTTGGCCCAGGTCATGTTCAGCGGTTCGCTCTTGCACTCACCGGTGGTGAGGTTCACGCGCAGGATCTTGCCAGCCCAGGACATGATGCGCTCCTTTCAGGCGGCTGCCGGTTGGTTGCCAAGCTTGTCGGCCCAGGCCTTCATGCGGTCCAGGCCGGTCCAGTTGGCGTCGACGAAGGTGATGGCCTGCGTGGGGCAGGCCTCGGCGCAGGCCGGCTCGCCGCCGCACAGGTCGCATTTCTGAACCTTGCCGGTTTCCTGCACGTAGTTGATGGTGCCGAAGGGGCAGGCGATGGTGCAGACCTTGCAGCCCACGCAGGTGGTCTCGCTCACCACCTTGGCACCCGTGATCTTGTCGATGGTGATGGCCTCCACCGGGCAGGCATGCAGGCACCAGGCCTCGTCGCACTGCGTGCAGGTGTAGGGCACCTTGCGGCCGGTGTGGTGGAAGTCGAAGACCTTGATGCGCGACTTGGACGTCGCATAGACCCCGTAGTTCTCGAAGCTGCAGGCCATCTCGCATTGCAGACAGCCGGTGCACTTCTCGGGATTGATGTGCAGAACCTTTTGCATGGCTCGCCTTTCGGTTGGCTGGTGGGTTCATGCGGCAGGACAGGGCATGAGACCGTCCTGACCCGGTGCTATGCAATCTTCTTCCTAGGCTGCCGGCCTGCAAACCTAGGCCTAACCCGGGTTTTCCGGGGGGTCTGGCGGGGCCGCTGTTCCAGGGTGGGACACCTGCCCCCGGGGCGGGCCCGCCTTGGCAAGCCGACACCCAGATGCCACACTGGCAGGCGGTGATCGCCCCCTGTTGCCGGGTCGCAGCCGGGGCCCGGCGATCGCCGCCGCGGGCGACGCGCCCGACCTGAAGGCCAGGAGACGCCATGCCCCCGTTCGACAGCCCCGCCGCACGCTCCCGCGAGCCCTGGGCACCCGCCGGCTCGGCCTTGGTGCCGGCCGCCCACGACAGCGCCATCGCGCGCAGCCATGAACGCTGTGCCGCCCTGGGCGTGGACGCCCGCGCCCTGCCCGACCTGAGCCCCGTGCCCCAGGCCCGCCTGCGCGAGATGCGCGAGCGCAACCAGCGGCTGTGGCGGCATGCGGTGCCGGTGATGGAGATGCTGTTCGAGCAGATCGTCTCGACCCGCAGCCTGGTGGTGCTCACCGACAGCCAGGGCACCATTCTGCACAGCCTGGGCGACGACGGCTTCATGGAAAAGGCCCAGCAGATCGCCCTGGCGCCCGGCGTGAACTGGTCCGAGGCCACCAAGGGCACCAATGCGATCGGCACGGCCCTGTTCGACGAGACGCCCACGCTGGTGCATGGCACCGAGCACTTCGTGCGGGCCAACCACTTCCTTACCTGCTCGGCCTCGCCCATCTTCGACCATGCCGGCCAGGTGATGGGGGTGCTGGACGTGACCGGCGACCAGCGTTCCTACCACCCGCACACGCTGGCGCTGGTGGGCCTGTCAGCCCAGATGATCGAGAACCACTGGTTCAGCGACCGGTTCCGCCAGGGCCTGCGGCTGCATTTCCACCCACGGGCCGAGATGCTGGGCACGGTGCGCGAGGGCCTGCTGGCGGTCTCCCCCGACGGGGCCGTTCTGGGGGCGAACCGCGCCGCCTTGCAGGAACTGGGCCTCAGTGCAGCGGCCCTGCGGGTGCAGGGGCTGCAGGCCGTGCTCGGGGTCACCGTGGGCGAGGTCATCGACCATTGCCGTCGCCACGGCGACGAACCGCTGAAGGTCGTGCCGCAGTGCCCCGGCCGGCCGGAGCGGGCCCTCCATCTGCGCGCCTTCTTCAACTGGCCCACTCTGTGGCCCAGTGTGCCGGCGGCCGCAGCGCCCCCGCCGGCGCTCGTCGAGCGGCCGCCAGCGCCCCCCGCCGCCGTCCCTCCTGCGGCGGCCACGCTGGAGGCGGTGGAGCTGGAGACCATCCGCCGCGCCGTCGCGGCCGCCGGCGGCAATGTCTCGAAAGCGGCCCGGCAACTGGGCATCGGGCGCAACACGCTGTACCGCAAGCTGCGCAAGGGCTCGCCAGGCGCCACCTGACGGTCCCGCCTGACCCTCCTCAGGGGGCGGCCTTCGCGTTGGGGAAGAACAGGGGCTCGCCACCGATCCGGTAGGCCGCGATCGCCGCCTGTCCGGCGTCGGACACCACCCAGTCGACGAAGGCCTGCGCCAGCTCCTGCTTCACATGCGGGTGGCGTGCCGGGTTGACCACGATCACGCCATATTGGTTGAACAGCCGCCGGTCCCCCTCGACCAGCACGGCCAAGTCGCCGCGGTTCCTGAACGACAGCCAGGTGCCTCGGTCGGTGAGCACGTAGGCCTGGCTGCTCGAAGCGATGTTCAGCGCCGGCCCCATGCCGCATCCACAGGCCTTGTAGCCGCTCACGCGGGTTTCGGGCGCATCGATGCCCGCGGCCTTCCAGTAGCGCAGTTCGGCCGCATGCGTGCCGCTCTTGTCGCCGCGGGAGATGAACGGTGCGCTGCCAGCCGCCACCTTCTGCAGGCCGGCCACGATGTCGCGCCCCTTGACGCCGGCCGGGTCGCTCCTGGGGCCCACGAGCACGAAATCGTTGTACATCACTGGAAAGCGCTTCAGGCCGAAGCCTTCGGCGACGAACTTCTCCTCAGCGGCCTGGTCATGCACGAAGACGACGTCTGCATCGCCCCGCCGGCCCATGTCCAGCGCCTGGCCGGTGCCCAGGGCCACCACCCGCACCTCGATCCCGGTGGCCTGCCGGAAGGCCGGCAGCAGGTGGGCGAACAGGCCCGACTGCTCGGTCGATGTCGTCGACGCCATGACGATGAAACGCTCCTGGGCCCAGGCCCCGAGCGCCATCCCTGCCACAAGGCCCAAGCCGGCCAGGCGGATCAGCCGCCCACGCGTCAGCACCATGGAAGTTCTCCCTTGAGGAAGAGTTGCGCTTCCCGCGGCAGTTCGCCGTGGAAAAAGCGGTCGACATCGACGTCGGCCAGCAGCCGGCCCTGCTCGAGGTAGACGACACGGGTGGCCAGGCGCCGAACCTGGCCCAGGTTGTGCGAGCTCATCAGCACGGTGAGCCCCTGGTCGGCGAACTGCTCGATCAAGGCCTCCACCTCGCGCTTGGCACAGGGGTCGAGGCTGGCGGTGGGTTCGTCCAACAGCAGCACGTCGGGCTGCAGGGCCCAGGCCCGCGCCAGCGCCACGCGCTGCTGCTGCCCGCCCGACAGGACGCGGGCCGGGCGGTCGGCCTGCGTATGCAGACCCACCCGATGCAGGGCGTCGTCGGCGCGCACCTTGCATTCCCGCCAGGGGAGGCCGGCCAGCCACAAGCCCAGGGCCACGTTGTGGCGCACACTCAGCCGAAGCATGTGGGGGCGCTGGAACACCATGGCCTGGCACCACGCCTGACCATCCTCGCGCCGACCGCAAACCCGGCGGCCTTCGGTCAGCGGCACCAAGCCATGCAAGGCCCGCAGCAGCGTGCTCTTGCCCGACCCGTTGGATCCCACGAAGGCGATGCGCTCTCCGGCACGCACCTGCAGGTTCAGACCCTGCAAGGCCGTCTTGCGGCCAAAGCGCACGCAGGCGCCCTCCAGTTCGATCTGCAGCGCCGGCTGCGCCGACGCCGCACGACTCACGAGTTGCAGGCAGGCCTGGTGGCCGCTCATGCGTAGGCCTCGTCCAGCCGTTCGCGCCACTGGCGCAAAGCGGCCATCAGCACGTTCAGCGCCAGCACCACCGTCAGCAGCACCAGCCCCAGCCCCAGGGCCAGCGGCAGATCGCCCTTGCTGGTCTCCAGCGCGATGGCAGTGGTCATCACCCGCGTGACGCCATCGATGTTGCCGCCGACGATCATGACCGCGCCCACCTCGGCAATGGCTCGTCCGAAGGCGGCCAAGGCCACCGTGGCCAAGGCCGTGCGTTCGTCCCAAGCCAGGATGAGCGCACTGGCCATACGCCCGGCCCCCAGTGAGCGCAACTGCTCGCCGTGATCGTTCATCGCGCTTTCCAGATGCTGGCGCACCAGCGCAGTGACGATGGGCAGCACCAGCACCACCTGGGCGATCACCATCGCGGTGGGGGTAAAGAGAATCCCCAATGGACCGAGCGGACCGGCACGCGAAAGCAGCAGGTACACCACCAGGCCCACCACCACCGCCGGCAGGGCCAGCGAGGTGTTGAGCAGCACGAGCACCGCGTGGCGCCCGGGAAAACGGCTCACCGCGATCCAGGCCCCCAGCCCCAGCCCCAGCGCCATCGCGAGGATGCTGGCCAGGCCGCTGACCTGCAGCGACAACGCCACGATGCTCCACAGGCGCGGATCGAAGGACAGAAGGAGCGCGATCGCCTGGGCGATACTGTCGGCAAAGGTGTTCATGCAGGGGCTCGGGTCATGCTCGGTATGCTAGGCATCCCTTCCCGTCTCGGCGATATGAAGCCCCATGCATAGGATTTCGCTGCGCTATGCGCTGTGCGCACCGGACGAGCCGGTCGAGGATCTGCACCACCCGCTGATGCGGCTGCTCGAGGCCATTCACCGGGGAGGCTCCATCTCGGCCGCAGCCCGCGAGCTGAACCTGTCTTACCGGCATGTGTGGGGCGAACTCAAGCGCTGGGAAGCCGAGCTGGGCCAGCCGCTGGTGCTGTGGGTCAAGGGGCAGCGCGCACAGCTCTCGCCCTTCGGCGACAAGCTGCTGTGGGCCGAGCGCCGCGCCCGTGCGAGGCTCGCACCTCAGATCGAGACCTTGCGCGGCGAGCTCGAGCGGGCCTTTGCCGTGGTCTTCGACGAGCAGGCCCTCGTGCTGAGCCTGCAGGCCAGCCATGATGAGGCCCTGCCGCGCCTGCGCGAGCGCGCGGCCCGCGCGGGCCTGCATCTGGACGTGCAGTTCAGCGGCAGCATCGATGCGCTGGACGCGCTCAACGAGGGGCGCTGCGTGGTGGCCGGCTTCCATCTGCGCCTGGACGCCGATCGCCGCTCGGCCACGGCACGCACCTACCGGCCCAGGCTCAGGCCGGGGCGCCACAAGCTCATCGGCTTCGCACAGCGCAGCCAGGGCCTGATCGTCGCGCGCGGCAACCCGCTGGGCCTGCGCGGCCTGGTGGACCTCGCCCGTCCCGGTCTGCGCTTCGTGCACCGACCGCGCGGCACCGGCTCGCGCGTGCTGTTCGAGGAGTTGTGCGCCGAGCAGGGCCTGGACGCGCGCTCGATGTTCGAGGCGGCACGCACCGAGCCCTCCCACGCAGCCGTGGCCGAGGCCGTGGCCAGTGGACAGGCCGATGCCGGCTTCGGCATCGAGATGGCTGCACAGTCGCGCGGCCTGGAGTTCCTGCCGCTGGCGCGTGAACGCTACCTGCTGGCCGCGCTCACCACCAGCCTGGAGCAGCCTGCGGTGCGGCAGCTGATGCGGGCCCTGCGCGATCCTCAATGGCAAATCGAGCTGGCCGCGCTGCCCGGCTACGCCCTCGACCATTGTGGGGAGGTGCTCAGCCTGCGTTCGGTGCTGCCCTGGTGGACCTACCGCCGCCCCAAGCAGGAGAAGGCCTGATCAGAGCGCGCAGGAGCGAAAACCGCAGAAAATGTCGTCGCGGTGCGGCATAGAGAAGTTGCGGAACTTTGGGTCTTTCAGTCGCCCGCGCGTGGCCCGTGAGCCCCCCTTGAGCACCCGGTGCGTGCCGAACCAGGGTAACGAGTAGTCGCGGTAGGGATCCGGCTCAAAGCCGTCGAAGGGCTCGAAGCGGCTGGCCGTCCACTCCCACACCTGGCCGTGGCGGAAGCCCTGCCGACGCCCCAGCCAGGCCGCGGCCTCCCATTCCGCCTCGAAGGGCAGGCGCCGCCCCGCCCAACGACACCAGGCCTCGGCCTCGTGGCAGCTGACATGGGTGGCCGGGGCGGCCAACGGCACCTGGGTGAGTGCCCCGAACTGCCGCGCCAGCACGCCGTGGCGTACCTGCTCCACATGGCGCGGTGCCGTGCGCGCTTCGCGCTGCACCCAAGCCCAGCCTTCATCGCTCCACCAGCGCCGGTCCTCATACCCCCCGTCGTCGATGAATTCGAGGAACTGGGCCCAGCTCACTGGCTGGGCGTCGATTTCGAACTCCGGCAGGCGCACCTCATGCGCCCACTTCTCGTTGTCGAACACGAAGCCCTCCCCGCGGGCGCTGCCCAGCGTCCAGCGGCAGTGCGGCACGGTGATCGGGTCGCGTGGGGCAAAGATTTCGGGGGGCGGCAGGTCGGGCATGAGCAGCCCCAGGGTCTGGGCCATGGTCGCAAGCGCCTCGGCGTGCATGTCCTCATGGAAGAGCGCAAGCCGGAAAAAGTACAAGCCCTCGTCGGTCTCGGGCGCGCCGCTCAGGAGATCCAGAGTGGCCTCCAGCGTGTCCACCAGGTACGCCCGCGTATCAAGCGCATCAGGCAGCGCCAGCGACCAGCGCTCGTCGTGCGAAACCTGCGAGGAGTCGTACCAGGCATCGGCCTGCGGCAGCTTGGAGGCGAGTTTGGGCCGCGTCGGGTCGGCCTGGGCGCCGCGATAGCGCTCGATGTTGCGCCCGACCCAATACTCCTGAAACCAGGCCACATGGCCCAGCTCCCACAGCGGCGGGTCGAGTTCGGGCAGGCAAGGCACCTGCAGCATGCCGGCCCGCTCAAAGGCCTCGAAGCGGCGCAGCGTGCAGTTTCGCGCATCGATCAGGGCCAGGGACAGGGCATCGCGCCCCACCTGGCGCAACAAGGGTGTGTCGATGTCGAGCACGTGGCTGGTTCCCTCGTCCAAGCAGTCCCGGTCCTCGCCGCCGCCGGCGGCGGCCATCGTGCGCCCTGCACGGCCCGGGGCCGACAACGGCAACTGGCACACCGTCCGACGCTGGGTCCGGCTGTTGCAGGCCATTGTCGCACCCGCATCGCAGCGTCATGGCAGGGCGAACCCTGCGACCCCGGGAACAGTGCAGGGCAACGCCTTTGCCCTTCGGCCCTGGGCCGCGCACTCGTCCTACACTGCGCGGGTCGAAGCCCTGGAGACCGGATGTGAGTGCTGCCCCCCTGCCCCCCCACCCCCGCCTGACCTCGCTCTCGCATGGCGGGGGCTGCGGCTGCAAGATCGCCCCGGGGGTGCTGTCCGAGATCTTGCGCTCCACGCGCGGCCTGCCGGTGCCCGAGGCGTTGATGGTGGGCATCGAGACGGCCGACGACGCCGCCGTCTACCGTCTCAACGACCACCAAGCCCTGGTCGCCACCACCGACTTCTTCATGCCCATCGTCGACGACCCGCACGACTTCGGGCGCATCGCGGCCACCAACGCGATCTCCGACGTCTATGCGATGGGCGGGCGGCCCATCCTCGCCCTGGGCCTCGTGGGCATGCCGGTCAACGTGCTGCCGCTGGAGGTGATCGGCCGCATCCTGCAAGGCGGCGAAAGCGTGTGCCGGCAGGCTGGCATCCCGATCGCCGGCGGGCACACCATCGACTCGGTCGAACCCATCTACGGCCTGGTGGTGCTGGGCCTGGTGCACCCCGACCGGGTCAAGCGCAACGCCGGGGCACGCCCCGGCGACGTGCTGGTGCTGGGCAAGCCCCTGGGCGTGGGCGTGCTCTCGGCGGCGCTGAAGAAGGAGGCACTGGACCAGGCCGGCTATCGTCGCATGATCGACACCACCACGCGCCTGAACACGCCCGGCATGGACCTGTCGGAACTGCCCGGCGTGCACGCCCTGACCGACGTCACCGGTTTCGGCCTGGCCGGACACGGCCTGGAGTTGGCACGTGCAGCCGGCACCCGGGTGGTGATCGACTGGGCGATGGTGCCGCTGCTGGAGGGTGTGCGCGAGCTGGCCTCGCGCGGCTTCGTCACCGGGGCCTCGGGCCGCAACTGGGCCAGCTATGGCGCCGAGGTGGATCTGCCCGAGGGCTTTGCCGACACCGACCGGGCCTTGCTCACCGATCCGCAAACCAGCGGCGGGCTGCTGGCGGCCTGTGCGCCCGAGATCGTGGACGAGGTACTGGCGGTCTTTCGCCGTCACGGGTTCGAGGCCGCGGCGGTGGTGGGCCGCATCGAGGCCGGCCCGCCGCGTCTGGCAGTGGCCTGACCGTCCCGCGGTGACCTACTGGTTGGCCGCCGGCTTGACCAGTTCGAGCTTGGCACCGAAGCGCTGCAGGATCGAGCGCTCGATGCCCTCGGCGTCCAGTCCGTGCAGAGCCAGCAGCCGGGCCGGGTCGCCGTGCTCGACGAATTCGTCCTTCAGACCCAGCATCAGCACCGGCACCGTCAGACCCGCCGCATGCAGGGCCTCGGCCACCGCACTGCCGGCCCCGCCCATGAGGCAGCCCTCCTCCACCGTCACCAGGGCGTCGTGGGTGTGGGCCAGTTCCTCCACCAAGGCCGCATCGAGCGGCTTGACGAAACGCATGTTGGCCACGGTGGCATCGAGCCGCTCGGCCGCGGCCAGGGCCGGGTAGAGCAAGGGGCCGAAGGCCAGGATGGCGATGCGCTGGCCGCGGCGGCGCACCTCGCCCTTGCCGAAGGGCAGGGCCGTCATGTCCTTCTTCACCTCGACGCCGACGCCCGCACCGCGCGGGTAGCGCACGGCCACCGGATGATCCTGCAGGTAGGCGGTGTAGAGCATCTGCCGGCACTCGTTCTCGTCGGCCGGGGCGAGCACGCTCACGTGGGGGATGCAGCGCAGGAACGCGATGTCGAAGGCGCCCATGTGGGTGGCGCCGTCGGCCCCGACGATGCCGGCACGGTCCAGGGCCAGCACCATCGGCAGCTTCTGGATCGCCACGTCGTGGATGAGCTGGTCGTAGGCGCGCTGCAGGAAGGTGGAGTAGATCGCGACCACCGGCTTGAGGCCCTCGCAGGCCAGACCGGCCGCAAAGGTGACGGCGTGCTGCTCGGCGATGCCCACGTCGTGGTAGCGGGTCGGGAAGCGCTGGTGGAACTCGACCATGCCCGAGCCCTCACGCATGGCCGGCGTGATGGCCACCAGCTTCGGATCGGCCTCGGCCATGTCGCACAGCCACTGGCCGAACACCTGGGTGAACGTGGTCTTGGGCGGCGTGGCCGGCTTTTGCAGCCCGCGCGCTGGGTCGAACTTGCCCGGACCGTGGTAGGCGATCGGGTCGGCCTCGGCCAGCTTGTAGCCATAGCCCTTCTTCGTGACCACATGCAGGAACTGCGGGCCCTTTTTGTCGCGCAGGTTCTCCAACGTGGGGATCAGCGCGTCGAGATCGTGGCCGTCGATGGGCCCCACGTAGGTGAAGCCGAACTCCTCGAAGATCGTGCCGGGCACCACCATGCCCTTGGCATGCTCCTCGAAGCGGCGCGCCAGTTCGAACAGCGGCGGGGCGTTCTTCAGCACTGCCTTGGCCCCCTCGCGAGCGGCCGCGTAGAACTTGCCGCTCATCAGGCGGGCCAGGTACTTGTTCAGCGCGCCCACCGGCGGGCTGATCGACATGTCGTTGTCGTTGAGCACCACCAGCATGTCGGCCAACCCCACCGCATGCTGCACACCCGCGTTGTTCAGCGCCTCGAAGGCCATGCCGGCCGTCATCGCCCCGTCGCCGATGATGGCCACGGCGCGGCGGTCCTCCCCCTTGAGTTTGGCTGCCAAGGCCATGCCCAGTGCCGCCGAGATGGAGGTGGACGAATGGGCCGTGCCGAAGGTGTCGTACTCGCTCTCGTCACGACGCGGGAAGCCGCTGATGCCGCCGAGCTGGCGCAGCGTGTGCATGCGCTCGCGCCGGCCGGTAAGAATCTTGTGCGGATAGGTCTGGTGACCCACGTCCCACACCAGCCGATCCTCGGGCGTGTTGAAGACGTAGTGCAACGCGATCGTGAGCTCCACCGTGCCAAGGTTGGACGACAGGTGCCCCCCCGTCTGGGACACGCTGTGCAGCACGAAGTCACGCAGTTCAGCCGCCAGGCGCTTGAGCTCGGTGCGCGACAGCCGCCGCAAGTCGGCGGGGCTGTGGATGGTTTCGAGCAGGGGGTGGTTCATCAGTGTTCCCGATCGACGATGCGCTCGGCCAGTCGGGCCAGGCAGGCCGTGTGGGCCAGGCCGCTGCGCGCCAGCGCGGAGTGGGCCTGGTCGCGCAGCTCGTTCGCGTGACGTCGCGCAGCCTGAAGGCCCATCAACGAGACGTAGGTGGGCTTGCCATCGTGGGCATCCTTGCCGGCCGTCTTGCCCAGGGTCTCGGAGGCCTGAGTCACGTCCAGGATGTCGTCCACCACCTGGAAGGCCAGCCCGATGGCCCAGCCATAATCCGACAGCGCCTGCATCGCCCCGGCGTCGGGCGCCCCGCAGGCCGCACCCATCATCACGCTGCCATGCAGCAGCGCGCCAGTCTTGCAGCGGTGCATGTGGCGCAGCTCGGCCTCGTTGAGTGTGCGGCCCACGGCCGCCAGATCGATGGCCTGCCCGCCGGCCATGCCGGCATGCCCGGCCGCGCGCGCCAGCAGGCCGCACAGACGCGCCTGCAGCGGCAGGGGCACTTCGGCCTCGTCCTGCGGGGTCAGCACCTCGAAAGCCAGCCCCTGCATCGCATCGCCGGCCAGCATGGCCTGGGCCTGCCCGAACCGCACGTGCACCGTGGGCTTGCCCCGACGCAGCACGTCGTTGTCCATGCAGGGCATGTCGTCATGGATCAGCGAGTAGGCGTGGATCAACTCCACCGCGCAGGCCGCCCGCAGTGCTGCCTGCGCATGACCGTCCACCGCCTCGGCGGCGGCCAGCACCAGCAGCGCGCGCACCCGCTTGCCGCCGTCGAGCACGCCGTAACGCATCGCCTCGCCCAACCCGGCCGGCGCGTCGGCCGGCACGAAGCGGTCGAGCGCGGCCTCCACGCGCTCGAGCGCCGCCGCGGTCCAGTCCTCGAACTGTGCCGGAGTCATGCCGCGTTCCAGGGCTTGAGCTGCCCGTCCTCGATGACCTTGACCTGGGCCTCCACCGCTTCGAGCCGGCCGCGGCAAAAAGCCAACAGCTCGGCCCCGCGCTGGTAGGTCTGAAGCAAGCGGTCCAGCGGCAACTGCCCGGACTCGAGTTCGGCCACCAGGCGCTCGAGTTCGGCCAGTGCCTCCTCGTAGCTGGCGTGGCTGGCCGCGCTGGCAGCCGGCGCGGGAGTCGGGGTCTTGGCCATGGGGTGGGGGAAAAAGCCTCTGATTGTAGTCAAGCCACCGGCGTGCGCACACCGCACCGCAAGGCCCCAGCCGCCCCACGATGCGGCATGCCGCACCGCGCCGTAGGGCCACCCGGCCAGGGGACACCCCCACCGGTAAAATGAACGGTTCTCCGGCCGCAGGCCCCGTCCCGGACCGACCAGGTCCCGCACACACACCAACGGAGGCTCTCGCCATGGACGGCGCCATTTTGGCCTGACCGGGGAAGATGGGCCCACCGTGGGTGGTGGTTGGACATTGGTTTTTGGAGATCCTGGGGATCATGTCAGACCTAAGCATTGCCCTTGAGCAAAGCCACACGCAACTGCCGGTTTCGGCCTATTTCAGCGACGAGCTGTTCCGTCGCGAAATGGAGCTCATCTTCCATGGCGGTCCGCGGTACCTCGGGCATGCGCTCGCGGTACCCGAGGTGGGGGACCACTATGCCTTGCCCCAGGAAGGCGAGGGCCGCGCGCTGGTGCGCTCGCAGCGAGGCATCGAGCTGATCTCGAACGTGTGCCGCCACCGCCAGGCCGTGATGCTGCGCGGGCGTGGCAACACCAAGAGCAACATCGTCTGCCCTTTGCACCGCTGGACCTACGCGCTGGACGGCCAGTTGCTGGGCGCGCCGCACTTCGCGCAGGACCCGTGCCTGAACCTCAACACCTACCGCCTGCGCGAATGGAACGGTCTGCTGTTCGAGGACAACGGCCGCGACATCGCCGCCGACCTGGCCGGGCTCGGGCCCCTGCAGGCGTTCGACTTCTCGGGCTACGTGCTCGACCACGTCGAGCTGCACGAATGCGACTACAACTGGAAGACCTTCATCGAGGTCTACCTGGAGGACTACCACGTCGGCCCCTTCCATCCGGGCCTGGGCAACTTCGTGACCTGCGACGACCTGCGCTGGGAGTTTGGCCGCGAGTACTCGGTGCAGACCGTGGGCGTGGCCAATGCCCTGGGCAAGCCAGGCTCGGACGTCTACCGCAAATGGCATGAGGTGCTGCTGAACTACCGCGGCGGTGAGCCGCCCTCGCAAGGGGCGATCTGGCTGACCTACTACCCGCACATCATGGTCGAGTGGTACCCCCACGTGCTGGTCATCTCCACGCTGCACCCCAAGGGCCCGCAGAAGACGCTCAACGTGGTGGAGTTCTTCTATCCAGAGGAGATCGCCGCCTTCGAGCGCGAGTTCGTCGAGGCCCAGCGCGCCGCCTACATGGAGACCTGTGCCGAAGACGACGAGATCGCGCTGCGCATGGACTGGGGCCGCAAGGCTCTGCTCGAGCGTGGCGACAACGAGGTCGGCCCCTACCAGAGCCCGATGGAAGACGGCATGCAGCATTTCCACGAGTGGTATCGCCGCCAGATCGGTACGCTCTGATCGTCCGCCGGCCCGTGCCGTGAGGCATCGGGCGGTTCAGGGCCTGCGCTGCACCCCCACCCGGCCGAGGCCGGGTGTTTCGTTTTCCGGCTGTCGCAAAATGCCGGACGTTGTCTGCCCCGACCGCTCGTGACGCCCGCCCCGCCCGACACCCACAAACGCTCGCTCAGCCGCACGTTGCCGCTGTCTGTGCTGCTGTTTACCGTGGTGCCCCTGGTGATCGCCGGGTTGCTGACGCTCACCGAAGGTGCCCAGCGGCTGCGCGAGGAACAGGAGCTGCGGGCCCGCCAGACCGCCAGCCTGCTGGCAGGACGGGTGACCCAGTTGCTGGCGGCGGCGCAGCGGCTGGCGCAGGCGATGGCCGCCTCGCCGGCCGTGGCCGCAGCCCTGCGGCAGCCCCCCGGCGACGACCGTGCCGTCGCCGAGCCCCTGCCCCGCATCGATGCGCTGGGGGGCGAATGGCTGGCGCTGGTGCGCAGCTTCCCGGAGGTGGACCGCGTCGAGCTGCTGGACGCGCGGGGCCGCGAGGTGCAGACCCACCCGCCCCGGGTGCGGGAGGCCGTGCCGGCGCGCCACCTCACGCCGTCGCAGCCTCCCTGGCACACCCGGGAGGACCTCGGCAGCGTCGAGGTGAGGGTCCACCTGGCGCAGGAGGAAGTCGAGGGCTGGGTGGTCGTGGGCGTCGCCGCCGGCGCATTGGCCCAGGCGCTGGACCTGCCGGCCCAGGATGGCGGCGAGCTGCGGGCCCTGCTGCGCGATGCGCAGGGCCGCGTGCCGGTCCTGGTGCGGCGCGTCGCGGGCCAGCCGCCACAGGTGCAGCCCCTGCCCGTGATGGAGGCGCTGGCCGCCGCCGACGCGCGCTCCCGCCCCGTGGTGGCCCGCTCGCCGCTGGGCGACAGCGGCTGGAGCGTGGAGGTCCAGGCGTCCCTGGACGCCTACCGCTCGCTGGTGCTGGCCGAGCTGCTGCGCTTCGTCCTCATGGTGCTGGTGATCTCGGCCCTGAGTGCCTGGCTGGCCTGGCGTTTCGCCCGCTCGCTGGCCCGGGCGATCCGGGAAGTGGCCCGTGCTGCACGGGCCATCCTGCGGGGCCACTACCTCAACGCCCACGTGGCGCTGCAGCGCGACGACGAACTCGGCCTGCTGGCCCAGTCCTTCAACCACATGAGCCGTGAGCTGGAGCAGCGCGAGCGCGAGCGCGATGTCTTCGGCCGCCTCGTCTCGCCCGAGGTGCGCGACCAGCTCGTGCAGGGCGAGCTGATGCTCGGCGGGCACGAGGTCGAGGTCACCGTGCTGTTTTCCGACATCCGCGGCTTCACCCAGTTGTGCGAGGGACTCCAGCCGCGCGACGTGGTGCTCACGCTCAACGAGCACTTCACGCGCATGACCCATGCGGTGCAGCGCTTCGGCGGCTACGTCAACAACTACATGGGCGATGCAATGGTCGTGGTCTTCGGTGCCCCCACGCCCGACCCTCACCGCGTGGAGCGCGCGCTGCATGCGGTCGTGGCGATGCGCCGGGAGCTGGCCGAATTCAACCGGGAACGCGCCAGCTATGGGGCCGCACCGCTGGAGATCGGCATTGGCCTGGCCAGCGGCACCGCACTGGCCGGACAGATCGGCTCGCCCGAGCGCTGCATCTACACGGTGGTGGGCGACACCGTGAACGTCGCGGCTCGCCTGGAAGGCCTGGCCAAGCAGGAAGGCGGCATGCTGGCCTTCGTGAACCAGGCCACCCGCGACCTGCTGCCACCGCCCCTGCGCGAATGCCTGCGGCCCCTGGGCGAGCGCGCCCTGCGCGGCCGCGGCACCCTGATCCCGGTCTGGGGCCTGCCCGAGGAGGCCGAACTGCCCGAGCCCGCCCCCCACCTGCTGCGACCCGAGGAAGAGATCCTGTGAGTGCTCCCGCCCTGATGGTCCTGTCGTCCCTGCTGTTCGCCACGATGGGCGTGTGCGTGAAGTACGCCTCCGCGTACTACGGCAGCGGTGAGATCGTGTTCTACCGCGGCATCGTGGGGGCCACCACCATCGGGCTGATGGTCTGGCACCGTGGCGGCACCCTGCGCACCTCGGTGCCCGGCATGCACTTCTGGCGCAGCGTCAGCGGCGTGCTAGCCCTGAGCCTGTGGTTCTATGCCATCGGCGGGCTGCCGCTGGCCACGGCCATGACGCTGAACTACATGTCCTCGGTGTGGATGGCGCTGTTCCTGCTGGGCGGGGCCATCATCATGGGCGGCGCGCGTATCGACGGCCGGCTCATCGCCGCGGTACTCGCCGGTTTTGCCGGCGTGGCCCTGATCCTGCGCCCCACCATCGACGACCACCAGCTCTGGCACGGCCTGGTCGGGCTGATCTCGGGCATGCTCTCGGCCACGGCCTATCTGCAGGTCACGGCCCTGGGCCGCATCGGCGAGCCCGAATACCGCGTGGTCTTCTATTTCTCGCTCGGGGGTGTGGTGGCCGGTGCACTGACGATGCTGGCCGGCGGCGCCAGCCCGCACACGCTCGAGGGCGTGGCCCTGCTGCTGGCCGTGGGCGTGCTGGCCACCGTGGCGCAGTTGCTGATGACCCGCGCCTACGCCACCGGCAAGACCCTGGTCAATGCCAGCTTGCAGTATCTGGGCATCGTCTTTGCGTTCCTCTATGGCGTGCTGCTCTTCCGCGACCCGGTGACATGGATGGCCGTCGCCGGCATGATCCTCATCGTGGTCGCGGGCATCGCCGCCACCTTCCTGCGCAGCAAGACGGCACCGCACGTGCCGCCCAACACCACGAGCACCGAGTCATGAGCCTGCCCACCCCGCTGATCTCTCCCGAGGCGCTGCGCGCCGCCTTGGCGTCGGACCCGGCGCCGGTGCTGATCGACGTGAGCTTCGACCTGGCCGACCCGGCGGCGGGCGAGGCCGCCTATCTG
This sequence comes from Caldimonas sp., assembly GCF_046291045.1. Taxonomy (GTDB): domain Bacteria; phylum Pseudomonadota; class Gammaproteobacteria; order Burkholderiales; family Burkholderiaceae_C; genus Caldimonas. Next base: position 64,868 of record NZ_JBKBSL010000007.1, on the reverse strand, counting down.
CAGGCCCATCTGCCGGGCGCACACTACCTGCACCTCGACCGGGATCTCAGCGCCCCCAAGACCGGCCGCAACGGCCGCCATCCCCTGCCCGCGCGCGAAGCCTTCGCACAACGCATCGGGGCACTGGGCATCGGCCCCGACACGCCCGTGGTGGTCTACGACCGCCAAGGCGCCATGTTCGCCGCGCGGGCCTGGTGGATGCTGCGCTGGCTGGGTCACCAGGCCGTGGCCGTGCTGGACGGCGGCCTGCCGGCCTGGCAGGCCGCCGGTGGAGCCCTGCAGGCCGGGCCCGTCGCGCTACCGGCTCCGCGGGCCTATCCGCTGCGGCCTGCCGCCGTGGCGATGCGCGATGCGCAGGCCGTCCTGCAGGCCCTGGGCACGCCCGGGCAATGTCTGATCGACGCCCGCGCCCCCGAGCGCTACCGAGGCGATGTCGAGCCGCTGGACCCGGTGGCCGGCCACATTCCGGGCGCGCTCAACCGCTTCTTCAAGGACAACCTCGACACCGACGGCCGCTTCCGCCCGGCGCAGGCCCTGAGAGCGGACTTCCGCGCGCTGCTGGGCGACACGCCGGTGCAGGCCGTGGTGCATCAGTGCGGCTCGGGCGTGACGGCCTGCCACAACCTGCTCGCAATGGAGGCCGCCGGGCTGCATGGGTCGGCGCTGTACCCGGGCTCGTGGAGCGAGTGGTGCGCCGACCCGACCCGGCCGGTCGAGCGGGGCTGAAAACCCGCCTTGCCCCTGCGCTTGATTTGCATCAACATGGTTGCGCGCCGGACGCGCAAGATGACTGCATCCATCATCGACAGGAGGTCACCATGTACAAGCGCATCCTCGTTCCCACGGACGGCTCCGAGATCACTCACCGCGCCGTCGCGACCGCGGTGAGCCTGGCCAAGCAGTTCGGCGCGGAGGTCTACACGCTCAGCGTCAAGGACCCCTACCCCTACAGCGCGATGTCGGAGATGCAGCCCACGCTGCCGCAGGAATTCCTCGATGCCCAGGAACGGGTGGCGGCCAAGAACATCGCAGCGGTCAAGGAGGCCTGCGCCGCCCAGGGCGTGACCTGCACCGGCCACACGGTGGAGTCGGTCAGCGTCTGGGAAGCCATCGTCGACTACGCCAAGCAGCACCAGGTCGACCTGATCGTGATGGCTTCGCACGGCCGCCGCGGCGTGCAGGCCCTGCTGCTGGGTAGCGAGACCAACCGCGTGCTGACGCACACCAACGTGCCGGTGCTGGTGGTGCGCTGATCCGCGGGTCAGTGGCCGTGGAACTGGTCCACCAGCACGAGGATCAGGCCCAGGCCCACGGCCAGCCACAGCAGTTGGGCGATGGTCTCGCGCAGTGACAGTCTGCGCTGCAACTGGGGGATCAGGTCGGCCACGGCCACATAGATGAAGCTGGACGAGGCCACCACCAGCAGGTAGGGGAACAGATCCTCCCAGGGCTTCACAACGAAGTAACCGACCACCCCGCCCACCACCGCCGCCAGGCCTGACACGGCGTTGTACAGCAATGCCTTGGCGCGCGAGAAGCCCGCATTGAGCAGCACGATATAGTCGCCCACCTCCTGAGGGATCTCGTGGGCGATGATGGCCAGGGCTGTCACCACGCCCAGGCGGGCATCGACGAGGAAGGCCCCGGCGATGATGATGCCGTCGCAGAAATTGTGGATGCTGTCGCCCACCAGCACGGTCCAGCCGCCCCGGCCCGCCTGCTCGTGGTCGAAGCCGTGGTGATGGTGGTCGCCGTCGCCCTCGTGATGGTGGCCGTGACGGTAGAGCTCGGCCTTCTCCAGCAAAAAGAAGAACAGCAAGCCCCCCAGCAAGGTCAGGAAGAGTTCGTGAGCGCCAGCGGAGCTTTCGAAAGCCTCGGGCAGCAGATGGATCAGCGCCGTGCCCAGCAGCACACCGGCCGACAGGCTCACCAGACTGCGCACCACCCGGCTCAGCACGCTCACCGTGAGGCTGGCGGCGATGACGACGGACAAGACGCCACCGATCAGGGTGGCCAGGACGATGTAGGCGAGCGTCATGGAAGCGCAGAAGTGGACAACAGCAAAGAAGGGCCCGCAGGCCCTTCGCTGTGCATCGATGCACGGGTGATCTTATCAATCATGTCAAGATGGCGCCGCCGCACCCGGCACGACCCGATTCCCGGGTGACGGCCGGCGGCCCTTGCAGGGACAATCACGGCCATGATCTCCTCCACGCCCTCTTCCGCCTATGCTGCCACGCCGGCCGTGCGGCGCCCCGATGCCTCGGCCGGCGAGGCCGGATCGCCACTGGCCGCCATCGACATGGGCTCGAACAGCTTCCGTCTGGAGATCGGCCAGATCGAGCGCGGCCAGTACCGGCGCCTGGACTACATCAAGGAAACCGTGCGCCTGGGCGGCGGGCTGGATGCACAAGGCATGCTCACCGAGGAGGCCGCCCTGCGCGGCCTGGCCTGCCTGGCGCGCTTCGCCGAGCGCCTGCGCAGCTTCCGCCCCGGTCAGGTGCGGGCGGTGGCTACGCAGACGCTGCGCGAGGCGCGCAACCGCGACGCCTTCCTGCGCCGCGCCCAGACCGTGCTGGGCCATCCGATCGAGGTGATCTCCGGTCGCGAGGAGGCCCGCCTCATCTACGTGGGGGTGGCGCGGCTGATGCCGCCCGGCGACGGCCGCCGTCTGGTCGTCGACATCGGCGGACGCTCCACCGAGATGATCCTCGGCGAAGGCCGCTCACCGCTGCAGGCCGAGTCCTTCCAGATCGGCAGCGTGAGCCTGTCGCTGCGTTATTTCGGTGATGGGCGCTACACGGAGGCGGCGTTCCGGCGGGCCCAAGTGGCCGCCGGTGCCGAACTGGAAGAGGCGCTGGACACCTTCGCCCCCACGCGCTGGCAGGAAGCACTGGGCTCGTCGGGCACGGTGGGCGCGGTGTCGCAGTTGCTGCTGGCCAGCGGGGTGACCGACGGCACGATCACGCCCGAGGGCCTGCGCTGGTGCATGGAGCGCTGCCTGCGCGCGGGCCGCGCCGAGCGCCTGTCCCTGCCCGGCCTCAAGGAAGATCGCAAGGCCGTGCTGGGCGGCGGGCTGTCCATCCTCTACACGCTGGCCACGCATTTCGGAATCGTCGCCTTGCAACCTGCCCGGGGGGCCTTGCGCCAAGGCGTGATCTTCGACCTCCAGGACCGCCTGCACGGCAGCCTGGACAGCGAGCACCCTCACGACATGCGCGACGACTCGGTCGCGCAAATGCAGTTGCGTTTCGGCATCGACCGGCTCCAGGCCGAACGGGTGCAGACCGTCGCCCGTACCCTACACGCCAGCCTGGCGCCCCAGGCCCCGATGGAAGTGCAGCGCGAACTGGACTGGGCCTGCGCGCTGCACGAGATGGGCATGATGGTCTCGCACCACGACCATCACCGCCACAGCGCCTACCTGCTGGGCCATGTCGATGCGCCGGGCTTCTCACAGTCGCAGCAGCGCCGTCTGGCCGACCTGGTGATGGGCCAGCGCGGGGGACTGCGCAAGCTGGAGGAGGCTTTGCGCGAGGAAACCTTCGCGCTGCAGGTGCTGAGCCTGCGCCTGGCGGTGATCCTGTGCCATGCACGCAGCCTGCCGGAGCTGTCGGCCCTCAGCGCCAGCCGCCACGGCCGCACCGTCGTGCTCAGCGTGGAGTCTGGCTGGGCCGAAGCCCATCCGCGCACGATGTATCTGCTGCGCGAGGAGCAAGCGGCCTGGGAGCGGATCGAGGGCTTTCGATTGAGTCTTCGCACTCGCAGCTGAGCGAGCTGTCGCTGAACAGCACCAGGGGCCGTCCTGTCCCGCGCGGGTCGTCGATCACCTTGGCCGGCAGCCCGTACACCGCCTCGAGCGCCGCTGGGTGGAGCACCTCGGTCACCGGCCCTTGCGCCACGGCCCGACCGTTCGACAGCAGCAACAGACGATCGCAGGCCTGGGCAGCAAGATTCACGTCGTGCAACACCACCATCACCGCCAGCCCCTCCTGCCGGGCGAGCCGCCGCACCGTGCGCATGAGCCCGGTCTGATGGCGGGGATCGAGGCTGGCGGTGGGTTCGTCGAGCAGCAGTGCGCGGTACTCGCCGGGCGCACGGCCGGCCAGCACCTGCACGAGGCTGCGCGCGAACTGCACCCGCTGCTGTTCGCCGCCGGACAAGCCCAGGTAGCGCCGCCCCGCCAAGCCCACCACATCGGCCTCGTGCATCGCCTGGTCGCAGCAGTCCCGCAGGGCCTTGGGGCTGAGCATGGGGTGCGGGTAGCCGCCCATGCCGACGACGGTGGCCACCTCCAGATCGAAGCCCAGCGACGGCGACTGCGGCAGCACGGCACGGCGCCGTGCCAGCGCCTGCGCGCTCCACAAGCCCAGCGGACGATCGTCCAGCGTCACCGCGCCGGCCCGTGCAGGCAGTTCGCCGGCCAACGCGGCCAGCAGCGAGGACTTGCCGGCGCCGTTGGCCCCGAGCACGCCCAGCACCTCGCCATGGCGCAGGTCCAGGTCCACCCCCCGCAGCACCACGCGACCCTGGCGCTCCAGGTGCAGGTTCCGCGCCCGCAGCATCATGACCGGCCTCGCGCCAGCAGCCACAGGAGGAAGGGGCCGCCCACCAGGCTCGTGACGATGCCGATGGGCAGTTCGGCCGGGATGACCACCAAGCGCGCCGCGGTGTCGGCCAGCAGCAGGGCCACGGCACCGAACACCCACGACAGCGGCAGCAGCCAGCGATGGTCGGCACCCACGGCCAAGCGCACGAGGTGGGGCACCACCAGCCCGACGAAGGCGATGGTGCCGGCCACGGCCACCAGCGGCCCCACCAGCAGGGCCGAGCTCAGCACGATGCGGCGCCTCAGCCGCTCGGGCGCATAGCCCAGGTGGCGTGCCTCGCGCTCGCCCAGCAGCAAGGCGTTCATCGCCCGCCAGTCGCGCATCAGCCAGGCCGACAGCCCCACCACCCAGGGCGCGAGCCAGGCCAGCAGCGTCCAGTGGGCACCGGCCAGGCTGCCCAGGTTCCAGAAGGTGAGGTTGCGCAGTTGCACGTCGCTGGCCTGGAAGGTGAACAGGCCGATCAGGCTGGCGCAGATCGCATTGATGGCCACACCGGCCAGCAGCAACCGGGCCATCCCCTCATGCCGGCTGCCCAGGCGGTAGGCCGCCAGGGTGGCCAGCAGACTGCCGAGGAAGGCTGGCACCGCCACCGTCGGCAGGGTCTGCGCCCCGAGCACGATGGCCACCACCGCGCCGGCCGCACCGCCCAGCGAGATGCCCACCAGGCCGGGCTCGGCCAGCGGGTTGCGGAACAGGGCCTGCATCGCCGCCCCGCAGACAGCCAACGCGGCCCCGGTCAGCAGGCCCAACACGATACGCGGCAGACGCACCTCGATCAGCACTTGGCGCCACAGGGCCTCATCGGCATCCACCGGGACCGACCACAGCACCGGCCCGAGCCGGCCCAAGGGCACGCTCACCGCCCCGAGGGCGGCCGACAGCAGCGTCAGGGTGCCCACCAACAGCAGGCCGCCGGCCAGCCATCGCGCCGGTGCGGGCCAGGGGGATCGCTGCAGCGCAAGCGCGTCGGCGGCCGCTCTCATGGCCCCTCCATGCCGGCACGCAGCCGCTGCAAGGCCTGTGGCAGCCGCGGCCCGAAACCCAGCAGCAAGAGGTCGTCCATCACGACGATGCGGCGTTGCCGCGCCGCCGGGGTGCCGGCGATGCCCGGCTGGGCAGCAAAGCGCTCCAGGCTGCCCGCGGCGGCCACCGAGGATTCGGTGGTGACGATGACCTCGGGCTGCAAGGCGCTGACCGTCTCGGCCGACACCGGCTTGAAGCTGCTGTGCGCGTGGAACACGTTGATGGCGCCGGCCAGGGCCAGCAGGGCATCGGCGGCGGTGTCGCGCCCGGCCGCCTGCAAGCGGCCGGTGTGGCTGCTCAGCAGCAGCACGCGCGGCCGCGCCGGCAGCGGCGCCAGCGCGTGCACCTGCCGAACGATGTCGGCCGCCAACGCGCGGCCCTGCTCGCCCCGACCCAGCGCCTGGGCCACCCCTTGGATGCGGGCCTCGAGCGCCTCGAGCGTCGCCCCTGCCGGCACCACCACCAGCCTCAGGCCCAGGCGGCGCAGTTGCTCCAGCGCGGCCGGCGGCCCGGCGTGCTCGGAGGCGAGTACCAAGTCGGGTCTCAGGCTGGCCACGCCCTCCACCGAGAAATTGCGGTAGTAGCCCACTTGGGGCAGAGTCCGCATCGACGGCGGGTACTGGCTGGACTGGTCCACCCCCACCAGCAGCGCATCGGCCCCCAGGGCATGGACGATCTCGGTAACCACGCCGCCCAGGCTCACCACCCGGGCCGGCCCGGCGGCCGCCGCCCGGGCCCCGGCCATCACCCACACGAGCAGCCATCGGCGGCGCCCGAGGTCGAGACGCTGCATCTCAGGCCGCCAGCGGTTGGGTGCACAGATCGGCGAGCAGCCGGCGCCAGGCCGGTCGCTCCGGCTGGCCGGGTTTGCGCGCGCCGAAGAACTGCACGATCAGCCCGCCGTCGGCGGCGTAGGCCTCCAGCGAGGTGACCCAGCCGTCGCTGGTGGGCTTGTTCACCACCCAGCACGAGGCGATCGCCGTGGTGTCCAGGTGCAGGTTGAAGCGCTCGTCGAGCACGTTGAACCAGGGACCGGTGCGCAGCAGCCGTTGCACCATTCCGGTATGGATTTGCACGATCCCGCGGTTGCCGACGAAGCACATGATGGGCAAGGCCGTGGCCGAGACCGCGTGAAGCATGCGTTCGACGGCCTGGGCGTCCACCGGCTGCGCCAGGTCGACGCCGGCGGCGCGCAGTGCGCCCAGGCGGGACACCTTGAACCGGCGCAGCATCGGGAAGAACTCGTGCGTGTCCTGCAATCCCAGCCAATCGGCACGCAAGGCGGCCGCGTCCTCAGGGGTGTCGGTCTCCTCGGCCAGCACCACTGGCGTGGGCTGCACCGGGCGCTTGTCCTCCAAGGCATGGCGGGCGACCAGAGCCTCCCAGGCCTGCACGTCGGTGGCCTCGGTGCGGTAGACCTTGTGCACCGCCACGCCCGCACCATCGAAGAACTGCAGGCTGTGGCGCTCGTGCTCGATCACCGCGTAGGCGTACACCCAGTGCTCGAAGAACAGCCGCAGGTCGATGTCCGGGCCCAGCACCAGGCCTACCGCGCCGTCGGCCCGGACGTCCTCGTAGCGGCCATGGCGCTCGTGCACACACCAGTCGTTGCGGCTGAGCGCCATCACCGGGCCCAGTGCAGGCAGCGCGCGAACGATGTCCTGGGGCGGGGCGTCCAGCTCGTAGGAGGTGACGCCGCAGCCGGCGGCCACCAGCTCGGCCTCGCTGGCGTGCAGCCGGGCGGCGCGCTCGCGCATGCGCAGCCGGGGCTGTTCGGCCACCAGCCGGTCGTGGCGCGCACGCAGGTCGATCATGCGGATCTGGGCATTCATCGTGCAGGTCTCCTGGCAGGCTCAGGGTGCGGGCTGGACGTCGAACTCGAAGGTCCAGGTCTGGGCGCTGGACGCCTCGCGGGGGTCGGCATAGGTGATGGAGGCCAGCCGCATGCGGGCGTAGGTGTTGCCCTCCCCCCCTCGCACCAGGGTGCCCCGATCGGGTCGGGCCTGCAGCAGGTGGGCCACCGCCGGCAATCCCGCGGCCTGGGCCGATGCCGCCGTGGGGTGGTAGACGTACCAGCCGTGATCCAGCGCGCCCGGGTAGGCGCCTCGATACGCGGGGTTCAAGGCCGAGGCCAGCGCATCGCGCACCCAGGCCTGGGCGCTGGCGGGGGTGGCGATGTCATCGGCCCGCAATTCGGCCAGGGTGTCGGCCAGGAGGGTCGTCGCCTGGAACTTCGCGGCCACCGGGTGGCCGCTGCCGTCGTAGAAGCCCGCTGGCGTCTTGCCGAGATAGCCGCCCACGGTGCCGCGGCCGGAGCTGCCGCCGTTGAGCTTGACGTGGTAGCGGTTGAAGGCGATGTGCCAGGTTCCGTTTTCGCTGCTGGGCGTGCCGGTGACGAGATCGAAGTAGGCCCAGCCGGCGCGTGCATCGACGGTGGCCTCGCGCACCGTGTCCGGCGCGCGCCGGTCCACCCACCGGAACGACGGATAGCCCGAGGTCGTGCCGCCGGTGCCGCCGTAGTAGCCCGTCACCTGTAGCGCGAACACCGGCGAGTCCTCGCTGCCAATGGCATCGGCCGAGGCGGTGTTGGTGGTAATCAGGAAAACGCGGAAGTTGGGATAAAGCCGGTGGTCGCCGCTGCCGCCCACCCCGTACTCGAAGGCCGCCGACTGGATGCCGTTGCTGCCGGTGAACACGCTGCGCGCACCGTCGGTTTGGTACACGGTGGACGGCAGGACGTTGCCGCTGGGGTCTGTGGTGGCACTCGTCCATGCCTGCAGCGCGCTCCAGGTGTGGTCGAAGGGGCTGCCGAAGGCGCCGCCCGCACCGCTGCCGCTGGTGCCACTGTTGGTCCACAGACTGGGCCCGCGCGCGCTGCCGGTGAGCTTCACGTCCCAGGCGTTGCCGCTGCAACCCGGCACCTCGACGCGTGCGTTGAAGTCATAGCAGACTGAGGTGCCGCCGGCCGGCGGCGTGACGGTCCAGGTGGCCTGCTGCGTGAACGCCGAGGCCGGTGTCGGGGAGGGGTCGGGATCGGAAGCCTCCTCGCCGCCACCGCCGCCGCAGGCGGCGAGGATCCATGAGGCGCAAAGTAGTGGCAGCAGCCGGTAGGGGGTGGGTGGCATGGGATGATCTCCTTGGGATCTCAGGGTTGGGCGCCCAAGCTCAGACGCGCGCCGAAGTAGACGAAGCGACCCGATGCCGGACTGAAGTCATGGGCCTGCGTGAAGTCGCGCTGGGTGTCGAACACGTTGTCCACACCGGCAAACAGCGTCAGCCCCGAGCGCAGCGTGTGGTTGACGCGCAGATCCACCGTGGTCCAGGCCGGAGAGCGCGCGCCGCCGGCGGTATCGACCCGCTCGTCGCTTTGGTGGCGCGCTCGCAGCGACCATTCCTGCCGCTCGCTCCAGGCCCAGTCGGCGCCCAGGCGTGCGATGTGGCGGGGCCGCCGTGTGAGCTCCTGTCCAGTGGCGAGATCACGGGTGTGCGTGTAGGTGTAGGCCGCCTGCAGGCGCAGCGGCGGCAGGGCCCGCCATTGCACGCCGGTCTCCAGCCCCTGCGTGCGGGCGCGCGCCACGTTGCGGTAGGTGTAGTGCGCGACGCCGTCGATCACCGTGGGGCGCGTCAAGTCGGTCTGGATGAGGTCGCGCACCCGGTTGTGGAACAGGTTCGCCTCCAGCCGCAGGCCAGCGCCCAATTGCAAGCTGGCTCCAAGCTGGGCGCTGGTGGACGACTCGGGCTGCAACTGCGGGTTGCCGATCACCCGGTAGCCCAGGGCGCTGTGATCGAACAAGTAGTAGCGCTCTTTCAGGTTGGGCACGCGGTAGCCCTGGCCGAGGCTGGCCCGCACACTGCCGTGCCAGCCGGATGGCCCGCCCAGGCGACGACGCAGGCTGAGCTTGGGCGCCGCATGGCCGCCGAAATCCGAATCCTCTTGCCAGCGCAGCCCCAGCAGCAGCTCCCAGTGCTCGTCGAGCACGATGTCGTTCTGCACGAACACTTCCCGACTGTGGCGGGCCACGCGGCCGTCGAGCACCACCTCCGACTGGCCGTTGTTCGTCTGCGACAGGCCCTCGCGGTGCAGATCGAAGCCCAACTGCCACCGTTGCCGCCCCCAAGGCGGCAGGTCGAGCTGCCCCCCCAGGTGGCTCAAATCCAGCTCGGCCCGGCGATGGCCGACGAGCGCAGCGTCGGACAACGACAGCGTGTGAGCGAGATAGCGTTCCTGCACCGCGCGCAGATCGATCGCCGCCCCGCCGCCCAGGTGCCAGCGCATCCCGCCCGACACCCGGTCCCGTCGCGCCTCCTCGGTCTTGCGTTGCGGCACGATGCGGGGAGGCACCACAAAGTCATAGCGCTTCTCGGCGTCCTCGCTGTAATGGTTGGCATCGATCCATACCTGCCCGTCGGTCACCGGATGCCAGGCCAGGCGCACCCCGGCTTGCCCGCGCCTGACTGCATCGCCTTGGCGCGCCCAAGCCGCCGGGTCCACTGCAAAACCCCGGTCGTCAGTGAGATCGCCGGCGACCCGCAGCCGCCACCGCTCGCTACCGCCTTGCACGCCCGCCTGGACGTGCCCTTGGCCCAGGTCCAGGCGCCGGCCCGAGGGGTTCTGCCGCCCTCGACTGCCGGCATCCACCACCACGTGACCGTCCCGCCCCGGCTCGATGCGGCGGGTGATCACGTTGATCACTCCGCCCATCGCCGAGCTGCCGTACTGCGCCGACGCCGCCCCCTTGACCACCTCGATGCGCTCGACGTCGGTGAGCAAGTACTGGCTGAGATCCACCGTGGAGCCGGTGCTGGCCGTCAGCGGCAGGCCGTCGACGAGCACCAGCACCTGGTCGCTGCCCAGGCCCTGCATCGACAGCTCGTAGCCCGACTTGCCATGGATCTCCCGCAGTTGCAGGCCGGCAACGTTCTCCAGCGCCTCCTTCAGGGTGCGCGCATGGGTGCGGCGCAGCTCCTCGGACCTCACCACCTCGGTGCGCACCGGGGTGTCGTCGGCGGATCGTTCCGTGCGCGTGCCCGTCACGACGATGGTGTCCACCGCCGCGGCCACCGGCTGGGCCTTCGGCCCAGCCGGGAGCAGTGCCAGTGCGAGCCCGATGACCCCCACCGGCATCGACCCCGGAGCGCCACGGCGGAAAGGCAACGGACAGGACACGGATCGGGTCTCCGATGGAACGATTAGATTTCGTAATGCTAATCGTTCTCATTCGCGACCTCAATCAATGTCTTATCTTTCCCAGGGCTTCCAAGCCCTCCCCCAATGCCCGGGCGGGGCCACGCAGCCCAGGCTCAAAGACAATCCACCGACTGCACCGCCTGCAGCACCACGGCATGGCCGCCGTTGCGCTCGCGCTGACGCAGCCACCACACGGCCCCCTTCTTGATCGACCAGGGCTGATCCACGCCGGCGAGCAACTGCGCGGCCACCAGCCCCAGCACCGGCTGGTGGCCCACGACGAGCACCGGCTCGCTGGCGTCGGGCCAGCGCACCGCGCGCAGCACGGCCTGCACGTCGGCCCCGGGCGCCAGCGCGGCCACCGTGCGAAATGGACGACCCAAGGCCTGGGCCGTCTGCTGGGTGCGCACCGCGGGGCTGACGAGGATGCGCGTGGATTGGGCCAAGCGCTGGTTGAGCCACTCGGCCATGCGCGCCGCTTGACGCTCGCCTTTGGGCGTGAGGGGCCGCGCCAAGTCGTCCTGGTCGGCGCGCGCCTGGGCCGCTTCCGCATGGCGCCACAGGATCAGGTCCATGGCCGACCTCAGCCCCGTCAGCTCGCAGACGCGTAGCGCAGCATCAGCGCCTGCTGGGCACTGGGTCCGTCGGTGCCGACGCGCTCGTAGTGGCCGTCCGGATGCTGGGTCCAGGCGTCGCGGGCATCGAGCAGGTAGGGCATCAAGCACTCATCGATCAGCCGCTGGCGCAGCGCAGCGTCACGCACCGGCCAGGCCACCTCGATACGGCGGAACATGTTGCGGCTCATCCAGTCAGCGCTGGACAAGTACAAGACCTCCTGGTCGTCCGAGCCTCCCCATCGGAAATACAGCAGGCGGGTGTGCTCGAGGAAACGGCCCACCACCGAACGCACGCGGATGCGTTCGGTGTGGCCCGGCACCCCGGCCGGCAGGATGCAGGCCCCGCGCACGATCAGGTCGATGCTGGCCCCAGCCTGCGCCGCCTGGACCAAGGCCTCGATCAGCGGCACGTCGGTCAGTGCGTTGATCTTGGCCACGATGCGTGCCGGCGCGCCGGCGCGGGCGGCCTCGGCCACCTGCTCGATGTGGCGCAGCATCTGCTTGTGCAGGCTGAACGGCGCCATCAGCAGGTGACGCGGGGTGCGCACGCGGGTGAGGCTGGCCAGCTGCTGGAAGACCACGTCGGCATCGGCCGTGAGCTCCGCATCGGCCGTGAGGCAACCGACATCGGTGTACAGACGTGCCGTCTTGGGGTTGTAGTTGCCGGTGGACAGGTGGGCATAGCGGCGTAGCACCGGTCCGCGGGCGCCTTCCTCGCGCCGCGTGACAAGCAGCAGCTTGGCGTGCGTCTTCAGACCCACGATGCCGTAGACCACCTGGGCGCCCACCGCCTCCAGGCGCTCGGCCCAGTTGATGTTGGCCTCTTCGTCGAAACGGGCCTTGAGCTCGACCACCGCCATCACTTCCTTGCCGCGGCGCGCAGCTTCGATCAGCAGGTCCATCAGCACCGACTCGCTGCCGGTGCGGTAGATCGTCTGCTTGATCGCCAGCACGTCCGGGTCGTGGACGGCCTCGCGCAGAAACTGCACCACGGGCTCGAAGGACTCGAAGGGATGATGCAGCAGCACGTCGCCGCGCTTGAGGCGCTCGAACATCGACACCTGCCTCGGCAGGTCGCGCGGCCAGGCCGGCTCGAAGGCGGGAAAGCGCAGATGCGGCGCGTCGGCCTGGTCGATGAGCTGGTTCAGCCGCACGAGGTTCACCGGCCCGTCCACCCGGTACAGCGCCGCCTCGGGCAAGCCGAACTGCCTCAGCAGAAACCCCGACAGGTCGGCCGGACAGGTGCGGACCACCTCCAGTCGGATGGCTTGGCCGAAGTGGCGGGTGGTGAGCGACGAGCGCAGCGCCTGGCGCAGGTTGGTCACGTCCTCTTCGTCGACCGCCAGGTCGGAGTCGCGCGTGACGCGGAACTGGGAGAAGGCCTCGACGCTGCGGCCCGGGAACAGCTCCTCCAGGTGCGCGCGGATCACGCTGGACAGCAGCACGAAAGCCTGCTGCCCGTCGGTCAGCTCCTGCGGCAGGCGGATCACACGCGGCAGCACGCGCGGCACCTTGACGATGGCGATCGAGTTGTCGCGCCCGAAGGCATCCTTGCCGCCGAGCTTGACGATGAAGTTCAGCGATTTGTTGGCCACCTGCGGAAAGGGGTGGGCCGGATCCAGCCCCAGGGGCACGAGCAGCGGACGCACCTGACGCTGAAAAAAGCGGTCCACCCAACGTCGCTGGGCCTCGTTGCGTTCGGCGTGGTTCAGGATGATGATGCCCTCGCGCTTGAGGGCGGGCATGACCTCCTGGTTGAACACGGCGTACTGGCGGTCGATGAGCTCATGCGCGGCAGCGGCCACCTCGGCGAGGTCATGCTCTGACACCCCGCCACCGGGCCGGCGGGCCGCCTCGAGGTAGTCACCGAAGCGCACCTCGAAGAATTCGTCGAGGTTGGACGAGACGATGCAGATGTAGCGCAGCCGCTCCAACAGCGGCACGTCGGCCCGCTGGGCCTGGGCCAGCACGCGGCGGTTGAACTCCAAAATGGCCCGTTCGCGGTTGAGCAGCTTCAGGCCGGCGGCGGGCATGCCGGCGGAAGCCGGCCCCGACGACACACGCTCGATCGGTAAGACGGGGGCGAAATCCGAATTCATTGGTTCAGTATATGACTGGCGCATGACGGCGCGACGACAAGCGGGCCGCCAGCGCCGGCCGCGGCAGCTCTTCAGGCCGGCACGCTGCGTGCCGGCACCGTCGCAGCAGCTCGGCCCGCCTGCAATTGCCCTCGCCGGGCGGCCCAGTCGAGAATTTCCAGGCGCCCGTCCGCATGTTCCACCAGGGCCGTGAGGCTCTCCACCCAGTCGCCGTCGTTCGCATAGAGCACGCCGTCGATGTCGCGCAGCTCGGCATGGTGGATGTGCCCGCACACGACCCCGTCGACGCCGCGCCGGCGCGCCTCACGGGCCAATGCTTCCTCGAAGTCGCTGACGTAGCTCACCGCCCGCTTGACCTTGAGCTTGAGGTACTTCGACAACGACCAGTACGGCAGCCCCAGACGCGCGCGCAGGGAGTTCAGATGGCGGTTGAGCTTCAGCGTGAACTCATAGAGCGAATCGCCGACGTAGGCCAGCCACTTGGCGCACTGGATCACGCCGTCGAAGAGGTCGCCGTGGGTGATCCACAGGCGCCGGCCGTCGGCGGTCAGGTGCACCCAGTCCTCGGCCACGTCCACGCCGCCGAAGTTGTGCTCCACGTAACGGCGCGCGAACTCGTCGTGGTTGCCCGGGATGAAGATCACGCGCGTGCCCTTGCGGGCCTTGCGCAGCAGTTTCTGCACCACGTCGTTGTGGGCCTGCGGCCAGTACCATTGTCGGCGCAGCTGCCAGCCGTCGATGATGTCGCCCACCAGGAAGAGCGTCTCACATTCCACCGTGCGCAGGAAGTCCAGCAGCGCCGCGGCCTGGCAGCCCGGCGTGCCCAGGTGGATGTCGGAGATGAAGACGGTGCGCACCTTCAACGCGCCATCGTCCGCCAGCTCCGCGGCGGCCTTCACGGTCTCGTCGGTGCATGGCGTCCCCAGGACCGCGCGGGCCACTTGCGGTTGGAAGAACTCGGTGGATGGGATCCATCGCATGGACCCGCATCGTGACGCGGCGCCGTGACGCCGCCACGTCAGGGTCGTGACAGCCCGATGAACGCGACTACTCGATCATGTCGAAGCCCTGCGCCTCCACCTGCACGAAGGCGCGCGTGAGCTCGGCCACGGCCCGGTAGACCCGGGCCCGGGGGTGTGCGGCCAGAGCATCGCACAGGGCCTCGGCCCAGGGTTGCACATGGGTGCGGAAGAAGCGTCTTTGCTGTTCCAGGTTGCACACCGCCGCATCCTCGCCGGCGATGAGATAGCGCATCACCTCGAACACATAGGCCACGTGGTCCTCGGTCTCGCCGCGGGCCTCGTCACGGGTCAGGCCCAAGGCCGCCAGATCCTGCCGCAGCGCCACGAGCGGCTTCTCGTTGAGAAAGCCGGCCAGGTAGTACGAGCCGTAGAGGAACACCTCGGGCTTGCCCACGCCCTGGAAAAGCGCATCGTATTCGTCGGCCACCTCGGCCGGTGTGGCTTGGCGCAGCGCAGCCACCAGCGCCTCCCAGGGCTGCTGCAGGAAGGCGCCCTCGACCGGCGCTTCGGTCACGGCCACCGCGAACTGCCGCAGCAGCCTCTCGTCGGGAGGCGCCACGTACAACCTCGACAGCACACCGTACATCTCGGCACGCGCCAGCTCCTCGGCATCGTCGGGCGCGGCAAAGGCGATGGCGGTGGTGCTCATAGATCGGTGATCCTCACTTCGTCGGACTGGCTGTACAAGTCGATCACGCGGCAGTCGCCGCACATGCGCAGCCGCTCCAGTGCGGCCCCCTGGAAGGCCGCGTGGCCGGCCAGCTTGCCAATCATCAATTCCACGGCCTTGAGCGTGCCGAAGGGCTTGCCACAGCGCACGCAGCGATAAGGCTCGACTTCATGCAGCACCCGCGCCCGCTTGCGCGCCTGGCCCGCCTCGGCGAGCCACAGTCGCGGCTGCAGCGTGATGGCCCGCTCGGGGCAGGTGGTCTCGCACAGACCGCACTGCACGCAGTGCCTCTCGATGAAGCTGAGCTGGGGCCGCTCGGGGTTGTCGGCCAGGGCTCCCTCCGGGCAGGCCCCCACGCAGCTCAGGCACAGGGTGCACTTGTCGGTATCCACCACCACGGTGCCGAACGGCGCGCCCGCCCGAGGCAGGGCGATCTCGTCCACGGGCTGCGGCGCCTGGGCCAGCAGGTGATCGATGGCCAGGTCCAGCGTGACGCGCTTGTCGGCCTGGGTGGCAAAAGTCGCCGGCTGCCGCACCGTGCGGACAGCCGGCGCGCGCAGGGCCTGGTCCAGGGCCGCCAGGTCGCGCGCATCGCGAGCCTCGATCAGCGCCACTGGCGTACCGTCGAAGCCCACTGCGTTGAGCACCCTGTTGGCCACGGCCGCCTGCGCCGCCAGCGCTTCGCGATATTCAGGCGCCTCCTCGTCGGTCAGCAGCACCCAGACATGGGCCGCCCCGTAAGCAAAGGCGGCCAGCCACAGATCCAGCCCCACGCTGGCGGTGTGCCACACCGCCACGGGCAGCACCCGGGCAGGCACCCCAAGGAGCGTCTCGTCCACCCGCGCGGCGCGGCCCAGATCCTCCACCAGCCGGGTGCCCGCCCCCTCGCTGTGCAGCAGCAGCGCCGGGCTGCGCCCGCCGGCCTTCAGGTAACTCGAGATCAGCGTGCGCAGCCGGCGGCCCTGGTCCACCGTGTCGGGGTAGGCATACGCCAGGGCACCGCTGGGACACACCGTGGCGCAGGCCCCGCAGCCCACGCACAGGTGGGGCTCGACGAAGATGCCGCCGCCATCATGGATCTCGGACCGAATGGCACGGGCCGAGCAGACCTCCACACAAGCGTTGCAGCCGAGCTTCTCGTTGCGGCTGTGGGCGCACAGCTTGCGCTTGTAGTGGAAGAACCTGGGCTTTTCGAACTCGCCCACCCAGTCCTTCAGCAGAAGCACGGCCTGCAGCAAGCGGGCCTCGTCTCGGCCAGCGTGCACATAGCCCTGCGGCGGCTGGTGCATCGCCAGGCGAGGGGCGTCGCCCAGGTCGAGCACGAGATCGAAGGTCTCGGAAACGGTCTGCGCTTCGCGCTGGAAATCGATGGCCCCGGCCGCCTCGCACACGCGCACACAAGCACGATGGGAGCGGCAGCGATCCAGGTCCACCTGGTAGCTGAAATCGATGGCCCCCTCCGGGCAGGCCTCGATGCAGGCGTTGCAGCGCGTGCACAACTCCAGGTCGATGGGGTTGTCGCTCGTCCAGCTCGCCTCGAAGGCCCCCAGCCAGCCGCGCAGCCCCGTCAGACGCCCGGCATGGACGGCCTGGGCGCGACGCTGCGGCAACGCCCCGCCACGCCCTTCCACCAGCACGGTCACCTCCAGCGCATCGGCCAGCAGCGAGGCTGCGCGCTGCGCGGCCTCGGCAGGGCCCACCACGAGGCAGCGCCCCGCACTGCGGTAGCTCACCGTGGGCACCGGCGCCGGATCGGGCAACTGGGCCGCCGCGATCAGGGCGGCCAGCTTCGGGGTGGCCTGCGTCGCGTCACGGGACCATCCCGCGGTCTCGCGGATGTTGACGAAACGGATCGGCCGCTCGGCCACCGGCCGGGCGCCCTCGGTGGCCTCGTTCAGCTCCAGGAAGAGGCGGCTCTCCTGGGTGCAGGCCACGAGCAGCTCCTCACCGCTGCGGGCCGCCCGCTGGAAAGCTCCGGCCTCGCGCCGGCACAGCACGGTGTGAGCCGACAGCTCGGCCTCAGCGCCCGCCTGACCCAGCGCCCGGTTCAGGGCCGCCTCGTCCAGGGGCATCGTGCGATTGCAACTGCAGATCAGGGTCTTCATCGTGGGCTGGCTCACGGCCCGCATCGGCGGCGGGCTCCGACGTGGCCGGATCCGGACACTGTGGCACGTTGCCGCCGTCGGCGCCATGGGGCTTTGCCTCGGGCCCTTCGTTCGGCGTGCGCTCCTCGCGCCACAGCCCCAGGGCCTGCGCCTGCACCATGCGGCGCAGCACCGTCTGCGACACCGGGGTGAACTGGGTGTAGTCCTCGATGTAGACGTCCAGCCCGTCCATCCGGTTGAAGTGCGGGTCGCTGAAGAGCTTCTTCAGCGCCGCATGCCGGACCGTCCGGTCGACGTCGGGGGCCATGAAGCGCGAGACATCCGCGCCTGGATCCAGCCGCTGCGCATCCTCCAGCGTGGGCGGCGGCGAGGCCGGCGCCGCAGCAGGGGCGTCGGCGGGGGCAGAGACTTCGGCCGGCACGGCCGCCGGCGGCCCGGGCGGCCCGAGCGGCACGGCATCGGGCACCGGCGGCTGTGCCGGCCCTGCGTCCGGCTGAGCCTGGCCGGCTTGGGCCTTGCGGCGCGACCAGCGCGCGAGGAAGCCTTCCTCAGCCATCGGGCCCTCCCGGCTCGCGCCGGCCGGGCCCCAGGAAGGAAGCCGGGCGCTGGCGCTTCTTGGGTTCGGGCCGGTAATGGTCGTCAGTGTAGGCCTGCAGCCAGGCGACCACCTCGGCCTGCAAAGGCACGCTGTCCACCCGCTCCTGCGCATCGAGCCAGCGGCCTGCCTCGTTGTACGACAGGCTCACCGCCTCGGGCCGGGCCCGGGACCGGTCGTCGGCCTCGGGGCGCCACATCACGAACCACACGGGACGGCCCGAACTGAGGTTCAGGTGGTAGCCCTCGCCCTCGTCGCGGAACAGCTCGACCGTCAAGCCCGGGTACAGCCAGCGCGCACACCGGCCATCGTCGATCAGCAGCCGCGGGGCCCGCCCGAAGCCGGGCTGCTGGGGCACGACCTCGACCACGCGGAAGCACCAGTCCTCCCAGGCGTTGGGCGCGCGCTCCCGCTCCATCACCACCGCCACCTCCAGGCGACTGCGTTGCGGTGCGGACGGCGTCATGCGCTCCCCCGCTCAGGTGGTTTTCGAAATCGAGATCGTCGGGAATTTGGACGAGTAGTCCTTGGCCTTCTCGGCGATCTTCACCGCGACCTTGCGCGCCACCTCCAGGTACAGGCGTGCGATCTCCCCGTCGGGCTCGCTCACCACCGTGGGACGGCCCGCATCGGCCTGCTCGCGGATCGACAGGTTCAACGGCAAGGCCCCCAGGTAGTCCACGCCATACTGCTCGGCCATCCTGCGGCCGCCATCGGCCCCGAAGATGTGCTCGGTGTGGCCGCAGTTCGGGCACACGTGCACGGCCATGTTCTCGACGATGCCCAGGATGGGCACGCCCACCTTCTCGAACATCTTGAGGCCCTTGCGGGCATCGAGCAGCGCGATGTCCTGAGGCGTGGTGACGATCACCGCACCGGTCAGCGGCACACGCTGGCTGAGCGTGAGCTGGATGTCGCCCGTACCCGGCGGCATGTCCACCAGCAGGTAGTCGAGCTCGCGCCAGTTGGTCTGGCGCAGCAGCTGCTCCAGCGCCTGGGTGGCCATGGGCCCGCGCCAGATCATCGGGTTGTCGGGCTCGATCAGGAAGCCAATGGAGATCACTTGCACGCCGTAATTCTCCAGCGGCTCCATCGTCTGGCCGTCCAGGCTCTCGGGGCGCCCCTGGATGCCCATCATCGTGGGCTGACTGGGGCCGTAGATGTCGGCATCCAGGATCCCCACGCTCGCCCCCTCGGCCGCCAGGGCCAGGGCCAAGTTGACCGTGGTCGTGCTCTTGCCCACCCCGCCCTTGCCCGAGGCCACCGCGATGATGTTCTTCACCTTGGGCAAGAGCTGCACGCCGCGTTGCACCGCGTGGGCGATGACCCGGGTGGTGATGTTGGCGCTGACGTTCTCGACGCCCGGCACCGTGCGCGCCGCGGCGATGAGCTGCTTGCGCAGGGCCGGGGCCAGGCTGCGAGCCGGATAGCCCAGTTCCACGTCGAAGCTCACGTCCCCGGCGTCGATCCGCAGGTTCTTCAAGGATTTGGTGCTGACGAAGTCGCGCCCGGTGTGGGGGTCGACGACGGTCCTGAGGGCGTCTTGCAGCGCTTGTTCGGTCGGGGCCATGGAAGGTCGGACGGTGGATGAAACAGGGTTTGGTCCAGTCTAGCGCAGGGACCGCCGGCCTGAGGACGGCAGGGGCACGCCCATCGCCCCGGCGGCCTAGAATCCGGGGTTTTCCCCCAGTCGCGTTCGCACCCGCAGCGCCACGCCACGATGACACGCCAGATCTTCGTCACCACCGCCCTGCCCTACGCCAACGGCAAGTTCCACATCGGCCACATCATGGAGTACATCCAGGCCGACATCTGGGTGCGCTTCCAGCGCATGCAGGGCCACCAGGTGCACTTCGTCGGCGCCGACGACGCCCATGGCGCGCCGATCATGATTGCTGCCGAGAAGGCCGGCAAGACGCCTCAGGCCTTCGTGGCCGAGATCGCCGCCGGCCGCAGGGAATACCTCGACGGCTTCCACATCAGCTTCGATCACTGGCATTCCACCGACAGCCCGGAAAACACCGAACTGGCCCAGGACATCTACCGGGCGCTGCGCCGCAACGGCCTGATCTACACCCGCGAGATCGAACAGTTCTACGACCCGGTGAAGAACATGTTCCTGCCCGACCGCTACATCAAGGGCGAATGCCCCAAGTGCGGCGCGAAGGACCAGTACGGCGACTCCTGCGAGGTCTGCGGGGCGGTCTACACCCCCACCGAGCTGAAGAACCCCTACTCCACGCTGACCGGCGCCACGCCGGTGATGAAGACCAGCGAGCACCACTTCTTCCAGCTCTCCTCGCAACGCTGCATCGACTTCCTGCAGCAGTGGACGCAGGACGGCAAGCTGCAAAGTGAGGTGGCCAACAAGATCAAGGAATGGTTCGCCACCGACGAGAACGGCCACGGCGGCCTGTCGGACTGGGACATCTCCCGCGATGCCCCCTATTTCGGCATCGAGATCCCCGATGCGCCGGGCAAGTACTTCTACGTGTGGCTCGATGCGCCGGTGGGCTACCTGGCTTCGCTGAAGAGTTACTTCGACCGGGGAGGCCCCCGGGCGAAATACGGCGAGACCCGCTCGTTCGAGGAATTCATCGCCGACCCAGCGGTGGAGCAGTACCACTTCATCGGCAAGGACATCACCTATTTCCACACCCTGTTCTGGCCGGCCATGCTGCACTTCAGCGGCCGCAAGACCCCCACCAACGTCTTCGTGCACGGCTTCATCACGGTCAGCGGCGAGAAGATGAGCAAGAGCCGCGGCACCGGCATCGACCCGCTGAAGTACCTGTCGCTCGGCATGAACCCCGAGTGGCTGCGCTACTACATCGCGGCCAAGCTCAACGCACGCGTCGAGGACGTGGACTTCAACCCCGAGGACTTCGTGGCGCGGGTGAACAGCGACCTGGTGGGCAAGTACGTCAACATCGCCAGCCGCGCCGCAGGCTTCATCGCCAAGCGTTTCGGCGGACGGCTCACCACCGGAATCGGCCCCGACGGCCGAACCCTGCTGCAAGCCCTGCGCGACGGTCGCAGCGGGGTGGCTCGCCTGTATGAGGACCGCGAGTTCGGCAAGGCCCTGCGCGAAATCATGCTGCTGGCCGACCGGGTCAATGAATACGTCGACCAGAACAAGCCCTGGGAGCTGGCCAAACAAGAAGGGATGGACGCCCGCTTGCACGAGGTCTGCACCGTGTGCATCGAGGCCTTCCGGCTGCTCACGATCTACCTCAAGCCGGTGCTGCCGGCCCTGGCCTCGCAGGTCGAAGCCTTCCTGAAGGTCGCGCCGCTGCAGTTTGCCGACGCCGACCGCGCGCTCGGTGCCCATACCATCGGCACCTACCAGCACCTCATGCAGCGCGTCGACCCCAAGCTGCTCGACGCCCTGTTCGAGCCGCCCGTCGTCGAGGCCCCCAGCCCCGGCGGGGAGGCGATCGCCCCCACCATCGGCATCGAAGACTTCGCCAAGATCGACCTGCGCATCGCCAAGATTGTGGCCTGCGAACACGTCGAAGGCTCCGACAAGCTGCTGCGCCTCACGCTCGATGTGGGCGAAGGCAAGACGCGCAACGTCTTCAGCGGCATCAAGTCGGCTTACAAGCCCGAGGACTTGGTGGGCAAGCTCACCGTGATGGTGGCCAACCTCGCCCCGCGCAAGATGAAGTTCGGTGTGAGCGAAGGCATGGTGCTGGCCGCCTCGCATGCCGACGAAAAGACCCAGCCGGGCATCTACGTGCTGGAGCCCTGGCCGGGCGCCCAACCCGGGATGCGAGTCAGGTGACCCCGGCGGGTCAGCGCTACTGTTCCAGCACATCCGCCCCCGGCGGCGGCGTGAAGCGGAAGCGTTCGGGCGCGAGGGTCACGTTGGCCTCGAATTGACGCATCGACAGCACGGAGACCTGGCCGAAGCTGTCGACGATCTCCAGGGCGGCAAGATCCTTGCCCCTGAAGCCCACACGCACCGCCTGGAAGGAGCTGTCGCGCGCCTTGGGCAGGGCCTCGGCCCATTGCAGGCCGTCGCGGTCGGGCAGCGCCTTGAGGGTGAAATCCTTGTCGAGCGAGCCGCCGGCCAGCAGCGCCGCAGGCGTGGCGCCCAGGGCGTCGCCCATCGCGCGCACCGTGACCTGGTTCAGGTCGGGGTCGTGCAGCCAGACCTTCTGCCCATCGGCCACGATGTGCTGCGCCATCGGCGGGGCATAGTCGAAGCGGAAGCGGTTAGGCCGCACGAACTCGAAGCGGCCCTCGCTGCTGCGCTTGCGCGCGCCATCGGGTGAGCTCACCGTCTGCGTGAAGCTGGCCCGGGCGCTTTTCACGTCCTGCACGAACTGGCGCAGACTGTTCACGGCATCGGCCCAGACCGGGCCGGCCAGTACGGCGCCCAACAGCGCCAGGAGGATTCGTCGTTTCATTCGTCGCGGGCCGCCGGCACGAGGACGTCGCGGCTGCCGTTGGTGGCCATGCTCGATACGATGCCCGAGCGTTCCATTTGTTCCAGCAAGCGGGCGGCACGGTTGTATCCGATGCGTAGATGCCTTTGGACGAGGGAGATCGAGGCCCGGCGGTGCTGCAGCACCACGGCCACGGCCTGGTCGTACATCGGGTCGGCCTCGCCGTCGCCCCCACCAGCGGCCCCTGCATCGCCGGCGCCACCCTCGCCGTCGAGCACCCCGCCCTCCAGGATGCCCTCGACATAGTTGGGCTCCCCCTGGCTCTTGAGGTATTCGACCACGCGGTGCACCTCGTCGTCGCTGACGAAGGCCCCGTGCACGCGCACCGGCAGCCCGGTGCCCGGCGCCAGGTAGAGCATGTCGCCTTGGCCGAGCAGGGTTTCGGCGCCCATCTGATCGAGGATGGTGCGACTGTCGATCTTGCTGCTGACCTGGAAGGCGATGCGCGTGGGGATGTTGGCCTTGATCAGACCCGTGATCACGTCCACGCTGGGTCGCTGGGTGGCCAGGATGAGGTGGATGCCTGCGGCGCGGGCCTTCTGCGCCAGGCGGGCGATCAGCTCCTCGATCTTCTTGCCCACCACCATCATCAGGTCGGCCAATTCGTCGATGACGACCACGATGTAGGGCATGCGCTCCAGCGGCTCCGGATCTTCGGGCGTGAGGCTGAAGGGGTTGGGGATCTTCTCCCCACGCTCGGCGGCATCGGCAATCTTCTTGTTGTAGCCCGCCAAGTTGCGCACGCCCAGCTTGCTCATCACCTTGTAGCGGCGCTCCATTTCGCCCACGCACCAGTTGAGCGCGTTGGCCGCCTGCTTCATGTCCGTCACCACCGGAGCCAGCAGGTGCGGGATGCCCTCGTACATGGCCATTTCCAGCATCTTGGGGTCGATGAGGATGAGGCGCACGTCGCGGGCCTCGGCCTTGTACAACAGCGACAGGATCATCGCGTTGATGCCCACCGACTTGCCCGAACCGGTGGTGCCGGCCACCAGCAGGTGGGGCATCTTCGCCAGGTCGGCCACCACCGGGCCGCCGACGATGTCCTTGCCCAGGCCGAGGGTGAGCAACGAATGCGCATCGTTGTAGGCCTGCGAGCCCAGGATCTCGGCCAGGCGGATGCTCTGGCGACGGGCATTGGGCAATTCGAGCGCCATCAGGTTCTTACCGGGGATGGTCTCGACCACGCGGATGCTCACCAGGCTGAGCGAACGCGCCAAGTCCTTGGCGAGATTGACGATCTGCGAGCCCTTCACGCCCGTGGCCGGCTCGATCTCGTAGCGCGTGATCACCGGGCCGGGCGAGGCCACCACCACACGCACCTCGACGCCGAAGTCCTTGAGTTTCTTCTCGATCAGGCGCGAGGTCATCTCCAGGGTCTCGGGCGTGACCGTCTCCTGCCGGCCGGTGTCGGCGTCGAGCAGGTCGACCTGGGGCAGCCTGGTGTCGGCCAGGTCGTTGAAAAGCGGCTTCTGGCGCTCTTTCTCCACGCGGGTCGACTTCGGCAATACAGGCACCGCGGGCTCGATCAGGATCGGGGCGTGCTCCTCGATCACCTGGCGCTCGACCTCCACATCGGCCTCGCGCTCGCGCATCGCGCGCTCGCCCAGGCGCTGGTCCTCCTTGCGTTCGCGGGCTTCCTCGCGGCGCAATCGCCAGCCGTCGATCCAGGCACCCAACCGCTCGGCCACCTGCAGCCAGGAAAAGCGCAAGGCCATCGAAAAGCCCGCCACCAGCAGTGCGATCCAGAACACCCCCGAGCCCACGAAGCCCAGCAGTTTCACGCTCAGCGTCCCCAGCCCGTAACCCAGCACGCCGCCAGCGTGACCTGGCAGGTGCGGTTCCAAGGCATACAGACGGGTCCATTCCAGGCTGGCGCTGGCGCCCACCAGCAGGGCCAGACCCAGCCAGAACAGCCAAGCCGGCCCCTGGGCTGGCGGCGCGGCCGCCGACGGCGGAACCTGGCCGCTGCGCAGCCAGCGCGCCAGCGCTCCGAGCCAGCCGCGCAGCGCGATGAGCACCAGCCACCAGGCCGAAAACCCGAAGAAGTAGTACAGCAGGTCCGAGACCCAGGCGCCCAGGACGCCCGCCTTGTTGCGCAAGGGGCCCCCATCGCCGGAGGTGGACCAGGCCGCGTCCCCCCCGGAGTGCGTCAGCAGGGCCAGCAGCAACAACGCCAGGCCCACCCCTCCCAGCAGCACCCCCGCCTGGGTGCGCCAGCGGGGCACCGGCGGCGCCGGCGGTGCCGCAGCGGAACGCGGCGCGCGCCTGTAGGGCGCGGTACGGGGTGACGCCGCCTGCGGCGTGTCGTCGTCGGAGGCGGCCTCACCGCCCAGGGAGCCAAGGGGAAATGCCATGCACGGATTGTGGATCAACCCGGGCCGACCCCGCGCACGTCCACGAGGCGACGCAACATCTGCTCACATCCGGAGGGCCGGTCGCCCGCGGCCCCGTCAGGCCGTGACCAGAGGCTCCTTGATGATGACCGAGCCATCGGGCTGGGTCTCGACGTAGTGGCGCTCCTCCAAATCCTTCATCACGCGGCTGACCATCTCGCGCGAGGCGCCCACGATCTTGGCCAGATCCTGGCGCGAGACCTTGTTGCGGATCAGCAGCGTGCCGCCGGTCTCCTCGGCCATGTCGAGCAGGGTGCGCGCCACACGGCCATAGACGTCCAGCAGGGCCAGGGACTCGATCTGGCGGTCGGCCGCCCGCAACCGCGCGACCAGGCCGCGCATGATCGCGTAGGACAGGCTGGAGTTCTCTGGCAGGCAGCGCGCAAACTCGGCCCGGCCGAGTACCAGCACATCGGTCTGGACCTCGGCACGCACCGTGGCCGAATGAGGTTCGTTGTCGATCAGGCTCATCTCGCCCACGTAGTCGCCCGGGTGCAGCATGGCCAGGATGACCTCGCGGCCGCGCGAGTCCGCCGTGAGCACGCGGGCCCGGCCGGTGAGCAAAATGAACAGCGCATTCGACTTGCGCCCCTGCTCCACGATGATCTCGCCGCGCCGGAAGCGCCGTTTGACGACCCCCTCGGCGACCTGCTCGGCCTGCGCATGCGTGAGCATCGAAAACAGCGGGACACGACGAATCAGGTCGAGGTTGGACAGCATTGCCATGGACGGCCCCCTTGGTTCGTATCGGTCATCATCGGTCTGGATTGCCACGCCTCAAACCCCGACGGCGCATCCGGACGAGCGCTTTCCTACAATGCCGCTTTGCAGTGAAACCGGCCGGCCTCACCTGTACAGCAGCGGATCGCCGGGATCAGCGTGAGTTATCGCACAACCGCGACTCTAACTGAAGCACTGACTTTCACCGAGAGCCGCGCCGGTGTAAGGCGCGCGAACACCGCCCAACCCTTCCACCTCGCAGAACCACCGCCATGAGCACCACCACCAAGCACGCCCGGGTCCTGATCCTGGGGTCCGGCCCGGCCGGCTACACCGCCGCCATCTACGCGGCCCGCGCCAACCTCCAGCCCCTGCTGATCACCGGCCTGGCGCAGGGTGGCCAGCTCATGACCACCACCGACGTGGACAACTGGCCCGCCGACGTGCATGGCGTACAGGGCCCCGAGTTGATGCAGCGCTTCCAGCAGCACGCCGAGCGCTTCAAGGCCGAGATCGTCTTCGATCACATTCATACGGCCGACCTGTCCCGGCGGCCGTTCACGCTCACAGGCGACAGCGGCACCTACACCTGCGATGCGCTGGTCATCGCCACCGGCGCCTCGGCCAAGTACCTGGGCCTGCCCTCGGAACAGGCCTTCATGGGCCGCGGCGTGAGCGGCTGCGCCACCTGCGACGGCTTCTTCTACCGCGAGCAGCCGGTGTGCGTGGTCGGCGGCGGCAACACTGCGGTCGAGGAGGCGCTGTACCTGTCGAACATCGCCAGCAAGGTGCATCTCATCCACCGCCGCGACAAGTTCCGCGCCGAGGCCATCATGGTGGACAAGCTGATGGACAAGGTCGCTGCCGGCAAGATCGAGCTGCACCTGTTCCACACGCTCGACGAGGTGCTGGGCGACGCCAGCGGCGTGACCGGCGTGCGCCTGAAGAGCACACAAGACGGCCGCACCAAGGATCTGGCCGTGCAAGGCTGCTTCATCGCGATCGGCCACCAACCCAACACCGACATCTTCAAGGGTCAGCTCGAGATGAAAGACGGCTACATCCTCACCCGCAGCGGCCTGGACGGCATGGCCACGATGACCAGCGTGCCCGGCGTGTTTGCCGCCGGCGACGTTCAAGACCATGTCTACCGCCAGGCCATCACCAGCGCCGGCACCGGCTGCATGGCCGCCCTGGACGCCCAGCGCTTCCTCGAGCAGCACCCTCGCTGAGCCCCCGCCGGCTGGCTCTGGGGCTGTTTTGTGGCTATAATGATGGTCTTTGCCGAAATTGGCCTTGGTCAGCAATGCTGCTTTGTCGCTTGAAAGCGATGGAAGGGCGCTTGCGGGCGGCCTGCGAGGCATTCGCAGGCCGGCCAGGCCGTCGAAGGGCAATCACCAGGGAATTGTGCAGCCCCTGCTCTGGTTGCCGCGTCGTGAACCGAGATTGAAACGGAGAAGCGTCATGGCACGCGTCTGTCAAGTTACGGGCAAGGGCCCGATGGTGGGCAACAATGTGTCCCACGCCAACAACAAAACGAAGCGTCGCTTCCTGCCCAACCTGCAGTACCGCCGCTTCTGGCTCGAATCCGAGAACCGCTGGGTGCGCCTGCGCGTGAGCAATGCCGCGCTGCGCCTGATCGACAAGGTCGGCATCGACCAGGTGGTCGCCGACCTGCGCGCCAAGGGCGAGCTCTGATCCACCCGCCCCACTAAGGAGAACGAACCATGGCCACCAAAGGCGGACGCGAAAAGATCAAGCTGGAATCCACGGCCGGCACGGGTCACTTCTACACCACCACCAAGAACAAGAAGACCACGCCCGAAAAGCTGGAGTTCATCAAGTTCGACCCCAAGGCGCGCAAGCACGTCGCCTACAAGGAAACCAAGCTGAAGTAAACGCGAGGGCAGGCCGCATCATCAGGTCTGTCATCCCGGTTCACCGGCAAAAGAAAACCCGCCTGCGGTAACGCTGGCGGGTTTTTTCATGGCTCGCATCCGGCGACGCAATCACCACGTCACCCACAACGCGGCACCGTCGCGGCCCGGGCCCCGCGATTTGCGCAGAAAAAAGGCGCCCCGCCGGGCGCCTCTGGGTTGGGTCAGCGTCGGCCTGCGTCTCAGGCGCGGGCTGCCCGCAGCTTCAGCGCGAACTCCTGCAAAGCGGCCACGCCGCTGTCCTCGGCCTTCTTGCACCAGGCCTGCAGGTCGGCCACGAGCTGCTCGGCCGAGACATTGGTGCGCGTCCAAAGCTGGCGCAGTTCCTCGCGCATGGCCACCAGCTTGGCCAGCGCCGGCGACTGTGCGCAGGCCCTGGCAATGTGCTGCTTGAGTTCGCTGGGAATGCGGTCGTCGTCACGGTGCAGCCAGCGCTTGGCCAAGTGCAGCTCCTTCCAGCGCGCGGTGTTCTTCGCCCCGGCCTGCTTGAGCGCACGCAGCTCGTCGCGGCAGGCCCGACGCAGTTCGCGAGCGTATTTGGCCATGACCTCATAGCGGTTCGCAATGACGGCTTCCAGCGTCTTGGCGTCGGCCACCGGCTTGACTTCACCCAGCTTGAGCAGGGGCGGGGTCTTGCGCACTTTGGCCAGGCCCAGCATCTGCAGACCGCGGATGTAGACCCAGCCGATGTCGAATTCGTACGCCTTCACCGACAGCTTGGCCGAGGTCGGATAGGTGTGGTGGTTGTTGTGCAGTTCCTCGCCGCCGATGAGGATGCCCCAGGGCGAAATGTTGGTGGACGCATCGGGCGCTTCGAAGTTGCGGTAGCCCCACCAATGACCCAGACCGTTGATGATGCCGGCAGCCGTGACCGGGATCCACAGCATCTGCACGGCCCAGACCGTCAAACCGATCGCCCCGAACAGGGCCAAGTCGATGATGAGCATCAGACCGACTCCCTGCCAGGTGTAGCGGCTATAGAGGTGGCGCTCGATCCAATCGTCAGGCGTGTTGTGGCCATACTTGGCCAGCGTCTCCTGGTTCCTGGCCTCGGCCCGGTAGAGTTCGGAGCCTTCGCGCAGCACTTTGCCGATGCCATGTGTTTGCGGGCTGTGGGGGTCGTCCACGGTCTCGCACTTGGCGTGATGCTTGCGATGAATGGCCACCCACTCCTTGGTCACCATCCCGGTGGTGAGCCACAGCCAGAAGCGGAAGAAGTGCGACGCGATCGGATGCAGGTCCAAGGACCGGTGCGCCTGCGAGCGGTGCAGGAAGATCGTGACGGAGGCGATGGTGACGTGCGTGACCACCAGCGTGAAGGCCAGGATCTGCCACCAGGCAGCCTGCAACATTCCGTTGGCGAGCCAGTCCACCAGGCTCTCCCACACGACGAGAATTTCGGACATTGAACCGATCCTTTCAACAACAAAAACGACGAGCCGCCCCACCCTCGTGGCGCAGGCGTCCCGGGCAGGCCCGATTGTAGGGGCGGGCCGCCCGGCGCGGGGACGATGGACCCGCGCAAATGCACGGAATCCGGCCGTACCGCACACGGGCTTGATCCGTGTCAAGGGCCCCGGGGCTTGAAGTGGCTCCCGTTGGAGCGCCGCGACTCTAGCGCCGTTCCCACACGGCGGCAAAAAAGCCATCGGTGGCATGGCGGTGGGGCCATAGCCGCAGGCTATCACCTTGCACCAGGCTGGCGGCCTGCGGCACCTTGGCCTGGGCCAGGGCCTCGGCGGCACCAAGCCCCCGGAATTCGGGATGCGCCTCGGTGAAGGACTGTGCGACCTGCTCGTTCTCCTCGCGCAGGACGCTGCAAGTGGCGTAGACCAGCCGCCCGCCCGACTTGAGCAGGCGCGCCGCACTGTCGAGGATGGCCCGCTGCCGGGCCTGCAGTTCAGCCACGGCCTGCGGCGACTGCCGCCACTTCAGATCGGGGTTGCGGCGCAGCGTGCCCAGGCCGGAACAGGGCGCATCGACCAGCACGCGATCCACCTTGCCGGCCAGGCGCTTGATGCGTTCGTCGCGCTCATGGGCGATCTGGACCGGGTAGACGTTCGACAGGCCGCTGCGCGCCAAGCGGGGTTTGAGCTTTTCCAGCCGATGGCCCGAGACGTCGAAGGCGTACAGCCGCCCGGTGTTGCGCATGGCCGCCCCCAGGGCCAGGGTCTTGCCGCCCGCCCCGGCGCAGAAGTCCACCACCATCTCGCCGCGCTTGGCGCCGGTGAGCAGCACGAGGAGCTGGCTGCCCTCGTCCTGCACCTCGACGTCGCCGCGGGTGAAGACCTCCAGCTTGTTCAGCGCCGGCTTGCCCTGCACGCGCAGGCCCCAGGGAGAGTACGGCGTGGGCACGGCCTGGATGCCGGCGGCCGCCAACTCGGCCTGCACCGACTCCACTTTGGCCTTGAGCACGTTGACACGCAGGTCCAGCGGGGCCGGTTGGGACAGGCTGTCCACGAGCGGCCAGAACTCGTCGCCCAAGGCGTCCTTGAGCGCACCGGCCAGCCAGTCGGGCAGGTTGTGGCGCAGCTTCTCGGGCAGCGTGGCCGCCTCCACGGCCTTCACCTGGGTCAGCCAGGCCTGCTCGATGGGGCCCGTCGCGGCGCGCAGCGTGGCGTCCCCGCCCTGCCAAGCCAGCAGCGCCAGGCGGCGCTCCAGGGCGCCGTGGCCCGATTGGGCAAAGTGCTGGAAGTAAAGCCGCCGCCTCAGCACGGCGTAGGCAGTTTCCGCCAGGGCATGCCGCTCGCGCGGCCCCAGTGTGCGGTGCTGGCGGAAGAAGGCAGACACCACCGCGTCGGCCGGCGCGTCCAGCTTCAGGATGGCGCGCAGGAGTTCGGTGGCGAGATCGACCAGGGCGTTCGGATGCATGGCGCGGGATTATCCCCGGCCACGGCGGGGCTCACAGCAGCAGTTGCGGTTCGCCGCCGCGGTGGGTGACGATCCCCTTGCGCAGATCCAGCGCCTCTTCGACCATCCAGCGCACGGCACGCGGATAGATGACGTGCTCCCGGGCCAGCACCCGTTCGGCCAGGCTGTCCTCGGTGTCGTCGGGCCACACGGGCACGGCCGCCTGGATGATGATGGGGCCGTGGTCGAGTTCGGGGGTGACCAGGTGCACCGTGGCGCCGGCCAGCTTGCAACCGGCCTCCAGGGCCCTGCGATGGGTGTGCAGCCCCGGGAAGGCCGGCAGCAGCGAGGGGTGGATGTTCACCAGGCGGCCCTGGTAGTGCTGAACGAAACGCGCCGTGAGGATGCGCATGAAGCCGGCCAGGGCCACCACATCGGGCTGGTGGGTGTCGATCACGCGGGCCAGTTCGGCATCGAAGGCCTCGCGACTGGCGTACTGGGTGTGGTCCACCACGGCGGTGGGGATGCCGCGGGCGGCGGCGAACTGCAGGCCCTTGGCGTCCGGGCGGTTGCTGATCACGGCAGCGATCCGGGCGCCCCATTGCTCGGCCTCACAGGCCTGGACGATGGCTTCCATGTTCGAGCCCCGTCCCGAGATCAGAATCACGATGCGTTTCATGGGGCGGCAGTGTAGCCGTTGCCTCTCCCGGCCCGCGCAGGTCCGGGACGCCACACCTACAATCCTGCGCTTGCACCGCGATGCCTTCGCGCCACCTCCTTCTTCGTGCAGCGCCTTCCATGACCCAACGCGTCCTCACCGGCATTACCACCACCGGCACCCCCCACCTGGGCAACTACGTCGGCGCGATCCGCCCGACCGTGCAGGCCAGCCTGGAGCCAGGCGTGGAAAGCTTCCTCTTCCTGGCCGACTACCATGCGCTGATCAAGTGCGACGAGCCCGAGCGCATCGAGCGCTCGCGCCTGGAGATCGCCGCGGCCTGGCTGGCCGCCGGGCTCGATCCACAGCGCGTGACCTTCTACCGCCAAAGCGACATCCCCGAAACGCCCGAGCTCACCTGGCTGCTGACTTGCGTGACGGCCAAGGGTCTGATGAACCGGGCGCACGCCTACAAGGCCGCCACCGACGCCAACGAGGCCGCCGGCGAGGACCCGGATGCCAACATCACGATGGGCCTGTTCAGCTACCCCATCCTGATGGCCGCCGACATCCTGCTGTTCAACGCCCACCGCGTGCCCGTGGGCCGAGACCAGGTGCAGCACATCGAGATGGCGCGCGACATCGCGCAGCGCTTCAACCACCTGTTCGGGCGCGGGCGCGACTACTTCGTGCTGCCGCAGGCGCAGATCGACGATCACGTGGCCACGCTGCCTGGTCTGGATGGTCGCAAGATGTCCAAGAGCTACGACAACACCATTCCGTTGTTCGAGGGCGGGGCCAAGGGCCTGAAGGAGGCCATCGCCCGCATCGTGACCGACTCGCGCGCCCCCGGCGAACCGAAGGAGCCCGAGGGCTCGGCCCTCGTGATGATCCACGATGCCTTTGCCGATGCCGCCCAGCGCGAGGCCTTCCGGGCCGACCTGCGCTGCGGCCTGGGCTGGGGCGAGGCCAAGCAGCGGCTGCTGGCGCTGATCGAAGCGCACATCGGGCCGATGCGCGAGGTCTATGACCGCTACATGGCTCACCCCGAGCAGGTGGAGGAGATCCTGCAGGCCGGCGCACGAAAGGCCCGCGCGGTGGCCACGCCCTTCCTGAAGGAACTGCGCCATGCCGTGGGCCTGCGGCCGATGGTGGCCGTGCCGCGCGTGCCCGCCAAGGCAACGCCGGCCGCCAAGGCCGCAGCCCTGCCGGACTTCAAGCAGTATCGCGAGAACGGCCTGTTCTACTTCAAGCTCACCGCGCCCGACGGCCGCGTGCTGTTGCAAAGTACCGGACTGGCCGAAGGCCGTGAAGCAGGGGCTTGGGTCAAGCGCCTGCGGACCGAGGGGGCTGCGGCGCTGGACGAGGCCCCGGTGTCGCTGGGCGAAGGGGTGGAGCGCACGGCGGTCGAGGCGGCGCTGGCCGCCCTGATGGCGGCCCAGGAGTGACTCTCGACGGTGGCACCGTGGCCGGGATCCACATCACCGACATCGAGTCGGCCATCAACTGGTGGCGCCAGCAGCGGCCCTCGCCCGACGGCGTGACGGCCTGTGCCGAGGTGCGCGCGCTGGCCGAGGTGTATGCGCTGATGGTGTACTACCGCCACAGCGAGTGCGACGAGCACACCATGCCGCCGAAGGCCAAGGCCGCCTGGCTGGCGTGGTACGCCACCACGCCCGACACGCCTTGCATCGCGATCTGCTCGACCAGCCAGGGCGACGAAGTGTGCAAGGGCTGCGGGCGCGACTTCACCGAGGTGCAGATGTGGCCCGAAATGAGCCCGGCCGAGAAGCGGGCCACCTGGCGGCGCATCACGCTGCAAGGCACGGCCTGGCGCTTCAACCGCTATGCCGAGCGCACGAACGGGGATGCCGCCGTCAGCCCGGCGCCCCCTGCGGCAGGCGCAGGCTGAAGCAGCTCCCGCCGCCTTCACGCGGCTCGCAGCGGACCTGGCCGTCATGGCGCTGCGCGATCTGGCGCACCAGGCTCAGGCCCAGGCCCACGCCGCCGGCATACTCGGCATGCCCGGGCAGGCGGTAGAAGGCCTCGAAGATGCGCTCGCGCTGGTCCTCGGGCACGCCCGGCCCACGATCGCACACCTGCACCCGGGCCTGACCGCCCTCGAGATCCACGCGCACCATCGGCGGCTCGCTGCCGCCGTAGCGGTGGGCATTTTCCAGCAGGTTGCGCAGGGCGCGGCGCAGCAGGCGTTCGTCGCCTGACACCACGACGGGTTCGCCTTCCACCTGGGCATCGACCCGGGCGCCCTCCTCGGCAGCCAGCGCCAGCAGATCGACCGGCTCGCGGCGATCCAGGGCCCGTGCGGCATCGAGCCGACTGGCCAGCAGCACCTCCTCGACCAGTGCATCGAGTTCGCGGATGTTCGATTCGATCTCCTGCCGGAGCGCGGCGCGCGACTCGGGACCGGCCGTCTCGAGCAGCGAGACGGCCATCTTCAGCCGCGCCAGCGGAGAGCGCAGTTCGTGCGAGGCGTTGGCGAGCAGGGACTTGTGCGAACGCACCAACTCCTCGATCCGCGCGGCGGCCCGGTTGAAGCTGGCCGCCACGGCCGCCACCTCGTCGCGGCCGCGCACCTTCACGCGGTGGCTGAGCTGGCCCGCACCGAAGGCCTCGACACCGCGCTTGAGCGCCTCGAGCTGACGGGTGAGCCGGCGCACCACCGGGTAGGCGCCCAACGACACGGCGGCGAACAGCAGCACCAGCGCGATCACCAGGCCCTGCGCGCCTTCGAACAGCATCCACGGCGGCGTCAGGGCCGGCGGCGCGGGTGCCGGCAGTTCACGCACCTCGCCCGATCCCGTCATCACGCGCTGGTCGCGGCGCCAGCCTCCTTCACGCGGCCCGGTGCGCGGCGGGCCACGCAGCACCCACAGCACGCGCCCGTCGTTGAGTTCCATGCGCCAGAAGCGACGAGGCCCTTCATCCAGGGCTTCGCGGAAGCTGGGCGATTCGGCAATGCGCTCGCCCTGGGCATCGTCCAACGCCAGCGGCATGCGCAAGCGGGCCGACCATTCCTGCAGCCCGGCCGCCTGCTGCTCGCGCGGTACGCCGGCCGGCGGCAGCGCGTGGGCGAACAGTTCGCCCCAGGCCGCCTGGCGCTCGGACGACACCGCGCTCGCCCGCTGGGCCTGCTCGTGTTCGATGTTGCGCTTGAACAGCCAGCCCGCCACCAGGGCGAACAGCAGCAGCACCGCCACGACGGTGAGATAGATGCGCAGGTACAGGCTCTTCACGTCAGGCGTCTTCCGCATCCTGCTTCTTGGCGAAGACGTAGCCCGCGCCGCGCACCGTGAGGATGCGCCGCGGATTCTTCGGGTCGTCCTCGATGGCCGCACGGATGCGCGAGATGTGCACGTCGATGGAGCGGTCGAAGGCCTCCAGCGCATGGCCCTTGAGCGCGTCCATGATCTGGTCGCGCGAGAGCACACGCCCCGGATGCTGAGCCAGCACCACGAGCATCTGGAATTGATACCCCGTCAGCTCGCACTCGCGGCCGTCCACGCGGGCCACGCGCGCGCCCAGGTCGATCTCCAGCCGGCCGAAGCGCATCACATCGGCCTCGTCCTCGGCCGGCCCGTTCGTCGCACGGCGCAAGACGGCGCGCACCCGGGCCAGCAGCTCGCGCGGCTCGAAGGGCTTGGGCAGGTAGTCGTCGGCGCCGATCTCCAGGCCCACGACACGATCCATGGGCTCACCGCGCGCCGTCAGCATCAGCACCGGCAGGGCACGGGTGCGCGGCTGCGCACGCAGCTCGCGG
This sequence comes from Caldimonas sp., assembly GCF_046291045.1. GTDB lineage: Bacteria > Pseudomonadota > Gammaproteobacteria > Burkholderiales > Burkholderiaceae_C > Caldimonas. The sequence goes on along the minus strand of NZ_JBKBSL010000007.1, from coordinate 30,149 downwards.
CACAGATCCAGGCCATCGCCGTCGGGCAGCATCAGGTCGAGGATGAGGCCGTCGAAGCCGTGATCCTTGGCCGCCAGCAGCGTACGGGCCGCGGCCAGCGTCGGCGCAGCCGTCACCAGGTAGCCGGCCTGGCGCAGGTAGTCGCCCACCATGCCGGTCAGGCGGGTGTCGTCGTCGATCAGCAGCAAACGTGCGGACATGGGTTCTTCACCACGGAGGCACAGGCGTGCACAGCATAGCGGCCCGGACCCGGCCGGGCTCACCGGCAAGGCCCTGCGCTGCGCTCACCCGCCCCGTCACCGGGCAGGCTCGGGCGGTCGCGCAGCGCCCTCATGACGGTGAGGCCGGCGCTGCGCCATCCGCTCGGCCAACCGGGTGCGCTGCTCGGGCGTGAGCACGCGACTGATCTCCAGCATCGCCTGGCTGATGCGCCGACTGCGCTGATCCATCAGCGCCACCTGCTGCTGACGCAAGGCCTCCACGGCGTTGGCATCGACGGTGGGCTGCGTCCAGACCTGGCGGGCCTGTTGATGCAGCGAGCGGTGCGCCTCGCGCTGCCCCTGCAGGTCCTGCGCTGCGGCCCGCGCGATGCCCCGGATCCGAGCGGCCTGATCGTCGGTCACATCCAGTCCGTGCAGCATGCGATCGACCATGCGGTCCACACGTGCCGGATCGGCGCCCAGACGCCAGCCCATGCCGCCATGCATGCCGCCGCCGTGCATGGCGACGTGGTGGCTGCGAACATCGTCATGCCGGCCCTGCCCGGCGTCGGGCGCGGCGGCGACGGCCGCGGCGGTGGCCGTCAGGGCCCCGGCGGCCATCCCGAGGAACAGCCCTCGCCTCAGGGGGAGGAATTTCGGGTTCGACTTGCTCATGCGCTCGCTCCTGGCTTTGCGCCGGGCCCTGTGCCCGGTGTCCATGAGCGTGACTTTGAGCCGCCAGGGTGTCGATGCTGTGCGGCGTACGTAAAGTTATGTGTAGAGAACGGCGCTCAGGCAGGCGCCGGGGTCCGCGGCCCCAGTTGCCAGCGTTCGGCATGCACGCGCAGCTCGGCCAGACGCCGCCGAAGTTCAGCATCGCTGCGGTGTTCGTCCCCCCAGAAGAAGGCCCCACGCGCCTGGAGTTCGCCGTGATGCCGCCGCGCCGCATCCTCCAGCCAGTCCAGGCGGTGCAGGGTCAAGGGCGTGCATGACTGCCCACTGAGGTCATCATGGACGTCGATCATGTGTGAGCGCCACTGCTCGGCCAGGAACAGTCCTGCCAGATCGCCGCGCAAGGCGGCGCGCCAGCCTGTCAACACCCCATCGAGCCAACCCAGCACGGACGCGTTGGCGCCTCGCTGCGCAGCCTCGGAGCGCATGCGCTCATAGGCCACCATGGCCACCTCCTTTTCCAGGCGGAACAGGGTGAGCGCCGCGGCGTCTCCCGCATCGCGGGCATGATCGAGCAGCACCGCCGAGAAGCAGCGGGTCTCGAAGCGTTCGGCCGGATGGAACAGGGGCTGGTCGTCGCCTCGGCCTGCGGAGTTGAACTGGCAGCGGGGATCGAAGGGGTACATGTAGCCGAAGTCGAACAGCATCACCTGCCGCCCGGTGTCCAGCAGGTTGCCGGGTGCAAGATCCCACTCGAACAGGCCCTGGCCCCAAAGCAGGCACAGGCTGTCGAGCACCTGGCCGATGCTGCGCTCGCTCCAATCCGACACGGGACTGCCATCGATCCACGGCGAGACGATGAGCCCCTGCCGGTACGAGGCATAGGTGGTCTCGATCAGTCCACACCAGCGCGGCTGCTGGGGCTGCGCGTGCCTCAGGCGCTCGATGTCCCCGCGCCGCATCACCTCGTTGAGGAAGGACAGCTCACCATCGGCGTTGCGCACGCGGGACTCGGCCCGCACCCGCTTGAGCGCCAGGGGGCCCCGTGGGCCTTCCAGGCGCAGCACCTGGGCCGTGAGCCCACCGTCGCACACGCGGGAGACCCGCGGGTCGTCTGTCGCCAACCGCTGCAGCTCACTGGGGGACCAAGGCAGGCCCTGCGCCTGGCCGATCTCGAGATCCCGGCCGCTGGCGATGAAGGCCTGCTGTGCCGCACGGCGCGCCGCGTCCAGCATCTCAGGTCCGCGGCATGGCCGGGGCGAACGGTGGCAGACAGAGGCGATGCTTCAAGGGCAAACCTGGGGCCAAAAGGGCCCGCATGATGACTCAGCCCCTCCCGGCTGTCCAGCCCCCAAGAGGGGACTGCGGCCTCGCCACGGATCCTTCGCTGCAAGCCCCTGCCGCCCCGTGTGTGGCGACGCCATGGCTGCGCGGACCTTCACGCCCGGCATGGCCGGCGGCGGGCCGGCAGCATCGTCCCGGCCGGTGCTTGCGGACCCTCAGCCCAGGCACAGCCGGACCACCGGGCGGTGTGGCTTGCGCCGAGCCACCTCGACGAAGCCGGCCTGGTCGTACATGGGCTTGGCGCCGAACCACAGGGACTCGGCGCTAGATCGCCCGGGCCGGTCGACCGGGTAGGCCTCCAGCAGGGTGACGCCCTGCCGCCGGGCGTGCTCGACGGCACCCTGCAGCAGCCCCCGCGCCACCCCCTGCCCCCGCATCGGCGAGGGCACGACGAAACAGACGATCGACCAGACCGGCTGTCCATCGACGGGCTTCATGATGGGCGAGCGGGCCAGCCTGGCATAGTCCTCGCGCGGGCCGAGCGACACCCAGCCGACCGGCACCTCCCCGTGGTAGCCGATGAGTCCCGGAGACCGGCCGGACTCCACGAGCGCCTTCAGGGCAGACCGGCGGGCCACGGCCCGATCGCCATGAGCCGAACCGAGGTCCCAGGGGCCGCTGAGGCGGTAGTACATGCACCAGCGCCCCCGGGCCACCGAACATCCCTTGCCGTTGAAGATCGTTTCCAGATCCGGCCCAGCGCCCGGGCGTGAGGGGATGGACATCGAGCTTCATGGGGAGGTTCTCGGGGCAGGATGCACGACGTGCATCCTAAACCCGCGCCGGATGCGACTCCAGGCCCTCGCCTCCGCGCCCGGGCCCGGTGCGCCGCTCAGCGACCCAGCGCCGGCGCCTCCAGCCGCTCCTGGCGCCACTCCATCACGCTCTTGAGCACCAGGCTCAGCAAGGCCATGCACGCCAGCACGGCAGCCGCCGTGAAGGCAGCGGCCACCTTGTAGTCGTTGTTGAGCTGCTCGACCAGCAGCGGCAGCGTGAGCGTCTGGTTCATGATCGTGCCCGAGACCACGGCCACCGAGCCGAATTCGCCCACGGCCCGCGCATTGGTCGTGACCACCCCGTTGAGCAGGGCCCACTTGATCTTGGGCAGGGTCACGCGCCAGAAGATCTGCCAGCCACTGGCCCCCAGCGTGAGCGCCACATGCTCCTCGTCGTTGCCGTGCGTCTGCATCAGCGGGATGAGGATGCGCGCCACGTAGGGCGAGGTGATGAAGATCGTGACCAGCACGATGCCCGGCCAGGCAAAGATGATCTGGATGTCGTGCGAGGCCAGCCACTGGCCGAGCAGCCCCTCCATGCCGTAGACCACCAGATAGCACATGCCGGCCACCACCGGCGAGGTGGCAAAGGGAATGTCGATCAGCGTGGTGAGCAGCCGCCGCCCGCGGAATTCGTATTGCGTGACGCACCAGGCCAGGGCGATGCCGAAGACCAGGTTGACGGGCACGGTGAGCACGGCCACCAGCAGGGTCAGGCCCAGGGCATGGCGCATGTAGCCTTCGGACAGGTTGGCCGCCAGCAGCGACCAGCCGCCGCTGAGCGCCTGGGTGAAGATCAGCACCAGCGGCAGCACGAGCAGCAGCGCCGCCACCCCCACACCCAGGCCGATGAGCGCCCATTGATGTCCGTGTTGCGGTCGCTTCATCCGGCGCTCCTCTGCCAACGCAGCACGCGGCCCTGCAGCACGTACAGGCCGAACATCAGCAGCAGCGAGGTCAGCAGGATCACCGTGGCGATCGCCGCGGCCGCCGGGTACTCGTATTCCTGCAGGCGCACGAAGATCATCAGCGAGCTGACCTCGGTCTGGAAGGGAATGTTGCCGGCGATCATCACCACCGCGCCGAACTCACCGAGGCTGCGGATGAAGGACTGGGCGCCTCCGGTGACCACGGCGGGGATCAGCGTGGGCAGGATCACGCGCCAGAAGATCTGCGCGCGCGAAGCCCCCAGCGTGCGGGCGGCCTCCTCCACCTCGGTGCCGAAATCCTGCAGCACGGGCTGGATGGTGCGCACCACGAAGGGCAGGCTGGTGAAGGTCATCGCGACCACGATGCCGGGATAGGCATAGGCGATCTTCAGGCCCGCCAGCTCGAACCACTGGCCCACCCAGCCGGTGGGAGCCAGCAGCACCGCCAGCGTCAAGCCCGCCACCGCGGTGGGCAGGGCAAAGGGCAGGTCGATCAGGGTGTCGAGCAGGCGGCGGCCGGGAAAGTCGTAGCGCACCGTCACCCAGGCCAGCAGCAGTCCGATCAGCACCGAGGCCGCCGTGGCGTACAGCGCGGCACCGAGGGTGACGCGGTAGCTGGCCAGCACGCGCGGATCGGTGACGGCCTGCCAGTACTGCACCAGGCTCAGCTCGGCCGAGTAGGCCAGCAGCGCCGAGACCGGAAAGAGGATGACCAGCGTGATGAAAAAGCTGCTGATGCCCAGGCTCGGTCCGAAGCCCGGCAGCACGGCGGGTCGGATCAACAGCAGCGAACGGGAAGCGGTGACGGCCATGGCAAGGCGGGCCCGGCACGGGCCCGCTCGGGTCGGCAGAACAGCGACGGGATCAGCGACGGCGGGCGAGCAACTGGTCCAGGATGGCGCCCGAGGCGAAGTGGGTCTCGCTGATCCTGTCCCACGGGCCCAGCACCTTGACGGGGTCGATCAGGCGGATCGGCGGAAACTTGTCGGCCGTGGCCTTGACCACCGTGGGCTCGTGCACGCGGTAGTTGAACGAGGTCAGCAGCAACTGGATCTCGCGGGTGTACTGGAAGTTCAGGTATTCGGTGGCCAGGGCGCGGGTGCCCTTCTCGTCGACCACCTTGTCGACCACGGCGACCGGGAACTCGGCCAGCACCGACACCGGCGGCACCACCACCTCCAGGCCCAGGGCCTTGAATTCGTCGCCGCGGGCGATGTTGATCACCTCGGACTCGAAGGTCAGCAGCACGTCGCCCTGGTTGTTCTGAGCGAAGGCCACCGTGGCGCCGCGGCCGCCGGTGGGGAAGTTCTGCACGTTGGCCAGCAGTCGGGCGACGAAGTCGCGCACCTGCGCCTCATTGCCCTTGAACTTCTCGTTCGCGTAGAGCCAGGCTCCCAGGTAGGTGTAGCGCGCGTTGCCGGAGGTCTTGGGGTTGGGGAAGATGAGCTTCACGTCCTCGCGCACCAGGTCGTCCCAGGACTTGATGTTCTTGGGATTGCCCTTGCGCACCAGGAAGGCGATGGTGCTGTAGTAGGGCGAGGCGTTGTTCGGGAACTTTTTCGTCCAGTCGGCCGAGACCAGGCCGCGCTTGGCCAGGATCTCGATGTCGGTGGCCTGGTTGAAGGTGACGGTGTCGACCTTCTTGCCCTGGATGATGTCCTGGGCCTGGCGCGAAGTGCCGGCATGCGACTGGTCGATCCTCACGTCTTGGCCGGTCTTCTTCTTCCAGTGCTCGACGAACTTGGGGTTGATCGCCGCGAACAGTTCGCGGGCGATGTCGTAGGACGCATTCAGGAGGGTGGGGCCGGACTGGGCCCAGGCGCCCGAGGCGGCGGCGAAGGCGGCAGCCACGAGGCCGGCACGCAGGAATTGCTTGAACATGATGACGGTCCTTTGGATTCCGGGAATGGGCAAGATCAGGCGGCTTCGGCCTCGAAGCGCGTCACACGGCGCGGCTTCAGGTAGGCGGTACTGCCGGGGGCCAGGCCGAGCTGCTCGCGCAGCGCCGCGAACCGGGCCCGCGGCATCTCGACATCGACATAACAGCCGTCGTCCAGCCGCTTGAACTCGATGCGGGTGTTGGGACCCACGGTCAGCGTCTGCGACAGCGTCACCGGCAAGCTGCCCTCCTCGGGCTGACCCAGGATGTCGAGCTCGTGCGGCCGCACATAGCTCACCTCGTCGGTGGCACCACCCGGCGCATGGCCGAAGCGGCCGTGGAAGAGGTTCACGTCACCCAGGAACTGCAGCACGAAGGGCGTGGCCGGGTGGTCGTAGACCTCGTCGGGTGTGCCCTGCTGTTCGATACGGCCGTGGTTCATCACCACGATGCGGTCGGCCACCTCCATCGCCTCGTCCTGGTCGTGCGTGACGAAGACGCTGGTCAGGTGGACCTCGTCGTGCAGCCGGCGCAGCCAGCGACGCAGTTCCTTGCGCACCTTGGCATCGAGCGCGCCGAAGGGCTCGTCGAGGAGCAGCACCTTGGGCTCCACCGCGAGCGCACGGGCCAGGGCAATGCGCTGTCGCTGCCCGCCCGAAAGCTGGTGGGGATAGCGGTCGGCGATCCAGTCGAGCTGGACCAGCTCCAGCAGTTCCGTCACCTTCTTGCGGATCTGCTCCTCGCTGGGCCGCGTGGCCCGCGGGCGCACGCGCAGCCCGAAGGCCACGTTCTCGAAGATGGTCATGTGGTTGAACAGGGCATAGTGCTGGAACACGAAACCCACGTTGCGCTCGCGCACGTCAGCCTCGGTGGCGTCCTCGCCATGGAAATGCACCGTGCCCGCATCGGGCCGCTCCAGCCCGGCGATGATGCGCAGCAGGCTGGTCTTGCCCGACCCCGAGGGGCCAAGCAAGGCCACCAGTTCGCCCGAGGGAATGTCCAGGTTCAGGTGGTCGCACACCACCGTCTTGCCGAAGGCCTTGTAGAGGTTGCGCACTTCGATGCTCATGCCAACTCCTGCGGGCATGGAAGCCCCGAGCCGATCGCCCAGACTGTGTGCATGACTGTGATCCGTCCCAAAAACACTGCGAGGAGTCGATGCTATCGGGGTGTCATCAGAAAGAGAACGAATATATAGTCCGTTGTTTATTACTTTTTGGATTGAATAGTGGACCCAAGCCCGTCCGCTGGCCCTTGGCAAGCTGTTCAAGGGCTGTCTATAATGGCGGGCTCTAGGCGCTTTAGCTCAGTCGGTTAGAGCGACGGAATCATAATCCGCAGGTCCGGGGTTCGAGTCCCTGAAGCGCCACCAGAATCCCGGCCCCAGTCTTCGGACTGGGGCCGTTTTCGTTTGGGCGGCCCAGGACGCATACTGGGTCGCAATCCCGCCAACAACTGCAGCCCCTGGATCTACACCATGTTTCGCTGTGTGCTGATCGGCCTGACCCTGTCGGCCGCCACCCTCGTTGCCCAGGCCCAGGCCGTCGTGGCGCGCCAGTTCCCCGCCACCGCCTTGCGTGGCGAGATGGTTTTCGGGCAACCCCCGGAGGTCGTGCTCAACGGCCAGCCGGCCCGCATGGTGCCGGCCTCGCGCATCCGCGGCACCAACAACCTGCTGCTGCTGTCGGGCTCCCTGGTGGGCGCAAAGGCCGTCGTGCATTACACGCTGGACCCACAGGGCTTCGTGAAGGATGTCTGGATCCTGCGCGAAGACGAGCTGAAGAAGCCCTGGCCGCGCACGCCCGAGGAAGCCCGGACCTGGCGCTTCGAGCCGATCTCGCAGACCTGGACCCCGCGTTGAAGGAGAGGCCATGAGCAGTTCCGCCACCCCCAAGAAGGTCTACATCAAGACCTTCGGCTGCCAGATGAACGAGTACGACTCGGACAAGATGGCCGATGTGCTGGGCGCGGCGCAAGGCTATGTGCCCACCGACGACCCCGAGCAGGCCGACCTCATCCTGTTCAACACCTGTTCGGTGCGCGAGAAGGCGCAGGAGAAGGTGTTCTCCGACCTCGGGCGCGTCAAGCACCTGAAGAAAAAGGGCGTGAAGATCGGTGTGGGCGGTTGCGTGGCCAGCCAAGAGGGTGCGGCCATCATCGAGCGCGCCCCGTATGTGGACGTGGTGTTCGGCCCGCAAACCCTGCACCGCCTGCCGGAGATGCTGGCGCGCCGTGATTCGCAAAACCGCCCCCAGGTGGACATCAGCTTCCCCGAGATCGAAAAGTTCGACCACCTGCCGCCCGCCCGCGTGGAGGGCGCCTCGGCCTTCGTCTCCATCATGGAAGGCTGTTCGAAGTACTGCAGCTACTGCGTGGTGCCTTACACCCGCGGCGAGGAGGTCTCCCGCCCCTTCGAGGACGTGCTGGTGGAAGTGGCCGGCCTGGCCGACCAGGGGGTGAAGGAAGTGACGCTGCTGGGGCAGAACGTCAACGCCTACCGCGGCAAGATGGGCGACACCGCCGAGATCGCGGACTTTGCCCTGCTGCTGGAGTACGTGGCCGAGATCCCGGGGATCGAACGCATCCGCTACACCACGAGCCACCCCAACGAGTTCACGCAGCGTCTCATCGACGTATACGCCAAGGTGCCGCAGCTCGTGAACCACCTGCACCTGCCGGTGCAGCACGGCTCCGACCGCATCCTCTCGGCCATGAAACGCGGCTACACCGCCCTGGAGTACAAGAGCACCGTCCGCAAGCTGCGCGCCGTGCGGCCCGGCATCAGCCTGTCGAGCGACTTCATCGTGGGCTTCCCGGGCGAGACCGAGGACGACTTCGCCAAGCTGATGAAGCTCATCGAAGACGTGGGCTTCGATGCGAGCTTCAGCTTCGTCTTCAGCCCCCGCCCCGGCACGCCGGCAGCCGCCCTGCACGACGACACACCGCAGGAGGTGAAGCTCCGGCGGCTGCAGCACCTGCAGGCCACCATCGAAGCCCACGTGCGTCGCATCAGCGACAGCCGCGTGGGCACGGTGCAGCGCATCCTGGTGGAGGGCCCGTCGAAGAAGGATCCGGGCGAACTCATGGGCCGCACCGAGTGCAATCGCATCGTCAACTTCCCCGGCGGCCCGAACGCGGCCCGGCTGGTGGGCCAGATGATCGACGTGCGGATCACGTCCGCCCTGCCGCACTCGCTGCGCGGCGAGGTGGTGGTGAAGGAAGCCGCGACGGCCTGCTGACGCGCCCCAAGGATCAGAGGCTGCGGATCAGCGCCCCGCTGCCGCGGCGGATCTGCCCGACGGCTTGGTCCAGCCGGTCGATCAGGGTCTGCGGGCGGCCCTTGAGGTCCTGCGGGATGCAGGCAATGGCCGCATGCAGGTGCAGCTGCTCCAGCGGCGGCAGTTCAGGATGGTGCTGCAGGCCCAGCTCCAGGATGCGCTGGGCCAGGGCCTGGGCCTCGGTGCGGCTTTGCACCTGCTCCAGCACGACGACGAAGCGCGCATCGTCCAGGCGCAGCGGCACGTCGGCCGGGCTGCACACCTCGCGCAGCACGCGGGCACAGGCCCTCATCGCCGCCTCGGTCACCTGGGCCCCATGGGCGCGCTGCAGGTCCTCCAGGTTGGCCAGGCGCAGCATCACCACGGCGCCGAAGGTGTTCATGCGCAGCGAACGCACCGACAGCGACATCAGCAGGCCCGGCAGTTCGCCGCCGTGCAGCAGGCCGGTCCAGCGGTCCAGGCGGGCACCGTCGCGGCGTTCGCCGGGGTCGCGCATCAGGTCGCGGGCGCTGAAGTTCAACGCATAGGTGAGGATCAGGATCTCCAGCCCCGCGCCGGCGAGCATGCCGTAGCGGTCCCACCAGCCCCCCGCAGGCAGCCAGCCTCGCTCGGTCGCGGACTCCAGCGCCACTCCCGCCGCCGCGGCCAGGAAGGCCGCCGCATACCAGCCGATGTAGGGCAGCCGCACGCCGCGCAGGGCCCACAGCAGGAACACCACGGACAGCAGCGCCAGCAGGTAGTAGGCCCGCTGGGCCAGGACGACCGAAGGCTCGCGGGCCAGCTCGGGCCAGACCACGTAGCCCGCGGTGAGCGCCACGCCAAAGGCCGCGACCACGACCGCCCAGCGGTCCGCCCGCCGGTTGCCCAGGGCCCGGGGCAGCACCCGCCGGGCGAACAACAGGCTCACGGCGGCCAGCAAGGTGCCCGACACCAGCAACACCGCCGGCCCCATCGCCGGATCCTGGGCGCCGAGGACGGGCTTGACGTAGCCCAGTTGCGCAAGCTGGTACAGCACCATCATCACCACGTGCAGGGCGTACCAGGCGTTGACGGCGTCGCCGCGCATCAGCGCCTCCCCCGTGGCGTAGGCCAGGGCCATGGCGGCCACTCCCAGGAAGAGCCCGAGCCAGAGCAGTTCCAGCTCAGCCATGCGCGCGCCCACCGAAGCCGGCCCAGGCCAGGGCCAGGGCCGTGGCGAGCACCATGGCGGCATAGGTGGCCACACGGCCGTCGGCCCCGAGCAGGACGAGCCCCCCCAGCAAGGCGGCGGTGGCGGCCGCCGCGCTCCAGCCCAGCAGGCGCGCCCAGGCCACGCCGCGCAGCCGGCGCCACCACAGCAGCTTGCTCAGGGTCGTGGCCGTCGCCGCCAGGCCCAGGGCGGGAGCGAAGAGGTTGAGCAAGTGCCACAGGGCGTCGAGGAAACCCATGGGAAGCGATTGATTTGCATCAAGAAGGCCCGGGGGCTGGCGGGGTGCGGGCCAAAGCCGTGAATTTTATAATCGGGCGCATGAGCGTCATTGCCCTGGGCCTGAACCACACGAGCGCACCGCTGGACTTGCGCGGACGTTTTGCGTTCACGCCCGAGCAGCTCCCCCCGCTGTTGCGCCAATTGCGCGAGCGCGTGCACCAGACCCGGGAAGCGGCCCTCGTCTCCACCTGCAACCGCACCGAGCTGTACTGCGCCGCCTCGCCCGAGCAGGTGGCCCCCACGCTGGAATGGTTCGCCGCGTTGGGCGGTGTGAGCGCCAGCCAGCTTCGGCATCACACCTACGTGCTCGAGGACGGCCAGGCGGCTCGCCACGCCTTCCGCGTGGCCAGCGGGCTGGATTCCATGGTGCTGGGCGAACCGCAGATCCTGGGCCAGATGAAACAGGCGGTGCGCCAAGCCGATGCGGCCGGCACCCTGGGAACGACACTGCACCAGCTCTTTCAGCGCTCCTTCGCCGTGGCCAAGGAAGTGCGCACCTCCACCGAGATCGGCGCGCACTCGATCAGCATGGCTGCTGCGGCCGTGCGTCTGGCCGGCCAGCTCTTCGAGGATCTGAGCGAGGTCAAGGTGCTGTTCGTGGGCGCCGGAGAGATGATCGAGCTGGCGGCCACCCACTTCGCCGCAAAGACGCCGCGCGCCATGGCCGTGGCCAACCGCACGCTCGAGCGGGGCGAGAAGCTCGCCGCCCATTTCGGCGCCGAGGCGCTGCGCATGGCCGAGCTGCCCAGCCGCCTGGCCGAGTTCGACGTGGTGGTGTCGTGCACCGCCAGCTCCTTGCCGATCATCGGTCTGGGGGCCGTCGAACGGGCGCTCAAGGCCCGCCGTCATCGCCCGATGTTCATGGTCGACCTGGCCGTGCCGCGCGACATCGAGCCCGAGGTGGGTCAACTCGATGATGTGTACCTGTACACGGTGGACGACCTGAGCACCGTGGTGCAGACGGCCGGCGAGAAGCGCCAGGCGGCCGTGGCCCAGGCCGAGGCCATCATCGAGACCGGCGTGCAAAGCTTCGTGCACTGGCTGGACCAACGCGCCAGCGTGCCACTGATCCAAGCGCTCAACGCCCAGGCCGACGAGTGGCGCCGCGTGGAGATTGCCCGGGCACGCAAGGCCCTGGCCCGTGGTGAAGACGTCGAGGCCGTGCTGGAAGCGCTGTCGCGCGGCATGGCCAACAAGATGCTGCACGGGGCCCTGGCCGAGTTGCACAGTGCGGACCCCAAGCACCGCCAGCACCTGGCCGAGACGGTCTCGCGCCTGTTCCTGCGCCGCGCCGCCACCGACCCCAGCCGGCAAGGCAAGCGCTAGCGCACCGGGCCCGCGTCCGGGCCGCCGCGGCCCGCCCCCCCCTTCTTCCTGCCCGCTCCCTGATGAAAGACGCCCTGCGCCAGCAACTCGACCGCACCCTGCAACGCCTGCAGGAGCTCGATGCCGTGCTGGCCGCGCCGGACGTGGTGGCTGACATCACCCGCTTTCGCGACCTGACGCGCGAGCACAGCGAGGTGTCGGCGCTGGCCGAGCGCTACCGCCGCTTCCTGCAGCGCGAGCGGGATCTCGCCGCTGCTCGCGAGATGCTGGCCGACCCGGAGCTGGCCGAGATGGCCGCCGAGGAGGCCGCCCAGGCCGAGGCCGATCTGGCGCGCCTGGAGGTCGAGTTGCAGCGCGCCCTGCTGCCGCGCGACCCTGATGACGCGCGGCCCGCCTTCCTGGAGATCCGCGCCGGCACCGGTGGCGACGAATCGGCGCTCTTCGCGGCCGACCTGCTGCGCATGTACCTGCGCTATGCCGAGCGCCGGGGCTGGCGCAGCGAGATCCTCTCGGCCAGCGAATCCGACCTGGGGGGGTACAAGGAGGTGGTGGTGCGTATCGAGGGCGACGAGGTTTATGGCCACCTGCGCTTCGAGTCCGGCGGCCACCGCGTGCAGCGCGTGCCGGCCACGGAAACCCAGGGGCGCATCCACACCAGCGCCTGCACGGTGGCCGTGATGCCCGAACCCGACGAGGCCGAGGAGATCCAGCTCAATCCGGCCGAGCTGCGCATCGACACCTTCCGCGCCAGCGGCGCCGGCGGGCAGCACGTGAACAAGACCGACTCGGCCATCCGCATCACCCACCTGCCCACGGGCCTGGTGGCCGAATGCCAGGACGACCGCTCGCAGCACCGCAACAAGGCCAAGGCCATGGCGGTGCTGGCCGCGCGGCTGCGCGAGAAAGACCGGGCCGAGCGCGCCGCGAAGGAAGCAGCCACCCGCAAGAGCCTGATCGGCAGCGGCGACCGCAGTGACCGCATCCGCACCTACAACTTCCCGCAGGGCCGGCTCACCGACCATCGCATCAACCTCACGCTCTACAAGCTGGGGGCAGTGATGGAGGGCGAGCTCGACGACGTGATCGAGGCGCTGCGCAGCGCCCGAGAGGCCGAGCAGGCCGCGGGGCTCCTGCAAGAGATGGGCATCGAATGACCACGGTCGCGCAGGCACTGCAGGAAGCCGCGGCGCTGGGGGTGGACCGGTTCGATGCGCAACTGCTGCTGGCCGAGGTGCTGGGGCTGGGCGAGCGCGAAGCGCGCGCCTGGCTGCGGGCCCACGACACCGACCTCCTGGATGAACCGCAGCGCCAACGCTTTCGGGCCTTGCTGCAGCGGCGCCGGGCAGGCGAACCGGTGGCCTACCTGCTCGGGCGCAAGGAATTCCATGGCCTGATGCTGCAGGTGGGTCCCGATGTGCTGGTGCCGCGGCCGGACACCGAGGTGCTGGTGGACTGGGCGCTGGAAGTCCTGAAGGGCTGGTCGGCCCCACGCGTGCTCGACCTGGGCACTGGCAGCGGGGCAATCGCCCTGGCCCTGGCGCGGGGCCGACCGGATGCGGACGTCACGGTGGTGGACCTCAGCCCACGGGCGCTGCAGGTGGCGCTGTCGAATGCGACACGGCTGGGCCTGGCGCTGCGCGGCCTGCAGGGCTCGTGGTGGCAGGCCCTGCCGGGGGGCGAAGCGCCTTTCGATCTCGTCGTGAGCAACCCGCCCTACATTGCCGAGGACGACCCGCATTTGGCCGACCTCGCGCACGAGCCTCGGCTGGCGCTCACCTCCGGGCCCGACGGGCTGGATGCCATCCGCGCGATCATCGCGGGCGCTGCCCCGCATCTGCGAGCCGGCGCCTGGCTGCTGCTCGAACATGGCCACGACCAGGCCGACGCCGTGCAGGCCCTGCTGCGCCAGGCCGGGTTCGAGGCCGTGGACAGCCGCTGCGATCTGGCGGGCCACCGCCGTTGCACCGGGGGCGCCTGGCCGGCGCACAGGCCAGCAGCTAGCGAATCGAGGAGCGCTTGAAGCGGCCGCCCGCCACGTTGCCGATGTGGCGGTCGGCTTCGTAGAGATCCCCGCTGCTGTGCTGCACGGCCACGCGGTAGCCTTGCTGGCCGAACCATTGCGCCCATTGGCGCACGCGCTGCTCATCGGGATGCCAGGGCCCCTTGTCGGCCGTGGACAGGCGACGTGGGCTGCTGCTGAGGAAACACACTCTCCACATGGTCTGCGCAAAAGGATGCACAGAAGTGTCATGATGTCCCGCTGCACGAGCGGGCGTCCGGCACGGCCGCCACCCTAGCAGGCCATGGACGGCCTGCCAAGCGAAGCTTGTCACGCCTCGGGCCAAAACTTCAGGGCGTCAGCAGCTTGATGCGCCGCGGCCCCTCGGGTGCGGGCGACCCAGCACGCACACCGGGCAAGGCAGCCACCGACCGGGCTTGCTGCGCGCTCACGCCCACCTCGGAGGGCGGACATCGGCCGTCGCGGCGGTAGGCCAACGCGGTGTCCAGCAAGGCCTCTCCGGGCCCCCCCAGGGGGGCCTCCAGATCGTCGGGCACGGTGCAGGTGGGCACGATGCCGGTGTCCGGGAAGCGCTCGCCCCGGTCGTTGCGGCCCTCGAACTCGATTGGGAAGTAGGCATAGGTGCAGTTGCGGTACTGCGTGAAGCCATAGGGTTTGCCGCAGGTGGGGGTTCCCACCAGCACGACCTCCACGCCCACGCCGCGTAGCCCGCTGATGAGAGACTCGCTGGCCGAGCAACTGTCACCGGTGGTCAGCACGAACACACGGTCCAGGCCGAGGGTGGGCAGGACCTGCCCGGCTCGCGGGTTGGTGTAGCCCCCCAGGCTGAGAAGGCGGTCGTAGAAGGGCACGGACTGGTTCTCGCGCGAACGCTTGTCGCTGTAGACGAGGCGTTCGAACACCCGTCCGCTGCCCCGGCTGCCGGCCACCATGTGCCCGAGCTGCGAGGCGATGGCCAGATAGCCGCCGCCGTTGTAGCGCAGGTCCAGGACGAGGTCGGCGATGCCGGCATCGGCAAAGGCCGCCAGCGCATCGGCGAGCTGGTTCTGGCCGGACGGGGTGGAGAAGTCGGTGAGGTGCACGTACCCCACGTTGCCCGGCAACACCGTGGCCTGCTGCACCGGTG
Organism: Caldimonas sp.; assembly: GCF_046291045.1. Lineage (GTDB taxonomy): Bacteria > Pseudomonadota > Gammaproteobacteria > Burkholderiales > Burkholderiaceae_C > Caldimonas. The sequence goes on along the minus strand of NZ_JBKBSL010000007.1, from coordinate 15,131 downwards.
ACAGGGAGTAGACGGCGTGGGTGAAGCTCACGGTGCGCGAGACGCTGGCCGGGGTGTCGCGCACCTCCAGCGTCAGGGTGCCGCCGGCCGCGGCGGGGTACAGCGCCTCGATCTGCGCCGACGTGAGGCGCGGGCCCACCGCCGTGCCATTGATCGCCACGATCTGCGCCCCGCGCGCGAGCCGGCCCGCCGCTGGTGAGCCGGCTTCCACGTAGCTCACGCGCAGACGGCCCAGGCCGTCGTAGACATAGTTCGCCCCGATACCCAGCCCCTGACCCTGCTCGAAGGTGGCTTCGGCGGCGGACTGGCGGATCACGAAGCTGAAACGATCGCGGCCATTGGGCACGCCCAAGCGGGTGAGCTCGTAGAACAGATCCTGCGGCGTGCCGGTGTAGAGGTTGGGGTTGATGTCGGGCACCTCCCGATAGAACAGGTGCTTCTCGTGCACGATAGAGCGCACCCAGTTGCGATGCCGCTCGGCCGTGCAAGTGGAGGCCACCCAGTCCTGGTCGAGTGCGCCGCTGGCGTTGGTGCTGACCAGCCGGCCTGCGAAATTCGACGAGGGCGGGATGCCGCTGTCATCGTCCCCGCCGCCGCGCGAAGGAAAGGGCGAGACGCCCGGGTCGCCGCCTCCGCCGCCGCAGGCTGCGAGCAGCAACGCCAAGCCGGCGAGAGCCATGCCGCGCAGGGCTCGCCATGGGGATCGGGCGGGGGAAAGGGGCAGGTGCATCATCGGCATGTTCTCCCTGGGCTGAGCCGGCCCGGCAGCCGGCGGCGGGCCGTACCCTAGCAGATCGGCCCGCGCCAGGCATCACCCCCGGGGAGGGATGCGGCGTGCATGCAACGCCTATGATCGGGTCTGTCGCCCGGTGCCTCGCATGAGTCTGCCTGTTTCACCCTTGTCCGCCCGATGCCTGCCCCCACTGGCCCGACTCCTGGGCGACTGGGTCCATGAGGTGAACCCTGCGTCCTTGCGGGCCGATGTCCTGGCCGGCCTGCTAGGGGCCGTCCTGGTACTGCCACAGGGCATCGCGTTTGCCACCTTGGCCGGCCTGCCACCGCAGTATGGTCTGTACACGGCCATCGTGCCGTGCATCGTCGCGGCACTGGCCGGCTCGAGCCGGCATGTGATGTCCGGCCCGACCAACGCAAACTCCCTGGCCCTCTATGCCATGCTCGCTCCGCTGGCGGCCGCCGGCAGCCCGCCGTACATCCAGCTCGCGTTGGCCGTGACCGTGTTGGTGGGGGTCATGCAGACGCTGGTGGGTGCCTTGCGCCTGGGCACGATCGCCAACTTCATCTCTCCTTCGGCGTTGATGGGGTTCACCAGCGGAGCGGCGCTGCTGATCGCCCTGTACGCGCTGCGCGACTTGCTGGGCCTGCCTGCGCTGCAGGGTCAGGGCGCCGGTGCCGTGCTGGCCCACCTCGCACGCCATGCCGGCGACATCCAGTTCAACGCCTTGGCCGTGGGTGGGGCCACGCTGTTGACCGCGGCGGTGCTACGCCGGCTCAACCCGCGCTGGCCCAGCATGTTAGGGGGGTTGGCTGCCGGCACCGTGCTGGCGACGGCGCTGAACCAGCAGGGTGCGCGGCTGGGCTGGGAACCGGTGGCAGTGGTCGGGGCCATCCCATCCCCCTGGCCGGCTTTCGCGGTGCCCGCCGTGGACTGGTCCAAGCTGCCCGAGCTGCTGGGCTTGGCCGCCGCACTGACCATCGTCGCCCTGGGGCAGTCGATCTCTATCGCCAAGGCCGTGGCCCAGCGTTCGGGCCAGCGCATCGATGCCAACCGCGAGTTCCTCGGCCAGGGTCTGTCCAACCTCGTCGGCGGTTTCTTTTCATCGTATGTGAGCTGCGGATCGCTCAACCGCTCCATGCCCAACCTGGAGGCCGGTGCGCGCACCCCGCTGGCCGCGGTGTTTTCGGCCATGTGGCTGATGGGGTTGGTGGCCTTCAGCGCTGCGCTGCTGGCGCTGATCCCGATGGCGGCCATCGCCGGGCTGCTGCTGCTGGTGGCCTGGGGGCTGCTCGACCTGCCGCGCTGGCGGCGCCTGTACCTGCTCAATCGCACCGAGTTCGGCATTGCCGCGCTCACGATGGCGGCCACCGTCAGCATCCGCCTGGAGGTGGCCATTCTGCTGGGCACCATCGCCTCGCTGATGAGCTACCTGCACCGCACGGCACGGCCGGCCATGCGCACGATGGGGTTCACCTCGATGGACGACGGACGGCATTTCGAGGTGATCGACGGACACCCCGAGGGCGCGCTGCCCGAATGTCCGCAGCTCAAGCTGTTGCGGATGGAGGGCTCGATCTACTTCGGCGCCACTCAGCACGTGGCCGACACCTTGCATGCCCTGCGCACGGCACCGCACGCGCCCAAGCACCTGCTGGTGATGGCCAAGAGCATGAACTTCATCGACCTGGCCGGAGCCGAGCTGTGGCAGGCGGAACTGGCCGCACGGCGCGCGATGGGCGGCGACCTGCACTTCCACCGGCCTCGCCCCCAAGTGCTGGAGATGTGGGAACGCACCGGCTTCACCGAGGCCCTCGGGCCGGACCACATCCATCCCGACAAGCGCACGGCCATCGCGCGGATCTTCCAGACCCTGGACCCGCAGATCTGCCGCACCTGCCGCGCCCGCATCTTCTGGGAATGCGGCAAGCTCGACCCGTGAAATCTACCGTTTCAGCAACCCCACCACCAATGAAACAATGAAGCCAACGAGAAAGACGAAGAAGAGGATCTTGGCGATGCCCGCGGCCCCGGCGGCGATGCCTCCGAAGCCGAGGATGGCAGCCACCAGGGCGATGACGAAAAAGACTGCCGCGTAGTACAACATGGAGTGATCCTGCCGCCTCAGTTGACCGACGTCTTGAGCCGGATGTCGTTCTTCACGTCCTTCACGCCGCGGATGCTGCGTGCGATCTCGCCGGCGCGCTGGATCTCGGCTGCGCTGTTGGCAAAGCCGCTGAGCTGCACCGTGCCGCGGAAGGTCTCGACCTGGATGTTCAGGGCGCTGACCGTCTTGTCCTCGACGAAGGCAGCCTTGACCTTGGTGGTGATCCAGGTGTCGTCGATCACCTCGCCGGCGCTGGCGCGGGTGGGGGTGGCCGAGCAGCCAGTGGCGGCGATGGTGACGCCCAACGCCACCGACAGGGCGGTGATGCGCAGCAGTTGACTCGTGTGCATGGTGTGCTCCTTCCATTGGATCTCATTCGAGACGCCTTCGACCCGATGCCGAAGGCCGTGAGGAAACTCTAGGCCGGCCCCCTGCGCCCGCCTGTCGGCTGCCAGCGGCCTCACCTGTCGGCATCGACCGACAGGTCTTACATCTCGTGACATACCCCACCCTCCGGGGTGATGACATGCGTCTGGCGACGCGAGAGGCAGGCACCTCAGATGCCGGGCCCGGCCACGCACCGGTGCAGACTTCGACCCGAACATGCCATGATGTCGCCCCGGGGGCCGCCCGCGGGCGGCTCCCGTCATCTCGGAGGAAGCCCATGTCCCTGCGCACCGTCCTGCTCGGCCTGGTGCTCGCGCTGATCGCGCTGTTCGCCGCCTTGAACTGGCCCGCCATCGTCGCGCCCACGGAGATTTATCTCCTGGTGGCTCAGACCCAGGCCCCGCTGGGCCTGGTGCTGCTGGGCCTTCTGGCGCTGGAGGCGGTGGTCTTCCTCACCTACATCGCGGTGATGCAGGCCCAGCGGCTGACGGAACTGCGCCGCCTCGTGCACGAAGCGCGTGAGCAGCGCGAACTGGCCGAGAAGGCGGAGGCCTCGCGTTACACCGAACTGCGCCAGTGGCTCAAGCAGGAGCTGTCCATGCTACGCCAGGACGTGTCCACGGTGTCGGGTGAGGTCGTCGCACAAACGCGCCGTCTGGACGAAGGCCTGCGCCAGGCCTTGAGCGACAGCGGCAACAGCCTGGCCGCCGCCCTGGGCGAGATCGAGGACAAGCTCGACCGACGGGCCCTGGCGGCTGCGGACCCCACCGCACCGACCGACACCGCACGCTGACATCGGACCGCCCCATCATGCCCAGCACCCTGGACGGCCAACTCGTCGTGGCCATTTCGTCGCGAGCCCTGTTCGACTTCGAGGAGGAGAACCGGATTTTCGAGGCCCAGGACGACCGCAGCTACATGCAACTGCAACTGCAGCGCCTGGACGTGCCGGCCCGCCCCGGCGTGGCCTTCTCGCTGGTGAACAAGCTGCTGGCCTTCAACCGCGGCGCCCCTGGGACGGCACCGCGCGTGGAGGTGGTGATCCTCTCGCGCAATGACCCGGTCTCGGGCATGCGCGTGTTCCGCTCAGCACAGCATTACGGCCTGCCCATCCAGCGCGGCGTGTTCACACGCGGGCAGTCGCCCTACCGCTACCTGCGCCCGCTCAACGCCCACCTCTTCCTGTCGGCCAACGAGGCCGATGTGCGTGCCGCGCTCGATGCGGGCTTCCCTGCTGCCCGGGTCTACCCGCTGTCGGCGCGCGCGTCCGATGCGCACCCCAGCGAGGTGCGCATCGCCTTCGATGGTGACGCCGTGCTCTTCTCAGACGAAGCCGAACAGGTCTTCCAGAGCGACGGCCTCGACGCCTTCCAGGCTCACGAGACACACCGTGCCGGCACACCGTTGCCGGCCGGCCCCTTCAAGCCGCTGCTCGAAGCCTTGCATCGTCTGCAACGCGAGGGCACCCCAGCCATGCGCATCCGCACCGCCCTGGTCACGGCCCGCAGCGCCCCGGCGCACGAACGCGCCATCCGCACGCTGATGGACTGGCAGATCGAGGTCGACGAGGCCATGTTCCTGGGCGGCCTGCCCAAAGGCGAATTCCTGCGCGAGTTCGAGCCCGACTTCTTCTTCGACGACCAGATGCGCCACGTCGAGAACGCGGCGCCGCATGTGCCTTCGGGGCATGTGGCTTCGGGTGTGACAAATTTGGCATCCTCTGGCGCACAGGGCCACACCCCCCACAATGGGGGGTGCCCTTGAAAAATCGGGGTTGATAGCCTTGCGCCGCCTGAAAGGTTTCGTTCAGCGCAACCTCAGGTTCGACAAGGCAAACCCGGTGAAAACCGGGGACGCAAAGCCTCCGGTCTAAGGCCACCGTCATGAGTGGCGACGATAGCGGGGTTGCCGAAAACATCGGCGGCCCCCGTCATCATGTCCGCTGAGCCGATGCCCGCCTGTCGATGTTCATCGCGAATCACAGGCAGGCATGCAGACAACAAAATGGCGGGGAGCGCTGCTTTTGGCGGCGACGGTCGTGTTTTTTGCCGGGGCTTCCGGCCCGGCGCGAGCTCAGGATGCCGCTCAGTTGGCCAACCAGGAACTGCTGCGCCAGCAGGAGCGCGAGCGCGCTCTGCGTGAGCAGTTGGAGCGCAGCCCCGACGTACGGCTGCCGCGCCCCACCGGTGCAGCGACGGCCCCGGTCGAGGCAAGCCAGGATCTCCCGTGCTTTCCCATCACCGGCGTGACCTTGCGGGGCGATGACGCCGGGCATTTCGAGTTTGCTGTTCAAGCCTTGCGCCAACGGCTCGCCCGCCCCGAAGGAGCCGCGGGCCCACCGCCGCAATGCCTGGGTGCCCGCGGCATCGAAGCTGCGCTGCGCGAAGCCCAGAACGCCCTGATCGAGCGCGGCTATGTCACCACGCGCGTGCTCGTGGAACCCCAGGATCTCAAGACGGGCACGCTCGCCCTCACCCTCATCCCTGGGCGTGTGCGTCGCATCCTGCTGGACGACACCAGTGACCCGCGGGCCACCTTGCGGAACGCCCTGCCGATCCGGCCGGGCCAGCGGCTGAACCTGCGCGATATCGAGCAAGGCTTGGAGAACCTCCAACGCGTGCCCACGGCCGAGGCCGACATCCAGATCGCCCCGGGGGAGCAACCTGGTGAAAGTGATCTCGTGGTGCGCTGGACCCAGGGCTTTCCGTGGCGTGTAGCGATCTCGCTGGACGACAGCGGGTCCAAGGCCACCGGCAAGTACCAGGGCTCCATGACACTGTCCTACGACCACTGGTGGACTCTCAACGACCTGTTCTACCTGAGCCTCAACCGCGACCTGGGCGGCGGCGAGCCCGGCAAGCGCGGCACCCGCGGCCACACGGCACACTACTCCCTGCCCTACGGTTACTGGCTGCTGGGCCTCACTGCCAGCGCGTACGACTACCACCAGGCCGTGGCCGGGGCCAGCCAGACCTATCTGTACAGCGGCAGCAGTGCCAACGCCGAACTCAAGCTGTCCCGGCTGCTGCATCGGGACGCCACGCGCAAGACCAGCGTCTCGGTCAAGGCCCTGTCCCGCCAATCACGCAACTACATCGATGACACCGAGGTCGAGGTGCAGCGTCGCCGCACCGGGGGGTGGGAGGCCTCGGTCAGCCATCGCGCCTTCGTAGGCCGGGGCTCCATCGATGCCAACTTGGCTTACCGGCGAGGCACGGGGGCGTTTTCTGCCATGGCTGCCCCGGAAGAAGCCTTTGGCGAAGGCACCTCGCGCTTCAAGATCGTGGTGGCCGACCTGGCCGCCACGCTGCCCGCGGCCGTTGAAGCCCCCTGGGGTCGCCAGCTCCTGCGCTATGGCACGGCTTGGCGGGCCCAATGGAACCGCACCCCCCTGGTGCCGCAGGACCGGTTTTCGATCGGTGGGCGTCACAGCGTGCGCGGCTTCGATGGCGAAACCACCTTGTCGGCCGAGCGAGGCTGGCTCTGGCGCAATGAGCTGGCCTTTGCTTTGGCGTCGATCGGTCAGGAGGCTTACGTCGGCGTAGACCACGGCGAAGTGGGGGGGCCATCGTCCGAGCGCCTGGCCGGCACCCGGCTGTCCGGCGCCACGCTGGGGCTGCGCGGGGCCTGGAAGGGCCTGAGCTACGAGGTGTTTGCCGGCTGGCCGCTGCGCAGGCCCTCCGGATTCGAAACGTCGAGCACGACGGCAGGATTCAGCCTGCACTGGACCCACTGACGACGTCGGCACATCCGCACAAGAAATTTCGAGGGAATAGAACACCATGAACAAGCGCCTGTTTCGCCTCGTCTTCAACCGCCGCCGCGGGCTCCTGATGGCCGTGGCCGAAACCACTTCCAGTCAGGGCAAGGCCGTGGGCACGACATCGAGTGGCCAGGGATCTTGCGCCGCGATGCCTGCCGGGCGCGCCACCGCGCTCGTCTCGTCGCTGTGGTTCGCGGGCCTGGTGTCATGGGGGCCCGTGCAGGCGCAGATCGTGGCCGACCCGAACGCCCCCGGCGCGCAACGCCCCACCGTGCTCACGGCGCCCAATGGCACGCCGCTGGTCAACATCCAGACGCCCAGCGCCGCGGGCGTGTCCCGCAACGCCTACCAGCAGTTCGACGTGAACAGCCAGGGGGCCATCCTCAACAACAGCCGCACCCACACGCAGACTCAGCTCGGCGGCTGGGTCCAGGGCAACCCGTGGCTGGCCACCGGCTCGGCACGCGTCATCCTCAATGAGGTGAACAGCGCCAACCCGAGCCATTTGCGTGGCCCCATTGAAGTGGCTGGCCAGCGGGCCGAGGTCGTCATCGCCAACCCGGCGGGCATCCAGGTCAACGGGGGCGGCTTCCTCAATGCCAGCCGTGTCACCCTCACCACGGGCACGCCCATCGTCAGCGGCGGCGCGCTCGACGGGTTCCGTGTCACCCAGGGCCAGATCCGCATCGAGGGCGCCGGCCTGGACGCCAGCCAGGCGGACCATGCCACGTTGTTGGCCCGCGCGGTACAGGTCAATGCCGGCATCTGGGCGCGTGAGCTCACGGTGAGCACCGGCGCGCAGCAGGCGTCCGCCTCCACAGAGAACGCTGCAGCCACCGTGCCGCTCCAGGGCACGGGTCAGGCACCGGGCGTCACGCTCGATGTCGCCCAGCTGGGCGGCATGTATGCCGGCAAGATCGTCCTGGTGGGCACCGAAGCGGGCCTGGGCGTGCGCAATGCCGGCGTGATCGCGGCCACCGAAGGAGACCTCGTCGTGCGCGCCGATGGCTGGCTCGACAACCGTGGGCACCTGCAGGCCCAGGGCGACGTGGCGGTCCAGACCTCGGGCGCCCTCTCCAACAGTGGCAGCCTCTATGCCCACGCACAGGCGTCGATCGAAAGCCGCTCAGGCATCGTGCAGACGGCCGGCGGCACCATGGCCGCGGGTGGCTCGCTGGCGCTGCGGGCCACCGCAGAGGGCGCACAGGTCACCACGCAAGGCGGGTCCGTCCTTGCGGCAGGCATGACCCCGCAAGGGCAGCTCACCGCCCCGGGCCAGCTCACGGTGCAGGCCGCCCATGCTGCGCAGATCCACGGACAGGCGCTGGCCAACGAGCAGGTGAGCCTCTCCGCTGCACAGGTCTCTCTGGCCAACGGCCAGATCGGAGCCCGCCAGATCCAAATCCATGCCACCGACGGCGACATCGATGCCACCGGGGCCACCCTCGCTGCGCAAGGCCCACTGAGCCTGGAGGCAGCCCGGACGCTGCGAACGGACGCAGCCCAGGTCAGTGCCGACACCCTTGAGCTCCAGGCGCGCGACCTCTCGAACGTGCGAGGCGAGCTGGTTCACAGCGGCGGGCGCGACCTCACGCTGCGCATCGACGGCGTCGTGGACAACCGCGAGGGCCGCATCGCGACGGCCGGTCGCAACCTGGAGATCCAGGCCGATCGATTCGTGAACGTGCACGGCCGCATCGAGCACGCGGGCGATGGACGCCTGACCTTGCGCGCCGGGGCGATCGACGCTTCGCATGGCCTCGTCGCCACGGCCAGCCAGGCCGACATCCAGGCCGACACCTTCACCCACGATGGCGCAGCACTGCAGGCCCAAGGGCTCAGGCTGCAGGCCCAGGACGCCAGCAACCGAGGCGGCGACATCGCCCTGTCGGGGGCCGGAGCCTCGCATGTGGCGGTGTCCAACGGGCTCGACAACACCGGCGGATCCCTGGCCGCCAACGGCCGGCTGGACGTCACCGCCGGGTCGATCGGCAACGCGCAAGGCTCCATCACCGCGCTGAACACGCTCACCGTTCAAAGCACGGGCCGGCTCGACAATGCGGCCGGGGAGCTTGCAGCCGGGGGCAGCCTGAGTCTGGACGGCGCCGAGATCGCCAACACCGGCGGGCGGGTGCAGGCCGGAAGCGACCTGCGGCTGCAGGCCGAACGCTTCACCCACAGCGGCCACGTGGTGGCCGGCGGCAACGTGGACCTCCGTGCTGTGCAGCTGCACGCCACGGCCAGCAGCGTGATCGCGGCCGGCGTGCGTGCGCCGGGTGAGGGCGCGGACAGCGTGCCGCCCTCCGCCGACTCGGGCCATCTCCGGATCACCGCTTCGGACACCCTCGTCGCGCAGGGTCGCCAGATCGCTGCGGGGCAAGCGCACCTGCAAGGCGCCAGCATCGATCTGACCGGGGGGCTCACCACGGCTCAGCACATCGAGATGCGCTCTGCCGGCGCCATCGTGACCGATGGCGCCACGGTCTCCACCCCCGGGCGCCTGCTCATCGCGGGGCAAGGGGCCGCACCGGCGGCGACCTTGAGCAATGTGCAAGGGGTGCTCAACGCCGGGCAGTTGGCGCTGGGTGTGAACCGCATCGACAACACCCGCGGCGAGATCGTGCAGACCGGCTCGGTCGACATGGTCATGGCCGTGGCTGGCGGCATCGACAATTCGCAAGGCCGCATCGCGGCCCGCGGCGAGCACCTGGCGATCCAGGCCGGCACACTCGTCAACCGCGATGGCAGCATCGAACACCACGGCAACGGCACATTCGCGCTGGACGCCGGCAGCTTCGACGGCCAGGGCGGCCAGGTCTTTGCACGCGCGGCGCTCGATCTGCAAGCCTCGGCCGTGCAACACGATGGCGCGCTCATCGAGGCACAGAGCCTGCGCATCCAAGCCGGCACGCTGAGCAACCAAGGCGGCGCCATCGTGCAGGTGGGCTCCGGCACGGCTCAACTTGCCGTGCACGGCCGCCTGGACAACACCCAGGGCACGATCGCCAGCCAGGGGGCGCTGGATCTGGCGGCGGGCACACTGCACAACGACGCCGGACGCATCACCGTGGCGCAGGACCTCGTGATCGAGGCCGGCGCGCTGGCCAACACCGGCACACTCTACGCTGGCCGAGACCAGCAAGTTGCCGTGAGCGGGCGCCTAGACAACACCGGTGTCCTGGCCGCACAGCGACACACCGAGGTTCTGGCGGGCGAACTGCAGCAAGGCGCCAACGGACTGCTCGCCGCCGGTCTGCGCACCGACGGGGCCCTGGAAGGAGGCGGCCACTTGGATGTGCGCACCGCGCAGACCCTCGCCTCACAGGGCCAGGCCCTGGCCTCCGCAGCCGTGTCGCTGGACGGCGCCCAGCTCGACCTGCGCGGCAGCCAGGTGCAGGGTGCGAACCTCTCGCTCACCGCGGGTGAAGGCCCCCTTGACACCCGCGGCGCCCTCGTCGCGACAACCGGACAACTCCATCTGACGGCCCGTGGCGAGGACGGCCTGCTCAACGCAGGCGGAACGCTTTCGGCAGGCCGCCTGGTGGTCGATGCCACCCGCATCGACAACACCCGCGGCGTGATGGTGCAGACCGGCCACCACGACCTGAACCTGCAGGCCGAGACCGTAAACAACACCGAAGGCCGCATCGCCTCGGCCGGCGGCAACCTCGGAATTCAGGCGCAGACGCTGGACAACACGCGTGGAGCCGTGCATGCCACGGCCGGCAGCCTCTGGGTCGAAGCCACCGAGGTGCGCAACCTGGAAGGTGGGCAACTTCATGCCGCCCAGTCCCTCACGCTGGATGCCCGGCAACTGAACAACGGCGGCAGCCTGTACGCCGGCACCTCGCTGGATGCTGTGGTGACGCAAACCCTTACCAATCGCGGCGTGATCGCCGCACGGGGCCACCTCACGCTGGACGCCGGCCGCGTGGAATCCGCTGCCACGGGAGTGCTGGCAGCGGGCCTGGAGCGCAACGGCGCCCTCACCGGCTCGGCCACCCTCGCGGTGTCGGCCCGGCAGGATCTGCAGGTGCAGGGTCAGACCCTCGCCTCGGGCGCAGCCACGCTGACGGGTGCCTCGGTGGACCTTTCTCACGCGGACGCACGCGCGACCAGCCTCCACCTTCACGCCACCCAGGCCGGTGTGCTGACCCGTGACGCCACCGTGGTGGCCACCGGCGCACTGAACATCCAGGCCGCCGCATCGCTCGACAACACCTCCGGCCTGCTGGCGGGTGGGCAGCTCCACCTCGACGCACGGGACATCGACAACCGCGCCGGCGAGATCGTCCAGACCGGCCGCGCCAACGCCGTGGTGAGCGCTGCGGCCTCACTGGACAACAGCCACGGGCGCATCGCGCTCAACGCTGACGAGGCGCGCCTGTCAGCCGCCACCTTGACCAACACCCATGGCCGCATCGAGCATGCGGGCGCGCAAACCCTCCACATCGAGGCGAGCACCCTCCAGGGTGAGCAAGGCCTCATCGAAAGCAACGCCCGGCTCGAACTGAGCGTCGAGGGCACGGCCCGCCTCGATGGCGCCGAAACCGTGGCGCGGCAACTGTCCGTCGACGCCGGCAGCCTGAGCCATCGCCACGCGGTGATGTTGCAGACCGGCACGGGGCCCGCCTCGGTCACTGCAACCGGTGCCATCGACAACACCGGTGGAACCGTCTCCAGCAACGGCTCGCTGGCGCTGCATGCGAACACGCTGACCAACCAGGGCGGGGCCCTCGTGACGGCGAATGCGCAGCGGCTCGACCTGACAGTGTCCGGCGCGCTGGACAACACCCTGGGCCAGATGGCCGCCGGTGGCGATGCCGCACTGAGCGCCGGACGGATCGACAACACCAGTGGACGCATCACCGCCGCCGCCACCGTGTCCCTGCAGGCGAGCCAGGACCTGGACAACGCATCCGGCGTGATGGCGGCCCGAAGCAACGTCAGCGCCTCGGCCTCCACCATCGACAACACCCAGGGCACACTGGCCTCCGTTCAAGCCGGTGTGAACCTGCACGCCAGCGGCCTTCTGCGCAACGATGCAGGGCGCATCGAGGCGGCTGGTGCCATCACATTGGAATCCGCCGGCCTGAGCAACACGCTCGCCGCGCAGTCGGGCGGACGCATCATCGGCCAGACCCTTCAGATCGACACCCGGGGGCAGGCGCTGGACAACACCGGGGGCACGCTGGCCGCGCGCGGGGAGGCCACCCTCGACACGGGCACCTTCCACAACACCTCGGGCCTCGTGCAAAGCGGCGGCCACCTGCGCATCGACACCCACCACCAGGTGCTCATCAACGCCCTCACGAACAGCACCGGCGACACCGGCCTCGTCAGCGGCGGCGAGATGACCCTGCTCACCGGGGCGCTGGACAACGATGCCGGCTTCATCGGTGCCGCGGGCGATCTCACGCTGCGCACCCAAACCCTCACCAACACCAGTGGGGCGCTGGTGCTGGGGCAGTCCGGGCTCGACCTGCAGGCCACCGGCCTGGACAACCGCGCAGGCCAGGTGCAGGTGGCAGGCTCGATGACCCTGGACCTCGGCAACGGCACGCTCGACAACCGGGGCAGCCTGCTGCGCGCGGGCGACACCCTGCGCATCACTGCCGCCACGATCGACAACCGCGGCACCCTGGGCAGCGACCAGGGCATCGAAGCGGCCGACCTTCATCTGGCCACGGCCACCTTGCGCAACGCCGAGGGCGCCCTGCGCGCGGACAGCAGCCTGGCCGTTGCCAGCCAAGGCAGCATCGACAACACCGGCGGCCTCATCACCTCGCTGGGCGAGGTGGCCCTCATCGACGCCCAGGCCGACCGCACGCTGAGCCTCACCAACGAAGGCGGCACGGTCTCCGCAGGACAAAGTCTCCAAATCCAGGCCGACCGCCTCACCGGCACCGGCCGCATCGTCTCCGGCAGCCATGCCTCCGTTGCACTCGATGCCAGCCTGGCCCACACCGGTGAGATGGCCGCGGCAGGCCACCTGCAGCTCACGCTCGGCGGTGCGCTCGACAACAGCGGACACATCGAGGCCGGCGGCCAGCTCCAGCTGAATGCCGCGAGTCTGGACAACCGGGCCAGCGGCGAGATCATCGGCCACGATGCCCGCCTCACCGTGGAGGGCGCGTTCACCAACCGGGGCCTTGTCGACGGGGCGGCCGTTCGCGTGCAAGCCGACACCCTGCACAACCTCGGCACCGGGCGCCTCTATGGCAACCACCTGGCCCTCCAGGCTGTCAGCCTCACCAACGACACCGAAACCCTGGCCGGCGTGCGCGCCGATGCGGTGATCGCAGCACGCGAGCGGCTGGACATCGGTGCCACCACGCTGGTGAACCGCGAACATGCCCTGCTGTTCAGCGCCGGCGACATGGCGCTGGGAGGCTCCCTGGACGCGAACGGGCGTGCAGCGGGAAGAGCGGACCTGATCCACAACGCCAGCGCCACCATCGAGGCGCTGGGGAATGTGGAGATGCGCGCGGCCCAAATGCTCAACGCCAACATGCACTTCAGCACGACGCTCGTGGCCGGCGCCAGCACCCCTGCACTTCGACTCTTGCACAACGGCGTGCAGTATGAAGCCCATGAGATCGCCACCAATTTCGGCGCATTGAACCAGTATCTCGACCGAGCTCATTGGCGGGTGCTGTTGCCCTCAGAGCAGTACCCGTTCGATCGCTTCCCCGCGGACGTGGCCAGCTGGGCGGTTCCTGCGGGATCGTCCTTTTTCCCTTTCATGATCGCCACCAGTCAGTCCTGCCTGGGCGCCGACTCTGAGGGAGGCTGCAGCGCCACAGCCCCAACCTACGCGGACAACCACGGCATCTGGCAGCGCTTCGGTGTGGCCCCTCCACCCGCCTACGACGGACCGATCTGCGACAGCGAAATCAACTGGTGTACCCCTGCACAATGGACCACCTACCAGCAGGCTCAAAACGCCCGCATGGCCGCTTACCAAGCACTGGATGCGCAGATCACGGCCTACAACCAGAGCATTCCTGGTCGGCTGCTGCGCGAATGGACTGTGCTTGATGTGACGCGAACGGTCCTCAGCCCTGAGGTCACTTCCAGCGATCCAGGGCTCATCCGTGTCGGTGGTCACTTGCAGCTCGATGCGACGGTCAGCGCCGTCAACGACAAGAGCCAGATCATCGTCGGCGGGAACGCCGAGATCACCGGCCAGCATCTGCAATCCTTGGATGCCCAGGCGCTAGCCACCACCCGCACAGCAGGCCATGCGGTGCAGTCTTACATCGTGACGCACACGTTCCGAAGTGATGACCGGCGCTACCGCTTCAGCCCCTACGAAGCAGAGGAGTCCAACACCGTGAACCTTCCGGTGGCAAGGTTCCAAACGAACACGTCTGTACCACCAGCTCATGCGGCCCCCGAACCCAGGAGTTCCGGAGGAACACCGCAGCCCGTCCAGCAAGGACCTTCGCTGGCACACGCCTCGGTCACGCAACGCGCGGTGATCACCGAAGTCCCGGCCGTCACGCCCGCGCAGGCCGTCTCCCGCAACGCGCTGGCCGCAGCCGCCACGGGCGTGTCGGCCCCGCAGCCCGGCGCCATCGCCACCGCACCGGCCGGCGAACTGGGCCAGGTGCCGGACGTGGGTTCATCCGGCCCAGGAGGGCCAGGCACCCCGTCCGCACAGCCCGTGGCCTCGGCCGCCGAAACGGTGCAAGCCCTCGCCCAGGGGGCCCAGGCCATCATCGGCATCGACGTGAACCGCCAGGTGCAAGCCGCTGCCGGCCCCACCGCCGTTGACCGTGCACAGCAGGCCGTGATCCGCACCGTGACGCTGCCGGTCAGCGTGCCCACCAGCAGCCTCTTCCGTCCGCAGCCCGAGCCCGGCGCGCGCTACCTCATCGAAACCGACCCGCGCTTCACCGACCACCGCCAGTGGCTGGGCAGCGACTACCTGATGGAGCAGCTCCAGTTCGACCCGGCCATGACGCAAAAGCGCCTGGGCGATGGCTTCTATGAACAGCGCCTGGTGGCCGAGCAGGTGGCCCAGCTCACCGGCCGGCGCTTCCTGGACGGCCATGCCGACGACGAAGCCCAGATGCGCGCCCTGATGGATGCGGGCCTGACCTTCGCCCACGAGCACGCGCTTCGGCCTGGCATTG
>NZ_JBKBSL010000006.1:0-106471 GCF_046291045.1 Caldimonas sp. | reverse complement strand
GCGGATTATATAGGGTTTGCACTTAATCACAATCCCAGCGTGGTGACCGGGAAGTCGGGCACCCCCCGCTGGGCCAGTTCGCGCACCCGGTCCTGCATCAGGAGCAGGTCGGCCGCGGCCGTGTCCACGAAGCCGCGGTAGCGCAAGGGGTCGACCAGGCGCACCGCCTGCAGGCCCGGCGCGAACCAGAAGCACGGCACCTGCGAGGGCTCGACCTCCGGCAGTGCCAGGCACTCCACCACATGCCCCCAGTCGCGCCGCCAGGCCACCCAACGTGCATGGCGCCGCGGCACCTCGTCGAAGCGGCACGCCAGCAACGTCAGTCGCCGGTGGGCATACGCCCAGCGCGTGAGGGCCTGCACCACCGCACGCTCGCCCAGCGGCCAGTCCGCATAGTCCACGTCGCACAGCCAGATCTCGCGGCAGCCGACCTCGGCCGCCCGCTCGAAGGCCTGCACGAGCACCCGGTGGAAGTCGGCGCGGCTCGCGATGGGGGGCGGGGTCGCGCAGGTGTCGGTGGCGTCCATGGGCTCGCTCCTCGGGTCAGGCGGGCGCCGGGGCGAGCGGGTGCAGCCAGCCGTCCTCGGCCCACTGCAAGAGCAGCTCCCGCGCCGCATCGCTGGCCAAGCGCCAGGCGGCGGCGTCCAGTTCGCGACGATCGGCCAGCCGACGCATCAGCCGGGCGTCCGGTCCGGCAGCACGGAACGCCTCGCCATTGATGAAGACATGGTGCGTGTCATACAGCATCCGCGTGCGCCGGTCCAGCCGCAGGCCGTGCGAGAGATCGCCGGCCTCGCACGGCTCGAACCACACGCCGCGCTTGGGTTCGCTCAGGTACTCGCCCAGCGCGCACTGCAGGGCCCGGCGGTCCTGCAGCAGCGACTGCACCGCCTGCAGCGCGAAGTCCTGCAGGGCCTGCGGCATCCGGGCCGGCGTGGCGGTGGCCGCCTGCCGCGGGTCGCGGTAGAGCGGGCTGTCCTCGTCGGCCTCGCGGGCCTCGAGTTCGCGCACGAGCACCTCGCGCAGCAGTTCCTCGCGGCGCGGGGCGCGAAAGCCGATCGAGGCCGTCATGCACTCGCCCTCGGCCACGCCGTCGTGCGCCCAGCGGGGCGGCAGGTAGAGCATGTCGCCCGGCTCCAGCACATGCTCCTCCTCGGCGCGGAAGTGGGCCAGGATCTTCAGCGGCACGCCGTCGAGCAGCCGGCCATCGTCGAGCCGGCCGATGCGCCAGCGCCTGCGCCCGTGCACCTGCAGCAGGAAGACGTCGTAGGAGTCGAAATGCGGGCCCACACCGCCGCCGTCGCTGGCATAGGAAATCATCAGATCGTCCAGCCGCGCATCGGGCACGAAGCGGAAGGCCTGCAGCAGCCGGTGCGCGCCCTCGTGGTGCAGGTCCACGCCCTGCACCAGCAGCGTCCAGCCCGGACGCGACAGCGGCGGCAGGGCACGGCGCGGCAGCGCCCCGTGGCGAAGCTGCCAGCCGCGCTCGGTCCGGCGGATCAGGCGGGACTCGACGTCCTCGCGCGCCGCCAGCGCAAAGAGCTGGTCGCGCGTGGGCAGCTCGGGCAGGTGGCGCAACGCCTGGCGCACGAGCAAGGGTCGCTTGTGCCAATGACGGCGCATGAAGGTCTCGGGGCTGAGGCCGCCGAGCAGGGTGTGGGGACGTGAGATCTGCATGGCCGCCATTGTGCGATCATTGAGCATGCGCATCACCTCTCCCTGTGTCGTCAGCCTCACCTGGCGACTCGAAGACACCCTGGGTCACCTCATCGACGAGCTGGCCGAGCCTGTCGAGTTCTTCTATGGCGGCGACGATCTGCTGGCCAAGGTCGAGGAGGTGCTCGAGGGCCAGGAAACGGGCTTCGAGGCCCGGCTCCACCTGGAGCCCGAGCACGCCTTCGGTGACTACGACCCCTCGCTGGTCTTCTTCGAGGACCGCAAGATCTTCTCCGAGCACATCGAACCGGGCATGCAGTTCGACGGCCTGCCCGAAGGCATCACCACCCGCGACATGCCCGCCGACCGCATCTACACGGTCACCGAGGTCTATGACAGCCACGTGGTGCTGGACGGCAACCACCCCTTGGCCGGCATCGCGCTGCGCCTGGCGCTGAAGGTGCGCGACGTGCGCGAGGCCACCGAGGCGGAGATCGAGAATGGCAGCGTGGGCCAGCCGGTGGTCAGCGTGATGGCCACGGCGCCCGGCGGTTCACAGCTCCATTGAACCGCCATCCGGCCGTTGGACGTGCCCCAGGGGGCCGTCAATGCTGGCCGGTCGAGCCGAAGCCGCCCTCGCCGCGGTGCGAAGCGTCGAAGTCCTCGACCCGCTCGAAGCGGGCCTGCACCACCGGCACGATGACCAGTTGCGCGATGCGCTCCATCGGCTGCACCGTGAAGGTCTCGTGACCGCGGTTCCAGCAGCTCACCATGAGCTGGCCCTGGTAGTCCGAATCGATCAGCCCGACCAGGTTGCCCAGCACGATGCCATGCTTGTGACCCAGGCCTGAGCGCGGCAGGATCAGCGCGGCCAGCCCGGGATCGCCGATGTGCAGGGCCAGCCCGGTGGGGATGAGCCGGGTTTGGCCCGGCTCGAGCAGCAGCGGGGCCTCGAGGCAGGCGCGCAGGTCCAGGCCGGCACTGCCGGGCGTGGCATACGTGGGCAGGTGCTCGGCCATGCGGGGGTCGAGCACTTTCAGGGCGATCGTCGTCATGTGCGGGTCGGGGTGAGGCGTTGGGCGATCTCGCGCACCAGCAGGCGCGCAAGCAGAAGCTTGTCGGCGCGGCCGCCCTCCTCGGGCAAGGCCCGCTCGCCTTGCTCGTCCACCAGCAGCAAGGCGTTGTCGTCGCGGCCGAAGGTGGCCGGGCCGAGATTGGCCACGAGCAGGGGCACCCCCTTGCGCTCGCGTTTGGTGCGGGCGTGCTCGGCCAGTTTCTCGCTCTCGGCCGCAAAGCCTACGCAGTACGGAGGCTTGGGCAGGCGCGCCACGCTGGCCAGGATGTCGGGGTTCTCGACGAAGTTCAGCGCCGGACACCGACCCGAGCCGTCCTTCTTGAGCTTGTGTTCGGCCGCCAGGGCGGGCCGCCAGTCGGCCACCGCGGCCGTGGCGATGAACACGTCCTGCGACGACGCCACAGACATCACCGCCTCGTGCATCTGCACGGCACTGCGCACATCGATGCGGCGCACGCCGCGCGGCGTGTCCAACGCCACCGGGCCGGCCACCAGCGTGACCTCGGCCCCCGCCTCGCGGGCCGCGCGCGCCAGCGCAAAACCCATCTTGCCGCTGGACAGGTTGGTGATGCCCCGCACCGGGTCGATGGCCTCGAAGGTCGGCCCTGCGGTGATCAGCACCCGTTGGCCCTGCAGCAGCTTGGGCTCGAAGAAAGCAACGATCTCCTCGAAGAGCTCCTCGGCCTCCAGCATGCGGCCGTCGCCGATCTCGCCGCAGGCCTGATCCCCGTGGGCTGGGCCCAACAGCACGGCGCCATCGGCCACCACCTGGGCCACGTTGCGCCGGGTGGCCGGGTGCGACCACATCTCGCGGTTCATCGCCGGCGCCAGCAGCAGCGGGCAGGGCTGTTCGCCCACGCCCCAGGGCCGGGCCAGGCACGTCAGGCTGATGAAGTCGTCGGCGCGGCCTTGCGCCAGCGCAGCGATGCAGTCGGCACTGGCCGGCGCGATCACGATGGCATCGACCCCGCGGGTGAGGTTGATGTGCGCCATGTTGTTGGACTCGCGCGCATCCCAGGGGCTCGTGACCACCGGCTGGCCCGACAGGGCCTGCATCGTCACCGCCGTGATGAAACGCTCGGCGCTCTCGCTCATCACCACCCGCACCGAGGCGCCGGCCTTGACGAGCAGGCGCACGAGGTCGGCGCTCTTGTAGCAGGCCACGCCGCCCGACAGGGCCAGCACGAGCCTGCGGCCCTGCAGGGCCAGGGGAGGGTCAGATTTCACGGGCGGATATGGTGTACTTGAAACGGTCGGGATCGAGCGGATCGTAACGGCCCTGGGCATGCTCGGCCTGCGGGTACATCAGGAAACCCAGACGCGGGCCGTCCGAGCCGGGCAAGGCCACGTCATGCGCGGTGTTGTAGGCCATCCAGTTGCCCTCCCAGCCGCCGAACAGCCCCTCGTAGACGGGAGCGACGAGCGGATCGCGCGGATCCCGGATCCACTGCGCGGACTCCTGCCGCATGACCTTGCCCACGTCGGCCGGGTCCATCGCCACCCAGCCATGCTCGCGCAGGAAGACCTCGGCGCGGCAGTGCTGGGCCGATTTCAGGTTGACAGGGTTCGCGCCGAGTTCGCGGTAGCCAAATGCCGACGGCGCCAGCCGGATGCCGTAGACGTCGCGGGCGGGTACCCCCGCCGCGCGGCACAGCCCCACGAAGAGGGCGTTGATGTCCCCGCACTTGCCGCCGAAGTTGCCGGTCTCGAGCATGGCCTTGATGTCGCCCACGCCACAGCCGCGCACCAGCGGCTCCCGGTAGGTGGAATGAACCACCCAGTCGTAGATGCGCCGCACCTTGTCCGTGTCCCGGCGGGCGCCGCCGACGATTCTGCGCGCGGTGTCGCGCACGATGCCGTCGGTGGGCATGAGATCGGTGGGTTGCAGCCAGAAGCGCAACGTGGCGGGGTCTTCGGACACCCGCGACGGACGGTTCCAGTCGACGGCCCGGTCACGGGTGAGCACGACGCTGCTCACCTCGACCACGGGAGCCGACACCGAGGCCTCGAAGCGGGCCATCAGCATGCGCGCGCCGTAGCGGTCATCGGCGACGATGCGGGCGCTGGACGCGTTGCCGCGCCATTGGCTGTCGAGCGACTGCTGGTACCCGGTCTGCATGGACGGCAGCGGCAGCCACACGCTGGCCGCACCGGCCGCTTGCTGCAGTTCGACACGGGTGGTGACCTCAAAGCGGCGCCAGCCCCCCGGCGCCGGCTCGAAGCGGCGTTGTGCCCGGGCCGTCGCCAACGAGCCGAGCCCGAGCATGGCCGCTCCCAGACCCTGCAGCACGCGGCGGCGACGGTACACGAAGCCTTGAACCATGATTCTTTTCCTTGAAATGCAACGAGCCTCGACGCCGCGGATTATCGGTCCTGGCGCAGCAAGGGATTGATCAGATCGCGGGCCTGGGCGCCGGTCCAGTCGAACTCGCCGATCACGCTCCAGCGCGGCCGCCCCGTGCGATCGACGATCACGGTGGTAGGCAGCACGCGCGGCGTCCAGGCTCTGGCGGCCGCACCATCGCGGTCCATCAGCACCGGCAGCGCCTCGGGAATCTCGCCGAAGACCAGGTCCAAGAACGACCGCACCTTGGCCTCGCTCTCCTGGTAGTTGATCGCCAGCACGGCCAGCCCTTGGTCGGCCCAGCCTTCGGCCAGGCGCAGCAGGGCCGGCATCTCCGACACGCAAGGCTCGCACCAACTGGCCCAGAAGTTCAACACCACGACCCGGCCCTTCCAGTGGGCCAGACGGCGCGTCCCGCCCTCCAACGCAGCCAAGGTCAGCGACGGTGCCGGGCGATTGACAGGCCAGGGACGCACCAGGGCCCGAGCCCCGGCGCCGGAACGCGGCGCTTCGCGCGAGACGTGCGGCCCAAATCCGCCCTCCCCGCCCACAGCCACGGGCACAGCCCACAGGGCCGAAGGCCGCAGGCCCAGCAGCGCAGCCGCCCTCAGACAAGAGCGGCGGGATAAAACGTTGCAATGTGAGGCAGCAGCCACGACGAGCGTCCGGACGAAACGACGCGCAAATTATCCGCAGCCTGCACGCGCATTCCTGACCGCCCCGGCAGGTTTTTCCATATTTTCAGAAATTACTGAAATTTCAGACGATACTTGAGGCATCTCAAGACCCTCGTGCAAGCCATCCCCATGAACAGCATGACCCCCCTGGTGCGCAGCTTCGTCGCCCATTTCGGGGAAATGGGCAGCCGCTGGGGCATCAACCGCACCGTGGGGCAGATCTACGCGCTGATCTTCGTCTCGCCCCGCCCGCTCAATGCCGACGAGATCGCCGAGCGGCTCGAGTTCTCGCGCTCCAACGTCAGCATGGGTCTGAAGGAACTGCAGGCCTGGCGGCTGGTGAAGCTCCGGCACCTCAGCGGCGACCGCCGCGAGTACTTCGAGGCGCCCTCCGACGCCTGGGAGATCTTCCGCACCCTGGCCGAGGAGCGCCGCCGCCGCGAGATCGAACCCACGCTGTCGATGCTGCGCAACGCCCTGCTGGAGGAACCCACGCAGGAGGAGGACCGCATCGCCCAGGAGCGCATGAAGGGCATGCACGACCTGATCGAACTGATGACCACCTGGTTCGACGACGTGCAACGCATGGATGCCCAGACGCTGGCCCAGTTGATGAAGATGGGCTCGCGCGTGGGCAAGCTGCTCGAGTACACCGGCAAGCTGCGACCGCAAAGCGCCTTGCCCCGCTGATTCCCCCAGACCGCACCTCTTGCCATGGACGCCCTCCTCCTCGCCCGGCTGCAGTTCGCCGCCAACATCACCTTTCACATCCTATTTCCCACCATCACGATCGCGTTGTGCTGGGTGCTGCTCTTCTTCCGCTGGCGCTGGCTGCGCACGCAGGATGCGGCCTGGCTCGGGGCCTACCGCTTCTGGACCAAGGTGTTTGCACTGAGCTTCGCGCTGGGCGTGGTCTCTGGCATCACGATGAGCTTCCAGTTCGGCACCAACTGGCCGGGCTTCATGGAGCGCGTAGGCAACATCGCCGGCCCGCTGCTGGGTTACGAGGTGCTCACCGCCTTCTTCCTGGAGGCCACCTTCCTGGGGGTGATGCTCTTCGGTCATGGCAAGGTGAGTGAACGGGTGCACCTGCTGGCCACCTTTCTCGTGGCCCTGGGCACGACGATGAGCGCCTTCTGGATCCTCAGCCTCAACTCGTGGATGCAGACCCCGGCCGGCTACGAGATCCTCAACGGCGAATTCCACGTGACGAGCTGGGCCGAGGTGGTTTTCAACCCCTCCTTCCCCTACCGGCTGACCCACATGCTGCTGGCCTCGGGGTTGACGGTGGCCTTCTTGCTGGCGGGCCTGAGCGCCTGGCAGATCCTCAAGAACAAGGCGAATGCCTCCACGCCCAAGGTGATGCGCGCCGGCCTCACGCTGGGAGCGGTGCTCATCCCGCTGCAGATCCTCGTGGGCGACCTGCACGGTCTGAACACCCTGGAGCATCAGCCGCAGAAGATCGCGGCCATGGAAGGCGTGTGGGAGACCCAGCGCGGTGCGCCACTGCTGCTGTTCGCCTGGCCCGACGAGGCCACGCGCAGCAACCGCTTCGAGCTGGGCATCCCCAAGGGGGCGAGCCTCATCCTCACGCACGAGCTCGACGGCGAGATCCGCGGCCTCAATGAATTCATCGGCTCGCAACCGCCGGTGGCGCCGGTCTTCTTCGGTTTCCGCATCATGGTGGGCACGGGCTTGTTGATGCTGCTGGCAAGCTGGCTGGGTTGGTGGATGCTGCGCCGGCGCGGTTGGGCGCCCGAGCGGCTGCCGCGGCCCTTGTTGTGGGGCCTGACCGCGATGAGTTTCTCCGGCTGGGCGGCCACGGTGGCGGGCTGGTACGTCACCGAGATCGGTCGTCAGCCCTATATCGTGCAAGGCCTGCTGCGCACCTCCGAGGTGGTATCGAGCACTCCCGCCCCGATGATCGCGTTCACCTTGGCCGCGTACGTGACCGTCTACCTGGCCCTCATCGTCGCCTATGTGGGCGTGCTGGCCCACATGGCCGGCAAGCCCATCGACGCGCCGGTGCGCTATGCCAGCGCCCGCCCCACTCTCGCTGCAAAGTCCACTCCATGAGCTTCGACGACACCTTGCCCCTGATCTTCATGGCCGTGATGGGCCTGGCCATGCTCGCCTATGTCGTGCTCGACGGCTTCGACCTGGGCGTGGGCATGCTGATGCACCGCGCCACCCTCGAGCAGAAAGATGTGATGGTCTCGTCCATCGGCCCCTTCTGGGATGCCAACGAGACCTGGCTGGTGCTGGGCGTGGGCATCTTGCTGATCGCCTTCCCCAAGGCCCACGGCATCGTGCTCACGGCCTTGTACCTGCCTGTGGCGGTGATGCTGATCGGCCTGATCCTGCGCGGCGTGGCCTTCGACTTCCGCGTGAAGGCGCAAGACGAACACAAGCCGCTGTGGAACCGCGCCTTCTTCGCGGGCTCGATGATGGCCTCCCTGGCCCAGGGCTGGATGCTGGGCCGCTACATCACCGGCTTTGCCGAAGGCTGGCAGTTCACCGCCTTTGCCGCGGCCATCGCGATCGCATTGGCCACGGCCTACGTGCTGCTGGGCGCCACCTGGCTCGTCATGAAGACCGAGGGCGAGCTGCAGGCCCGTGCAGCCGGATGGGCCCGGCTGGCCTGGTTGCCGGTGGTGCTGGGCATCGCCCTGATCTCGCTGGCCACGCCCTGGGTGAGCGAGACGGTCCGCGGCCGCTGGTTCACGATGCCCGGGTTCATCGCGCTGCTGCCGATTCCGCTGGTGACCGCCGCCGCACTGGTCACGCTGCGCGTGCTGCTGAACTCGCCGCGTGTCTTGGGCCGCCTGTGCTGGGTGCCCTTCGCGCTGGTGGTGGCGGTCTTCGTGCTGGGCTTCTTCGGCCTGGCCTACAGCCTCTACCCCTATGTGGTGATGGACCGGCTCACCATCTGGGAAGCCGCCAGCGCGCCCGCCTCGCTCAAGGTCATTCTCTTCGGCACGGCGCTGACGGTGCCGGCCATCATCGGCTACACCGTCTTCGCCTACCGGGTGTTCTGGGGCAAGGCGCGTGAACTGACCTACGCCTGAGTCACCGCGACTCAGCGCCGCGGCAGCCCGTCGGGGTCGGACGCCGGTCCTGCGGGCGGCACCCGCGAGAGCTGTAGCACCTGGGCGGCAGGAGTGTCGGTCAGCGTGGTGACCGAGCCCAGGCCCAGGTCCATCGCGCCGCCCACGCGGCGATAGCGCGCCTGCCACTGGCGCCGCCAGGCCCCCGCGCGCTCGATGTGGCGCTCGAACTGCACCTGCACGCGCGCGCCACGGCTGGCGAGTTGGCCGATGGCTTGCTGCAAGGCCAGGAAGACGGCCGGCCCGATGCTTCGCTCGGCCCACACGGTGCACGCCCCATCAGTGGTGGTGGCCAGCATCACGGCCCCATCGGGGCTGCGCAGCACGGCGCCCGCGCGGCCGGCCAGCAAGGCGCCCACTTCGGGAAAGATCGGATCCAGCGGGTCGAAGCCCTGGGTGAGCGCCCAGTCCATCACCGGCACGGGCTCGCCCTCGTGGGCCACACACCCCTCGACGAACCAGCGCACCACCTCGGTCGGGACGGCGTCGCGCAGCCCCGCGACGTCCCGGGCCAGCCCGGCCGAAGGCACCCACACCCACAGCGCCGCGGCGATCACTGCGAGTCGCAGCCGATCGGCCATGGCGCAACACCGGCGACCGCGGGCCCGCTCAGACCCGCTCGGCCACCCAGGCCTGCACCGAAGCCAGGGCCTGGGGCAGCCGGCTGGCGTCCGTGCCGCCGGCCATCGCCAGGTCAGGCTTGCCGCCGCCCTTGCCGCCCACCTGCTGGGCGACGAAGTTGACCAGCTCGCCGGCCTTGAGCTTGGCGGTGCTGTCGCTCGTCACCCCCGCGGCGAGCTGGACCTTGCCGCCGTCGACGGCCGCCAACACGATCGCAGCCGTCTTGAGCTTGTCCTTGAGCTTGTCCATGGTCTCGCGCAGCGTCCTGGCATCAGCGCCGTCCAAGGTGGCGGCCAGCACGCGAATGCCTTTGACATCGACCGCCCTGGACAGCAACTCATCGCCCTGGGCCGAGGCCAGCTTGCCCTTGAGCGAGGCCAGTTCCTTCTCGAGCGAACGCACCTGCTCGAGCACCTGGACCACGCGCTGAGGCACCTCGGCCGGCGTGGCCTTGAGCGTGCCGGCCAGTTGGGTCACGGTGGATTCCAGCCCCTGCAGGTAGGCCAGCGCGTTCTCGCCGGTCACTGCCTCGATGCGTCGCACGCCGGCAGCCACGCCCCCTTCGGCCACGATCTTGAACAGGCCGATGTCCCCGGTGCGGGCCACATGGGTGCCGCCGCACAGCTCGCGGCTCGTTCCGATGTCGAGCACGCGCACCTGGTCGCCGTACTTCTCGCCGAAGAGCATGACCGCCCCGAGTTTCTGGGCCTCCTCGATCGGCATGATGCGCGCGCGGGTGTCAGCATTGGCCAGGATCTCGGCATTGACCAGCGCCTCGATGCGCCGGATCTGCTCCTGCGTCAGCGGCGCATGGTGGGCGAAGTCGAAGCGCGTGCGTTCGGCATTGACCAGCGAGCCCTTTTGCTGCACGTGCTCGCCCAGCACCTCGCGCAGGGCTTTGTGCATCAGGTGGGTGGCGCTGTGGTTGCGCATCGTGCGGGCGCGGCGCTCGCCATCCACCCGGGCATCGATCAGATCCCCCACCCGGATCTCGCCTTCGACCACGCGGCCGTGATGGCCGAACACATCGGCCTGGATCTTCTGGGTGTCTTCGACGAGGAAGCGCGAGGTCTTGTTGCGCAGCTCGCCGGTGTCGCCGACCTGGCCGCCGGATTCGGCATAAAACGGCGTGTGGTCGAGCACGATCACCGCATCGTCGCCGGCACGGGCGCTGGGAACCGAGGTTCCATCGACATAGACGGCCGTGACCCGGGCCCCCTCGTGCACCAGGCGCTCGTAGCCGTGGAACGTGGTCGGCGCCCCGCTGTAGTCCAGCCCGGCGGCCATCTTGAACTTGCCCGCCGCGCGGGCCTGCTCGCGCTGGCGCGCCATGGCCGCATCGAAGCCGGCCGAATCCACCGTCACGCCACGCTCGCGGCACACGTCGGCGGTGAGGTCCAGCGGGAAACCGTAGGTGTCGTGCAGCTTGAAAGCCAGTTCGCCGTCGAGTTGCTTCACGCCGCCGGCCAGCGCCCCGTCGAGGATCTCCATGCCATGCGCGATGGTCTGGAAGAAGCGCTCTTCCTCCTGCTTGAGCACCTCGGTGATGCGCATCTCGTGCTGGCGCAGCTCGGGGTAGGCCTCACCCATCTGGCGGACCAGCTCGCGCACGATGCGGTGGAAAAACGGCTCGCGCGCGCCGAGCTTGTAGCCATGCCGGATGGCACGTCGGGCGATGCGGCGCAGCACGTAGCCGCGGCCTTCGTTGCCGGGGATCACGCCATCGGCCACCGTGAAGGCGCAGGCGCGGATGTGGTCGGCGATCACCTTCAGCGACGGGGAATCCTTGTCGCAGTCGCCGGCGCCCGCGGCGTCCACCGCCTGCTTGGCCGCCGCCAGCAGCGCCACGAAGAGGTCGATCTCGTAGTTAGAGTGCACGCCCTGCAGCACCGCGGCGATGCGCTCCAGCCCCATGCCAGTGTCCACGCTGGGCTTGGGCAGCGGGTGCATCTGGCCGTCCTCGGTGCGGTTGAACTGCATGAAGACGTTGTTCCAGATCTCGATGTAGCGGTCGCCGTCTTCGTCCGGGCTGCCCGGCGGGCCGCCGGGGATGCCTTCGCCGTGGTCGTAGAAGATCTCGGTGCAAGGGCCACAGGGGCCCGTGTCACCCATCATCCAGAAGTTGTCGGACGCATAGCGCGCGCCTTTGTTGTCACCGATGCGGACGATGCGTCCGGCAGGCACACCAATGTCCTTGTGCCAGATGTCGTAGGCCTCGTCGTCTTCGGCGTAGACGGTCACCCACAGCTTCGAGGCCGGCAGCTTGAAGTGCTCGGTGAGCAGCTCCCAGGCATAACGGATCGCGTCACGCTTGAAGTAGTCGCCGAAGCTGAAGTTGCCCAGCATCTCGAAGAAGGTGTGGTGGCGGGCGGTGTAGCCCACGTTCTCGAGGTCGTTGTGCTTGCCACCGGCACGGATGCACTTCTGTGCCGTGGCGGCGCGCGTGTAGGGCCGCTTGTCGAAGCCAAGGAACACGTCCTTGAACTGGTTCATCCCGGCGTTGGTGAACAGCAGCGTTGGGTCGTCACCGGGCACCACGGGACTGGAGGCCACGATGGTGTGTCCCTTGGACTCGAAGAACTTCAGGAAGGTCTGGCGGATCTCGGCGGCTTTCATCCGGGGCTTTCTGGGCAGGCAAGACGGCGCGCCCCCTGCTTGGGCGGAGGCGCAAGCCGTAAATGCTTGATTTGGCGAATTTTTCGATTATAGGAAGCCCACCGAACGCTTGTGCTGCGTCGGCCCGCCGGCCGGTCTGGTCGCCCAGGTGTCAGCACTCGCCGGCGCGCCGGCCTATGATCGTCGCAACGTCCATTCATCCGAGGAAGTTCGTCCATGGATCCCGCCTCCTCCCCCCTGGCCGCTCTCCACGACCCCTCCCTGTTCAAGACCGATGCCCTGATCGACGGCCAGTGGGTGGCCGGCGGCGAACGCTTTACTGTGAGCGACCCCGCCACCGGCCGACCTCTGGCCGAGGTGGCCAACCTGGGCGCCCCTGAAACCGAGGCGGCCATCGCCGCAGCCCAAACCGCCTGGCCGGGCTGGCGGGCCCAGACGGCCAAACAACGCGCGAGCGTGCTGATGAAATGGTTCCAACTCCTGAACCAGCACGCCGACGACCTGGCCCGCCTGATGACGGCCGAACAGGGCAAACCCCTGCCCGAGGCCCGGGGCGAGGTGCTCTATGCCGCGAGCTTCGTGGAATGGTTCGCCGAGGAGGCCCGGCGCGTGTATGGCGAGACCATTCCCACCACCGATCCCACCAAGCGGTACCTGGTGATCAAGCAGCCCATCGGCGTGTGTGCGGCCATCACGCCCTGGAACTTCCCCCTCGCGATGATCACGCGCAAGGTGGCGCCGGCGCTGGCCGCGGGCTGCCCAGTGGTCATCAAGCCGGCCGAGCAGACGCCGCTGTCGGCCCTGGCCGCCGCCGAACTGGCCCAACGCGCCGGCATGCCGCCGGGGGTGCTGAACGTCGTCACCGGCGACAGCGCCCGCTCCATCGAGATCGGCAAGGTGCTGTGCGGCAGCGACGTGGTGCGCCACCTCTCCTTCACCGGTTCCACCGAAGTCGGGCGCATCCTGATGCAGCAATGCGCGCCCACCATCAAGAAGCTGTCGCTGGAGCTGGGCGGCAACGCGCCCTTCATCGTCTTCGACGATGCCGACCTGGACAGCGCCGTCGAAGGCGCCTTGGCCAGCAAGTACCGCAACGCCGGCCAGACCTGCGTGTGCGCCAACCGGCTGTATGTGCAAGACGGCCTCTACGAGGCTTTCACCGCGAAGCTGGCCGAGAAGGTGCGCGGCCTCAAGGTGGGCAATGGCTTCGAGCCCGGCGTGCAGCTCGGCCCGCTGATCGACGAGGCGGCCCTGGCCAAGGTGGAAGCCCACGTGGCCGACGCCACCGCCAAGGGCGCCCGCGTGCTGACGGGCGGCCAGCGCGTGGGCGAACGCTTCTTCGCCCCCACCGTGCTGGCCGATGTGACGCCCGACATGCTGTGCTCGCGAGAGGAGACCTTCGGCCCGGTGGCCCCGGTGTTCCGCTTCCGATCCGAGGACGAAGTGATCGCGCTGGCCAATGCCACCGAGTTCGGACTGGCGAGCTACTTCTACAGCCGCGACATCGGCCGCATCTTCCGGGTGGCCGAGGCGCTGGAGTACGGCATGGTGGGCATCAACACCGGCCTGATCTCGGTGGCCGAGGTGCCCTTCGGCGGCGTCAAGCAGTCGGGCCTGGGCCGCGAGGGCTCGCACCATGGCATGGACGACTACGTCGAGGTGAAGTACCTCTGCCTGGGCGACCTGCACAAGTGAGGGGGCCACCTCAACGAAAGGGCCGCTGGAGCGGCCCTGGATCATTGTGGAGCGGGTGAAGGGAATCGAACCCTCGTATCAAGCTTGGGAAGCTGGCGTTCTACCATTGAACTACACCCGCATCGGATGACGCGCATTATGACAGCGCATCGCTCCAAGGACAAAGGCCTCCGATCGCTCGAAGGCCTTTGAAATTGTGGGGTGGCTGATGGGACTCGAACCCACGACGACCAGAATCACAATCTGGGACTCTACCAACTGAGCTACAGCCACCGCAGAGCCTGAAATTATAGCCATGAAGCGGCCCGCCCGTCCAGACAGGCAGCCGTGGCGTTCAGCGCGTGACGGTCTGGGTCTTGACCTTGAAGCGTTCCTTGAGCGAGGCGTAGTAGGCCTGGGCTTCGGCGGCGCCCCAAGCTTCGGCGTACTGCGTCTTGAGCTGCTCGCCGGCGGGCGAAGGATCGCGGCCCAGCACTTTGTTGACGCGCACGACCGCGTAGCCCTCGCTGCCCAGGTCCACACCCACCCAGGCCGGCAGGGGGTCGGCGGCGGCCAGCGCGGCACGCAGCACCTGCGGCGGCAGCCCGCCAGCATCCAGCCGCGAAACCGCCTTGGGGCTTTCCAGGCTGGCCGACTCCGGGGCGGCGGCCTTCCAGGCCTCCAGCTTGGCCTGCCCTTCCTGGCGCGCCAGCTCGGCAGCCTTGCGGGCCACGACACGCTCGCGCACACGGTCACGCACCTCCTCCAGCGGCAAGGTGCGCGCCGGCGAGTGTTCGACGATGCGGGCCGAGACGAGCTGGCCCTGCCCCACTTCGATGGCCTGGGTGTTGCGCTTGCTCGTGATGCTGTCGGCGCTGAACAGGGCTTCGAGCAGCCGGGCGTTGGCCAGCGGGCCTTGGGCCCCGCTGGCGGGCTGGCGCTCGACACGCTCGGCCTTGCGCACCTGCAGCCCCAGCGCGTCGGCGGCGGGCTGGAGGCTGTCGGGCTGTTCGTAGACCAGGTTGCTGAACTGCTCGGCCACCTCGGCAAAGCGGGTCTGCGCGAGCTGGCTGCGCACGGCTTCCTCGATCTCGGCACGCACGGCCTCGAAGGGCTTGCGTTCACCGCCGCGCACATCGGTCAGGCGGATGATGTGGATGCCGAAGTCGGTCTCGACCAGATCGCTGGTCTGGCCGGGCTTGAGCGCGTAGACGGCGTCCTCGAAGGGCTTGACCATGGCCCCGCGACCGAAGAAGCCAAGATCACCGCCTTGCGCGGCCGAACCCGGGTCCTGGGAATGCTGGCGCGCCAGCTCGGCGAAGGCCTCGGGTCGGGCCTTGAGCTGATCGAGCAGTTGCTGGGCCTTGGCGCGGGCCTGCTCGCGTTGGCCGGCCTCGGCCTGGATGAGGATGTGGCTGGCACGACGCTCCTCGGGCGTGGAGTAGCGCGAAATGTTCTCCTCGTAGTACTTGCGCAGGTCGTCGGCCGAGATGTTCAGCCCTCGCTTGACCGATTCGATGTCGAGCACGAGGTATTCGACCGAGGCCTGCTCGCGCGATTGGAACTGCGAGGCATGGGCAGGGTCGTTGTAGTAGGCAGACAGCTCTTCTTCAGAGGGCTGGACACGCTCGGCGAAATCCTTGGCGGCAAAGAGCTTCCATTGCACCTCGCGCGACTGCAAGAAGGCGTCGAGGGCCAAGTCACGCACGGTGCGGCCCGCCACGGCGCTGCCGGCCACGGGGCCCATCACCTGACGCAGCGAGAGGTCGCGGCGCAGGCTCTCGGCGAACTGCTCGGAGCTCATGCCCTGAGCGCTCAGGATCTCGGAATTCACCGTGCCGTCGGGCCGGCGCAGGAACTCGAATTGTGGATCGGTCCGGAAGACACGACGCACCCGCTCGTCGGCCGTGACCAGGTGTTGCTTGTCGGCGGCCAGGGCCAGTACACGCTCACGCACCAGGGAATCCAGCGTGCTCTGTTTCATGGCCGGCGTATCGAGCATGGCGATGTCCACGCCGGGCATCTGCTGACGCACGCGCTCGATCGAACGGCGATGCGCTTCGTCGAGCTCGCCCTGCGTGATCTCCAGGTTGCCCACATGAGCCACGACTTGGCGGCCCTCGCGGAACTGGGTGTAACCGTCCAGTCCGAAGAAGACGAAGGACGGAATGATCAGCAGCAACAACACCAGGAACAGGATGCGCGAGTTGTTGCGGATGGCGTCGAACATCGGACAGACCTCTTGAGTGAGCGGCAGGCCGGCCGCCTAAGGATGAACCATCTTCAAAGACAACAAAGGCGAACCGCGGTTCGCCTTGGAGTCCTGTCGGTGGGTCCGGGGCCGCGCGTCGTGGTGTCACGACGCGGGAACGCGCATTTTAGCGCAGCCCCGACGGGGGGACGCAGAGCCCGTGGTGGGTGCTGAGGGGTTCGAACCCCCGACCTACGCCTTGTAAGGGCGCCGCTCTACCAGCTGAGCTAAGCACCCGGGCAAACGCCAACGGTCAGTTCAGCGCGTCCTTCAGGGCCTTGCCCGGACGGAACTTCGGCACCTTGGCCGCCTTGATTTTGATGGTGGCACCGGTGCGCGGGTTGCGGCCACTGCGAGCGGCGCGCTTGCCCACGGCAAAGGTGCCAAAGCCCACCAACGAGACGGTGCCGCCCTTTTTCAGGGTGGTCCGCACGCCGCCGATCATCGCTTCCAGGGCGCGGCTGGCAGCGGCCTTGGAGATGTCGGCTTGTTTGGCGATGTGCTCGATGAGTTCAGTCTTGTTCACGAAAACCCCCTCTCAAGGTGTCTCACACGAAAGATATGGATCCCGGCGCCGCGATTGCGCATGACGCTGTGATGGTGGTTTGGGCGGCTGGCGAAGCTGCGCGACCATTACAGCCACGGCCCCCGACAGTGTCAAGGGCGGATGCGGATTCTATGCGGTTTGCCGTTGCTTCATGAGTGAAAGATCCGCGTGAAATCTCGTCTTGACAGGGGTTGTGCGCCTTTCGCCCACCCTGCGGTCATGCGCCGCCCAGGGCTTGCGCCACCGCCCGGCCGAGATCTTCGGTGCTGGCCGCCCCCCCGAGATCAGGGGTGCGCGGTGCACCGCTGGAGGGTTCGAGCACCTGCTCGATGGCCGCCAGGATCGCGTCGTGCGCCTGTCGGTGGCCGAGGAAGTCGAGCATCATCGCAGCCGACCAGATCTGGCCGATGGGGTTGGCGATATGGCGTCCGGCAATATCGGGCGCCGAGCCATGGACCGGCTCGAACAGCGATGGGAAGCGCCGGTCTGGGTTGAGGTTGGCTGAGGGCGCGATGCCGATCGTGCCGGTGCAGGCAGGCCCGAGGTCGCTGAGGATGTCGCCGAAGAGGTTGCTGGCTACCACCACGTCGAAGTGCTCGGGGCGTTGCACGAAGTGGGCCGTCAGGATGTCGATGTGGAATTTGTCCACGCTCACCCCGGGATACTGCCTGCTCATGGCTTCGACCCGTTCGTCCCAGTAGGGCATCGTGATGGCGATGCCGTTGGACTTCGTCGCCGACGTGAGCTTGCGGCGCGGCCGCGACTGGGCCAAGTCGAAGGCAAACTTCAGCACGCGGTCCACGCCGATGCGACTCATCACCGTTTCCTGGATGACGATCTCGCGCTCGGTGCCTTCGTACATGCGCCCACCCACCGAGGAGTATTCGCCCTCGGTGTTCTCGCGCACGATCATCATGTCGATCTCACCGGCGGCACGCGGCTGGCCGTCTCGGCGTACCAGCGGGGAGCGGATGCCGGGCATCAGCCGAGCCGGGCGCAGGTTGATGTATTGATCGAACTCCCGGCGGAACTTCAGCAGCGAGCCCCATAGCGAGACGTGGTCGGGGATCTTCTCAGGCCAGCCCACGGCCCCGAAGAAGATCGCGTCGTGCCCGCCAATGCGATCCTTCCAGTCGTCGGGCAACATCTTGCCGTGGCGCTCGTAGCAGTCCCAGCTCGCGAAGTCGAACTCGTCCACCTCCAGCGCGATGCCGAACCGGCGCGCCGCGGCGTCGAGCACGCGCAAGCCCTCGGGCATCACCTCCTTGCCGATGCCGTCGCCGGCGATTGCCGCAATGCGCAGCTTGCCCGGGGCGCTCGAAACGTTCATGACTTTCTCCTTTGGTGCACCGCCCCGCCGGCGCGGCGGATCGGTCGGAAAGATTGTGGGTCGCCATGCCATCGCCCACAAGCAATGATCTGGCAATATATTCTTTCCTAGAAGGCATGAATTGAGATGGCCCAATGATCGAACGCCGTGATCTGCAACTGGTACTCGCCGTGGCCGACCAGGGCAGCCTCGCCGCTGCAGCGCGGGCACTGGACATGGAGCCACCCGCCGTGACCAAGCGGCTGGCGGCGCTGGAGTCACGCCTGGGCCTGAGGCTGTTCCATCGCACCACCCGGCGCCTGGGCCTCACCGACGAAGGGGAGGTGTTCTGCGCTCGGACGCGCGAACTGCAGGCCGGCTTGGCTGAGCTGGAATCAGAGCTGCAAGAGCGCGTGGGCGAACCACGCGGACTCATCCGTCTGGTCAGCACCCTGGGCTTTGGACGACGCTGGGTGGCCCCCGCGCTGGCCGATTTCCAGGCGCGGTACCCCGCGGTGGAAGTCCAGCTCCATCTGATGGAGCAGTGGCCGGACCTGGCCACCGGCAGCTTCGATGCGGCTGTGTGGCTGTGGCGTCCGCCGCAGACCGACGTGGTACTGCGCCGACTGGCAGGCAATCGGCGCATCGTCGTCGGCTCCCCTGACTACCTGCGCCGGCACGGCACCCCGCAGCAACCGGCCGACCTGGCGCATCACCACTGCCTCGTGGTGCGCGAGCATGACAGCCGCTACGCCACCTGGCGGCTCACGGCGCTGGACCGCCGGCGCCGCCCCGCCGAGGTCGCCGTGCGCGTGAGTGGGCCGCTGTCGAGCAACTCCGGCGAGGTCGTGCGCGATTGGGCGCTCGCAGGGCGGGGACTGATGCTGCGCTCGCTGTGGGACGTCCACGAGGCCCTGGCCGATGGCCGGCTCGTGCAGGTGCTGCCCGACTACGCCATGCTCGACGCCGATGTGCACTGGGTGGTCCGCCCGCGCGCGGCGGGCGCGCCCCTGCCCTGGCGGCTGCGCCTGCTGCAGGATCACCTCACACGCTGGCTGGCCGATCCGCCCTGGTTGCGCACCACGAGCCACACGCCCCAGGCCACGATGCCCATGCCGGCCAGCGCAAGGGCGGTGAGAGTCTCACCGAAGAGCAGCCAGGCCAGCACGGCCGTGCAAGGGGGCACGAGGTAGAGCAGGCTCGTGAAGGAGGTGGCGGCGCCACGCTGGATCAGCAGGTACATCAGCGAATTGCCGCCCAGCGTGAGCACCAGCACCGACCACGCCATCGCCCCGATGAAGTGTGGATGCAGGACGATCGGCTCGGCTTCCAATGCGGCCAGCGGGGCCGACACGGCCAGCGCGGCCATCAGTTGTACGGCGTTGCCGGTGCGCGGGTCGCCGCCCACGACGCACCGCTTCTGATAGAGCGTGCCCGCGGTGATGGCCAGCAGGGCCCACAGCGCCAGGGCCAGGCTCACCGGGCCGGCCTCACCCACCCCCAGCTTGTCCCACACCACCATCACGAGGCCCGCAAAGCCCAGGCCCAGGCCGGCCCACTGACGCAGGCTGACGCGGCCTTCCCCCAGACGATCGACCGCGCTCACCCACACCGCCGTGAGCACCGGCTGCAAGC
The DNA here is from genome assembly GCF_046291045.1 of Caldimonas sp. Taxonomy (GTDB): domain Bacteria; phylum Pseudomonadota; class Gammaproteobacteria; order Burkholderiales; family Burkholderiaceae_C; genus Caldimonas. The sequence continues at coordinate 86,959 of NZ_JBKBSL010000006.1, read as the reverse complement.
CCACGATCAGCGCCACCAGACCGGCGCCCATGCCGGCCTTGACGGCGGCCCACACGCCGCCCAGGTAGCCCGCATGCAGCAGCACACCGACCACCGCCAGATGGCCCCATTGCGAACGGGTGGACGGCCAGCGCGCGCCAGCCCATCGGGCCCAGATCACCAGGCCGAGCACCGAAAAGGCGAAGCGCCAGGCCAGGAAGTTCATCGGTGGCGCATGAGGCATGCCGAAGCGGGCCACCACGAAGCCCGTGCTCCAGATGAGCACGAAGACCCAGGGCATGGCGCGCAGCCACGCGCCTTCGCCGGGGCGAGTCATCGGGACTTCGCGCGGATCTCGGGCAGCGCCTTCTGTAGGTAATAGACCATGGACCAGATGGTCAGGATCGCAGCCACGTAGATCAGGCCCGTGCCCCACAGGCGGGTGTCGATGAAGCGCAGGATCACGCCGTCATAGAGCAGGAAGGGGATGGCCACCATCTGGGTGCCCGTCTTGAGCTTGCCCAGCATGTGCACGGCCACGCTGCGCGAGGCCCCGATGCTGGCCATCCACTCACGCAACGCCGAGATGGCGATCTCGCGGCCGACGATGACCAGCGCGATCAACGCCCCCACCCGGTCCAGTTCCACGAGCACCAGCAGCGAGGCGCACACCAGGAACTTGTCGGCCACCGGGTCGAGGAAGGCCCCGAAGGCCGAGGTCTGGTTGAGCCGGCGCGCCAGCCAGCCGTCGGCCCAGTCGGTGAGCGCAAAGATGATGAACAGCACCGCGGCGGCCAGGTTGCGCGTGGCCACGTCCAGCGAGGGCAGGTAGAACACCCCCACGATGAGCGGGATGGCCACGATGCGGGCCCAGGTCAACAGGGTGGGGAGATTGAAGAACATGGGCGCGATTGTGGCTCAGTCCAGCGTTCGGGGTTTGAAGCGCCGGTCGTCCCGGAACAGGAAGGTTTCGGTCAGCCGCCAAGGTTGGGGCAGATGGGCCACGCTGCCGAAGGGCGCCGCACGGCGCACGGCCTCGATGGCCAGCTGGGTGGTGTCGCGCGCCTGTCCGGGATAGCGCAGCACCTCGATGCGCCGCACGCTGCCGTCGGCGTTGAGGTCGATGGCCAGCACGGGGATGGCCAGCAGCACATCGGGCGGCCGGTCCAGGTACACGCCCTGCGCATTGGCCGACACGATGCGTCGCGCGGCCCGCAGTCGGTATTCGTCCCAGTTGCGCGCGCGAGCCTCCACCGGCACCGGCGCGGCCGGATCCACCGCACGGGTCTCGGGCGCCGTCGGCGTAGGCGTTGGCGCCGGCGCCCTCGGCGGCGGGGAGCACCCCAGCAGCGCGGCACAGGCGGCCAGCGACGCGGTCCACAGGTGCAATCGGCAGTGTCGGCGGGGCTTCATGCGGGTTCTCCTCGTTGCAGACGTGACGACCGGTTCAGTGCAGCGCCTTGTAGATCTCTTCGGCCAGCTCGCGCGAAATGCCGTCCACCGTGGCCAGATCGTCCACACTGGCTTGGGCCACACCGCGCAGACCGCCAAAGCGTTGCAGCAGTCTAGCCCGCTTCTTGGGCCCTACGCCGGGGATGTCCTCGAGCTTCGATCCGCCCGTGCGCACCGAGGCACGCCGTGCGCGCATGCCGGTGATGGCGAATCGGTGGGCCTCGTCGCGAATCTGGGCCACCAGCATCAGGGCGGCCGATTCGCGGCCGAGAAAGACCTTCTCGCGGCCATCGGCGAAGACGAGTTCTTCCAGGCCCACCTTGCGGCCCTCCCCTTTCTCGACCCCCACGATCAGCCCAAGGTCCAGCCCCAGCTCCTCGAAGACCTCACGAGCCATGGCCACCTGGCCGCGCCCGCCGTCGACCAGCACCAAGTCGGGCAGCCGCGCCTCGCCCTTGCCCGCCGCCTCGGCCAGCTTGGCATAGCGCCGCGTGAGCACCTGTCGCATGGCGGCGTAGTCGTCCCCGGGGGTGATGCCCTCGATGTTGTAGCGCCGGTACTGGCCGGTTTGCATCTTGTGGTTCTCGTACACCACGCAGGCCGCCTGGGTCGCCTCGCCGGCCGTGTGGCTGATGTCGAAACATTCGATGCGGAAGCCGTCCAGGTTCTCGGGGCTGAGATCCAGGGCCTCCACCAGGGCTCGGGTGCGCGCTTGCTGCGAACCCTCCTCGGCCAGCAGCCGCGCCAGCGCCAGCTCGGCGCCCTTGAGGGCCATCTCCAGCCACACACGGCGCTGCTCGCGCGGCTGTTGCACGGCGTGGATCTTCCCTCCGGTCTGCGCCGACAGCGCTTCCAGCAAGGCCTTGTCCACCGGGTGGCTCACCACCAGCAGGGGCGGCACGCCGCCGTCCAGGTAGTGCTGAGCGATGAAGGCCTCCAGCACCTGGGCTTCCACGGACGGGCGTTCCGCAGTCTGCGACGCATCGTCCTCGTCCGCCGCCACCGCCGACGCCTCCTCCACATGAGTGGGGAAATAGGCCCGGTCGCCCAGGTGACGGCCGCCGCGCACCATCGCCAAGTTCACGCAGGCGCGCCCGCCCTGCACCTTCACCGCCAGGATGTCGGCATCGCGGTCGCTGCCGGTGTCCACGGCCTGCTGGTGCAGCACGCGCGACAAGGCCCCGAGCTGGTTGCGGATCTCGGCTGCCTGCTCGAACTCCAGCTTCTCGGCGTGCGCCATCATCTGTGCCTGCAAGGTGTCGATCACCTCCTGCTGCTCACCCCGCAGGAACCGCTCGGCATGGGCCACGTCGCGGGCATAGTCCTGCGGGCTGACCAAACCCACGCAAGGGCCCGAGCAGCGCTTGATCTGGTAGAGCAGACAGGGCCGGGTGCGGTGATTGAACACCGTGTCCTCGCAGGTGCGCAGACGGAAGACCTTCTGTAGCAGCTGGATCGATTCCTTGACCGCCCAGGCGCTCGGGTAGGGCCCGAAATAGCGGTGCTTCTTGTCCACCGCCCCGCGGTAATACGCCAGGCGCGGGTAAGCGTGCGAGGCGATCTTGAGATAAGGGTAGCTCTTGTCGTCGCGGAACAGGATGTTGAACCGCGGATGCAGCGTCTTGATGAGGTTGTTCTCGAGCAGCAAGGCCTCGGCCTCGCTGCGCACCACGGTCGTTTCCAGGCGCGCGATGCGGGAGACCATATGGCCGATGCGCGTGCCGCCATGGTTCTTCTGAAAATAGCTGGACACCCGCTTCTTCAGGTTGCGGGCCTTGCCCACGTAGAGCACGGTGCCCTGGGCGTCGAAGTAGCGGTAGACCCCGGGCAAGCCCGGCAGGGCCGCCACCTCGGCCAGCAGGCGCTCGCGATGGGCCTCGGACGGCGTACCGGCAGCGGACTCGATGGTTGCGTCGGAACTCATGCGGGAATTGTGCCGCTCCCGGCGCCCCCACAATGGCGGCATGCGTTGGGATCTTTTCTGTCGGGTCATCGACAACTACGGCGACATCGGGGTGTGCTGGCGGCTGGCGGCCGACCTGGCCGGCCGCGGGCAGGTCGTGCGGCTGTGGGTCGACGACCCCAGCGCCTTGAGCTGGATGGCCCCGCACGGCTGTACGGGCGTCGAGGTGCGCCTTTGGCGCGAGCACTGGGATCCGGTGGAGCCCGCCGAGGTGGTGGTCGAGGCCTTCGGCTGCGATCCGCCCGATCCGTACATCGAGCGCATGGCCGAGCGCAGCCCCCCGCCGGTGTGGATCAACCTCGAGTACCTCAGTGCCGAGGACTACGTCGAGCGTTCTCACGGCTTGCCTTCGCCGCGCTGGCAGTCGCCCGGTGCGGGGCTGGTCAAGCGATTCTTCTACCCGGGCTTCACGCCCCGCACCGGCGGCCTGCTGCGCGAGCCGGGCCTGCTCGCACGTCGGGCCGCCTTTGACGGTGCGGCCTGGCTGGCCCGGCAAGGGCTGGCCCTAAGTCCGCACGAACGGGTGGTCTCGCTGTTCTGTTACGACAATCCCCGACTGAGCCTCTGGCTCGAAGGCCTGACCGAGCACCCGACGCTGCTGCTGGTGACGCCCGGACAGGCCGCCCGTCAAGTCGCCGCCCTGCTGGGCCAGCCCCCCCGCGAGGGCAGGACCGACGCGGTGGGCGCACTGCGTGTGCACTGGCTGCCGCTGTTGACCCAGACGGAGTTCGATCATCTGCTGTGGGCCTGCGATCTGAACGTCGTGCGTGGCGAGGATTCGTTCGTGCGGGCCCAGTGGGCGGCCAGGCCCCTCCTTTGGCACATCTACCCCCAAAGCGACGGGGCCCACGCCCCCAAGCTCGAGGCCTTCCTCGACCGCTACCTGGAAGGAATCGCCCCCGGCGAGGCCGACGCCCTGCGGGCCTTGTGGCGCGCCTGGAACGGGTTGTCGGGCGACCTGCAGGCGCTGCACCCGTCGGCCTGGCCCGAGCCGACCGCCTGGCGCACCCATGCCGGGCGCTGGTGTGAGGCCCTGGCCGCGCAGGTGGACTTGTGCACCCAGGTGCTGGATCTGGCGCAAACTCTGAGGGCGCGCTCGGGGTAGAATAAGAGGCTTTGCGGTATCCGGGTGCGCACGCCTTGCGCGTGTTCGGCTATGAGGCGCCAGTCCCTTCGAACCCGGCCGTGTAGGCACCCCGAAGATTCGCACCGAGACCAGGACCGACCCCCAAGAGGGATTCACCATGAAAATTGCACAGGAAATCCGCGCCGGCAACGTGATCATGCAGGGTAAGGACCCGATGGTCGTGCTCAAGACCGAATACAGCCGCGGTGGCCGCAACGCCGCCACCGTGCGCATGAAGCTCAAGAACCTGCTGAACAACTCCGGTACCGAGGTCGTCTTCAAGGCCGACGACAAGATGGACCAGATCATCCTCGACAAGAAGGAGTGCACTTACTCCTACTTCGCCGACCCGATGTACGTGTTCATGGACACCGAGTACAACCAGTACGAGGTGGAGGCCGAGAACATGGGCGATGCCATCCACTACCTGGAAGACGGCATGGAGGTCGAGGTGGTGTTCTACGAAGGCAAAGCCATCTCGGTGGAACTGCCCACCACCGTGGTGCGCGAAGTCACCTGGACCGAGCCGGCCGTCAAGGGCGACACCTCGGGCAAGGTGCTCAAGCCGGCCAAGATCGCCACGGGCTTCGAAATCCAGGTGCCCATCTTCGTGAACCAGGGCGACAAGATCGAGATCGACACCCGCACGCACGAGTACCGCAAGCGGGTGTGAACCCCTTGGGATCCGTCCAAGAGCCGGCCTGTGGCCGGCTTTTTTCCTTCATGCACGCGGTGTGCCCATGAACACCCAGCCCATCCGGCCCGCCGTCGTCGAGTTCCGCGATGGAGTGCCGTTTGCGCCCACCTTCGGCGATATCTACCACGCGCGCGCCGGCGCGCTGGCGCAAGCCACCCACGTGTTCCTGAACGGCAACGCCCTGCCGCACCGCTGGGCCGGGCGCGACGACTTCACCATCGTGGAGACGGGCTTCGGGCTGGGCAACAACTTCCTCGCCACCTGGGCCGCCTGGCGTGCCGACGCTCAGCGCTGCGAACGCCTGCACTTCGTCTCGATCGAGAAACATCCCCTGGCCCGCGAAGACCTGGCGCGAGTGCTCGCCGACCACCCACTGGGCGACCTGGCGGCGCCGCTGCTGGCGCAATGGCCGCTGCTCACACCCAATCTGCACCGCCTGGAATTCGACAGCGGGCGGGTGCGTCTCACCCTGGCTTTCGGGGATGCGAGGGCCTTGCTGCCCGAATTGCGGCTGCGCGCCGATGCGTTCTACCTCGACGGTTTCGCGCCCGACCGCAACCCTGAGATGTGGGGCGAGCGCCTGCTGGCGGGGCTGGGCCGTCTGGCCGCTCCCGGTGCCACCGCTGCCACCTGGAGCGCCGCTCGTGCCGTGCGCGATGGCCTGTCGGCTGCAGGCTTCGAGGTGAAACGTGCGCCCGGCTTCGGCGGCAAACGCGACATGACGGTGGCACGGTTTGCGCCCCGGCACTGGGCGCCGCCGCCCGCAGCCCAGGCGCGGCCTGCGGTTCGCAACCGTCATGCCGTGGTATTGGGGGCGGGGTTGGCCGGCGCCAGCGTGGCCCACGCGCTGGCCGCTGCGGGCTGGAGCTGCGAACTCATCGACCGCCATGCCCGGCCGGCCGCCGGCGCCTCCGGCAATCCCGCGGGACTCTTCCATGGCATCGTACTGCCCGATGACGGGGCTCATGCCCGGCTGCACCGTGCCGCCGCGCTGCGTCTGCAGCAGGGGCTGCTGCGGCTGCGCGAGCGCCATCCCCTGACCGGTGGCTTCGAGGGCCTGCTGCGCGCTGACGACGGACCAGTGTCCTCGATGCAGGCCCTGCTGGCCCGCCAAGGCCTGCCGCCTGGCTATGTGCAAGCTCTGGATCCGACCGAAGCCGCAGCCCTGAGCGGCTTGCCCCTGGGCCGCCCGGCCTGGTACTTTCCGGGCGGCGGCTGGCTGCGGCCGGCCGACCTGGTGCAGGCCCTCTTGGCGCAGGCGGGTGAGGCCGTGCGCTGGCGCGGCACGCTGGAGATCCGTGCGCTGTCTCGCCTGGCCGACGGCTGGGCGCTGGTCGATGCCGCCGGCGCCGTGGCGGCCCGCGCCGAGGTGGTCGTGCTGGCCAACGCCTTCGAGGCCGCCTCGCTGGTCCCCGGCTTTCCCTGGCCGCTGCAGCGGGTGCGCGGCCAAGTCACCCGGTTGCCGGCCACGCTGCCCGGCCTGACCTTGCCCCGCATGCCCGTGGCCGCTGGCGGCTATCTGCTGCCCGCCCATGACGGGTGGTCGCTGTGCGGCGCAACCAGTCAGCCCGGTGACGACGACCCCACGGTGCGCGCGAACGACCACTCGCACAACCTGGCCCAGCTCGCTCGGCTGGGCGTGAAGCCACCAGCGGTCGATCCGGCCAGGTTGGAAGGCCGGGTCGGCTGGCGCGCCGTGACGCCCGACCGCCTGCCCCTGATCGGCCCGCTGCCAGACGTGGCCGCGCTGCCCACCCTGGGCCACCGTGCCGGTCAGCCCCGCCACCTGCCGCGCCTGCCCGGGCTGTACGCATGCACCGGGCTGGGGTCGCGCGGGATCACTTGGTCGCTGCTGGCTGGCGAGATCGCGGCCGCCTGGATCACGGGTCAACCCTGCCCGGTGGAGGGCGGATTGCTCGATGCGGTGGACGTGGGGCGCTACCTCAGTCGCCGTGCGCGCCGTGCGCGCCCTTGACGGACTCAGCCCCGCTCGTCCACAGCCTCGTCGGACAACAAGCCGGCGGCCTGGGCATCGGGCAAGGCCTCGACGGCTCGAAGCGCCCGGCTCATCTGCCGCGTGCGGGTCTCGGCCTTGTCCAGGGTGTTGAGCACCGTCTGGGTCTGGTCCTTCACGCGGGCCAGCACCTCCCCGAACTTGCCGAACTCGGTCTTGACGGCCCCCAGCACCTTCCAGACCTCGGACGAGCGTTTCTCCAGCGCCAGGGTGCGAAAGCCCATTTGCAGGCTGTTGAGCATGGCCAGCAAGGTGGTGGGCCCGGCCAGGATGACGCGGTGATCGCGCTGCAGGGCGTCGGTGAGGCCCGGGCGGCGCAGCAGTTCGGCGTACAGCCCCTCGGTGGGCACGAACAGCACGCCGAAGTCGGTGGTGTGCGGCGGGGCCAAGTACTTGGTCGCGATGCTGCGCGCCTCGTCGCGGATGCGCTGCTCCAGGGCCTTGGCCGCGGCCTCGGCAGCCTCACGGTCGGCATCGTCCTGCGCGGCCAGCAGCCGCTCGTAATCCTCGCGCGGGAACTTGGCGTCCAGCGGCAGCCACACGGGGGCGCCGTCGTCGCCCTTACCCGGCAGGCGGATCGCGAACTCGACCCGCTCGCGGCTGCCCGGCACAGTGGCCACGTTGGTTTCGTACTGCTCTGGGGTGAACACCTGTTCCAACAAGGCGGCGAGCTGGGTCTCGCCGAACACACCGCGGGTCTTCACATTGGTCAGCACCCGTTTGAGATCCCCCACCCCCTGGGCCAGCGACTGCATCTCGCCCAGGCCGCGATGCACCTGCTCCAGGCGTTCGGCCACTTGCCTGAAGCTCTCGCCCAAGCGCTGCTCCAACGTGGCATGCAGCTTCTCGTCCACCGTCTGGCGCATCTGCTCGAGCTTCTTCTCGTTGTCGGCGGCCAGCGCGGCCAGTCGGGTCTCCACCGTCTGACGCACCTCGGCCAAGCGGCGCTCGTTGGCCTCGGACAAAGCCCGCAACTGCTCGTTCAAGCCCTCGGCAAAGCGCCGCAGGGCGACGTCTTGCGCCTCGCGCGCCGACTGGGCCTGGGCAGTGAGTGCCGAGGCCGTCGAGCGCAGGCTGTCGGCGACGAGCTGCTGCAGGGTCGCCAGTTGCGCGCGGAAGCTGTCGATCTGCTCGTTCTGGGTGCGCGCCACGTCGCCCTGCTGAGTCATCAGGGTCTGCTGGAACAGCGCCAGCGTACCGCCAAGTTCCTGGCGCGTGCCTTGGGCGCTGCGGCTCAGTTCGTCTCGCAGCTCCCGCTCCAGGCGCACCAGCGCCTCGCCCTGCAGCCGCGTCTGCGCCAGCAGGTCCTCCCGACTGGCTGCCGGCTCGCGCCCGGCGCCGAGCATCCGCCAGGCCAGAACGATCAGCACCACGACATTGGTCGCGCCCAGCGCGGCCAGCCACCACAGATTCGATTCCATCGGCCGATTGTGTCAGTCCCGCAACGCTCTCAGCGCTTCAGCACTTCCGGGTTCACCGGCGTGGGTGGGCGGCCCGCATCCGGCCCGCAGCCCAGCGCGGCGATCAGGTTGTCCACCGCCAGGTTCGCCATGGCCCGACGCGTGGCCACCGAGGCGCTGGCGATGTGGGGCGTCAGCACGACATTGGGCACCTCCAGCAGGTGCGGATGCACATGGGGTTCACCCTCGAACACATCCAGCCCGGCCGCCGCGATCCGTCCGTCGCGCAAGGCCTGAGCCAAGGCCGCATCGTCCACCACACCGCCCCGGGCAATGTTGGTCAGGGTGGCCGTGCGCTTCATCTGCGCCAGCTCGGCCGCCCCGATGGCGTGGTGGGAACTGGGGGAGTACGGCACGACGATCACCAGATGGTCCGCCTCGCGCAGCAGCGTGGCCTTGTCGACATAGCGTGCACCGCACTGCGCCTCGGTCGCCTCGGGCAGGCGCGAGCGGTTGTGGTAGATCACCTTCATGCCGAAGCCATGCGCGCCACGCCGCGCGATGGCCTGGCCGATGCGCCCCATCCCCAGGATGCCCAGCGTGGCACCGTGCACATCCGGCCCCACGAACATGTCGTAGCGCCATTTCGTCCACCGGCCGGCGCGCAGATAGTGCTCCGACTCGGCGATGCGACGCGCCGCAGCCATCATCAGCGCAAAGCCGAAGTCGGCGGTGGTCTCGGTCAGCACGTCCGGCGTGTTGGTGACGACGATGCCGCGCGCGGTGCAGGCCTGCACATCGATGTTGTTGTAGCCCACGGCCATGTTGCACACCGCCCGCAGCTGCGGGTGGGCCGCCAGCAAGGCTTCATCGATGCGCTCGCTGCCGGTGGCGATCAGCCCGGCCTTGCCCTGCAGGGCCCGGCTCAGGGCCTCGGGACTCCACACCTCGTCCTCGGGATTGTCCTGGACCTCGAAGTACCCCCTCAGGCGGTCGATGATGTCGGGGAAGGTGGCGCGCGCCACAAGCACCTTGTGCACGACGGTCTCCTTGATGATGAGCCCGACCATTGTAGGAAGGCCCCCGGTCGACCGAGCTGAGCATGGGCTGAACGCCGCCGCCCATGAAAGCGCCGACACTCAAGCGCCAAGGCAGGTGCCGCACGATGAAGCCCCCGTACTCGAGCGCTATCGCAGCCCCTCCAGCGCCGCCGCCAAAGCCGCCGGCAGCGGCACCGGCTTGCGCGTGACGCGATCCACGTAGACGTGCACGAAATGCCCCCGCGCCGCCGTGAGCGGCTCGCCCTGCGCGAACAGCCCCACCTCGTAGCGCACGCTCGACGACCCCAGATGCGCCACGCGCAACCCGGCCTGCACCGTCTGCGGAAAGGCCAGCGGCGCAAAGTAATTGCACTGGGTCTCCACCACCAGGCCGATGACCCCGCCCGCATGGATGTCCAGCACGCCCCGGGAGATCAGGTACTCGTTGACCACCGTGTCGAAGTAGCTGTAATAGACGACGTTGTTGACGTGGCCATAGACGTCGTTGTCCATCCAGCGCGTGGTGATGGGCAGGAAGTGGCGGTAGGCCTCTCGGGGTTCAGCCTGGGGTCGGCTCATGCCGGGTGTCCTCCTCGAATGGGGCCTGGGCACGGGACCAACGCTGCCAGTGCTCGCAGGCCAGTTGCAGGGTGCGCCATTGCAGCGCCACGGTCTGTGCAAGGTCGTGGCCGTAGCCGCCGGCCATGGTGACGACCACCGGGATGCCCCGCTCGGCGGCGGCCCCCAGCACCCGGGCATCGCGCTCGGCCAGTGCGGCCGCCGACACCTTGAGGCGGCCCAGCCGGTCGCCTTCGTGCGGATCGGCGCCGGCCAGGTAAAAGATCAGGCCCGGGAGGGCACCCTCATGGCTGGCCCACAGCGTCTGCAGTGCGCCGTCCAGTGCATCCAGATAGGGCCCGTCGGTGCAGCCGTCGGGCAGTTCCACGTCGAGGTCGCTCACCTCCTTGCGGAAGGGGAAGTTGCGCGCCCCGTGCAGCGACAGGGTGAAGACGGTCGGGTCGTCGCGGAAGATCGCCGCAGTGCCGTTGCCCTGGTGCACGTCCAGGTCGATCACGGCCACGCGCAGCAGGCGTCGGGACTGGCGATGCCACTGCGCCTGCATCAGCCGGGCGGCCACCGCCACGTCGTTGAAGACGCAGTAACCGCTGCCCTTGTCAGCGTAGGCGTGGTGCGTCCCGCCGGCAAGGTTGGCCGCCAGCCCCTCCTCCAGCGCCGCACGGGCCGCCGCTATCGTGGCGCCGACCGAGCGACGGGCACGCTCGGCCATGGCCGGCGACCAGGGAAAGCCAATCTCACGCTGCTGGGCCGGACTGAGCGTGCCCTGCAGCACCGCCTCGATGTAGGCCGGCGCATGGGCCAGGGCCAGTTCCCCTTCGCTAGCCGCAGGCGCCTCCACCAGCCGCACGGCCGGCAGCTCGGCGGCCACGCGGTCGCGCAGCATCCGGTACTTCGCCATCGGGAATCGGTGCCCAGGCGGCAGTGGCAGCACGAAGCGGTCGGAGTAGTAGGCCAGCATGACAGCGGTGAGCGCGATCGGCGCATTGTGGACCGCCGAGGCCTCGCGGGCTCGTCACGGCGGCGACATATCCCTGCGGAACACTCGCCCCCGGAGTCGAGCCAGCACCTCTAGAGTAGGCCCCCTAAATCTTGCTGCATCGCAACAAAACTGCTTGCAATGCTTGCTAACTCCCCTATACTTTCGATCATGTTGCGATGCAACATAAATGTGTCCACCCACCCGAGGAGTCCTCGATCATGATGACCGCTGAACAACTGGTTGCCGCCCACAAAGCCAATGTCGAGACCCTGTTCGGGCTCACCCAGAAAGCCTTTGAAGGCGTCGAAAAGCTCGTCGAGCTGAACCTGCAGGTTGCCAAGGCCTCGCTGGCCGAGGCCGCCGAGCACGCCCAGGCCACCCTGTCTGTCAAGGACGCCCAGGAACTGCTGGCCCTGCAGGCCTCGCTGCTGCAGCCCAGTGCCGAGAAGGCCGCCGCTTACAGCCGCCATGTCTATGACATCGCTTCGAGCACCAATGCCGAAGTGAGCAAGATCGCCGAAGCGCAAATCGCCGAGGCCCAGAAGAAGTTCATGGCCGTCGTCGACAACGCCGTCAAGAACGCTCCGGCCGGCACCGAGAACGCCGTGGCCCTGGTGAAGTCGGCCGTGGCGGCGGCCAACAATGCCTTCGAAAGCGTCCACAAGGCCGCCAAGCAGGCCGCGGAAGTGGCCGAAGCCAACATCCAGGCCGTGACCAGCTCGGCCGTGAAGGCGGCCCAGACCCCGCGCGCCAAGCGCAGCGCCTGACACCCGCATTTGCAATCGGGGGGTTGAACTTTTCCGGTTCGCCCCGATTCTCAGGAATGCCGTGCAGCGTGGCTCCACGGTCTCCCTGAAAGGTTGTCTCCTCGGTACCTCCCAAGGTACCTTCAGCCCGGTGGTCCCCCACCGGGCTTTTTTCTGCACCTTCAGCCGGAGCGGGTCTTGGCGGCCAGACGCTCGCGGATCTGGGGCAATGCCGCCAAGGCGGCGTCGCGGCCGGCATCCATCGCCAGCCGGCGGGAGCGGAAATCGGTTCCCGCCAGGCCGGCCAGTGGCGGACGGATCACGACATCGGCCTCGCGCAGCTCGAAGTGATTGATGCTGCGCCCCATGATGGCAAAGGTCTGAAGCAACATGCGCATGGCATCGCCCACCGCGCCGCCCTGAGGCGGGGAAGAGATGTCCACGGCGATGACGAAGTCGGCCCCCATCTGCCGCGCAAAGCGCACCGGCACCGGCGAGACCAGTCCGCCATCGACGTACTCGCGCTCACCGATGCGCACCGGCTGGAACACCGCGGGCACGGCGCTGGAGGCTCTCACCGCCGTGCCGGTGTCGCCGCGCCGGAACAGTACCGGCTCCCCGCTGGCCAGATCGGTGGCGACGATGCCCAGCGGCAGCTTCATGCGCTCGATCGTCAACCCACCGGTCTGCTGATTCACGTAACGCGCCAAGGCCTCGCCCCGGATCACCCCGCGCAGCGGGAAGGACCAGTCGGTGATCGCCGTCTCGTCCATGGTCTCGGCCAGGGCACGCAGTTCGGCACGCGATTTGCCCGAAGCGTACAGCGCCGCCACCAGGCTGCCCGCCGAAGTGCCCACGACCAGGTCGGGCTGAATGCCCTGTTCCTCCAGCACCTGAATCACCCCGATATGCGCAAACCCGCGGGCCGCTCCACCACCCAGCGCCAGACCGATGCGCACAGGCCGCGGCTGCGGCGCGGGCGCCGGCGCAGGGGTCACCGAGACGGGCGGGGGAGTTTGACAGGCAGCAAGCGCCACGGTGGACAGCAACAGGCTGCGCCGGCGCAGCTGGTGCAAGCCCAGGCCGGTCCCGGGCGGGAACGAATCGGAAGCTGACATGGAGCGTGATGTTAGCCGGCTGGTGCAGCACCTTCGGTGGAAAGAAAAAAAGAAGCAGGCGTCACAAAATAACTTCACAGCATAACTATCAAATGATTTTGTAGTTCTCATTTATATAAGACCTCCCTACAGTCCCTCCATCCGCGCGGGATGCGCGCGCTGCGTTGGCCTTGCTGGCCGGGTTTCACAAGGAACAACATGGATTGGGTGGCTGTCGTCAGTGGATTCGGGGTCGGCGTGATCGTCGGCCTGACCGGCGTGGGCGGTGGTTCGCTCATGACGCCGCTGCTGCTGTCCGTCTTCAAGCTCAACCCGGCCGTGGCCATTGGCACCGATCTGTGGTTCGCGGGCCTGACCAAGGTCTCAGGCTCGGTCGCCCATCACCGCCAGGGCAATGTCGACTACCGCATCACCGGCCTGCTGCTGGCCGGCAGCGTACCCGCCTCGGTCGTGATGATCGGGCTGATGCACTACACCGGCGTCACCAAGGGCTGGGCCAGCGCCCTGACCTTCTCGCTGGGCATCGCCTTGCTGCTCACCGCCCTCACCGTGGCCTACCGTCAGGCCTGGCACCGCGTGGCTCTGAAGCTGCAACGCTGGTTGCCCGAGCACCGCAAACCCGTGCTCACCGTGGTTGCCGGAGCAGCCCTGGGTGTGCTGGTCTCGCTCAGCTCCATCGGCGCCGGGGCCATCGGCGCCACCCTCATCCTTTTCCTGTATCCGCACATCGAGGCGCGCCGCCTGGTGGGTACCGACATTGCCCACGCCGTGCCGCTCACGCTGGTGGCCGGCATCGGCCATGCGAGTCTGGGCCATGTCGACTGGACGTTGCTGGTCACGCTGCTGGTGGGCTCCATCCCCGGCATCTGGATCGGCGCACGCCTGACCCGCAATCTGCCCGACCGACTCGTGCGCGGTCTGCTGTGCGCCGCCTTGGTCACCGCCGGCCTCAAGGTCATCCACTGATTCGCCTCACGGACCCCGAGATGTATCAATACACCGAGTTCGATCGTCACTTCGTCCGACAGCGTGCGGCCCAGTTCCGCGACCAGCTGCAGCGCCACTTGGCCGGCCAGCTCGGAGACGAGGAATTCAAGGCGCTGCGGCTGCAAAACGGCTGGTACCTCCAGCGCCACGCGCCCATGCTGCGCATCGCCATCCCCTACGGCGAGGTCAGCAGCACCCAGTTGCGTACCTTGGCACGCATCGCTCGCGAGTATGACCGCGGGTTCGGCCACTTCACCACGCGCCAAAACATCCAGTTCAACTGGATCCCGCTGGAGCGTGCCGCAGACGTGATGGACGAGCTCGCAGCCGTGAACATGCACGGCATCCAGACCTCGGGCAACTGCATCCGCAACATCACCAGCGACGCCTTCGCCGGCATCGCCCCCGACGAGATCGTGGACCCGCGCCCCTATTGCGAGGTGATGCGCCAGTGGTCGACCCTGCACCCGGAGTTCGCTTTCCTGCCGCGCAAATTCAAGATTGCAGTCAGCGGTGCTGCCGAGGACCGTGCCGCCATCGGCTGGCATGACATCGGTTTGCAACTGCTGCGCAACGCCAATGGCGATGTAGGCTTCAAGGTGCTAGTGGGCGGCGGCATGGGCCGCACCCCTCTCATCGCCACCGTCGTGCGCGAGTTCCTGCCCTGGCAGCAGATCCTCGTCTACCTCGAGGCCATCGTGCGCGTCTACAACCGCTACGGCCGTCGCGACAACCTGTACAAGGCTCGCATCAAGATCCTCGTGAAGGCCGAAGGCCAGAAGTTCATCGACGCGGTCGAGCACGAGTTCCGCCAAATCCTCGAGCGCGACGTCGACGGAGCCGCTCACATCATCCCTCAGGAGGAGCTCGACCGCGTGGCCCAGCACTTCGACGCCCCCCCCGGCGTGCGCTACGACCCCCAAGCCGCCAACGATGCGCTGGCCGCCGCTGCGGCCGACGCCCCGCCGTCCTACCGTCGCTGGTTGGAGCGCAATGTGCACCGCCACCGCTTCCCAGGCTACCGCGCCGTCACGCTTTCGCTCAAGCGCGTAGGCCAGGCGCCCGGCGACGTCACCGATGCGCAACTGGAGCACGCCGCCGATCTGGCCGAGCGCTACAGTGCCGGCGAGGCCCGCGTCACCCATGACCAAAACCTCGTGCTGCCTTGGGTGCGCGAGTCGGAACTCTATGCCTTGTGGCAGGAGGCCAAGGCCGCCAGCTTCGCCACGCCCAACATCGGCTTGCTCACCGACATGATCGCCTGCCCCGGCGGCGACTTCTGCGGTCTGGCCAATGCACGCTCGATCCCGATCGCCGAGCAAGTCGCCCAGCGCTACCAGGATCTCGACGAGCTCTACGACATCGGCGACATCGATGTGCACATGAGCGGCTGCATGAACTCCTGCGGCCACCACCACACCGGGCACATCGGCATCCTCGGCGTCGACAAGGACGGCGCCGAGTGGTACCAGATCACCCTGGGGGGCTCGGACGGTTCCACGCAAAGCGGACCGGCCACGCCCGGCAAAGTGATCGGCCCCTCGTTCGCCGCCGACGAGGTGGTGGACGTGATCGAGGCCGTGGTCGAGACCTACCGCGAGCAGCGCGCGGCCAACGAACGCTTCATCGACACCGTCAAGCGTGTGGGCCTAGAGCCCTTCAAGAACGCCGCCAATGCAGTGCGCCGCACCACCGGCAAGGCCCTGGCAGCCTGAGGAAGGACACGACAATGAAGTTCATTCATCCCCACGACGACGCTTGGCAGCGGGCCCCCGAGGACGAAGCCGAGCCTCGGCCCGCCGCGCACCGCCTGCTGAGCTGGGCTCAATGGCAGGCGGTGCGCGCCACTTGGCCGGCCCACCTGCTCGCAGGCGTGCAAATCTCCAACGACACCGATGTCGAGGCGCTGGAGGCCGACCTGCCCCGCCTGGGTCTTGTCGTGCTGCACTTCCCGAAGTGGACCGACGGGCGTGCGTACAGCCAGGCCCGGCTGCTGCGCAGCCGCTACCGCTTTGCCGGCGAAGTGCGAGCCGTCGGCGAGGTGCTGGTGGACATGCTGCCACTGCTCGACCGCAGCGGCGTCGACGCCGTGCAACTGCGCGCCGACCAAGACGAGGCCGCCGCCCGCCGCGCGCTCGACTTCTTCAACGGCTACTACCAGGGCGACGTGCACGACAACCGTCCCCTGTTTGCCCGCCGGGAGGCCGTGTCATGACGGCCATCGAACTCTACGCCCGCCCTTCGCCGGACTATGCGGCACGCCATGCGCATGCCCTGGCCGTCCTGCAGTCGGCAGCCGCCGAGTTCCGCGGCCGCATCGTGCAGGCCACCAGCCTGGGCGCCGAGGACATGGTGCTCACCGACATGATCGCGCGCCACACCTTGGGCATCGCGATCGGCACGCTGCAAACCGGAGCGCTGCACGCCGAGACGCTGGCCCTCATCCCGCGCATCGAAGAGCGCTACGGCCTGCGCGTGGAGATCTACGAACCCCAGCACGAGGCTGTGGTGCACTTCGTGCGCAACCACGGCGAAAAGGCCATGTACGAAAGCATCGAGCTGCGCAAGCGCTGCTGTGCCATCCGCAAGCTCGAGCCGCTGTCGCGCATGCTGCAAGGCCGCCAAGCCTGGATCACCGGGCTGCGCCGGGAGCAATCGAACCATCGCGCCGAGGTGCCCTTCCGCGACCTGGACGACCAGCGCCGCGTCAAGCTCAACCCGCTGGCCGACTGGACCTGGAACGACATCTGGCACTACATCGCCACGAACGACGTGCCCTACAACCCCTTGCATGACAGGTTCTACCCCAGCATCGGCTGCGCACCCTGCACACGTGCCATCGCGGTGGGCGAGGATTTCCGCGCCGGCCGCTGGTGGTGGGAGGACGAAAAGGCCAAGGAATGCGGCCTGCACGTCCCCCAAGACACGCCCCCTGCCGTTTCCCTGATCGGAGCCCGCCCGTGAACGCGCCCGCAAGCATCGAACAACTCCTGCCGGAACTCGATCACCGGCACCTCGACTGGCTCGAGGAAGAAGCCATCTTCATCCTGCGCGAGGCCGTGGCGGCCTTCGAGCGCCCGGCCCTGCTGTTTTCGGGTGGCAAGGACTCCTGCGTGG
The DNA here is from genome assembly GCF_046291045.1 of Caldimonas sp. Taxonomy (GTDB): domain Bacteria; phylum Pseudomonadota; class Gammaproteobacteria; order Burkholderiales; family Burkholderiaceae_C; genus Caldimonas. Next base: position 69,762 of record NZ_JBKBSL010000006.1, on the reverse strand, counting down.
TGCTGCGCCTGGCCGAGAAGGCCTTCAAGAACCACCTGGGCAATGGCGTCTTCAAGGGCCGCCTGCCTTTCCCCCTGGTGCACGTGGACACCGGCCACAACTTCCCCGAGGTGATCGAGTTCCGCGACCGCCGCGTGGCCGAGATGGGCGAGCGCCTGGTGGTCGGCCACCTGGAGGATTCGATCCGGCGCGGCACCGTGCGCCTGGCCCACCCGCTGGAGTCGCGCAACGGCCACCAGACCGTGACGCTGCTCGAGACCATCGAGGAGCACCGCTTCGATCTGATGATCGGTGGAGCCCGCCGCGACGAAGAGAAGGCCCGCGCCAAGGAGCGCATCTTCAGCCACCGCGACAGCTTCGGCCAGTGGCAACCCAAGGAGCAGCGCCCTGAACTCTGGACGCTGTTCAACACGCGCATCCGTCCGGGCGAGCACATGCGCGCCTTCCCGATCAGCAACTGGACCGAGCTGGACGTGTGGCTGTACATCGCCCGTGAAAACATCCCGCTGCCCAGCCTGTACTACGCCCACGACCGCCGGATCGTGCGCCGCAAGGGTCTTCTGGTGCCGGTGACCGAGGTCACCCCGCCCCAGGCCGGCGAGACGGTCGAGACCGTCCAGGTGCGTTTCCGCACCGTGGGGGACATGACCTGCACTTGCCCGGTCGAAAGCACGGCGGCTCATGCCGTCGAGATCGTCTCAGAGACGCTCAAGGTCACCGTGAGTGAACGCGGCGCCACCCGCATGGACGACCGCACCTCCGATGCCTCGATGGAGCGTCGGAAGAAAGAGGGGTACTTCTAATGAACGCCGCAGTCCGCACTCAAGAGATCGCGGATCACCGCGCCTTGCGCTTCCTCACCGCCGGCAGCGTCGACGACGGCAAGAGCACGCTGATCGGTCGCCTGCTCTACGACAGCCGGGCCATCCTGGCCGACCAGCTCGACATGCTGGAGAAGAAGGCCGCAGGCCAGCCCATCGACCTGTCGCTGCTCACCGACGGCCTGGAGGCCGAGCGCGAGCAGGGCATCACGATCGACGTGGCCTACCGCTACTTCGCCACCAAGCAGCGCAAGTTCATCATTGCCGATGCGCCCGGCCATGAGCAGTACACCCGCAACATGGTGACGGCTGCCGCCGGCAGCGATGCCGCCGTGGTGCTGGTGGACATCACCAAGCTCGACGTGGCGGCCCAGCCGGTCGCCTTGCTGCCGCAGACACGCCGCCACGCCCTGCTGGCCCACCTGCTGCGCGTGCCCAGCATCGTGTTCGCCGTCAACAAGCTCGATGCGGTGAACGATCCCGCCCGGGCCTACACCGCCGTGCGCAACGCCCTGCTCGACTTCGCCGAACAGGCCGACATCCAGGTCGCCGGCATCGTGCCCGTCTCGGCCCTGCGCGGCGACAACGTCACCCAACCGCTGGATGCGCCCTGGTACGACGGCCCCTCGCTGCTACAACTGCTCGAAACCCTGCCCACGGTGCAAGAGCGTGTCAGCGGTCACCTGCTCGTTCCCGTGCAGTACGTGGCCCGTGAAGGCGAAGGCACCGGCAACCAGCCGCGCACGCTGTGGGGCCGCATCGCCCACGGCCAAGTCAAGGCGGGCGACGCCGTGCAGATCGTGCCCAGCGGCGAGACCGCCGTAGTGGCCGAGGTGCGCCGCGCCGGCAGCGTGGTCGCCTCCTGTGTGGCCGGTGAATCGGCCGGCATCGTGCTTGACCGCCAGCTCGACGTCTCGCGCGGCGACTGGATCGCCACGCCCGGCACGGCCCGCACCACCCAGCGCTTCGCGGCCACGCTGGCCTGGCTCGACACCGAGCCGGCCGTCGTGGGTCGCAAGTATTGGGTGCGCCACGGCAACCGCTGGGTGCACGCTCGCATCACGGCCATCGACAGCCGCCTGGACATCCACAGCCTGCAGCCCACCGAGGCACATGAGCTGGCCGTCAACGACATCGGCCACGTCACCGTCGAGACGCAGCAGCCGCTGCCGGTCGAGCCCTATGCGGACAACCGCGTCGGCGGTGCGCTCATCGTCGTCGATCCGAGCAGCCACCGCACCAGCGGCGCCCTGCTCGTAAAGTCAGTCGGCTGAAGCAGGCGCTCGCCATGGGCAGGATCGCCTTCATCGGAGCCGGCCCCGGTGCGGCCGACCTCATCACCCTGCGCGGGGCCCGGCTGCTGGCCCAGGCTGACGTCGTGCTGTACGACGCCCTGACCGACCCAGCTCTGCGCGAACTCGCCCCCCGGGCGCGCTGGATCCACGTGGGCAAGCGTGGTTTCTGCGATTCGACGGCCCAAGCCATGATCAATGCGCTGCTGGTGCGCCATGCGCGCGAGGCGGATCTGGTGGTGCGGCTCAAGGGCGGAGACCCCAGCGTCTTTGGGCGTCTGGAAGAAGAACTCGAAGCCGCCGCCGCCGCAGGCCTGGCCACCGAGGTGGTGCCTGGCGTCACGGCGGCGCTGGCCGCGGCCGCCGGCACCCAGCGCCCGCTGACCCGTCGCGGGGCCGGCCGCAGCGTGAGCCTGACCACGGCCATGACACGCGCCGGCGACCTGCATGCCAGCCGCTGCGCCGACACCGAGGTCTTCTACATGGCCGGCCGCCAGCTCGGCGCCCTGTCCCGCCGCCTGCGGCAAGCCGGCTGGCCGGACGACACCCCGGCCAGCGTCGTCTCGCGCGCCGGCTGGCCCGACGAGCTGCACAGCGATCACACCGTGGCCACCCTGGCCCAGGCCAGCGTGCTGCACGCAGGACGCCCCGCCGTGGTCATCGTGGGCTGCGGCGCCCGGCCCCTGACCGCCGTGACCCGCCGGCTTTGTGCAGTACACGGCACGGATCCGGCCGACAAGGTTGTTGCCCCGGGTCAAGACACGAGCCCCGGCCCCCGGCCTTAGAATCCTCGCCAATGCGCCCGATCGGTCGGCTCGCCGCGGTGCTCCGGCCCGGCCTCTGTTTCCTCCATTCCTCGAGACTCCCCCTATGACCCACGTCGTGACCGAAGCCTGCATCCGCTGCAAGTACACCGACTGCGTGGACGTGTGCCCGGTGGACTGCTTCCGCGAAGGCCCCAATTTCCTGGCCATCGACCCCGACGAGTGCATCGACTGCGCGGTGTGCATCCCCGAGTGCCCGGTCAATGCCATCTTGCCGGAAGAGGACGTGCCCGGCGACCAGCAGCATTTCATCGCACTCAATGCCGAGCTGGCCAAGATTTGGCCGAGCATCACCAAGCGCAAGCCGCCCCTGCCCGATGCGGAGGAGTGGAAAGACCGCACCGGCAAGCTGTCCGAGCTCAAGCGTTGAGGTCGATGCATGGAAGCGCCTGAGAGCACGCTGCCCATCGAGACCGATGCCGTCATCGTCGGTGCCGGCCCGGTGGGTCTGTTCCAGGTTTTTGAACTGGGCCTGCTCGAAGTCAAGGCCCACATCATCGACTCGCTGCCCTACCCTGGTGGTCAGTGCATCGAGCTCTACCCCGACAAGCCCATCTACGACATTCCGGCCGTGCCCGTGTGCACCGGCAAGGAACTCACCGACAACCTGCTCAAGCAAATCGAGCCCTTCGGTGCCACCTTCCACCTGGGCCAGGAAGTCACGGAGGTGCGACGCCGCGAGGACGGACGCTTCGACGTGGCCACGGCCAAAGGCACGCGCTTCATCACCCGGACCGTCTTCATTGCCGGCGGCGTGGGGGCCTTTCAGCCCCGGCTGCTGAAGGTCGATGGCATCGAGAAGCACCACGACCGCCAGGTCTTCTACCGCGTCAAGAACCCGGCCCAGTTTGCTGGCAAGAACCTCGTCATCGTGGGCGGGGGCGACTCCGCCCTGGACTGGACGCTCAACTTCGCCCAGGACGGCCCGAACAGGGCCGAAAGCGTCATCCTGATCCACCGCCGCGACGGCTTTCGCGCGGCGCCCGCCTCGGTCGCACGCATGAAAGAGCTGTGCGACGCGATGGAGATGCAGTTCGTGATCGGCCAGATCACCGGCATCGAGGAACAGGGCGACCGCCTCACCGGCGTGAAAGTCACCGGCAGCGACGGCGTGACGCGCGTCGTGCCCCTGGACGTGCTGCTGGTCTTCTTCGGCCTGAGCCCCAAACTCGGCCCCATCGCCGAATGGGGCCTGGCGTTGGAGCGCAAGCAGGTCGTGGTCGACACCGAGAAGTTCGAAACCAGCATCCCCGGGATTTTCGCCGTGGGCGACATCAACACCTATCCGGGCAAGAAGAAGCTCATCCTCTCGGGCTTCCACGAGGCTGCACTGGCCGCCTTTGGCGCCGCGCCCTACATCTTCCCCGACAAGCGCATCCACCTGCAGTACACCACCACCAGCCCCAAGCTGCACAAGGTGCTGGGCGTCGAGACCCCCACCTTCGACGACTGACGCGCCACACGCACCTGCGCCATAATCCGCTGTGTTGCGCGGCCTGCCGCGCATCGCTCCGCTAGGGGTGTTGGGCCTGCCAGGGCCCGACTGAGAAAGTCCCTTTGAACCTGATTGAGGTAATCCTCGCGCAGGGAAGCGTCCGAACGACTGGGCCCCCGCTCCCCACGGGCCTCCTCCTTCCGCCGCCCACCTGCGTCCTGCCAGAAGAGATCGCAGATGGCCGCCGCAGTACATCGTTCCTCCTTCTTCATCCGCCCCGCCCTTCACCCCATTGCGCTGGCCTGCCTTGCCCTGATGGCCTGTAGCGCCCGAGCGCAGGCCGTCTCCGACGCCCTGCCCGTCATCACCGTCTCCGGCCAGGCCCCCACCGCCCGCGCCGAAGTGGGCGGCTTCGGTGCGGTGCCGCTGGCTCGCACGCCCCTGTCAGCCGCGGTCCTCCCCGAAGGCGACCTCAAAGACCGCGGCGCCACTCGCATCGCCGATGCCGTGAGCCTGGATGCCGCCGTGAGCGACAGCTACAACTCCCAGGGCTACTGGGACTTCCTGTCCGTGCGCGGCTTCGTGCTCGACAACCGCTTCAACTACCGGCGCGACGGCCTGCCCATCAACGCCGAAACCTCCATCCCGCTGGACAACAAGGCCGCACTCGAAGTGCTCAAGGGCACCAGCGGCATCCAGGCCGGCACCAGTGCGCCGGGCGGCCTGGTCAACCTCGTCGTCAAACGCCCCGAAGGCCGCGTGCGCAGCGCAGAGCTAGGCTGGCGCAGCCGCCACACCGTGGGCGCGGCGGCCGACCTCGGCGAGCGCTTCGGCACGGATGAACGCTTCGGCCTGCGCGTGAACGCTGCCTACGAACACCTCGACTCGCCCCTGCGCAGCGACACCGGCCACCGCCGCCTGCTGGCCGTGGCCGGCGACTGGCGCCTCAGCCCGGCCACCACCGTGGAAGCCGAGGTCGAGACCAGCCGTCGCAGCCAGCCCAGCCAACCCGCCTTCAGCCTGCTGGGCGACACCCTGCCCGCGCCCACCGACCCCCGCATCAACCTCAACAACCAGCGCTGGAGCCAGCCCGTGGTGATGGAGGCGCTCACCGCCTCGCTGCGCATGCGTCACCAGGTCGATGCCCGCTGGCGGCTCACGGCCCATCTGGGCACGCAGCGGCTGGCAACGGACGACCGCCTGGCCTTTCCCTACGGCTGCGATGCCGAAGGCAACTACGACCGCTATTGCAGCGACGGCAGCTTCGATCTCTACGAGTACGTCAGCGACGACGAACACCGTCGCACGCATGCGCTCGACCTTCATGTCGACGGCAACGTCCAGCTGGGCGGGATGCCGCACACCCTCACCGCCGGCGTACTGTTCAGCCGCTACAAGGCGCGCCTGGAAGACCAGATCTACCGCTGGGCCGGTATCGGCACCATCGACGGCGAGACCCAGGTGCCGCCGTCCGACAGGCGGGCCGCCCCCAACACGAACCGCACCGAGCGCTCCACCGAGTTCTATGTACGCGACACCATCGAGCTGGCCCCGCGCTGGACGGCCTGGGCAGGCCTTCGCCACACGCGCCTGCATCGCAGCACCGACAGCACCAGTGGCGACCCCGAAGCCACCGACTACCGCCAGTCCGTCACCACGCCCTGGCTGGCACTGAGCCACGAGTTCCTGCCTCGCCACATGGTCTACGTCAGCTGGGGCCGCGGGGCCGAATCCGATGTGGTGCCCAACCGTGCCCGTTACACCAACGCCGGGCAGGCCCTGCCCAGTCTGAAAAGCCGTCAGGTCGAACTGGGCCTGAAGGGACAGTCCGACAGCCTGCGCTGGGGCGTGGCCTACTTCGACATCAAGCGCCCGGTGACCTCCGACCTGGGCACGGACTGTTTCGACGACACCACCGGCGACACCTGCACGCGCCAGTTCGACGGCAACGCCCATCACCGCGGCCTGGAAGGCGGTGCCACCTGGGATCTGGGCGCCTGGCGCCTGAACACCAGCGCCATGTGGTTGCACGCCCGCCGCGAAGGTGCGGCCGACGCGGGCCTCAACGGCAAGCGTCCTGTCAACGTGCCCGGCCACACCGTGAAGGCCGGCGTGGAATACCGCGTGGATGCCCTGCCCGGCCTGCGCCTGGCCGCTGCGATGGTGCACGAAGGCGACCGCATGGTACTGGCCGACAACAGCGTGCGCATCCCCTCCTGGACCCGCTTCGACGTGGGCCTGGTGCACCAGCAGCGCGTGGCCGGCACGACACTCACCTGGCGTGCCGGCATCGACAATCTCACCGACAAGCGCGCCTGGCGCGAATCGCCCTTCCAGTACGGTCACGCCTATCTCTACCCCCTGGCGCCCCGCAGCTTCCGCGTGTCCTTGCAGGCCGACTTGTGAGCCCAGGAATTTTCTGGCTATAATTCAAGGCTCTGTTCCCCGATAGCTCAGTCGGTAGAGCGACGGACTGTTAATCCGCAGGTCCCTGGTTCGAGCCCAGGTCGGGGAGCCAAGATGAATGAGGCCCTGCACGCAAGTGCAGGGCCTTTGTCTTTGCCGTGATCCGTGGTGATCACTGAGGCAGGGCGCGGCGCGGGCTGCTGCGGCTCAAGCGCCCGATCAGCCAGTGGGCTGCGATGGCCAGGGCCAGCAGGGTCAGCATGCCCAGGCCCCAGCCGACCCACACGAGCGGCACGATCCAGCCGGCCATGGCCCCCACGGCCGGCAAAACGGCCTGTCCGGCTTCGATCAGCCACTGAAGCTGTGAACGCAGGAGTTCCAGCCACGCAGGGTCGATCCAAACGCCCAGCCACGGGGGCAGGGGCGCTTGCAAGACGGCCTGGGCCGCGCGCCCGGCCTCGGCCGAGCCGATCGATTGCACAGCCCAATGCGCCAGTTCCGCCATCACCCAGGCTCCCAAGGTCCACCCCACCGCGATCACCGCCCACGCGGCCCAGACCACAACGCGCATGATGCCCTCCGACAAAGCATTCGACACCCTGGCCTGGGACCGGGACGGTGGCCCCACGGTTCCCACCGACGGGCTCCCGGCACGAAAAAGGCCGGCACACGGCCGGCCCTTCCATCGCGGCCCCGGGGCTGCGCCCCGGCGCAGCTCACTGCTGCTGCGCCTTGGCGTAATTGGCGATACCGCTGGCCACCTCGGCCTTGGCCGCCTCGGGGCCATCCCAGCCCTGCACCTTGACCCACTTGCCGGCTTCGAGGTCTTTGTAGTGCTCGAAGAAGTGCTGAATGGCTTTCAGGCGCATCGGGTTGATGTCCTCGGGCTTCTTCCAGTGATCGTAGATGGGCAGGATCTTGGTGGTGGGCACGGCCAGCAGCTTGGCGTCCCCCCCGGCTTCGTCTTCCATCTTCAGCACGCCGATGGGGCGGCAGGTCACCACCACGCCGGGTGTGAGCGGAAACGGCGTGATCACCAGCACATCCACGGGGTCACCGTCGTCCGACAGGGTCTGGGGCACGTAGCCGTAGTTGCACGGATAGTGCATGGCCGTGGTCATGAAACGGTCGACGAAGATGGCGCCGGTTTCCTTGTCGACCTCGTACTTGATCGGGTCGGCGTTCATCGGGATCTCGATGATCACGTTGAACTCTTCGGGCGCTTTGGCGCCGGGGGTCACGTTGTGCAGGCTCATGGCGGATGTGGTGAATCGCGAGGGAAAACCCGGATTCTACCGAGGGCCCTTGCAGTGCCCTGACACCCGGCCACGGTGCGAGTGGCGTAGTGTCCGCTGGTAAACACGGGGCGAGCCGTCATTGCGGCGCCGCAGGGCTTTGCGTAGCATGGGCCGGCCAACGTGGCAAGCAAAGACCACGGGCCTTCGATCACCATCGGATCACCAGAGGAAGGAGCCCTTTCATGTCCACCGATTTGGCGCTGTATTTTGCGCTCGTGTGTGGCGTGGCCGCCGTCGTCTACGGTTTCGTGTCACGCAGCTGGATCCTGAAGCAAGACGCTGGGAACCCCCGCATGCAGGAGATCGCCGCGGCGATCCAAACGGGAGCGGCGGCCTATCTGGCGCGCCAGTACAAGACCATCGCCATCGTCGGCGTGGTGTTGGCCGTGCTGATCGGCATCTTCATCGACGGCGCCACCGCCGTGGCCTTCGTCATCGGGGCCGTGCTCTCGGGCGCCTGCGGGTTCATCGGGATGAATGTGTCGGTGCGAGCCAATGTGCGCACCGCGCAGGCGGCCACCCGGGGCATCGACACGGCGCTGGCTGTGGCTTTCCGTGGCGGCGCGATCACCGGATTGCTGGTAGTGGGCCTGGGCTTGCTGGGCGTGGGGGTGCTGTTCTGGTTCCTCATCATGAACGGGCAGGTCAACCCGGTCACGCCACTGTCGTCCGTGCTCAAGCCGCTGATCGGGCTGGCCTTCGGCTCCTCGCTCATCTCCATCTTCGCGCGCCTGGGCGGGGGCATCTTCACCAAAGGGGCCGATGTGGGTGCCGACCTGGTGGGCAAGGTGGAAGCCGGTATCCCTGAGGACGACCCGCGCAACCCTGCGGTGATCGCCGACAACGTGGGCGACAACGTGGGCGACTGCGCGGGCATGGCCGCCGACCTCTTTGAAACCTATGCCGTGACGCTGATCGCGACCATGGTGCTGGGCTCGCTGATGGTCACCGCCTTCCCGATGCAGGCGGCCGTGCTGCCGCTGGCGCTCGGCGGGTTCTCGATCATTGCCTCCATCATCGGCTGCGGCGCGGTCAAGGCCTCGCCGGGCATGAAGAACGTGATGCCAGCCCTCTACAAAGGCCTGATCGTCTCGGGCGTGATCGCGCTCGTCGGCTTCTTCTTCATCGTGAAGTGGGTGATGCCCGACGACGCGATCTACGCCAGCGGCACTCAGCTTCGTCTGTTCGGCGCTGCCGCGGTGGGCCTGGCGCTCACGGCGCTGATGGTGTGGATCACAGAGTACTACACCGGCACCGACTACTCGCCCGTCAAGCACGTGGCCAAGGCCTCCACCACGGGGCATGGCACCAACATCATCGCCGGCCTGGGCGTGAGCATGAAGTCCACGGCCTGGCCGGTGATCTTCGTGTGCGCGGCCATCATCGCCAGCTACCTGCTCGCCGGCCTGTACGGCATCGCGATCGCCGCGACCTCGATGCTCAGCCTTGCGGGCATCATCGTGGCGCTGGACGCCTATGGTCCGATCACCGACAACGCTGGCGGGATCGCCGAGATGTCCGAGCTGCCCCAGTCGGTGCGTGACATCACCGACCCGCTGGACGCCGTGGGCAACACGACCAAGGCCGTCACCAAGGGCTATGCCATCGGCTCAGCCGGCCTGGCCGCCCTGGTGCTGTTTGCCGACTACACCCATGGCCTGGAAGCCGCCGGGCACCATGTGAGCTTCGACCTGTCGAACCACATGGTGATCGTGGGCCTGTTCATCGGCGGCCTGATTCCCTACCTGTTCGGCGCGATGGCGATGGAAGCGGTGGGCCGTGCGGCCGGCAGCGTGGTCGAGGAAGTGCGCCGCCAGTTCAAGACCATCCCCGGGATCATGGAGGGCACGGGCAAGCCCGAGTACGGCACCGCGGTGGACATGCTCACCAGCGCGGCCATCAAGGAGATGATCATCCCCTCGCTGCTGCCGGTGGTCGTGCCCATCGCGGTGGGCCTGCTGCTCGGGCCCGAGGCGCTGGGCGGCTTGCTGATGGGCACGATCGTGACCGGCCTCTTCGTGGCGATTTCGATGTGCACCGGCGGCGGCGCCTGGGACAACGCCAAGAAGTACATCGAGGAAGGCCACTACGGCGGCAAGGGCAGCGAGGCCCACAAGGCGGCCGTCACCGGCGACACCGTGGGCGACCCCTACAAGGACACCGCCGGCCCGGCCGTGAACCCCTTGATCAAGATCATCAACATCGTCGCGCTGCTGATCGTGCCGCTGCTGCCGGTGAGCACGGCCACGAAAGCCGAGTCGGTGCCTGCGGCGCCGATGGTCCAGGCGCAGGCCGTGGCCTCCACGGTCACGCCGGCTGCGGCCCAGCCCGCTGCCCGCTGATCCCGTCCCACCCTTTGCAACGCCCGCCCCGCGCGGGCGTTGTGTCGTGGAGTGCCCCCTCAAGCCGCGCCCGGTTGTGGGCATTGCTTCACGCCGATGACGAGGTTCGACCCGCCAGGGTCGGGCCTGCCATGTTTCAATGCCGGCAATGGGGAACGTCGTGGGACTTCGAGGCTTGAGCGGACCGGGAATCTGGCCGGTGCTGGTCGTCGTCTGTGCCTGCTCGTCTGCATGGGCCCAGGCACGCGACACGACCGTCGCGCTGGCCGCCCCCGCTTTGGCCCGGCCCGCGCTCGTCGCCCCCGCACCGGCGCCGGCAGCCGTTCAGCCCGTGCCGCGGCCGGCCAGGAAGAAGGCGTCACCGGCCAGGGCGCCACAGAAGGAACCCGTCGCCCGGCCGGCTCCCGCCTCCCCGCCGGCACTCGACCTGCAGCTTGTCGATGCAGCCCCGATGTCGGCGCCGATGGGGGCGGCCCGCACGACACCGCTGGCCCTGCCTGCTGCGGCACGCCCGGCCACGGGTCTGGATCTGCGGGCCCCGGTGTCGGACCGCTGGTGGGTGGACGCCCGTCTGGTGGACGACGGTGACCGCCACCCCGAGCCGGGGCTGACGGTCGGCGTCAAGCTCAAGTTCTGAGCCCGCCCGGCCCCTGCCGGGCCGAACTCAACGGCGTGCCGGCGGCACGTCGGTGCAGGTGCCGTGCGCCACTTCGGCCGCCATGCCGATGCTCTCGCCGAGCGTGGGGTGCGGATGGATGGTCTTGCCGATGTCCACCTCGTCGGCGCCCATCTCAATGGCCAGCGCGATCTCGCCGATCATGTCGCCGGCATGGGTGCCCACGATGCCACCGCCCACGATGCGATGCGTGTCGGCATCGAAGAGCAGCTTGGTGAAGCCCTCGTCGCGCCCGTTGGCGATGGCCCGGCCCGAGGCCGTCCAGGGGAACAAACCCTTCTTGACCTGGCGGCCCTCGGCCTTGGCCTGGTCTTCGGTCAGGCCCACCCAGGCCACCTCGGGGTCGGTATAGGCCACGCTGGGAATCACCCGGGCGTCGAAGGCCGCCTTCTGGCCCGCGGCCACCTCGGCTGCCACATGGGCTTCGTGCACGGCCTTGTGAGCGAGCATGGGTTGGCCGACGATGTCGCCGATGGCGAAGATGTGCGGCACGTTGGTGCGCATCTGCAGGTCCACCGGGATGAAGCCGCGGTCGGTCACCGTCACGCCCGCCTTCTCGGCCCCGATCTTCTTGCCATTGGGGCTGCGGCCCACGGCCTGCAGCACCAAGTCGTAGAGCTGCGGCTCCTTCGGCGCGCCTTCGCCCTCGAAGCTCACCAGGATGCCGTCGGCCGTCGCCTGGGCGGCCACGGTCTTGGTCTTGAGCAGGATGTGGTCGAAGCGCGGCGCGTTCATCTTCTGCCACACACGCACCAGGTCGCGGTCCGCGCCTTGCATCAGGCCGTCGAGCATCTCCACCACGTCCAGCCGCGCACCCAGCGTGGAGTACACCGTGCCCATCTCCAGGCCGATGATGCCGCCGCCCACGATGAGCATGCGCTTCGGGGCGTGCTGCAGTTGCAGCGCGCCGGTGGAATCGACGATACGGGGATCGTCGGGCAGGAAAGGCAGGCGCACCGCCTGCGAGCCGGCTGCGATGATGGCCTGCTTGAAGCGAATGGTCTGCGTCTTGCCGGTCTTGTCCTGGCCGTCGCCGGTGGTCTCCTCGACCTGCACATGGTGCGGATCGACGAAACTGCCATAGCCGCGCACGATGGTGACCTTGCGCATCTTGGCCATGGCCGACAGGCCCCCGGTGAGCTTGCTCACCACCTTGTTCTTGTGGGCCAGCAACTTGGCGCGGTCCACCGTGGGCTCGCCGAAGCTCACACCCAGGTCGGCGAAATGCTTCACCTCGTCCATCACCGCCGCCACGTGCAGCAAGGCCTTGGACGGGATGCAACCCACGTTCAGGCACACGCCGCCCAGCGTGGCGTAGCGCTCCACCAGCACCACCTTCATGCCGAGGTCAGCCGCCCGGAAGGCGGCCGAGTAGCCGCCAGGGCCTGCGCCCAGCACGAGCATGTCGCATTCGATGTCGGCACCACCGGCGTAACTCGACGCGACGGGAGCCGGGGGGGTTGCGGCCGCCGGGGTGGGTGCGGGCGCGGGTGCGGGGCTCGCCGTGGGTGCCTGTGCGGGCGCTGCCGCGGCCGCCCCTTCAGCCTCCAACAACAGGATGACCGAGCCTTCGTTGACGGTGTCGCCCACCTTCACCCGGAGCTCCTTCACCACGCCCGCCCGGGGAGATGGAATCTCCATCGACGCCTTGTCGGACTCCACGGTGATGAGGCTCTGCTCAGCCTTGACTGCATCGCCGGGCTGGACCAGCACCTCGATGACGCCGACATCCTTGAAGTCGCCGATGTCGGGAACCTTGATCTCGATGACAGACATGCCGCGCTCCTTACAGCATCACGCGGCGGAAGTCCGCCAGCACCGAAGCCAAATAGGCATTGAAACGGGCTGCGGCTGCACCATCGATGACGCGGTGGTCCCAGCTCAGCGACAGCGGCAGGATCAGGCGGGGCTGGAAAGCCTTGCCGTCCCAGCGAGGCTCCGTGCTGGATCGGCACACGCCCAGGATGGCCACCTCGGGCGCGTTGATGATGGGTGTGAAGTAGCGCCCGCCGATGCCGCCCAGCGACGAGATCGAGAAGCAGCCGCCACTCATCTCGGCCGGGCTCAGCTTGCCCTCGCGGGCCTTGGCGGCCAGCTCGCTCATCTCCTGGCTGATCTGCAGGATGCCCTTCTTGTCGGCGTCCTTGATGACCGGCACCACCAGGCCGTTAGGCGTGTCGGCCGCAAAACCGATGTGGTAGTACTGCTTGAGCACGAGCTGCTCGCCGTCCAGGCTGGCATTGAACTCGGGGAACTTCTTCAAGGCCGCGACCGAGGCCTTGATCAGGAAGGCCAGCATCGTCACCTTGATGCCGCTCTTCTCATGCTCCTTGTTGAGCTGCACACGGAAGGCTTCGAGCTCGGTGATGTCGGCATCGTCGTGGTTGGTGACGTGCGGGATCATCACCCAGTTGCGGTGCAGGTTGGCGCCGCTGATCTTCTTGATGCGCGAGAGCTCCTTGCGTTGGACCGGGCCGAACTTGCTGAAATCGACCTGCGGCCACGGCAGCAGACCGGGAAGCCCTCCGCCGGCCACAGCCGCTGCGGCCGGCGCCTTGGCCTTCTGGGCCTGGGTGTGGACGTCACCGGCCATGACCTTCTTGACGAATTGGTGGACATCGTCTTGGGTGATGCGTCCCTTCGGGCCGGTGCCGGGAACCTCGGCCAGCGGCACGCCCAGCTCCCGCGCCAGGCGGCGGATGCTGGGGGAGGCATGGGGCAGTTGCCCCGATGGGGCGGCCGTCGCGCCAGAGGCGGGAGCGGGAGCGGGAGCGGGAGCGGGAGCGGGTGCGGGTGCGGGTGCAGGAGCCGGCGCCGCGACGGGGGCGGATGGCGCTGCAGCGGCCGTACCGCCCGCCGTCTCGACCAGAGCGATCGGCGTGCCCTTGGACACCTTGTCACCTACCGCCACTTTCAGCGCCTTGAGCACGCCGCCGTGCGACGACGGAATCTCCATCGAGGCCTTGTCGGATTCGACCGTGATCAGGCTCTGTTCGGGCACGATGGTGTCGCCGGGCTTGACCAGCACCTCGATCACCGCCACATCGCTGAAGTCCCCGATGTCGGGCACGACCACCTCGACCACACCGCCCGTCGCGGAGGGCGACGGTGCCGGCGTCGGCATGGGCGCGGGAGCGGCAGTCACCGGCGCGGGGGCGGGTGTGGCCGTCGCCCCTTCGGCCTCCACCAACAGCAGCACGCTGCCTTCGCTGACCTTGTCGCCCAGCTTCACCTTGAGTTCGCGAACGATGCCGGCATGCGTGGAGGGGATCTCCATCGAGGCCTTGTCGCTCTCCACGGTCACCAGGCTCTGCTCCACCGCAACGGTGTCGCCGGGCTTGACCAGCAGCTCGATGATTTCGACGTCCTTGAAGTCCCCGATGTCGGGCACCTTCACTTCGACCAATGCCATGTTCTTGTCCCCGTTCTTGCTGCTCAGGCGTACAGCGGGTTGATCTTCTCGGTGTTGATGCGGTACTTCTGGATCGCCTCGGACACGCGCGACAGCGGCACGGTGCCTTCCTCGGCCAACGCCTTGAGCGCGGCCACCACGATGTAGTGGCGGTTGACCTCGAAGTGCTCACGCAGCTTGCTGCGGAAGTCGCTACGGCCGAAGCCGTCGGTGCCCAGCACCTTGTAGATGCGCCCCTTGGGCAGGAAGGCCCGGATCTGGTCGGCGTAGTTCTTCATGTAGTCGGTGGAGGCAACCACCGGCCCGGCATAGGGCTCGAGCTGCTGGGTCACGAAGGGCACGCGCGGTGTCTGCGTGGGGTGCAGCAGGTTCCAACGCTCGCAGTCCTGGCCCTCGCGCGCCAGTTCATTGAAGCTCGGGCAGCTCCACACATTGGCCGACACGCCCCAGTCACGCTCGAGCAGTTCCTTGGCGACGATGGACTCGCGCAAAATCGAGCCGCTGCCCAGCAGGTTGACCTGCGGCGGCATCTTCGCACCTTCCTGCAGCAGGTACATGCCCTTGATGATCTGTTCCTCGGTGCCAGGCTTGAGGCCGGGGTGGGCGTAGTTCTCGTTGAGCAGGGTGATGTAGTAAAAGACGTTCTCCTGCTTCTCGACCATGCGCTTGAGGCCGTGCTGCATGATCACCGCGACTTCGTGGGCGAAGGTGGGGTCGTAGCTCACGCAGTTGGGGATGGTGCCGGCCAAGATGTGGCTGTGGCCGTCCTCGTGCTGCAGGCCCTCGCCGTTGAGCGTGGTGCGCCCGGAGGTGCCGCCCAGCAAGAAGCCGCGCGCCTGCATGTCGCCCGCCGCCCAGGCCAGGTCGCCGATGCGCTGGAAGCCGAACATCGAGTAGTAGATGTAGAAGGGGATCATGATGCGGTTGTTCGTCGAATACGACGTGGCCGCAGCGATCCAGCTGGCCATGCCGCCCGCCTCGTTGATGCCTTCCTGAAGGATCTGACCAGCCTTGTCCTCCTTGTAGTACATCACCTGGTCCTTGTCGACCGGGGTGTACTTCTGGCCTTCGGGGTTGTAGATGCCGATCTGGCGGAACAAGCCCTCCATGCCGAAGGTGCGCGCCTCGTCCACCAGGATGGGCACGACACGCGGGCCTAGGGCCTGGTCACGCAGCAGTTGCGTGAGGAAGCGCACGTAGGCCTGCGTGGTGCTGATCTCACGCCCTTCGGCGGTAGGCTCGAGGATCGCCTTGAAGGTGTCCAGCGAGGGCACGGTGAAGCTCTCGGAGCTGCGCGGCCGGCGCTTGGGCAGGTAGCCGCCCAGGGCCTTGCGGCGCGCATGCAGGTACTTCATCTCCGGCGTGTCGTCGGCCGGCTTGTAGAAGGGGATCTTGGGCAGCTCGCTGTCGGGGATAGGGATGTTGAAGCGGTCGCGGAAGTAGCGGATGTCCTCGTCCGACAGCTTCTTGGTCTGGTGGGCCGTGTTCTTGCCTTCGCCGGCCTTGCCCATGCCGTAGCCCTTGACCGTCTTGACCAGCAGCACCGTGGGCTGGCCTTTGTGGTGGTAGGCGCGGTGGAAGGCGGCATAGACCTTCTGCGCGTCGTGGCCGCCCCGGCGCAGCGCCCAGATGTCGTCGTCGCTCATCTTGGCCACCAGCTCCAACGTGCGCGGGTCACGGCCGAAGAAATGCTTGCGCACATAGGCCCCGTCGTTGGCCTTGAAGGCCTGGTAGTCGCCATCGAGCGTGTCCATCATGATCTTGCGCAGGGCGCCATCCTTGTCGCGCGCCAGCAGGGCATCCCATTCACGCCCCCACAGCAGCTTGATCACGTTCCAGCCCGAGCCGCGGAACTCGCCTTCGAGTTCCTGGATGATCTTGCCGTTGCCCCGCACCGGGCCGTCCAGGCGCTGCAGGTTGCAGTTCACCACGAAGATCAGGTTGTCGAGCTTTTCGCGCGCGGCCAGGCCGATGGCCCCCAGGCTCTCCGGCTCGTCCATCTCGCCATCGCCGCAGAACACCCAGACCTTGCGCTGCGAGGTGTCGGCAATGCCGCGGGCGTGCAGGTACTTCAGGAAGCGGGCCTGGTAGATGGCCATCAGCGGGCCCAGGCCCATCGACACCGTGGGGAACTGCCAGAACTCCGGCATGAGCTTGGGGTGGGGGTAGCTGGAAATGCCCTTGCCGTCGACCTCCTGGCGGAAGTGGAGCAGTTGCTCCTCGCTCAGGCGCCCTTCCATGAAGGCCCGCGCATAGATGCCCGGCGCACTGTGGCCCTGGATGTAGAGCAGGTCGCCACCGTGGGTGCCACCCTCATCGGTATCGTCGGCATGCCAGAAGTGGTTGAAACCCACGGCGAACATGTGGGCCAGCGATTGAAAGGAGCTGATGTGGCCGCCCAGATCCCCGCCGTCGGGCGGGTTGAGCCGGTTGGCCTTGACCACCATGGCCATCGCGTTCCAGCGCATGTACGCGCGCAGGCGGCCCTCCAGCTCCAGGTTGCCCGGGTTGTGGGCCTCTTCCGAGGGTTCGATGGTGTTCACATACCCCGTCGTGGCCGAAAAGGGCATGTCCACGCTGTGCTGACGCGCCTCCTCGAGCAGCTGTTCGAGCAGGTAGTGCGCGCGCTCGGGGCCTTCACGCTCAATGACGGCCGTCAGCGCATCGAGCCACTCGCGGGTTTCCTGGGCGTCGGCATCGTTGGCTGCAGGTGCGGCGGGGGGTTGGGGCATCGCGGACATGCTTGTCTCCAGCTCGGGGTTGACGGCCTCCCGGTCGGCCATGCGCATCACGCCATGCGAGACGGGGTCACGCGCATGCGCAGCCGCATCTGCCTCCGGGGTTCAGGGGCGAGTGTGGCACAGATCGGCGGTTTTTCAAATAGTGCGAGTAAATTTTACTTTATGAAATATGAGCGAACGGTCGTTCTTTTGACGTTCCGATCCGGCTCCTGCGCGGCGGGGACAGCTCACTGTGGCGCAGCGGCGCAGGCTCCACAAGGGGCTTGTCCCGCAGGTGGGATCCGGGCAGCCACCGCGGCGGCTATGGCCTGCGTTCGATAATTCCGGCCATGTCCATGCCTCATTCCGAGTTCCGTCTGAGCACCCACGAGACGGGATCGCCCCCGTCCAAGCGGCGCCTGCTGCGTGCCTGGTGGCGTCGGCAGTCGCCCGCCCGCCAGGACCGGTTCGCCACGCTCGGGCCGCTGGTGTCCGTGTTGCTGTTCCTTGCGGCCATCATCACGGCGTTCTGGTACTTGCGCATCGAGGAGATCGAGCGCGAACAGGAGTCGGTCAAACGCGACACCGAGGTGGCCCAGCAGCAGATCCGGCTGCGCCTGATCGAAAACCAAGAGCAGCTCGTGCGCTTGGCGCGCGAGGTCGCCACCGGTGCGATCGATGCGGACGAGTTCATCGGCCAGGCCACGACCCTGGCGCGCGAGCGCCCCGAATTGGTGAGCCTGAGCTGGCTGCTGGCCGACCGCACCCGGCATGCCAGCCATGTCTCGCCCAGCCACAGCTTCATGGGCAGCCGCTATGCCGAAGCGCCGGCCCCAGCGTCGGCGGCCTCGGCCGACGGCATGGCACGCAACGAGCCTGAATGGGCCTTCGACACCGCCCGCGAGTTGCGGCTGCCCGTGTACTCCCGGCCCTACGCCACCGAGACCGGCCTGCACGTCGTGCAGGTCCACGTGCCGCTGGTGGACCGCGCCACCTTTGCCGGCACCGTGGTGGCCGAGTACTCCGTCGAGGCGCTGCTGCGCTATTTCGTGCCCACCGAGGTGGCCAACCGGCACGGCATGATGTTGCTCGACGCCAACGGCCGCGTGCTGGCCAGCACGGTCTCGCGCGCCCCTGGACGGGAACCCCGCCGCGACGCCCTGCATCACGACATTCCCGTCGCGCCGGTGGGCAACGGGTTGATCCTGCGGGGTGTGGGCTACCGCACCTCGGTGGGATTGATCAGCAACACGCTGTTCTGGATGGTGACGGCGCTGAGCGTGCTCACCGTGTGGATGCTGCTGGGCACGTGGCGGCACATGCGCCGTCGCTTGCAGGTACAGCAGGCGCTGGTGGCCGAGACCAACTTCCGCCGGGCGATGGAGAACTCCATGCTCACCGGCATGCGCGCCATGGACATGGAAGGCCGCATCACCTATGTGAACGCTGCCTATTGCTCGATGACGGGCTTCTCCGAAGCCGAGCTGGTGGGCCGCACGCCCCCCTTTCCCCACTGGCCGCCCGACCGCATGGAGGAAAGCCGCCGGCTGTTCGAGCAGGAGCTCCAGGGGCGCAGCCCGCCCGGCGGCATCGAGGTCAAGGTGATGCGCAAGGACGGCACCCAATTCGACGCACGCATGTACGTCTCGCCGCTGATCGACGCCAAGGGCCATCAGACGGGTTGGATGACCTCGATGACCAACATCACCGAGGCCAAGCGCATCCGCGACCAGCTCTCGGCTTCGCACGAACGCTTCACCACGGTGTTGGAAGGCCTGGATGCCGCCGTCTCGGTGGTGTCGGTGCAGCAAGGCGAGCTGCTGTTCGCCAACCGCTCCTACCGCCTGTGGTTCGGTACGGACGGCAAGGGCCACGCCCTGCTGGCCGGCGCCCGGGAGTCCGAGTCCGCACCGGCGCTGTCCGACGCCGACGACGAGTCCGTGGACCATTTCGGCGGCCTGCCCACGCAGGAGCTGACCGAGACCGGTTCGGACCCTCGCGAGGTGTATGTCGAGTCCCTGGGGCGCTGGTTCGACGTGCGCTCGCGCTACCTGCAGTGGACCGACGGCCGGTTGGCCCAGATGCTGATCGCCACCGACGTGACGGCCCGGGTGCGCGCCGAGGAGCAGGCCGCCCGCCAGGCCGACCAGGCCCAGATCACCAGTCGTCTGATCACGATGGGCGAGATGGCCTCGTCGGTCGCCCACGAACTCAACCAGCCGCTCACGGCGATCTCCAACTACTGCAACGGGATCATCTCCCGGGTCAAGGCCGGCGCAATGAACGACGCCGAGCTGCTTGCCGCACTGGAGAAGACCGCCAAGCAGGCCCAACGCGCCGGGCAGATCATTCACCGCATCCGCGCCTTCGTGAAGAAGAGCGAGCCCCAGCGCCAGCCCGCACAGGCCCGGGAGATCGTGGACGATGCCGTCGAACTGGCAATGATCGAACTGCGGCGCCGACACGTGAGCATCCACACCTACGTCGCCCAGCGCTTGCCGCAGTTGATGGTCGATCCCATCCTGATCGAGCAGGTGCTGCTCAACCTGCTGAAGAATGCGGCCGAAGCCATCGACAGTGCCAAGCTGCCGCCGTCGCGGCGCAACATCGAGCTGCGGGTGGTGCCGCGCCACACACCCGACGAGGGCGGCGTGATCGAGTTCAGCGTCACCGACTCGGGCCCCGGCCTGAAGGAGGAAGTGCTCGGCCGGATGTACGAGGCCTTCTTCTCGACCAAGTCCGATGGCCTGGGCATCGGCCTGTCGCTGTGCCGCTCGATCATCGAGTCTCACCATGGCCGGATCCGGGCGGAGAACTTATACAATGGTCCGAGCGTCGTCGGCTGCCGGTTCAGCTTCACCTTGCCGGTAGAGATTTCCAACCCTAGCTGATTGCACCCATGAGCCTGATCCCCAAGAAAGGCACCGTCTATGTCGTCGATGACGACGAAGCCGTGCGCGACTCGCTGCAGTGGTTGCTCGAGGGCAAGGACTACCGCGTCAAGTGCTTCGACTCCGCCGAATCCTTCCTCTCTCGCTTCGACCCACGCGAGGTGGCCTGCCTGATCGCCGACATCCGCATGGATGGCATGAGCGGCCTGGAGCTGCAAGACCGCCTGATCGAGCGACGCTCCCCCCTGCCCATCGTCTTCATCACCGGCCACGGCGACGTGCCCATGGCAGTGAACACGATGAAGAAGGGAGCGATGGACTTCATCGAAAAGCCCTTCAAGGAAGAGGAACTCGTCTCCCTGGTCGAGCGCATGCTGGAGCAGGCTCGCGCGCTCTTTGCCCAGCAGCAAGAAGCCGCCAGCCGCGACGCCCTGCTCTCACGCCTGACCACCCGCGAGGCCCAGGTGCTCGACCGCATCGTCGCCGGCCGGCTGAACAAGCAGATTGCCGACGACTTGGGCATCAGCATCAAAACGGTGGAGGCTCACCGCGCCAACATCATGGAAAAGCTCAACGCCAACACCGTGGCCGACCTGCTCAAGATCGCCCTGGGCGCACAAGCCAAGGCCTGACGCCCTCCCCCATCCCGAGGCCGCTGCGACAGCGGCCTTTTTCGTTTCCGGCATCGCACTCAAGGATTCCCCATGACCGCAAGACTCATCGACGGCAACGCCCTGTCCCGGCAGATCCGCGCCGACGTGGCCCGCCGGGCCGCCGCCCTGGCCGCCCAGGGCCACACCCCCGGGCTCGCGGTCATCCTGGTGGGCGACAACCCGGCCTCCCAGGTGTATGTGCGCAACAAGGTCAAGGCCTGCCAGGACAACGGCCTGCACTCGGTGCTCGAGCAGTACCCGGCCACGCTGTCCGAAGCCGATCTGCTGGCGCGCGTGGAGGCGCTCAACCGGGATCCGGCCATCCACGGCATCCTGGTGCAGCTGCCCCTGCCGCCTCACATCGATGCCCACAAGGTCATCGAGACGATCTCTCCGCTCAAGGACGTCGACGGCTTCCATGTAGCCAGCGCCGGCGCGCTGATGGTCGGCCAAAGCGGGTTCAAGCCCTGCACGCCCTACGGCTGCATGAAGATGCTCGAATCCATCGGCTGCGACCCCAAGGGCAAGCATGCCGTCGTGATCGGCCGCTCCAACATCGTCGGCAAACCCATGGCCCTGATGCTGCTGCAGGCTCACGCCACCGTCACCATCTGCCACAGCGCCACGCCGGACCTGGCCCACCACACCCGACAGGCCGACATCATCGTCGCGGCCGTGGGCCGGCGCAACGTGCTCACCGCCGACATGGTCAAGCCCGGCGCCGTGGTCATCGACGTGGGCATGAACCGCAATGACGAGGGCAAGCTGTGCGGTGATGTGGACTTCGACGGGGTGTCGAAGGTAGCCTCGGCCATCACCCCCGTGCCCGGTGGGGTTGGTCCGATGACCATCACAATGTTGCTAGTCAACACCCTGGAGGCCGCCGAACGCGCGGCCCAGACACGATGAACTCGAACCCGTTGCTCGACTTCACCGACCTGCCCCGCTTCGACGCGATCCGGCCCGAGCACGTCACGCCTGCCGTGACCGAGCTGCTCGCCGCCGCCAACGAGGCCCTGGAGCGCGCCGTCAGCGAAGCCGTGCCGGCCGACTATGAGGCCTTGTCGGCCGTGCTCGACGTGGCCACCGAACGCCTCGGGCGCGCCTGGGGGGCCGTGAGCCACCTCAACGCCGTGGCCGACAGCCCGGCGCTGCGCGCCGCCTATAACGAGAACCTGCCGCGCATCACCGAGTTCCACACCCGGCTGGGCGCCGACGAACGTCTCTACGCGAAGTACAAGGCCGTGGCCGACAGCCCGGCCGCACGCGAGCTGCGGCCGGCACGGCAACGCGCGCTGTCCAACGCGATACGCGACTTCGTGCTGTCGGGCGCCGAGCTGCGCGGGCAGGCCAAGGTGCGGTTCGCACAGATCCAGGAACGCCAAGCCGAGCTGTCGCAGAAGTTCTCCGAGCATGTCCTCGACGCCACGGACGGCTACGCCTACTACGCCAGCGAGGCCGAGATGGCCGGCGTGCCCGACGATGCCCGCGAAGCCGCACGCCAGGCTGCCCGGGCCGAAGGCCGCGACGGCTACAAGCTCACCCTGCAGTTCCCGAGCTATTTCCCGGTCATGCAGTACGGGCAGGACCGCTCGTTGCGAGAGCGGCTGTACACCGCCTACGTCACCCGCGCCTCTGAGTTGGGTGAGCCCGAGCACGACAACTCCGCGCTGATGCGCGAACTGCTGGCCTTGCGGCAGGAGGAGGCCGAGCTGCTGGGCTATCGCAACTTTGCCGAAGTGTCCCTGGTGCCCAAGATGGCCGAGTCGCCGCAGCAGGTTCTCGATTTCCTGCGCGACCTCGCGCGCCGGGCGCGGCCTCACGCCGAGCGCGACCTGACCGAACTGCGCGAGTTCGCCCGCACCGAACTGGGTCTGCCCGAGCTGGCTGCCTGGGATCTCGCCTATGCCTCCGAAAAACTGAAGGAAAAGCGCTATGCCTTCAGCGACCAAGAGGTGAAACAGTACTTCACCGAGCCCAAGGTGCTCGAGGGCCTGTTCAAGATCGTCGAGACCTTGTTCGAGGTGGCCATCCGTCCCGACACCGCCCCGGTGTGGCACCCCAGCGTGCGCTTCTTCCGTATCGAGCGGGGCGGCCGGCTCGTGGGTCAGTTCTACCTCGACCCCTATGCCCGCCAGGGCAAGCGTTCGGGCGCCTGGATGGACGATGTGCGCAGCCGCTGGGCACGCCCCGACGGCTCGCTGCAGACCCCGGTGGCCCACCTGGTGTGCAACTTCGCCGAAGGCGTGGGCGGCAAGCCGGCCCTGCTCACGCACGACAGCGTGCTCACGCTCTTCCATGAGTTCGGCCACGGACTGCACCACCTGCTCACTCAGGTCGACGACATCGGCGTGGCCGGCATCTCCGGCGTGGAATGGGACGCGGTGGAGCTGCCCAGCCAGTTCATGGAAAACTTCTGCTGGGAGTGGGACGTGCTCAAGCACATGACCGCCCATGTGGACACCGGCGAGCCGCTGCCACGCCCCCTGTACGACAGGATGGTGGCCGCCAAGAACTTCCAAAGCGGCCTGCAGACGCTGCGCCAGATCGAGTTCGCGCTCTTTGACATGCGCTTGCATGCCGAGCCTGGTAGCCATGATCGGATCCAACAGGTGATCGACGAGGTGCGCGCCGAGGTCGCCGTCTTCCCGCCGCCGTCCTTCAACCGCATGCAGCACAGCTTCTCGCACATTTTCGCGGGCGGCTATGCGGCCGGCTACTACAGCTACAAATGGGCCGAGGTGCTCAGCGCGGATGCCTACAGCGCCTTCGAGGAAACTGGCGTGCTCGACGTGACCACTGGGCGGCGCTACCGCGAGCACATCCTCGAGGTGGGCGGCAGCCGCCCGGCCGAGGAAAGCTTTCGGGCGTTCCGTGGCCGTGAGCCCCGCATCGACGCCTTGTTACGCCACCAGGGCATGGCCTGAGCTAGCATCCGCCTTGGTTCGACGAGGAGGGCGCATGAAGCGAACGGTTCGATGCGGGGCCTTCGGGCTGCTGTTTAGCCTGCTGGCTGCCACGGCCGCGCAGGCCACGTACAAGGTCGTGGGCCCGGACGGCAAGGTCACCTACACCGACCGGCCGCCCGCCCAGGCGGGCGAGGTGCGCGCGGTCGGCAAGCCCGGTGGCGGCGCGTCCGGCCCCGAGCCGACCTTGCCGTTCGAGCTGCGCCAAGTCGTGGCGCGCTACCCGGTCGTGCTCTACACCTCCCCGGATTGCCAGCCTTGCGACGCCGGCCGCAATCTGCTGCGCCAGCGTGGCATCCCGCATACCGAATACAGCGTCACCACGCCCGCCGATGCCGAGGCTCTGAAGAAACTGGCCGGCAGCAATGAGGTGCCCTTGCTCACCATCGGCGCCCAAAGAATCAAGGGGTATTCGAGCAGCGACTGGAACGGCTACCTCGATGCGGCAGGCTATCCCAAACAGTCGCGTCTGCCCACGGGCTACCGCTTTGCGCAGGCCTCCCCCTTGGCACCACCGGCACCCGCACCCGCACCGGGACCGGCCCCCGAGGCCCCCCCGGCTGCTGGACCAACCGGCCCGGCGCAGCCCTTGCCACCGGCCGGCAACGCGCCACCGGGCTTTCGCTTCTGACCCCGCCGCTTGCGCGCGAAGGCCAGCCGGCGCACGAGGGGCTCCGGGGCCGTCAGAAGTGGAGCGAACGCACGCCTTCGGGCGTGCCCAGCAGGCACAGATGCGCCCGATGGCGGGCGAAGAGACCGACCGTGACCACGCCGGGCCACTGATTGATCTCGCTTTCCATCGCCAGCGGATCGTCGATGCGCAGGCCGGCCACGTCGATGATCAGGTTGCCGTTGTCGGTGACCACCCCCTCGCGCAGCTTCGGCTGCCCCCCCAGGGCCGCCAAGCGACGCATCACCTGGGCCCGCGCCATCGGGATCACCTCCACCGGCAGCGGGAAGCGGCCCAGGGTGGGCACCAGCTTGGACGCATCGGCGATACAGACGAAACGCTGCGCCAGGTCGGCCACGATCTTCTCGCGCGTGAGTGCTGCCCCGCCGCCCTTGATCATGCAGCCCCGGGGGTCGATCTCGTCGGCCCCATCGATGTAGACCGGCAATGACGTGACCTCGTTGGCGTCGAAGACCGGGATGCCGTGCGCCACCAAGCGTTCAGTGCTGCGGACCGAGCTGGACACCGCCCCCTGGATGCGGTCCTTGATGCGGGCCAGCTCGTCGATGAAGCAGTTCACCGTCGAGCCCGTGCCCACGCCCACGATGCTGCCGGGCACCACATGCTCGATGGCCGCACGCCCCACCAGGGCCTTGAGTTCGTCTTGCGTCATGGGATCGGGGGCTGCCGCCCGTGTGTTTGAGACAATCCCGCGATTATCCCGGACCGATCGCCCATGTCCCTCTTGCCCTACGCCCTCGCCCGCCCATTCCTCTTCGGCTTGGACCCCGAGCATGCCCATGAGCTGACCCTGGCCGCCTTGGCACGCACGCAGCGCACGCCACTGGCCTGCGTCTATGGGCAATCGCGGGTGGACGACCCCGTCACCGTGGCGGGCCTGCGCTTTCCCAACCGCGTGGGCCTGGCCGCCGGGCTGGACAAGAACGGCCGCTGCATCGACGGCCTGGCGGCCCTGGGCTTCGGCTTCATCGAGGTGGGTACCGTCACACCCCAGCCGCAGCCGGGCAACCCCAAGCCGCGCATGTTCCGCCTGCCGCAGGCCGAGGCGCTGATCAATCGGCTGGGCTTCAACAACGACGGACTCGAAACCTTCATCGCCAACGTGCGCCGGGCGCGCTTTCGCAGCAACGGCGGCATCTTGGGCCTGAACATCGGCAAGAACGCCAGCACGCCCATTGAGCGCGCCGTGGACGACTACCTCCTCGGTCTGGAGGGCGTCTTCCCGCACGCCGACTACGTGACGGTCAACATCTCCTCGCCCAACACCCAGAACCTGCGTTCGCTGCAGTCCGACCAGGCCCTGGACGAATTGCTGGGCACCCTGCAGGCGCGCCGCCAGGCGCTGGTACAGGCCCAGGGCCGCTCGGTGCCGATGTTCGTGAAGATCGCCCCCGACCTGGACGACACCCAGATCGGCGTGATCGCCGCCACCGTGCGGCGCCATGGCATCGACGGCGTGATCGCCACCAACACCACCATCGAGCGCAAGGCGATCGCCCACCTGCCCCACGGGCAGGAAGCCGGCGGGCTGAGCGGCCGCCCGGTGTTCGAGGCCAGCAACCGCGTGATCGCCGCCCTGCGTGCCGCCCTGGGCCCGGGCTATCCCATCATCGGCGTGGGTGGCGTGATGAGCGGGGAGGACGCCCGCGCGAAGATCGCTGCCGGGGCCGACCTGGTGCAGGTTTACACCGGCCTGATCTACCGCGGCCCGGGCCTGGTGCGCGAGGCGGCGCTGGCGCTCAAAGGCCGCTGAGCCGCTGCGGGATCGGCTCGCCCAGCGCCAGGGCAGCGGCGGCCTCACCGAGCGCGAGGCAGGCCGTCAGTCCGGGCGACTCGATGCCGAAGAGATTGACCAAGCCCGGCAGGCCGTGCTCGGCCGGCCCTTGCAGGCAGAAATCGCGGGCCGGCTCGCCCGGGGCCTGGAGCTTCGGCCGGACGCCGCTGTAGGCCGGCTGCAGGCTGTCGCCGGGCAGATCCGGCCAGTAGCGGCGAATCTCGGTCTCGAAGGCGCCGACACGTGCCGGATCGACACGGTAGTCGAGACGGCCTTCGCGGTCGGGCTGCACCCATTCCACGTCTGGCCCGAAACGCGCCTGGCCGCCCAGATCCAGGGTCAGGTGCACGCCCAGGCCGGCTGCCTCGGGCACAGGATAGATCAGCCGCGAAAACGGGCAGCGCCCCGACAGCGCGTAGTAGCTCCCCTTCGCAAAGTAGGCCTGGGGCACCTGGGCCGACTGCAGCCCCTCGATGCGCGCCGCCAGGGCCGGTGCCCACAGACCGGCGGCGTTGACCAGCACGCGGGTGCCCAGCCGCGTCACCTGCTGGACACCGGCGTCCAGCTCGAAGCCCCCGCTGACGCGGCGCACCTGCTGCACCGGGCAGGCCAGCGCCACCAGCCCTCCGGCCGCCTCCAAGTCGCCCTGCAGGGCCAGCATCAGGCCATGGCTGTCGACGATGCCGGTCGAGGGCGACAGCACCGCCGCGGTGCAGGCCAGCGCCGGTTCGAGGGCCCGGGCTTCGTCGGCCGCCAGCCAGCACAGATCGTGCACACCATTGGCCGCCGCCTGGGCCATCAACGCCCGCAGGGTCTCGTGCTGTGCAGCCGAAGTGGCCACCACCAGCTTGCCGCAGCGCCGATGGCTCACCCCCCGGCGGGCGCAGTAATCGTACAGCCAGGCCTTGCCCGTCACGCACAAGCGCGCCTTCCACGAACCAGTGGGGTAATAGAGCCCGGCATGGATGACCTCGCTGTTGCGCGAACTCGTGCCGGTGCCGATGGCCGTCTCGGCCTCCAGCACCAAGGTTTCCAGTCCGCGCAGGGCCAAGGCCCGGGCCACGGCCAGGCCGACCACGCCCGCGCCCACCACCACGGCATCGACACGATCCACGCTCACAGCCGCCTCGGGTCCAGCGTCAGCAGCTCGCGCACCAGATCCAGCAGCAAGAGCTTGAGCGCTCCGAAACCTTCGTGCGGCTCGAGCGTGAGCTCGTCCATGTAGAGCCGGCGGTTCACCTCGAGCTGGAGGGAGTGGCAGTGCTGCGAGGGCAGACCGTGGCGGCGCACGATCTCCACGCCCTTGTAGGGATGGTTGATGTTGACGCTGTGCCCCTGCGCCCGGAGGTAGTCGGCCATCCAGCGCGTCAGCGCGGGGCTGGCCGTGGTGCCATCGCGGTCACCGATCACGAAGTCGGGGTGCTCCATCCCGGGGAAGTCGGTGGCGTGGGACGACGCCACGGCCGGCATGGAATGGCAGTTGATGTGGATGCAGTAGCCGCGACGCTGCAGGGCCGCCTGGACCTGCTGGGCCAGGGCCTCGTGGTACGGATGCCAGCAGCGATCGATGCGACGGCGCACCTCCTCGACGCTGAGCTTGCGGTCGTACAGCGGCACGCCGTCATCGGTGAGCCGCCACACCAGGCCCTTGCCCAGGCGCACCTTCGGACCGGCCTCCACCGGCCCGGGCCATGGGCCGTCCAGGAGGGTGTCATCCAGTTCGGTCAGGTTGCGGTTGACATCGAGGTAGCTGCGCGGGAAATGGGCCTCCACCCAGCCCACCCCCAGGCCGGGGGCGAAGTCATAGAGCTTGTCGACGTGGGTGTCCTCGGCGCGGCGCAGCACGGCCAGGTCGCAGGCATGGCCGAAGTCGTCCGGGTACCAGGTGCCGCTGTGTGGAGAATCGAGCACCACCGGGGTGGTGCCAGGTCGGCTGGTGACGTAACGCATGACCTGATTGTGGCCCGGCGGCACCGACGCTGGAGATGTGGCAACTACGCGGTCATCCTGGTCGGGTCGCCAAAAGACCAAGGGCCCGGCACATGGCCAGGCCCTCGAGGGTTTGGTGGGTGGTGCAGGGTTCGAACCTGCGACCCCTGCCGTGTGAAGGCAGTGCTCTACCGCTGAGCTAACCACCCGGGAATCCGGACCGAGAGGCTGCAACGCAGTTCTCCCGAAAGACAAAGATTATGCCATAAGTTTTCGCCAGAGTGTCTTGCCTTTGGAAGATTTGTCGAGTTCTTCCAGCACTTGCTCGTGCGCCACCGCTTCGGCCTCGGTCGCGGCCAGCACGGGCAGCGTGAACTGGCGCAGATCGATGCGAGACACCTGCACTTCGGCTGTGCCGCCCTCCTCGGCCTCGATGACCAGGGACTCCTGGCCGCGGGTCATCTGGATGTAGACCTCGGCCAGCAAGCCTGCGTCCAGCAGCGCGCCGTGCAGGCTGCGGTTGGAGTTGTCCACTTCCAACCTGCGGCACAGCGCGTCCAGGGAATTGGACTTGCCCGGATACATCTCGCGCGCCATCAGCAGCGTGTCGGTCACCGTCAGGCGGTGCTCGATGAAGCGCGGCCGGCCCAGGCGCCGCAGCTCGGCGTCCATGAAGCCGAGGTCGAAGCTGGCGTTGTGGATCAGCACCTCGGCGCCCTCGAGGTAGGCCATCAGCTCGTCCACGATGGCGGCAAAGACCGGCTTGTCGGCCAGGAACTCGTCGGTCAGGCCGTGGATCTTGACCGCATCCTCGTGATTGGCCCGCTCGGGGTTGATGTAAAAGTGCTTGTTGTTCCCAGTGGGACGCCGGTTCACGAACTCGACGCAGCCGATCTCGATGATGCGGTCGCCCGCCTCGGGATTCAGGCCGGTGGTCTCGGTGTCGAAGAAGATCTGGCGGGTCATGCCGCGATTATCGCGGTTCGACCCGGACGGCTCAGTGCTTTTCCTTGGCGTGGTTGATCGAGTACTTCGGGATCTCGATGGTCACGTCCTTGTTCGCCAGGATGGCCTGGCATGACAGGCGCGATTGCGGCTCCAGGCCCCAGGCGCGGTCGAGCATGTCCTCCTCGCTCTCGTCGGGCTCGTTGAGCGACTCGTAGCCCTCGCGCACGATCACGTGGCAGGTCGTGCAGGCGCAACTCATCTCGCAGGCGTGCTCGATCTCGATGTTGTGGTCGAGCAGCGCCTCGCAGATCGAGGTGCCGGCAGGCGCCTCGATCTGGGCGCCCTCGGGGCAGTACTCGCTGTGCGGCAGGATCTTGATGACGGGCATGGAGTTCTCGTGGGGGCTTCAGATCTCGTCGAGCCGGCGGCCCGACAGCGCATCGCGGATGCTGCGGTTCATGCGCTCGGCGGCGAAGGCCTCGGTGCCATCGGCCAGGGCCCGGGTGGCCGCCTCGATCGCATGGTGGTCGCCGCCGGCAGCCACGTCGCGCAAACGCTGCATCAGGGCGTCGATGGCCTGGCGCTCAGGCTGCGACAGCAGGTCGCCATCCTGGTCCAGCGCCGATTGCGTGGCCAGCAACAGGCGTTCGGCCTCGACGCGGGCTTCGCGCAGGGCACGGTCCTTCATGTCGGCCTCGGCCGTGGCAAAGCCTTCCTGGAGCATGCGGGCGATCTGCTCGTCGCTCAGGCCGTAGCTGGGTTTGACACTGACGGCCGCCTCCACACCCGAGGTCTCCTCGCGGGCCGACACCTGCAGCAAGCCGTCGGCATCGACCGCAAAGCTCACGCGGATACGCGCCGCGCCGGCGGCCATCGGGGGGATGCCGCGCAGCTCGAAGCGCGCCAGCGAGCGGCAGTGCTCGACCTGCTCGCGCTCGCCCTGCACCACGTGGATGGCCATGGCGGTTTGGCCGTCCTTGAAGGTGGTGAAATCCTGGGCACGCGCGGTAGGAATGGTGCTGTTGCGCGGGATGATGCGCTCCACCAGCCCGCCCATGGTTTCCAGCCCGAGCGACAGCGGGATCACGTCGAGCAGCAGCAGCTCCTGCGCACCGGCATTGCCGGCCAGGGCGTGCGCCTGAATGGCCGCCCCCAGGGCCACCACCTCGTCGGGGTTGAGGTTGACGAGGGGGTCGCGGCCGAAGCAGGCTCCCACGGCCCGGCGCACCAGGGGCATGCGGGTGGAGCCGCCCACCATCACCACGCCCTGCACATCCTCGACCCGGGCCTTGGCGTCGCGCAACACCTTGCGCACCGTGGCGAGCGTGCGGTCCACCAGCGGGCGCGCCAGCGCCTCGAGCTGCTCGCGCGTGACGGCCAGTACCAGGTCGCGCTCTCCCACCGGGCATTGCATCACCGTGCGCTCCGCCGAGGACAGGGCCTCCTTGGCCCGGCGCGCGGCCACCAGCACGGCGCGCTTGTCCTGGGCCGAGCGCGCAACCAACCCCGCCTGGGCCAGCGCCCAGTCGGCCAGGGCGTGGTCGATGTCGTCTCCGCCCAGCGCAGTGTCGCCGGCGGTGGCCACGACCTCGAACACGCCCTTGGACAGACGCAGCAGCGAGATATCGAAGGTGCCGCCGCCCAGGTCGTAGACGGCATACAGCCCTTCGGAGCCATGCTCCAGTCCATAGGCGATGGCCGCCGCCGTCGGCTCGTTGATCAGGCGCAGCACGTTCAGGCCGGCCAGACGGGCCGCGTCCTTGGTGGCTTGGCGCTGGGCGTCATCGAAATAGGCCGGCACGGTGATGACCGCACCGAAGACCTCGTCGTCGAAGCTCTCCTCGGCGCGCTGGCGCAGCGTGGCCAGGATCTCGGCCGACACCTCCACCGGCGACTTCTCGCCCTCGCGGGTGGCGATCGCCACCATGCCCGGCTGGTCGATGAAGTGGTAGGGCAGCTTCTCGCGTCCTTCGATGTCGGCCAGACGCCGGCCCATGAAGCGCTTGATCGAAACGAGGGTGTTTTCCGGGTCGTCTGCCTGCGCGGACAGTGCCTCGTGACCAATCGAACGCCGCCCCTGCCCCAAGTAGCGCACGGCCGAGGGCAGGATCACACGGCCCTGGGCATCGGGCAGACACTCGGGTACACCATGGCGCACCGCGGCCACGAGCGAATGCGTGGTGCCCAGGTCGATGCCCACCGCCAGACGTCGCTGGTGCGGGTCGGGCGATTGGCCAGGTTCGGAGATCTGCAGGAGTGCCATGGAAAAGCGTGTGTCGGAAACGGGCCCGGGCAGACGCGGTGTCAGGGGGCCGCGGCGTCTATTGTCCCAGGCCGTCGAGTCGGCGCTCGACCTCCTCGGCAAAGCGCTCGATGAACATGAGGGCTCTGACCTGGTGGGCTGCTGCCTGGGCGTCGCCTTGATCGTCCAGCAAGACCTGCAACATGGCCAGCCGGTGGCTTCGCTCGGTCTGCACCTCGTCGGCCAAGGCCTTTAGCGCAGCCTCGTCCGCCGCCTCGTCCAGCGTCTCACGCCAGGCCATCTGCTGCATCAGGAAGTCGTGCGGCATGGCCGTGTTGTTGTGCGCCCCGATCGAGGCGCCGCGCAGTTCGCACAGATAGGCCGCGCGGCGCAGCGGATCCCTCAGGCGGTGGTAGGCTTCGTTGACCCGCACGGCCCATTGCATCGCCACCCGTTGGGCGGCCGCCCCTTCGGCGGCGAAGCGGTCCGGATGCACGCGGGCTTGAAGCGCCTTCCAGCGTGCTTCCAGCTCCGCACGGTCCAGTGCCTGGCGTGCAGGCAGCCCGAAGAGCTCGAAGTCGTTGGCCTGGAGATTCATGGTCGAAGGGACGCAAGACGCCCCGGCGAGCCGCTGCCCGCACGGCAGGAGCGACCGGATCGGGTGCCGCTCAGATGCGGAAGGACTCCCCGCAGCCGCAGCGGTCCTTCTCGTTGGGATTGTTGAACTTGAAGCCCTCGTTCAGCCCCTCACGCACGAAGTCGAGCTGGGTGCCTTCGAGATAGGGCAGGCTCTTGGGATCCACCAGGATCTTGACGCCATGGCCCTCGAAGACATGGTCCTCGGGGGCCACCTCGTCAGCGTACTCGAGCTTGTAGGCCAGCCCCGAGCAGCCGGTGGTCTTCACGCCCAGACGCACGCCCACGCCCTTGCCGCGACGGCTCAGGTAGCGGGCGACGTGGCGGGCTGCCGCCTCGGTCAGGGTCACGGCCATGGTGTCAGTGGGTCTGCGCCGCGGCCGCACCGGCCTTGGCCTTGTAGTCGTTCACCGCGGCCTTGATCGCATCTTCGGCCAGGATCGAGCAATGGATCTTCACCGGGGGCAGCGCCAGTTCCTCGGCGATCTGGGTGTTCTTGAGGTTCATGGCCTCATCCAGGGTCTTGCCTTTGACCCATTCGGTGACCAGCGAGCTCGAGGCGATCGCCGAGCCGCAACCATAGGTCTTGAAGCGGGCATCCTCGATCACGCCGGTGGCCGGATTGACCTTGATCTGCAGCTTCATCACGTCACCGCAGGCAGGCGCGCCCACCATGCCGGTGCCCACGTTGGCATCCCCCTTGTCGAAGGAACCGACGTTGCGCGGGTTCTCGTAATGGTCGATGACTTTGTCGCTGTATGCCATGGTCGCTCTCCAACTACTGCTCTGGCTGTGTCAATGGGCGGTCCACTGGATCGTGCTGAGATCCACGCCGTCCTGGTACATCTCCCACAGCGGGGACAATTCTCGCAGTTTGGCCACACGGTCCTTGAGCGTGGCCACCGCGTAGTCGATCTCTTCCTCGGTGGTGAAACGGCCGATGGTGATGCGCAGGCTCGAATGCGCCAGCTCGTCGCTGCGGCCCAGTGCGCGCAGCACATAGCTGGGCTCCAGGCTGGCCGAGGTGCAGGCCGATCCCGAGGACACCGCGATACCTTTGATGCCCATGATCAGCGACTCGCCCTCAACGAAGTTGAACGAGGCATTCACGTTGTGCGGCACGCGCTTTTCGAGATGGCCGTTGATGTAGACCTGTTCGATGTCCTGAAGGCCCTTGAGCAGGCGCTGCTGCAGCATGCGGATGCGCTCGATCTCGGTACCCATCTCTGCCTTGGCGATGCGATAGGCCTCGCCCATGCCGACGATCTGGTGCGTGGGCAGGGTGCCCGAGCGCATGCCGCGCTCGTGGCCGCCACCGTGCATCTGGGCTTCCAGGCGCACGCGCGGCTTGCGTCGCACGTAGAGCGCACCGATGCCCTTGGGACCGTAGGTCTTGTGCGAGGCCAGGCTCATCAGGTCCACCGGCAAGATGGACAGATCGATCTCGACCTTGCCGGTGGCCTGGGCCGCATCGACGTGGAAGAGGATGCCGCGCTCGCGGCACATCGCGCCGATGGTCGGGATGTCCTGGACCACGCCGATCTCGTTGTTCACGTACATCACCGAGACCAAGATCGTGTCGGGGCGCAGCGCGTCCTTGAAGCGGTCGAGGTCGAGCAGGCCGTCTTCCTGCACGTCCAGGTAGGTCACCTCGAAGCCCTGGCGCTCGAGTTCCCGCATGGTGTCGAGCACGGCCTTGTGCTCGGTCTTGACCGTCACGAGGTGCTTGCCTTTGCCCTTGTAGAAGTGCGCCGCACCCTTGAGTGCGAGGTTATTCGACTCGGTCGCCCCAGAAGTCCAGACGATCTCGCGCGGATCGGCGCCGATCAGCTCGGCCACCTGGGCGCGCGCCTTCTCGACGGCCTCCTCGGCCTCCCAGCCCCAGGCATGGCTGCGCGAGGCCGGGTTGCCGAAATGCTCACGCAGCCAGGGGATCATCGCGTCCACCACGCGCGGGTCCACCGGTGTCGTGGCGCCGTAGTCCATGTAGATCGGGAAATGCGGGGTCATGTCCATGTCGGCTTGCAAGGCGGGGCCCGCAGGCCCCTGCTGGCGTGGGTGCGTTACTTCGAAAAGGCGTTGCCCAGGGCAAACACTGAATTGGGGGCGTTGACCTTGATCGGCTTGACGACCGGCTGGCTGGAGATGGCCCGCTTGACCGGCTGCTCCTCGATCGACACACCACGGGCGAGCTGGTCTTCCACCAGCTTGCGCAGGGTGATGGAGTCGAGATACTCGATCATCTTCGCGTTCAGGCTGGCCCACAGGTCGTGCGTCATGCAGCGGCCCTGGTCCTCGCCCATGCAGTTTTCCTTGCCGCCGCAGCCGGTGGCGTCGATCGGCTCGTCCACCGCGACGATGATGTCAGCCACGGTGATGTCCTCAGCCTTGCGGCCCAGAGAGTAGCCGCCGCCCGGGCCGCGGGTGCTCTCGACCAGCTCGTGACGGCGCAGCTTGCCGAACAGTTGCTCCAAGTACGACAAGGAGATCTGCTGGCGCTGGCTGATGGCGGCCAGGGCCACCGGGCCCTGATGCTCGCGCAGCGCGAGGTCGATCATGGCGGTGACGGCAAAGCGGCCTTTGGTGGTAAGACGCATGTCGAACTCCTTGTACTGTCACCCGGAGGGTGATCATCGGTTGAACCCAAACAAGGCTTGTGGCCCGGGTTAACCCTCGGATGAATCCGAGTGATTTACTCGATTATGCCTGAAGCCTAGTTTTTTGGTCAAGTTTGGCTTCGGAAGTTCCCGCAGGCCGGTACGAGCTGCGCGCTCAGATGCGCCACCAGGCCCTGCGCCGCCGATTCCAGGCAGTCCAGCACCAGTTCGAAGCCGGCGGGTCCGCCATAGTAGGGGTCGGGCACCTCCTCGCGCCGCGGAGGCGGGGCGAATTCCATCATGCGGCGCAGCTTGTGGCGTTCGGCCGGCGGGCACTCGTCGCGCAGCCAGCGCAGGTTGCCGTGGTCCATGGCCAGGATCAGTTCAAATCGCTGGAAGTCGGCAGCTTCCACCCGGCGCGCGCGCAGGGCGCTCAGGTCGTAGCCTCGGCGTGCGGCGTGCGCCTGCGAACGCTCGTCGGGCGGTGCACCGATGTGGTAGCCATGGGTGCCCGCGGAATCCAGCCACACTCGATCGGCCAGTCCCGCACGTTCGACATGGTAGCGCACCACGGCTTCAGCCGTGGGCGAGCGACAGATGTTGCCCATGCAGACGAACAACAGGCCGACACGTTGCATCTGCCGCCCTCCCCTCACGGCCGCAGCGGCACGATGTGGTCGCCCACGGCGGCGCCGAAGGCCTGCTCCTTGAGCAGCGCGAGCTGGTCGCGCACGCGGGCAGCCTTCTCGAATTCGAGGTTGCGGGCGTGTTCGAGCATCTGCTTTTCCAGCTGCTTGATGCGCTTGCCCAGATCCTTCTCGGACAGAGCCTCGACCTCGGCGGCGGCGTGGACGGCCTGCAGGTCGTCCCGGCCAGTCTTGTCGGTATAGACGCCGTCGATCAGCTCCTTGACCTGCTTGACCACGCTGCGCGGCGTGATGCCCTGGGCCTGGTTGTGGGCAAGCTGCTTGGCGCGACGCCGCTCGGTCTCGTCGATGGCCCGCTTCATCGAGTCGGTGATCTGGTCGGCATAGAGGATCGCTTTGCCGTTGAGGTTGCGCGCAGCCCGGCCGATGGTCTGGATCAGCGAGCGCTCCGAGCGCAGAAAGCCCTCCTTGTCGGCGTCGAGGATGGCCACCAGCGACACCTCGGGGATGTCCAGGCCTTCACGCAGCAGGTTGATGCCCACCAGCACGTCGAAGCTGCCCAGGCGCAGGTCGCGAATGATTTCCACGCGCTCGACAGTGTCGACGTCGGAGTGCAGATAGCGCACCTTGACGCCGTTGTCGGCCAAATAGTCAGTGAGCTGCTCGGCCATACGCTTGGTCAGGGTGGTGATGAGCACGCGTTCGCCGGCCTGCACCCTCAGGCGGATCTCGCCCAGCACGTCGTCGACCTGGTGCGTGGCCGGTCGCACCTCCACCACCGGGTCGACGAGGCCGGTGGGACGCACGACCTGCTCGACCACCTGGCCCGAGGTGCGCTGCTCATAGTCGGCGGGGGTGGCCGAGACGAAGATGACCTGGCGCATCTTGGTTTCGAACTCCTCGAACTTCAGCGGCCGGTTGTCCAGCGCCGAGGGCAGGCGGAAGCCGTATTCGACCAGCGTGGTTTTGCGCGAGCGGTCACCGTTATACATCCCGCCGAGCTGGCCGATGAGGACGTGGCTCTCGTCGAGGAACATCAGCGCGTCGGGCGGCAGGTAGTCCACCAGCGTGGGCGGGGGCTCGCCCGGCCGCGCCCCCGAGAGGTGGCGGGTGTAGTTCTCGATACCCTTACAGTGGCCGACCTCCTGGAGCATTTCCAGGTCGAAGCGGGTGCGCTGCTCCAGGCGCTGGGCCTCGACCAGCTTGCCGGCCTTCACCAGCTCGTCCAGGCGCTGGCGCAGCTCTTCCTTGATGGTCTCGATGGCCGCCAGCACGCGCTCGCGCGGCGTGACGTAGTGGCTGCTGGGATAGACGGTGAAGCGCGGGATCTTCTGGCGGATGCGGCCGGTGAGCGGGTCGAACAGCTGCAGCGACTCGACCTCGTCGTCGAAGAGCTCGATGCGCAGGGCCAACTCGGAGTGTTCGGCCGGGAAGACGTCGATGGTGTCGCCGCGCACACGGAAGGTGCCGCGAGAGAACTCCGTCTCGTTGCGCAGGTACTGCATGCGCACGAGCTGGGCGATCACG
Organism: Caldimonas sp.; assembly: GCF_046291045.1. Classification (GTDB taxonomy): domain Bacteria; phylum Pseudomonadota; class Gammaproteobacteria; order Burkholderiales; family Burkholderiaceae_C; genus Caldimonas. The sequence goes on along the minus strand of NZ_JBKBSL010000006.1, from coordinate 33,035 downwards.
TCGCGCTGGCCCATCTTGTCGTGCACCCTCAGCGTCATCACCATCTGGTGGTAGTCGCTGGGATTGCCGATGCCGTAGATGGCCGAAACGGTGGCCACGATGACCACGTCGCGACGCTCGAGCAGGCTCTTGGTGGCCGACAGGCGCATCTGCTCGATGTGCTCGTTGATCGAGCTGTCCTTCTCGATGAAGAGGTCGCGCTGCGGGACGTAAGCCTCGGGCTGGTAGTAGTCGTAGTAACTGACGAAGTATTCCACGGCGTTCCTCGGGAAGAACTCGCGGAACTCGCTGTAGAGCTGGGCCGCCAGCGTCTTGTTGGGCGCGAACACGATGGCCGGCCGGCCCAGGCGGGCGATCACGTTGGCCATGGTGTAGGTCTTGCCCGAGCCGGTCACGCCCAGCAGGGTCTGGAAGCTCAGGCCGTCGCGCACCCCTTCGACCAGGGCCTCGATGGCCGCAGGCTGGTCACCAGCCGGCGGGTAGGGCTGGTAGAGCTGGAAGGGGGAGTCCGGAAAACGGATGAAGCGGGCCTCGTTGGGGCTGTCCACCGCGGTGGCGACTTCTGCGTTGTGGGCAAGGCTCACGTCGTTCATGGGCAACCTAGAATGAGGGGTTCCCCTGCTGCTGGGTGGCGGGGCCAGCCCATGAGCGTAGCCCAGATCGGAATTTCCCTCTACTGACAAGGACAGAGCATGTCTTCCCTCTTTGCCGCCGTCGAGATGGCGCCCCGCGACCCCATCCTGGGGCTGAACGAGCAATTCAACGCCGACCCGAACCCGGCCAAGGTCAACCTGGGCGTGGGCGTGTACTACGACGATGATGGCAAGTTGCCGCTGCTGCAGTGCGTGGCCGCCGCGGAAAAGCAGATGCTCGAAGCCCCCAAGGCCCGCGGCTACCTGCCCATCGACGGCATTGCGGCCTATGACAAGGCGGTGCAGGGCCTGGTTTTCGGTGCCGATAGCCAGGCCGTGAAGGCCGGGCGCATCGCCACCGTGCAGGGCCTCGGTGGCACGGGCGGGCTGAAGATCGGCGCCGATTTCCTGAAGAAGCTCAACCCCAAGGCGCGGGTGCTGATCAGCGACCCGAGCTGGGAGAACCACCGCGCGCTGTTCGAAAATGCCGGCTTCGAGGTGGGCACCTATCCCTACTACGATGCGACGCGCCGCGGCGTGAACTTCGACGGCATGCTGGCCGCGCTGAAGGCCGCCCCGGCGGGCACCATCGTCGTGTTGCATGCCTGCTGCCACAATCCTACCGGCTATGACCTCACCTCGGCCCAGTGGACCGAGGTGATCGCTGCCATGACATCGGCCGGCCTGGTGCCCTTCCTGGACATGGCCTACCAGGGCTTTGGTGACGGCATTGCCGAGGACGGCGCAGTGATCGGCCAGTTCATGGCGGCCGGGCTCGATTTCTTCGTCTCCACCTCGTTCTCCAAGAGCTTCTCGCTGTACGGCGAGCGGGTGGGTGCCCTGAGCGTGGTGTGCGAGAGCAAGGAAGAAGCCGACCGGGTGCTCAGCCAGCTCAAGCGTGTCATCCGCACCAACTATTCCAACCCGCCCACCCACGGCGCCCAGGTGGTGGCCACGGTGCTGACCACACCCGCCCTGCGCCAGCTCTGGGAAGAGGAACTGGCCGGCATGCGCAAGCGCATCAAGGAAATGCGCACGGCCCTGGTCGAGCGCCTGAAAGCCGCCGGCGTCACCCAGGACATGGGCTTCATCACCCAGCAGCGCGGCATGTTCAGCTACTCGGGCCTGAGCCAGGCACAGATGCAGCGCCTGCGCAGCGAGTTCGGCGTCTACGGCGTCGACTCGGGCCGGATCTGCGTGGCCGCACTCAACAGCAAGAACATCGACTACGTGGCCGCCGCCATCGCGAAGGTGCTTTGACCGAGCCGCCTGCGCACCGGCACCGCCCCGGGCCGGTGCGCATCCTGTCGCCCAGGCGACATCCGAGTGGGATATGCGCCGAAAAGGCGCACTTTCACCGCCTTTGTGCGCGTTTGCCCCAGGCCCGGCTTCACACAGGATCGCCAGGTCGTGCCTAGAATGATGCAGTGCAGCAACCCACACTGCACGTCCCAGGCCACCCGCCAACACTCTGACCGAAGAGGGCCGCATGCTGTACCAAATCTACGAGACCCAACGGGCTCTGCTCAGTCCCTTTTCCGAGTTCGCCAGCGCCGCTGCCAAGCTCTACAGCCATCCGCTGTCGCCGTTTGCCCATGTGCCTCTGTCCGACCGCGTCGCCGCCAGCCTGGATCTGATGCACCGCTTGTGCAAGGAGTATGAGAAACCGCAGTTCGGGATCCACACGGTCCAGGTCGACGGGGTGGACGTGGCCGTGCAGGAGCAGGTGCCGCTGGCCAAACCGTTCTGCCGGCTGGTGCGCTTCAAGCGCTTCACCGACGAAGGGGCCTTGCTCGACAAGATGAAGAAGCAGCCCGTGGTGTTGGTGGTGGCGCCGCTGTCGGGCCACCATGCCACGCTGCTGCGCGACACGGTGCGCACGCTGCTGCAGGATCACAAGGTCTACATCACCGACTGGATCGACGCGCGCATGGTGCCGGTGGAGGCCGGCCCCTTCCATCTCGACGACTATGTCGAGTACATTGAGGAGTTCATCCGCTTCATCGGCCCCGAGGTGCATGTGATCTCGGTGTGCCAACCCACCGTGCCGGTGTTCGCCGCGATCTCGCTGATGGCCAGCCGCGGCGAGCGCACGCCGCGCTCGATGACCATGATGGGTGGCCCCATCGACGCCCGCCGTTCGCCCACCGCAGTGAACAACCTGGCGATGAACAAGAGCTACGAGTGGTTCGAGCACAACGTGATCTACCGCGTGCCGCCGAACTACCCCGGCGCGGGCCGGCGGGTGTACCCCGGCTTCCTTCAGCACGCCGGCTTCGTGGCGATGAACCCCGATCGCCACCTGAGTTCGCACTACGATTACTTCATGGACCTGATCCGCGGCGACGACGAGAGTGCCGAGGCACACCGGGCCTTCTACGACGAGTACAACGCCGTGCTGGACATGCCGGCCGAGTACTACCTGGACACGATCAAGACGGTGTTCCAGGACTTCGCGCTGGTCAACGGCACCTGGCGCGTGCGAGGCGAGCTGGTGCGACCGCAGGACATCCGTACCACGGCGCTGCTGACCGTGGAGGGGGAGCTCGACGACATCTCCGGCGCCGGCCAGACGCAAGTTGCGCACGAGCTGTGCACGGGCATTCCGAAGAAGGAGCAGCCGCATTTCACCGTGCCGGGGGCCGGCCACTACGGCATCTTCTCGGGCAAGCGCTGGCGCCAGCTCGTCTACCCAGTCGTGCGTGACTTCATCTGGCAGCACGAACTGCATCCCCTGGAGGCGCCGCGGGCTGCTGCTGCGCGCCGCAAGACCACTGCGGACTCGTGAACGCAGTCCGGCCCGAAGACATCGATGCCCTGCTGCCGCAGACGCAATGCACGCGCTGCGGCTACCCGGACTGCGCCGGCTACGCTCGCGCGATCGCGGCCGGCGAGGCCGACATCAACCAGTGTCCGCCTGGCGGGGCCGAAGGCATTGTGCGCCTGGCCGCCCTGACCGGCCGGCCGGTGCAGCCACTGTCTCCGGCCCATGGCAAGGAAGGTCCGCGCATGCTCGCCGTCATCGACGAGGCGTGGTGCATCGGTTGCACGCTGTGCATCAAGGCCTGCCCGGTGGACTGCATCGTCGGCACGAACAAGCAGATGCACACGGTGATCGACGAGCTGTGCACGGGCTGCGAGCTGTGCGTGCCGGTCTGTCCGGTGGATTGCATCTCGCTCACGCCGGTGACCACGGCCACGGGCTGGGCCGCCTGGAGCGAAGCCCAGGCCCGGGAGGCCCGCCAACGCTACGACTGGCACCGGGAACGGTTGGCCCGGGAGGCCCGCGAGCACCAGGCCCGGCTGGAGGCCAAGGCCCAGCACAAGCTCGAACACCTGGAAACCGAGACCCGGCTCACCGACCCGGCGCAGATCGAGCGCAAGCGCGCGGTGATCGAAGCCGCCCTGGCCAAGGCCCGGCAGCGGCGCAGCGGCTGAAACCCCGCCGAGGCACAATCGCGGCCCATGACGCCGCAAGACATCGACGCCTTCTTCGCCACCCTCCAGGCGGCCAACCCTCAGCCCAACACCGAGCTCGAATACACCAGCGTGTTCGAGCTGCTGGTGGCCGTGCTGCTGTCGGCCCAGGCCACCGATGTGGGCGTGAACAAGGCCACGCGCAAGCTTTTTGCCGTGGCCCACACGCCCCAGCAGATCCTGGCCCTGGGCTATGACGGCCTGTGCGGCTACATCAAGACCATTGGACTGTACCGCAACAAGGCCAAGCACCTGCTGGAGACCTGCCGCATCCTCGTGGAACGTCACGGCGGCGAGGTGCCACGCACGCGCGAGGCGCTGGAGGCCTTGCCCGGCGTGGGCCGCAAGACCGCCAACGTGGTGCTCAATGTCGCTTTCGGCGAGCCGACGATGGCGGTGGACACGCACATCTTCCGCGTGAGCAATCGCACCGGCCTGGCCCCGGGCAAGACACCGTTGGCGGTGGAGACGAAGCTATTGGAGCGGGTGCCGCCGCGCTACCTCGTGGATGCCCACCACTGGCTGATCCTGCACGGTCGCTATGTGTGCCAGGCGCGCCGGCCGCGCTGTTGGCAGTGCCAGGTGGCGCGCTATTGCGAGTTCTCGCCCAAGACGCTAGCGGCGGCCTGAGCGAAATCCATCGCGCCGCCATACGGCGGCGCTGCCGGCCACAGCGCCGCCGTGGCCGGCAGCGGTCGGCGCTGCGCCAAATGCCACGCCGTGGTCATCCAACCGCCATGCGTGACGACATAGCGCCGCTGACCGCCGCATTCGGCGAGGAAGTCGGCGCAGCGCCGCGCGAGATCGTCCAGGCTCTCACCGCCGCCCGGACGATGGTAACGCAGGTCCGCGCACCAGGCGTCGATGGCCTCGATGGGGATCTCCCCCCAGGCCCGCCCATCCCAGTCGCCAAAGTCCAGCTCGCGCAGCCGGTCGTCGATGTGGTGGCGCCAACCCCAGGACGACAGGCACTCGCCGACCGCTCGGCAACGCTGCAAGGGCGAGGTCCAGACCTCGCGCGGGCCCGCCTCGCTTCGGGCCCAACGGCGGATGCGATGCGCCAGGCGCCGGGCGCGGCGCGGATCGACGGGCAGATCGGTGCGCCCCAGGCACAGGCCCTGCGCCCCTTGGGGTGCGGGGTGCCGCCACAGGCGCAAGCTCAGATCCATCGCAGGCTCGCCACCAGGGCCAGGTAGAGCGCCAGCTCCGAGAGCTGCTGCGCCGCGCCCAGCCCGTCGCCGGTGTAGCCGCCGAGGCGGCAGCGCAGCCAGCGGCCGCACCACAGGCCGGCCAGCGCGGCCGCGGCCAGGGCGGCGGCCATCGCCCATGGCGGCAGGAAGAACGCCGCCCCTGCGGCCGCCAACCCCGACCAGGCCAACGCCACGGCCCACCCGGGGCCGGACAGCTGCGTGGCCAAGGGCTTGGCCTTGGCGTGCTCCGGGTCGCCACCGTAAGGCAGCGCCCGGATCAGACCGACCGACACCGTGCGCGAGACGGTGTGCGCCAGCACCAGGGCCGCCGGCACCCAGGCGAGGGGCAGGCTCGCCAGGCATGCGGCTTTCAGGCCCAGCATCATCACCAAGCCCACCGTGCCATAGGTGCCAATGCGCGAATCCTTCATGATGGCCAGCGCCCGTTCCCGGCTCACCGCGCCGCCCAGGGCATCGCAGGTATCGGCCCAGCCGTCTTCGTGGAAGCAGCCGGTCATCCACAGGCTGGCCGCCATCGCCAGCCCCACGGCGATCGCCGGGGGCAGCCACAACGCGGCCAGCACGAACACTGCGGCGCTGAAGCCGCCCACCATCGCGCCCACCAGCGGGAAGTGCCGCGCGCTGGCCTGCAGCCATTCAGGCGCATAGCCGACACGGGCCACCCAGGCACGCGGCAGCGGGATGCGGGTGAAGAACTGCCAGGCGATCGCGACCAGCCGCAGTTCGTGGCCGAGTCCGCTCATGAGCGGTCGCTCACCCCGGCCGATTCGAAGCTGGCCATCTCGGCCAGCAGCTTGACGCTGGAGACGATGAGCGGCCAGACCAGGGCCGCCCCCGAACCCTCGCCCAGGCGCAGGCGCAGATCCACCAGCGGCTCGACGCCCAGGTGGGCGAGCATGCGACGATGACCAGACTCCTCGGAGCGATGCGCAAACACGCAGTAGTCGAGCACCTGGGGTGCCAGGGCATGGGCCACCACCACGGCCGCGCCAGTGATAAAGCCATCGACGACCACCAGGCGCCGCTCGTGCGCGGCCTGCAGCACCGCGCCGGTCATCATCGCGATCTCGAAGCCGCCCAGGGCGGCCAGCGCCTCCAGGGGAGACACGGCTGACGCGTTGGCCTGCAAGGCACGCTCCAGCACGGCGCGCTTGTGCATCAGCCCGGCATCGTCGAGCCCAGTGCCGCGGCCCACGCACTCGGCCAGCGGCGCTTGAGCCAAGCGCGCCAGCAGCAGCGCCGCGGCCGAGGTGTTGCCGATGCCCATCTCGCCCAAGAGCAACACGTTGCCGGGCAAACCGCGCACCACCTCGATGCCCGATTGCAGCGCCGCCCAGCACTGGACGGGTGTCATGGCCGGACCGGTGCTGGCATCGGCCGTGCCGGGGGCGATCTTGCGGATCAGCAGCCCTTCTCGCGGGGCGAACTCATGCGCCACGCCCGCATCGACGACACGCAGGGCCAGGCCGTGCTGGCGGGCCAGCACACTGACCGCTGCCCCGCCAGCGAGGAAGTTCTCGACCATCTGCCAGGTGACGTCGCTGGGATAGGCCGAAACCCCCTGACGCGCCAGGCCATGATCACCGGCAAAAACCACGAGCTGAGGATCCCGCAATGCAGGCTCCTCGGTGGCCTGCACGAGACCGATCTGGACCGCCAGGGCTTCGAGACGACCCAGAGCGCCCAGCGGTTTGGTCTTGCGGTCCAGCCGGTGCTGCAGGCGCTCGCGCAGGCGGGCATCTTCGGTCGGCAGGATGCGGGGCAGGTCGGCAGGGGTCATCAGCGGCTTTCGGGCGAGGGTTTGAGTGTCAGGGGCAGCCCCGCCACCATGAGGGTGACGCGGCGTGCACGTTCGGCCAGTTGCTGGTGCAGCCGGCCCAGCGCATCGACGGTGCGGCGCGTGTCGGCGCCCATGGGCATGACGCCCAGGCCAATCTCGTTGGAGACCAAGATCACCCGGCCGCTCAGGCCGGGCAGCACCTCGAGCAGGGCATCGACCTCGGCCTGCACATCGCGCGCGGGCACGCCCGGCGGCGGGCACAGGTGCTGGGCCAGCCACAGCGTGAGGCAGTCGACGAGGACACAGCAATTGCGGTGCACCTGCGCGCGCAGCGTGGCGGCGAGAGCGAAGTCGGCATCGGGCAGTTCGATGCTCAGCCAGGACGCCGGCCGCCGCCGGCGGTGCTCGGCAATGCGCGAACGCATCTCCTCGTCGCCAGCCCAGGCCGTGGCGATGTAGACGATGCGATCCCCCGCCGCCTCGGCTTGAAGGGCCAAGGCCTCGGCATGGCGGCTCTTGCCTGAACGGGCACCGCCGAGGATGAGATGGAGGTTGAGATCAGGGGCAGGCTGCATCACCTGGGGGCATCGAAGGCCCCACGCATTTTAGGCCGCGCCCGTGCCTGGCCCCGTTGTGGCCGCGTCACCGGGCCCGGCCGCGGACTTCTACAATGCGGTTCAAGGATGGGCCGCCCCATGTCAACCCTCGACGAACTTGCCGATCGCATCGAGCGCCTGCTGCTGCGCCACGAAGAGCTGCGGCGCACCAACGAGTTGCTCCAGCAGCAGCTCACCCAGGTGTCCCAGGAGCGCGACAGCCTGCGCCAGCGGCTCAACACGGCACGCGCGCGCATCGATGCCCTGCTCGAACACCTGCCGGCCGATCCGGCTCAGGCCACCCCGGATCGACAGGAGGAGCGCTCATGAAGCAGATCGAAGTGACCATCATGGGTCAGAGCTACATCCTGGGCTGTGCCGACGGCGGCGAGGCGGCCCTGCTGGAAGCCGTCAATGCGGTGGACCGGGAGATGTGTGCGATCCGCGACGCCGGCAAGGTCAAGGCGCGCGAGCGCATCGCGGTGCTGGCCGCCCTGAACATCGCCTTCGAGCTGGCCAACCGCCCGGTGTCTGCCCCCTCCCCTGCCCCTTCCACCGCCTCGGTGGACGCGGCCTCGCCCTCCGACGGCCAGGCCCTACGGGCCTTGGTCGCACGCATCGACGAAGCTTTGAGCCAGGAAGGCCGCCTGTTCTGACGGGACGGGCTCGGTCGTCCCGCCTCGGTGCAATGACGGGCGTAGAATCAAATGGTCCGTCGCGTTCGCGGGAGTTCTAAATTTCCTTGAACCGATGCTCACTGAGCAAGGGCCTGGAACATTGCCTGGCTGGTGTGATCGTCTCGCGTCAGACGAACCCGAGGCCTTGCTGACCTCGCCCACCTGAATCCCCTGGGTTCAGGAATGCGGCTCCCGGCTCGCGGCGGACACCCCGTCTGCCGTCCTCTCGCCCATGCCGAAAGAACAACAACAGTACTGGCTCATGAAGAGCGAGCCGGACGAATGCTCGATCGACGACCTCGCCGCGGCCCCCGGGCAGGCGGTGCCGTGGACCGGCGTGCGCAACTACCAGGCGCGCAACTTCATGCGCGATGCGATGCGCATCGGCGATGGCGTGCTGTTCTACCATTCGTCTTGTCCCGAGCCGGGCATTGCCGGGTTGGCCGAGGTGGCCAGCGACCCCTATCCCGACCCCACGCAGTTCGACCCATCCAGCCCCTACCACGACCCGGCCTCGCGCCCCGAGGCCCCGCGCTGGATGCTGCGCGACGTGAAGCTGGTGCGCAAGACGCGGCTGTTGTCCCTCAAGGAGATGCGCACGCGCCCCGAGCTGGCGACGATGCGCGTGCTGCAGCCGGGCAATCGCTTGTCCATCACCCCCGTCACGCCCGAGGAATGGCGGGCGGTCCTTGCCTTGCTGGAGCTGTCTTGACTCTCGAATGGCTGTTCATCGCCGAGCTGATGCTGCTGGGCTGTTTCACGGGTTTCCTGGCCGGCCTGCTGGGCATCGGCGGGGGCATGCTGCTGGTGCCCTTCCTCACCTTCTTGCTCGCGCAGCGGGGGGTCGAGGCGCAACTGGCGGTGAAGATGGCCATTGCCACCTCGATGGCCACGATCCTGTTCACCTCGATCTCCAGCGTGCGGGCTCACCACAAACGTGGCGCCGTGCGCTGGGATCTGGTGCGTGGCCTGGCGCCGGGCATCGTGCTGGGCGGCTTGCTGGCCGGCGCGGGGGTGTTCGCCCTGCTCAAGGGTCAGTGGCTGGCGCTCTTCTTTGCGGCCTTCGTGGGCTTCTCGGCCACGCAGATGCTGCTGGACAAAAAGCCCAAGCCCACCCGGCAGATGCCCGGTGCGGCCGGACAGGTGGCCGCAGGCGGCGTGATCGGCTTTCTCTCGGGTCTGGTCGGTGCCGGCGGCGGTTTCGTCTCCGTGCCTTTCATGACCTGGTGCAACGTGGCCATCCACAACGCCGTGGCCACGAGCGCGGCGCTGGGCTTCCCGATCGCGCTGGCCAACGTGGCAGGCTATGTGATGGGCGGCTGGTCGTTGCCGCCGGCCCTGCCCGGGGCCTTCGGCTTTCTGTACTTGCCGGCGCTGGCGCTGATCGCCGCCGCCAGCGTGGTGTTCGCCCCGCTGGGCGCGCGCGCCGCGCATGCGATGAACGTGAAGCAGCTCAAGCGCGCCTTCGCCGTGCTGCTCTACGGGCTGGCAGCCTACATGCTGTACAAAGGGTTGGCCGGCTGAGCGTCCTTCGGCGGCCGCGCGCCGGGAATCAGAGCGCCGGCGCCGATGCGGGCGGCCGGGGCCGGAAGGGGATGCTGGCCAGCACCACCCCGTTGCCACCGCGACGCTGGGCTTCCGACAGCGCCCGCTCGGCCAGGCGCAGCAGGTCAGGCAGCTCGTCGCTGGTGTGAGGAAAGCTCGCCACCCCCATCGACACGGTGAAGCGCAGATCCTGGCCGTCATGCATGACGATCTGGGCCTCGCACTGACGGCGCACCCCTTCCATGCGCGCATGCGCCGTGGCCAGGCCCACGCCCGACAGCAGCACGGCGAAGCGGTCGACCCCGATCCGGCAGGGGGCATCCATGGCGCGGGTGTTGCCGCGCAGCAGTTGGCCCAGCGACTGCAGGCAGCGGTCGGCGGCCTGTCGGCCATGACGGGCCACCAGATCCTCGTGGTCATCGACCTGGATGGTCACGAGCGCAAACTCGCGATGCTCGCGCGCAGACAGGTCGACTTCGCGCCGCAGCTGCTCTTCGAAATGACGCTCGTTGTAGACGCCGGTGAGCGGGTCGCGCACGCCCTGGTCGCGCAGTTCCTGGCGCAGATCCTCGTTCTGGCGCTGCTGCTGCTCCAGCAGGTGCAGCGCATGCCGAAGCTTGTCCTGTGTGCGGCGCAGCTCGCTGAAGTCGAGCCACAGGCCGGCCAAGCCCACACCGTGGCCTTCCAGCGGCACGGCCATGCGGGTGCACACCAGGTCACGGGAGGTGAGCTTTTCCTCACGCTGCAGCGGCAGGCGCTGGGCACGCGCCGCCTCGTCCCCGTCCTTGAGGACGGCTGCCGCCTCGGCATCGAGCAGTTCGGCGTCGGTGTGCCCAATCACGTCGTGGACCGAATGACCGAGCACGGCCGCGGCCGCAGCGTTCACGAACAGGTAGCGTCCTTGGGCATCTTTGACATAGATCCCGGTGGGCAGTTGCTCGCAGGCCGCCTGGAGCAGGTGCACCAGCGCCTCCGGGCCCAGGCCGCTGCGGCGCGTCTGGGCCAAGACCTGGGCCAAGGGGTCACCCGAGGCGGGTTCGGTGCTGTCATCCATCGACGCGTGGAGCGGCCGGTGCCGCACGAAGCCGGCGATCAAGTCGGTCATGGGGTGGGTACTGCTCTGCCCGGCGGGGTATCCGCCTTTTGGGGGATTGTCACCCCTTCCGGGCACCGCGGCGGCCGGCCCACCCCCCTCATTCGGGGCATACCGCGTCGAAAAAGTCTCAACCGAGCAGCCGCTGGAGGCTCAGTTCGTAACGTTCGGTCAGGCGATCGAGTTCGGCCAGCAACGTTTCACTGGACCGCGCCAGGGCGATCCGGCCGGCTTCCTGGTGGATCCGACCGGCCCCGTCGAGCACGGCAGACCAGGCCTGCGCGGCAGCTTCCAGCGACTCGCGAAGTTCCGCGCTGGCCAGAGGCAGCGAGCGCAGGTAGTCCTGGGCCTCGTCGAAGGCGCGGGCAGTGGTCTGGGCCTCGGCCAGGGCCGAGCGGTCCTGCGGCGCAGGCAACAAGTGGGCCAACAAGACCTGCTTGGCCAGCCGCTGCGAAAGCATGCGCTGGCGACCGGCCACGTTGATGACGTGCAGTGTGGCCGCCGGGCCCGACTGCTCCAGCACGGCGGTCAGCCGCTCGGCCTGGTCGAGCAGCCGCTCGGCATGGGCGTCCACCACGGGCAGATCCTGCACGGTGGCAGGGCCGCCGAGGCCAGCCTTCAACGCGGCCCAGGCCGATTGCACCGAGGCCAGCAGGTCGCCGAAGCTGGCAGCCGACAGATGGCGGGCCAGCAGCGCCAGGTTCTCATCGACACGCTGCACGGAAGCAGCCAGCCTGGCCTGGCTGTCTTCCACCTCCAGGCCGCAGGCTCGCAGGGCATGGAGCTTGACCAGACGCTGCGAGAGCATGCGCAACTGCCCGGCCCGGTTGACCGCCTCGCCATGCCGGGCGGCGTCGATCAGCTCGCGCGCGACGAGGCCGACGCGCCGGTTGGCCTGCATGGACGCCCGACGCAACGCCCGGAAGGCCTCGTCCTCACTCATCTGCGTGGCGCGCATCAACAGGCCCTTGGCGCGGTCGACCAGCTTGCGTTCCTCGAAGCGCTGCCGCAAAGCGGCAAGCTCATCGCGCAAGGCCCGTTCCTGTCCGAAACGCAGCCGAGACAGCGCCCATTCGGTGCGCAACCGCTCGCGTGCATAGCCGTGCACCACGCAGCCGTGCACCCCGGCCTGCAGGGCGCGGTCCAGACGCTCCACCTCGGTGTCAGCCGTGTACAGCAGCACCGGGCGCGGCTCGGTGTCGCGCAGGCGTTCCAACGCCTGCACGCACGCCTCGTCGAGGCGGGTGGTCCAGCCCACCACCCCATCCGGTGCATGCCGCACCACCTCGCGCACCAGCATGTGGCAGACGGTAGCACCAAGGACGTGAAAACCCACGGCCGACAGATCGGCTTCCAAGGTGGCACGGTGCAGGGGATCCTCGGCCAGCACGAGCAGGGTGACGGGACGGCAGGCGGGGGCGTTCAGGGCAAGACTCCGGACAAGGGGACACCTGGAGCGACAAGCAAGCTTCGCACCCGTTGCGGCACGGGCCGTGTGGCGCTCGCCTTGGCACGGATGTTGCTGCATTGCAGCAGGGTGCAACGCCGCACCCGGACCGTGCACCGCACCGCCGGTCCTGCGCATGATGCCGTGCGCAACACAGTGCCTCCCTTCCCGCCGGCCCGCAGGGCAGCGGGTTCATCGAGGCTCGTCATGTCCGGCTCCACGACTTTCCTGAAATCCGGCCACTGGCCGACACTGTTCGCGTCCTTTCTCTATTTCGACTTCTGTTTCGCCATCTGGGTGCTCAACGGCGCGATGGGCCCGTTCATCGGCGAGAGCTTCAAGCTCACGCCTGCGCAGCAGGGCTTCATGATCTCGGTGCCCATCCTGGCCGGCGCCCTGATGCGCTTCCCCTTGGGCGTGCTGGCCCAGTACATCGGCCGCAAGAACGCCGCCATGGTGGAGATGGGCCTGATCGTGCTGGCCCTGGGCTATGGATTCTTCTTCGTGGACAGCTACGACAGCGTGCTGGCCATGGGCGTGCTGCTGGGCATCGCCGGTGCCAGCTTCGGTGTGGCGCTGAGCCTGGGCAGCGGCTGGTATCCGCCGCGCTACAAGGGGCTGGCGATGGGCATCGCCGGTGCCGGCAATTCCGGCACGGTGCTGGCCGTGCTGTTCGCCCCGCCCCTGGCCACACACTTCGGCTGGCAGACAGTGTACGGCCTGGCGGCCTTCACGATGCTGCTGCCCATGGCCGTGATGTGGTGGGCTGCCAAGGAGCCGCCCGACCGCGAGCATCAGACCCTGCGCGAGCACATCTCCTGCCTGTTCGAGAAAGACGGCTGGGCCTTCAGCCTGATCTACATCGTCACCTTCGGCGGCTTCATCGGCCTGGCCAGCTTCCTGCCCACCTACTTCCACGACCAGTTCAAGGTCACCAAGGTGGAGGCCGGCCAGCTCACGATGCTGGCCACGCTGATGGGCTCGGCCGTGCGCGTGGTGGGCGGCTACGTCTCCGACCGCGTGGGCGGCGTGACCACGCTCACCGGCGTGCTGCTCATCGTCAGCGTCACCCTGGTGCTGTGCGGCCTCGCCGGCGGCTCGGTGGTGGTCACCACCTTGCTGTTCATGCTGTGCTTCGCGGCCCTGGGGGCGGGCAATGGTGCCCTGTTCCAGCTCGTGCCCCTGCGCTGGCCGCTCACCACCGCCGTGGCGGGCTCGATGATCGGCGAGATCGGGGCCCTGGGCGGCGGCTTCCTGCCCAACGCGATGGGGGTGTCCAAACAGTACGCCGGCACCTACCTCTGGGGCTTCGTTTCCTTCGCCGTGCTGGCCCTGGGCCTGCTGGTGATGCTGCGCATCGTGCAGATCCGCTGGACCCGCACCTGGGCCGAGCGGGGCGGCCGGGCGCGCGTGACGCCCGTCGAGTCCTCCCCACTGGACTACGGGCGCCCGGAGCTGCGCGGCATGGCGAAGTGAGCGCAGACGGTCATGAGCACAGCTCTTGCCCCCTATCGGCTCTCAGCGCGGCAGAAAAAGCAGCCACACGATGAGCAGCCCGTTGAAAAGCAGCGAGACGGCCAGCGCAATCTTCCACAGCGCGGCCGGATCGCGCACCACCAGCGGCGTGGGCGGACGCGCCGGCAAGGGCCGCGAGGCCCCGCGCTCGAGCGCCAGCGCGAACTCCTCGGCCGTCTCGAAGCGCTGGCGACGCTCGCGGGCCACCGCCTTGAGCACCACTCGGTCCAGCCAGACGGGCACGTCCGGGCGCCACTGCGAGGGTGGCCGCGGATCGTGGCGGAAACGGGCGAGCTGATAGGGTTCGACCTCGCCATAGGGCAGCCGCCCGGTGAGGGCCTGGTACAACGTGACCCCCAGCGCGTAGAGGTCGCTGCCGGCATCGGCCGGCAGCGGGTCGTCGGGCAGCCACTGCTCGGGATTGATGTAGCTGGGGGTGCCCGCATGCAGGCTGCGAGTGGCCTCGGGCTCGCGTCCCGAGACGGCCACGCCCAGGTCGAGCAACCGCCACCGGCCGTCCTCCCCCCGGTGCAGGTTGGCCGGCTTGACGTCCCGGTGGATCACCCCTTGACGATGCAGCCGCCCCAGGGCCCCAAGCACCGCACGGCCGGCCTCCACGACCTCGGGCACACCCAGGGGTCGTCCCCGGGCCATGAGCTGCTCCAGGGTCTGGCCGCCATGCCAGTCGTACACCACGTAGAACGCGCTGGGATCGGCCAGGTCGTGCACATGCACCAGGCCGCTCCTCGATCGGTCGCGGGCCACGCGGCTGCCCAGCCAGGCCTCGTGCGCCAGCATCGCGCGCTCCTGCGGATCGCCGGCACGGGCTTCGTGCAGTGTCTTGATCACCACCAGGGCCTGCGTGCTGCGCTCGCGCGCCTGGTAGAGCCGGTGCACGCCGTTGTCGGCCAGCACCGCGGTGACGGTGTAGCCATCCAGCGTGTCGCCGACCCGCAGCCGGGGCGGCACCGGGAGCCGACGGCCACGCAGCAACAGGTCCTCCAGGCGGCCGGCCGAGAGTCCGGCCACGCGGATCACCAGCGCCGTGGCGTTGTCACGGCTGCCGGCGGCCAGGGCCGCGCGCACCAGCGCCTCGCTGGCCGCCTGGGCCGTGCCCTCGCGCGCAAGCGCTGCCAGGTCGCGCCGGCGCAGCACCCCGTGCACGCCGTCGCTGGTGAGCACGAAGACATCGCCGCGGTGCAGCTCGCCCTGGCTGTAGTCGACACGCACGTGGTCGTCCAGACCGATCGCGCGCGACAGGGCATGGCGCAGGTCGGGATGGTCGACGCTGTGGTCCTGTGTGAGCTGGAAGCACTCACCCTCGCGCAACAGCCAGGCCCGCGTGTCGCCCACATGGGCCAGCGTGTAGCTGTGACCGTGCAGCACCAATGCGGTGAGCGTGCACATGGCCGCCCCATGCGCGCTGCCACGCCGGTTGTGGCCGGCCAGCCAGGCGTTGTGTGCGTCGATGAGCCGGTCCAGCGCCACCGTGGTGTCCCAGGTCTCGGGCACGGCGTGGAAATCCTGCACCAGGCTCATCACCGTGGTCTGCGCCGCCAGCCGGCCTTGGCCGCCGCTGGCCACACCGTCGGCCACGGCCGCGATCAGGCCGCGCGTCTCGTCAGAGGGCGCCGGCTGCACCACCGCGGCGAAGTCCTCGTTGTTCTCGCGCGGCCCGCGCTCGCTGGCATGGCCTATGTCGACGTCGAAGCTCATGGATGCACGGGCGTTGGGCGCCGGAAGGGAACGGCTCGGCACTGTTGCCCAAAGCGCGGCGCCATGCAAGCCCCGAAACGGTGCACACCAGCGGCTGCGGCCCCTCGGGTCGTGGCATCCCCCTTGCTATTTCCGCCTGGGCAGGCTCATTGATGGAGTTCGGCAGATGAAGAAGATGAAACTGGTGATGGTGGGCAACGGCATGGCCGGCGTGCGCACCCTGGAAGAGTTGCTGAAGATCGCACCCGATCTCTACGAGATCACGGTCTTCGGTGCCGAGCCGCATCCGAACTACAACCGCATCGCGCTGTCGCCGGTGCTCGCGGGGGAGCAGACGCTGGAGGAGATCATCCTCAATCCGGTGTCGTGGTACGAGGAGAACGGCATCACCCTGCACCTGGGCAAGAAGGTGGTGGAGGTCGATCGCAGCCGCCGCATCGTGCGTGCCGAGGACGGCACCGAGGCCGCCTACGACCGGCTGCTGTTGGCCACCGGCTCCAACCCCTTCATCCTGCCGGTGCCGGGCAGGGACCTCGACGGCGTGATCGCCTACCGCGACATCGCCGACACCAACACCATGATCGAGGCGGCAGCGAAGTACCGACATGCCGTGGTGATCGGCGGCGGCCTGCTGGGCCTGGAGGCGGCCAACGGCCTGATGCTGCGCGGCATGCAGGTCAGCGTGGTGCACATCGCCCCCTGGCTGATGGAGCGCCAGCTCGATGACGTGGCCGGCAAAATGCTCCAGAAGTCACTGGAGGAACGCGGGCTGAAGTTCCTGATCGGTGCCCAGACCCAGGCGCTGATCGGCGGCCAGGACGGGCGCGTCATGGCTGTGCAGTTCAAGGACGGCTCGGAGGTGCCGGCCGACCTCGTGGTCATGGCCGCAGGCATCCGACCCAACACCGAGCTGGCCGAGAGAATCGGCCTGCACTGCCACCGCGGCATCGTCGTCACCGACACGATGCAGACCGTCACCGACCCGCGCATCTACGCGGTGGGCGAGTGCGCCTCGCACCGCGGCGTGGCCTACGGCCTGGTGGCCCCGCTGTTCGAGCAGGCCAAGGTCTGCGCCACCCATCTCGGTCATTTCGGCATCGGCCGCTACCTGGGCTCGCAGGTGTCCACCAAGCTCAAGGTCACCGGCATCGACCTGTTCTCGGCCGGTGACTTCATGGGCGGGGACGGCACCGAGGAAATCGTGATGAGCGACCCCTACGGCGGGGTCTACAAGAAGCTCGTGCTCAAGGACGACAGGCTCGTGGGCGCCTGCCTCTATGGCGACACGGTCGACGGCGCCTGGTACTTCAAGCTGCTGCGCGAGGGACGCCCCGTCCACGACATCCGCGACCGGCTGATGTTTGGTGAATCGAACATCGGCGACACCGGCCACGAGGGCCACAACAAGGCGGCGGCGATGGCCGATGACGACGAGGTCTGCGGCTGCAACGGCGTGACCAAAGGTGCCATCTGCAAGGCCATCAAGGACAAGGGCCTGTTCACGCTGGAGGAGGTGCGCAAGCACACCAAGGCGAGTGCCTCCTGCGGCTCGTGCACCGGCCTGGTGGAACAGCTCCTGATGTTCACCGCCGGCGGCGACTATTCGGCCACGCCGAAGAAGAAAGCCCTGTGCGGCTGCACCGATCACAGCCACGAAGACGTACGCCGGGCCATCCGCACGCCACTGCCCGACGGCAGCAAGCTGCTCACCATCGACGCCGTGATGCGCCATCTGAACTGGCGCACGCCCAACGGCTGCGCCACCTGCCGACCGGCCTTGAACTATTACCTCCTCTCCACCTGGCCCAAGGAAGCCCAGGACGACCCGCAGTCACGCTTCATCAACGAACGCAGCCACGCCAACATCCAGAAGGACGGCACCTACTCGGTGGTGCCGCGCATGTGGGGCGGCGAGACCACCGCCGACGAACTGCGCCGCATCGCCGACGTGGTGGACAAGTACAAGATCCCCACCGTCAAGGTCACCGGCGGCCAGCGCATCGACCTGCTGGGCGTGAGGAAGGAAGACCTCGTCCACGTCTGGCACGATCTCGGCATGCCCTCGGGCCATGCCTATGCCAAGGCCCTGCGCACCGTGAAGACCTGCGTGGGCAGCGAATGGTGCCGCTTCGGCACGCAGGACAGCACCCAGATGGGCAAGGACCTGGAGCGCGCGCTGTGGCGCATGTATGCCCCGCACAAGGTCAAGCTCGCGGTCAGCGGCTGCCCGCGCAACTGTGCCGAGGCCGGCATCAAGGACGTCGGCGTGATCGGCGTCGATTCGGGCTGGGAGATCTACATCGCCGGCAACGGCGGCATCAAGACCGAGGTGGCCCAGTTCCTGGTCAAGGTCCGCACCCCCCAGGAGGTGCTGGAGTACAGCGGCGCCTTCCTGCAGCTCTACCGCGAGGAGGGCTGGTACCTCGAGCGCACCTGCCACTACGTGGGGCGCGTCGGTCTCGACCATGTGAAGAAGAAGGTGCTCGACGACGCCGAGGGCCGCAAAGCCCTGTGGGCGCGGCTGCAGTTCTCGCTGGACGGCGAGCCCGACCCCTGGTTCGAGTTCGACAAGGCCAAGGTCGACACCCGCCAGTTTGAGGCGCTCAGCGCCTGACCCAAGGAGCCCCCATGAGCCAATGGAAACCCATCTGCCGCGTCGAGGACATCCCCCGGCTGGGCGCGCGCCGCGTGCAACGCCCTGTCGGCTGCGCGGTGGCCGTCTTCCGCAACGCCGACGACCAGGTCTTTGCGCTGCTGGACCGCTGCCCGCACAAGGGTGGTCCGCTCAGCCAGGGCATCGTCTTCGGCACCAGCGTGGCCTGCCCCCTGCACAACTGGACCATCGGTTTGGACGACGGCTGCGCCAGGGAACCCGACCAAGGCTGCACGCAGCGGTTCACGGTGAAGGTCGAGTCCGGTCAGGTCTACCTCGACATGCACGAGCTCGACACACTGGCCCTGGATGAGGCGAAGGCAGCGGCATGACACAGGCGCCGGTCCGGCAGACGCGGTCCACCTGCCCCTACTGCGGGGTCGGCTGCGGCGTGATCATCGAGTCGCAGGGCGCGCAGATCACTGGCGTGCGCGGCGACCCCGAGCATCCGGCCAACTTCGGCCGGCTGTGCACCAAGGGCAGCACCCTGCACCTGACCGCCAGTGCCCCGCTGGCCCAGCACACCCGGCTGCTGCGGCCCATGCGCCGGGCCCAGCGTGGGCAAGCGCCGCAGGCGGTGGGCTGGGACGCCGCGCTGGACGAGGCCGCCGGCCGGTTCGCCGACACCGTCGACCGGCACGGCCCCGATGCCGTGGGCTTCTACATCTCGGGGCAGCTCCTCACCGAGGACTACTACGTCTTCAACAAGCTGGCCAAGGGCCTGATCGGCACCAACAACATCGACACCAACTCGCGTCTGTGCATGAGCAGTGCGGTGGCGGCCTACAAGCTCACACTGGGCGCCGATGCGCCGCCCAACTGCTACGAAGACGTCGACCATGCCGAGGTGATCTTCATCGCGGGCTCCAACACCGCCTACGCCCACCCCATCCTGTTCCGGCGCATCGAGGACGCCAAACGCGCCAACCCGAAGCTGAGGATCATCGTCGCCGACCCGCGACGCACCGAGACGGCGGAACTTGCCGACCTGTACCTGCCCTTGCAGCCCGGCACCGACGTGGCCCTCTTCCATGGCATGCTGCACGTGCTGTTGTGGGAGCAGCTCACCGACCCGGCCTTCATCGCCGCCCACACCCATGGCTTCGAGGCCCTCCGGCGCCGCGTCCTCGACTTCCCCCCCCAGGAGGCCGCCCGGCTGTGCGGCATCGAGACGGCTGCGCTGATCGAAGCCGCCCGGTGGTTCGGACAGTCCCGCGCCACGCTGTCGCTGTACTGCCAGGGCCTGAACCAGAGCAGCAGCGGCACCGCCAAGAACGCCGCACTCATCAACCTGCACCTGGCCACCGGCCAGATCGGCCGCCCCGGGGCCGGGCCGTTCTCGCTCACCGGCCAGCCCAACGCCATGGGCGGCCGCGAGGTCGGCGGCCTGGCCAATCTGCTGTCGGCGCACCGCGACCTGTCCAACCCCCAGCACCGCGCCGAGGTCGCCCGTCTGTGGGGTGTGGCCGACGTGCCGGCCACGCCGGGCAAGACGGCTGTCGAGATGTTCGAGGCCGCCGCCCGCGGCGAGATCAAGGCGCTGTGGATCGCCTGCACCAACCCGGCGCAGTCCCTGCCCGACCAGGCCACCGTGCGCAAGGCGCTGGAGCGCTGCGAGTTCGTCGTGGTGCAGGAAGCCTTCGCCACCACGGCCACCTGCGCCTACGCAGACCTGCTACTGCCCGCCAGCACCTGGGGCGAAAAGGAAGGCACCGTCACCAACAGCGAGCGCCGCATCAGCCGCGTGCGGGCCGCCGTGGTGCCCCCCGGCGAGGCCCGCGCCGACTGGCACATCGCGGTCGAGTTCGCCCGCCGGCTGGAAGCCCGCTGGCCCGCTCGCCTGAACGGACAGGCCACGCTCTTTCCCTACGACACCCCCGAGGCCATCTGGAACGAGCACCGTGAATCCACCCGCGGGCGCGACCTGGACATCACCGGCCTGAGCTACGCCGATCTCGAGCACACTCCCCGGCAATGGCCCTGCCCCGAAGGCCAGGCCCCGCGTGCGCGGCTGTACGAAGACGGCCGCTTCCCCACGCCCGACGGGCGGGCCCGCTTTGCCGACGTGGCCTACACCCCGCCGGCCGAACCGCGCGATGCCCGCTACCCCTTCAGCCTGACCACCGGCCGGCTGCGCGACCACTGGCACGGCATGAGCCGCACCGGCCTGCTCGGGCGGCTGTTCGGTCATGTGGGCGAACCCGCCGTGCAATTGCATCCGCAGGACATGGTGCGCCGTGGCCTGAAGGACGGCGACCTCGTTCATCTCACCTCGCGCCGTGGCTCCATCGTGTTGCCGGTCCAGGGCAGCGAGCAGGTGAGCTTGTCCCAGGCCTTCCTGGCCATGCACTGGGGCGAAGAGTTCCTCTCTGGCGCCAGCAGCACCGGCGAGCGCCTGGCCGGCGTCAACGCCCTGACGACCCCTGCCGTCTGCCCGACCTCCAAGCAGCCCGAACTCAAGCACGCCGCCGTCAAGGTGCTCAAGGCCGAACTGCCTTGGACCTTCTTGGGGGCCGCCTGGCTGCCGGTGGGTCAGGCCCACCGCGCCATCGCCGCCCTGCGCACGCTGATGCCCCACTTCGCCTACGCCAGTTGCGTGCCCTTCGGGCGTGAGCCCAGCGAGCGTGGTGTGCTGGGTGTGCTCTTTCGAGCGGCCGCCTACGAGCCCCCTGGGGACGAGCTGCTCGCGCGCATTGAAGAGGAGCTCGGCTTGGCCGGCGCTGAAGTGCTGCGCTATGCCGACCGCCGCCGGGGCCAGCGCCGTGCGATGCGCCTGGTGCCCGGCGGGCACGGCCGCCAGGATGCCCGGCTCGAAGCCTTCGCGCTGGCCGGCGACACCCGCGCCGAGGCCTGGGTGCGGGCCTTGCTGCAAGACGAACTGCCCGCCCAGGCCTACGGCCGCGCCCTGCTCGCGCCCGGCGCCAAGCCGCCAGCGACGCTGGCCCCGCGCAGCCGCCAGGTCTGCACCTGCCTGAACGTCACGGAATCGGAAATCCTCGCCACCTTGGCGCAATGCCAGGGCAGCGCCGAGGAGCGTCTGGCCCATCTCCAGGCCGAACGGCGCTGCGGCACCCAGTGCGGCTCCTGCGTGCCCGAACTGCGCCGGCTGGTGCGCACGGGCCTGCAGGCGGCGTGACAATGGGGCCCCTCCCTGGTTCGGACTCCCGACGCACGACCTCATGAGCATCGCCCCCTACATCAAGGAGATCGGCCGCGGCAAGGAAGGCGCCCGCGCCCTCACCCGCGAGCAGGCCCGCGACCTCCTGTGCCAGGTCCTCGACGGCCGGGTCAGCGACCTCGAACTCGGCGCCTTTGCCATCGCGATGCGCATCAAGGGCGAATCGGTCGAGGAGCTGGCCGGCTTCCTGCAGGCCACAAGGGACCGCTGCCTGCCCATCGCCCCCGGCCGCCCCCTGGTCGTGCTGCCGTCCTACAACGGCGCGCGCAAGCTGCCCAACCTCACCGCCCTGCTGGCCCTGATGCTGGCACGGGAAGGGGTGGCCGTGCTGGTGCACGGCATGCCGGACGACCCGGGCCGCGTCACCACCGCCGAGATCTTCCGGGACCTCGGCCTGGCACCGGCCGAAACCCCCGGCGATCTGGAGCGCCGCTGGGCCCGAGGCGAGCCCGCCTACATCCGCACCGAGCATCTGTGCCCGCCGCTGGCGCGATTGCTCGACGTGCGCTGGGTCATCGGCCTGCGCAACCCCGGCCACACCGTGGCCAAGCTGCTCGACCCGGGCGAAGGCCTGCGTGTCGTGAACTACACCCACCCCGAGTACGGGACCTTGCTGACGCAGTTCCTGCAAGCCACCGCGGCCCACGCGATGCTGCTGCGGGGCACCGAAGGTGAGCCCTTCGCCGACCCGCGCCGCACGCCGCGCATGGACGTCTTCCTGGCGGGCCGGCCCCGCCCGGAACTGGGGATCCCCGCGCGCGAGGGCGTGCTAACCGACCTGCCGCGGCTGCCCGCCCAGTGCGATGCCGCCACCACGGCGCGCTACATCCAGGCCGTGGTCAGCGGTGCACGACCCGCGCCGGCCCCGCTGCAGCAGCAGGTGGAATGCCTCTTGCAAGCACTGTCCCGGCAACAGGACACCAGGACTTTTTCCCATGACCCATCGGCCTGACCCGCCCGCCGCCCCCCGGGCACCGCTCGTCACCCTGGTCGGCGCCGGTCCCGGCGACCCCGAACTGCTGACGCTCAAGGCCGTGCGGGCCATCCGCCGTGCCACCGTGCTGCTGGTGGACGACCTGGTCGGCGACGGTGTGCTGCGCCACGCCCGGCGCGGCGCGCGCATCGTGCCGGTGGGCAAGCGTGGCGGCTGCCGCTCCACCCCGCAGGACTTCATCGAGCGGATGATGATCACCGAGGCCCGCCGCGGCGAACGTGTCGTGCGGCTCAAGGGCGGAGACCCCTTCGTCTTCGGCCGCGGCGGCGAGGAGGCCGAGCACCTGCGCGCCGCCGGCCTGCGGGTCGAGGTGATCAACGGCATCACCGCCGGCCTGGCGGCCTGCACGGCCCTGGGCGTGCCCCTGACCCACCGCCACCATGCCCACGGCGTGATCCTCGTCACCGGCCATGCCGGGGACGGACAGTCCGACCTCGACTGGGCCCAGCTCTCGGCCACCGCCGCCCAGGGCTTCACCCTGGTCATCTACATGGGCGTGGCCCGCCACCGGCACATCGCCGAAGGGCTGCGCACCCATCTGCGCGGCGACACGCCAGCGGCGGTGGTGCAGCACGCCACCCTGCCACAGCAGCGCCATGCCGTGACCACGCTGGACGCCCTGGCCGCCACCGTGGAGTGCGAAGGCCTGGGCAGCCCGGCCGTGATCGTCGTGGGCGACGTGCTGCAGGGCCTGGCCGCCCTGCCGCGGCACGACGCCAGCCCCCTCACAGCGGCTGCCGCTTGAACGCGGCCAACGCCGCCCCCATGCCCATCAGCACACCGCCGAAACCGCGGTTGAGCCAGCGCACGGCACGCGGGGTGCGCAGCAGGCCTTGCAGGCGGGCGGCCAGCGCCGCATAGCCGTGCATCACGATCACATCCACCGCACACATCGTGGCAGCCAGGATCAGCAACTGCAGCAGCAATGGCCGGCCCGGGTCGATGAACTGCGGCAGCACGGCCACCATGAAGACGATGCCCTTGGGGTTGGTCGCATTGGTGAACAGCCCCGTCAGGAAGCGCCGGCGCGCCGGCAGCGGCGGCAGGCGCACCGCCCCCGGTGCCACCGCGGCGCTCGAGCGCCATTGCTGCAGGCCCAACCACACGAGGTAGGCCGCGCCGGCCCACTTGACCACCGTGAAGGCCGTCTCCGAGGCCATCAGCAGCGCGCCCAGCCCGGCCCCGGCAATCACCAACACGATCGTCAGCCCGGCCTGCAGCCCGGCGATCGTCACGCTGGCCGCCCGCACCCCGTAAGACAGCCCGTGGCTCATCGACAGCACCGCCCCCGAACCCGGCGACAGCGCGATCGCCCAGCATGCGAAGAAATAGGCCCACCACACATCCAATGGCATGTCCGACTCCCGGCCCCACGGCGGCGGGGGGCCCTGCCCCGATGGTAGCGTGGCCCTACACTGCGCGCCGTGCATTCCTATGACGTGGTGGTGATCGGCGCGGGCGCGGCCGGTCTGTTCTGTGCCGGCATCGCAGGGCAGGCAGGCCTGCGCGTGCTCGTGATCGACCATGCCGCGAAAGTGGCCGAAAAGGTCCGCATCTCCGGCGGCGGACGCTGCAACTTCACCAACCGCGACGCCGGCCCGGCGAACTTCCTGTCCGAGAACCCGCACTTCTGCCGTTCGGCCCTGGCCCGCTACACGCCGCAGGACTTCATCGCCCTGGTGCAGCGGCATCGGATCGGCTGGCACGAAAAGCACAAGGGCCAGCTCTTCTGCGACGAGTCCTCGGAAGACATCATCCGACTGCTGCTGCGCGAATGCGAAGCCGGCGGTGTCACACGCTGGCAGCCCTGTCGCGTGGCCGCAGTGCGCCACGGCAGCGCCGGCTTCGAATGCGACACCGATGCCGGCACCGTGCGCAGCCCCCGCCTGGTCGTGGCCACCGGAGGCCTGTCCATTCCCAAGATCGGTGCCAGCGATTTCGGCCACCGCCTGGCCCGCCAGTTCGGACATCGCATCGTCGAGACCCGTCCCGCGCTGGTGCCGCTCACCTTCGACGGCGAGGTCTGGGCGCCCTTTGCCGGCCTGGCCGGGGTGGCCCTGCCCGTGAGCATCCGCACCGGGCAGGGCCGCACCGAGGCCCGCTTCGACGACGACTTGCTCTTCACCCACCGCGGCCTGAGCGGCCCCGCCATCCTGCAGATCTCCAGCCACTGGCGGGCGGGCCAGCCGCTCACGATCGACCTTTGCCCCGGCCTGGACCTGGCGCAGGCCCTGCGCCACACCAAGCCCGGGTCGCGCAAGCAGCTCGCCACCGTGCTGGCCGAGCACCTGCCGCAGCGCCTGGCCGACGCCTGGCTGTACTCGCTGGGGCTGGGCGGGGCCCGCCCGCTGGCCGACACCCGGGACCGCGACCTCGCCACCCTGGCGCAGCGGCTGCAGTCCTGGCAGCTCCTGCCCAGCGGCACCGAAGGCTACCGCAAGGCCGAGGTCACGGCCGGGGGGGTGGACACCCGTGAACTCAGTTCCCAGACCCTGGAAAGCCGTCGCCTGCCGGGCCTGCATTTCATCGGGGAGGTGGTGGACGTGACCGGCTGGCTGGGCGGCTACAACTTCCAGTGGGCCTGGGCCAGCGCGGCCGCCTGCGCACGCGCCCTGGCCGCCGCCATGCCGTGAGGCCCGCCCCCAGCCTCCTTTGCAAACCGGCCTGGGCTGGCTATAATCTTTGTCTTTGCTGGCAAACCGTGCGTCTTTGGCCTTGGCCGTACACCAAGGGGCTCAGAGTTCCGTCAGGAGCCTGGGCGGGGCGCCAAGAAATTCAAGGATCCGCATTCTCAATGACTACCATTCGCGTCAAAGAAAACGAGCCGTTCGACGTGGCCCTGCGCCGCTTCAAGCGCACCATCGAAAAGCTGGGCCTGCTGACCGAGCTGCGTGCCCGCGAGTTTTACGAGAAGCCCACGGCCGAGCGCAAGCGCAAGAAAGCCGCTGCGATCAAGCGCCACTTCAAGCGTGTGCGCAGCATGCAGCTGCCCAAAAAGCTGTACTGAGCCCGGCAGCGGCTGCCCCGCGCAGCCCGGCTTGACCCAAGCCCGCCTGGGGACGCCCGGCGGGCTTTGTGCTTTCTGGGCCGATCGCGGCATACTTTCCTCCTGCTTCCACCGAGACCCCCATGAGCCTGAAGGACCGCATCTCCGACGACATGAAAGCTGCCTTGCGCGC
The DNA here is from genome assembly GCF_046291045.1 of Caldimonas sp. Taxonomy (GTDB): domain Bacteria; phylum Pseudomonadota; class Gammaproteobacteria; order Burkholderiales; family Burkholderiaceae_C; genus Caldimonas. The sequence continues at coordinate 7,342 of NZ_JBKBSL010000006.1, read as the reverse complement.
CAAGGACAGTGAGCGCCTGTCGACCATCCGCATGCTGATTGCCGCGATGAAGCAAAAAGAGGTCGATGAGCGCATCACCCTCGACGACGCCGCGGTGATCGGGATCGTCGACAAGCTGATCAAGCAGCGCAAGGACGCTGCTGGGCAGTATGCCCAGGCCGGGCGCACCGACCTGGCCGACAAGGAAAACGTCGAGATTGCCGTGCTGGAGGCCTATCTGCCCCAGCGCCTGAGCCTCGAGGAGATCGCGGCGGAAATCGAACGCCTGGTGGCCGAGGTGGGCGCCACCGGTCCGGGCGACATGGGCAAGGTCATGGCGGCCGCCAAGGCCGCCTTGGCCGGTCGCGCCGACATGGGCCTGGTGTCCGCCGCCGTCAAGCAAACCCTCAGCCGGTGAACGGCGCCCAAGGAGTCCCCCCCATGTCCCTGCCCCTCCAAGCCATCGCCCCCGACGTCTGCGTCGCCCCCCAACTCGATCCCTCGGCCATGGCCGAGGCCGCGGCTGCTGGCTTCAAGAGCGTCATCAACAACCGCCCCGACTTCGAAGGCGGCCCCGATCAGCCCACCAGCGCCCAGATCGAGGCCGCCGCCCGCGCCGCCGGGCTGCAATACGTCCACCTGCCCGTCCCTTCGATGGGCCAGACGCCCGAGCAGATCGCGCAAGCGGCCGAGGTGCTGGCCTCGCTGCCCCGCCCGGTGCTGATGTTCTGCCGCTCGGGGGCTCGCAGTGCCCGCCTCTATCAGGCCGCCACCACCGCCAACTGATCCTAGTTTGGGCCTCAGCGCCCCTCCTTGGTGCATCACCCCTTCCCCACGGGGCCTCGGCGCGGCCGAGCTTCTAGGGGTCTTCCCTAGAATCCGTGCAAACACGCGGCGTGTTCAGGCGATATTCAGTTCAAGCTCCTTACAGTGCGCGGCGGCATTCATCGTCCGGGCAGCGCGTCGTCGAGCGAGCTGGCCCGGGCGCCCTTCCCGTGCCACCCCCGGTCTGCAGCGCCCAGGACCGACCCGCCCTGCGATGCGGGCCGGACGGCGCGGTCGGCCTGTGCAGTTCCACGTTCTTGGAGTCCACGTGAACATCTTGCTCAGCTTGTCCAGAGCGATCGACTGGATCAACGAACAGATTGGCCGTGCCCTCATGTGGCTGGTCCTGGCGGCCGTGCTCATCAGCGCGGCCAATGCCATCGTGCGCAAGACCCTCAGCACCAGCTCCAACGCCTGGCTGGAGATCCAGTGGTATCTCTTCGCCGCCGTGTTCATGTTGGGTGTGGGCTACGTGCTGCTGCACAACGCCCATGTGCGCATCGACTTCGTCGCTTCGCGTTTCTCCAAGCGCACCAACGCCTTCATCGACATCCTGGGGCTGGTGGTGTTCATCATCCCGCTCAGCCTGATCCTCATCAACCTGTCCTGGCCGCTGTTCGTCAACGCCTGGAACAGTGGGGAGATGTCGCAGAACGCCGGCGGCCTGGTGCGCTGGCCGATCTATTTCCTGATCCCGGCCGGCTTTGCCATCCTGCTGGCGCAGGCCGTCTCGGAGCTGATCAAGCGCATCGCCTTCCTGACCGGGCATCGCAGCGAGCCCTTCTCCCACATCGAACGCAAGAGCGAGGCCGAACGGCTGGCTGAAGAACTCGCCCAGGAAGCCCAGGCCCACGACCACCTCCCCGCCAAAGCCCAGTCATGAGCGAATTCCTCGTCAACAACTTCGTCCCCGTCCTTTTTGCGGGACTGCTGTTCTTCCTGCTGTGCGGGATCCCGGTGGCCTTCGGCCTGGCGGCCACCGGCTTGTTGTTCGGCTTCATCGGCATGGAGCTGGGCCTGTTCGGCGCCAACCTGTTCCAGGCACTGCCGCTGCGGATCCTGGGGATCATGCAGAACGAGACCCTGCTGGCCATCCCGTTCTTCACGCTGATGGGCATCATCCTGGAGCGCTCGGGCATGGCCGAAGACCTGCTCGAGACGGTCGGCCAGGTGTTCGGTCCGGTGCGAGGCGGCCTGGCCATCGCAGTGATCCTGGTGGGGGCTCTGCTGGCGGCCACCACCGGCGTGGTGGCCGCCGCGGTGATCTCGATGGGCCTGATCTCGCTGCCCATCATGCTGCGCTACGGCTACAACCGCACGGTGGCCACCGGAACGATCACCGCCTCGGGCACGCTGGCCCAGGCCATTCCCCCGTCGCTGGTGCTGATCGTGATGGCCGACCAGCTCGGCCGCTCGGTGGGCGACATGTATGCCGGTGCGCTGATCCCCGGCCTGCTGCTGGTGGGTTGCTACCTGCTGTTCGTGATCCTGCTGGCGATCTTCCGCCCGAGCTGGGTGCCCGCCCTGCCGCCCGAGGCCCGCATCTACCGTGAAAGCAATGGCGCCAGCGGCCACCGTTCGCTCGTCGTCCTGCTGGCGGTGTGCGCCGCAGCAGGCTTCGCCTGGTCCCGGGTGCACTCATCCATCATCAACCCGCTGGTCGAACGCCCCTTCGCCGAAGCGCCCGGTGACGAGATCTTCATCCTGTCGATGACGGTCGCGTCCGTGCTGGCGCTGGTGCTGGCCCTGCTGAACCGGCTTTTGGGGCTGCACTTGCTGTCCAAGCTGGCCCAGCAGGTCACCTTCGTGCTGATCCCGCCGCTGGTGCTGATCTTCCTGGTGCTGGGCACCATCTTCCTGGGCGTGGCCACGCCCACCGAAGGCGGCGCGATGGGGGCCGTCGGCGCCCTGATCATGGCCACCGCCCGTCGCCGATTGAGCTTTGCGGTGCTGAAGCAGGCTCTGGACAGCACAGCCCGTCTGTCGGTCTTCGTGCTCTTCATCCTGATCGGCTCGACGGTGTTCAGCTTCACCTTCAATGCCGCCGACGGCCACATCTGGGTGGAACACCTGTTCGACAAGCTGCCCGGCGGCCAGCTCGGCTTCCTGATCTTCGTGAACTTCCTCGTCTTCGTACTGGGGATGTTCATCGACTTCTTCGAGATCGCCTTCATCGTGATCCCCATCCTCGCGCCGGTGGCCGAGAAGATGGGCATCGACCTGATCTGGTTCGGCGTGATCATCGCGATGAACCTGCAGACCTCCTTCCTGACTCCCCCCTTCGGCTTTGCGCTGTTCTACCTGCGCAGCGTGGCGCCGAAGGCCGACTACCTCGACCGCATCACGAACAAGCTGATCCCCGCGGTGAGCACGCCGCAGATCTACAAGGGTTCGATCGCCTTCATCTGCATCCAGTTGGTCATGGTCGGCGTCATCATCGCCTTCCCCGGCCTGGTGACCGGCAACATCTCCCAGGGAGAGAAACTCAGCGCCGATGAGGTGATGCAGCAGTTGCAGATGCCGGTCGACCCCGAGTTCGGTGCCGAAGAGGAAGAAGCCTCCTCCGATCCGGCCGGAGAGGCAGCCAGCGAGCCCGAAGCCGGCGCCCCGGCCGCCGCCGAGGAAGAGGAGGATCCTGCCCGCGCCCTGGAGCGCGCGCTCCAGCCGCCCCCTCAACGCTGAGACGCTGCGCCTGTCTTGGCCCGCACAGGCCCTGCGCGACCCGCAGGGCCTTTGTTCTGCCCCGTCCCGAGGAGACCGCAGACCCCGGGCCTTTCACCGGGCCCCAATGAAAATCCCGCCCGGCGCGGTGGCGGGGCGGGATGGGAGCAGACTGCGTGACGCGCCGGCCGGGCCCACTCACCGGCGGCCGGCGCCGCCGGCCAGACTCACAGCTTGGCGGCTTGCAGGTAGCGGTCGAACTGCGCCTCGGTGAAGCGGAACCACAGGTTCTGGTCGCGACGGAAGTTGGCGTAGTCGCTGTAGACCTTCTTCCAGTTGGGGTTCTTGGCCGACAGGTCGGCGTACAGGGCCATGGCTTCCTTGAAGGCGGCGTCCATCACCGCTTTCGGGAAGGCCACCACCTTGGTGCCGGCGGCCACCAGTTGCTTGAGCGCCGCCGGATTGCGAGTGTCGTACTTGGCCTGCATCTCGGTGTGGGCATAGGCCGCGGCCGCCTCGATGATGGCTTTGTATTCCGCCGGCAGACCCTCGTAGGCCTTGGTGTTGACGTACAGGTCGAGCTGCGGACCGCCTTCCCACCAGCCGGGGTAGTGATAGAAGGGCGCCACCTTGTTGAAGCCCAGCTTCTGGTCGTCGTACGGGCCCACCCACTCGGCCGCGTCGATCGTGCCCTTCTCCAGCGCCTGGTAGATCTCGCCACCGGGGATGTTCTGCGGCACGCCCCCCAGGCGCTCGATCACCTTGCCGGCAAACCCGCCGACGCGGAACTTCAGGCCCTTGTAGTCGGCCACGGTCTTGATTTCCTTGCGGAACCAGCCCCCCATCTGCGCGCCGGTGTTGCCCATCGGGAAGCTGATGATGTTGTACTGCGCATAGAACTCGCGCATCAGCTTCAGGCCGTTGCCCTCGTACATCCAGGCGGTCATCTGGCGCGAGTTCAGGCCGAAGGGGATGGCGCAGGCCAGCGCGAAGGTCTCGTCCTTGCCGAAAAAGTAGTACGGGGCGGTGTGGGCCATCTCGACGGTGCCGTTTTGCACGCCATCGACCACGCCAAACGGGGGCATCAGCTCGCCGCCGGCATGCACCGAGATCTGAAACTTGCCGCCCGACATGTCGCTCACCTTCTTCGAGAAGGTCTCGGCAGCGCCGTAGATGGTGTCCAGCGCTTTCGGGAAGCTCGAGGCCAGACGCCAGCGAATGTTGGCCTGGGCGTGCACGATGGCAGGCGCAGCGCCAGCGGCCAGGACGCCAGCCAGGCCGGTGGTGCGAATGAAGGAACGACGTTCCATGGAGACACTCCTGTGTATCGAGTTGAGGTGAAGATGACGCGAGAACACCCTCGTGAGGGTCCACGAGCGTGCGCGAATTCTAGGAGGGGGATTTCAGCTTCCTGACAGGGTTTTTCCCGTGCGCAAGTTCACTTACGGGCAAGCCCGGCCCTCGATGTCAGAATTCTTTCAGCTTGACTTGACCGCATGAAAAGCAAGCCCCATGAAAAAAGCCCCGCCAGGCGGGGCCTCGTCTCGGAGCATGGGCCTCAGGGGCCGTCGGTCACAGCTTGGCCGACTGCATGTAACGGTCGAACTGCGCCTCGGTGAAGCGGAACCACAGGTTCTGGTCGCGGCGGAAGTTGGCGTAGTCGGTATAGACCTTCTTCCAGTTGGGGTTGGACGCCGACAGTTCCGAATACAGCGCCATGGCCTCCTTGAAGGCCGCATCGATCACCGCCTTCGGAAAGGCCTTGAGTTGGGTCTTGGCCGCCACGAGCTGCTTGATCGCCACCGGGTTGCGAGCGTCGTACTTGGCCTGCATGTCCACATGGGCATAGGTGGCCGCCGCCTCGACGATGGCTTTGTAGTCGGCCGACAGGGCCTCGTAGGCTTTGATGTTGATGAAGAAGTCGATCTGCGGCCCCCCTTCCCACCAGCCAGGGTAGTAGTAGAAAGGCGCCACCTTGTTGAAGCCCAGCTTCTGGTCGTCGTACGGGCCCACCCACTCGGCCGCGTCGATCGTGCCCTTCTCCAGCGCCTGATAGATCTCGCCGCCGGGGATGTTCTGCGGCACGCCGCCAAGGCGCTTGATCACCTCGCCGGCGAACCCGCCGATGCGGAACTTCAGGCCCTTGTAGTCGTTGACCGAGTTGATCTCCTTGCGGAACCAGCCGGCCATCTGCGCCCCGGTGTTGCCGCCAGCGAAGTTGATGATGTTGTACTGCGCGTAGAACTCGCGCATCAGCTTCAGGCCGTTGCCCTCGAAGGTCCAGGCGGTCATCTGGCGGGAGTTCAGGCCGAAGGGGATGGCTGCGCCGATCGCGAAGGTCGGATCCTTGCCGAAGTAGTAGTAGGGCACGGTATGCCCCATCTCGACGGTGCCGTTCTGCAGGGCATCGACGATGCCGAACGGAGGCATCAGCTCGCCGCCGGCATGCACCGAGACCTGGAACTTGCCGCCCGACATGTCGTGGACCTTCTTGGCGAACACCTCGGCCCCGCCGTAGATCGTGTCCAGCGACTTGGGAAAGCTCGACGCGCAACGCCAGCGCACCACCGGCTGGGCATGGAGGGCCGGGGCGACCCCGGCGGCGAGCACGCCGGCCAGCCCGGTCGTGCGGATGAAGGAACGACGTTCCATGGAAAGCTCCTGTATGGATCTATGTGAAGCCCGCAGGCGGCGCGATTCTAGGAACGGCTCAGAGCCGCACGGACCGGGGAGATTCCGCTTAGAGGAATCACGCATTCGGGCCCGTTTTTCAGGTCTTGCTCAGGGCGTCGTGGTACACCTTCAAGCCTGACCGAGCGGATGTTCAGCCAAACGTCAGGAACCGGCCACCTTCATCGACTCGACCAGCACCGAGCCGATGGTTTTCGAGCCCAGCGTGTAGGCATCGGCCCCCACCGCGACGATGTGGCGGAACATCTCGCGCAGGTTGGAGGCGATGGTGATCTCCTGCACGGGGTAGGCGATGCGCCCGTCCTCCACCCAGAAGCCCGCGGCGCCGCGCGAATAGTCGCCGGTCACGTAGTTCACGCCTTGCCCCATGAGTTCGATCACGAACAGGCCACGGTGCAGCTTGCGCAGCATCGCGTCCAGATCGTCATGCGGCTGCGTGAGCCGGCTGGTCAACCGCAGGTTCTGCGAACCGCCGGCATGCCCGGTGGTGCGCAGACCCAGCTTGCGCGCGGAGTAGCTCGACAGGAAGTACCCCTGCACGACCCCGGCTTCGACCACCCGGCGCGCACGGGTGAGCACCCCCTCGTCGTCGAAGGGGGCGCTGCCCTTGCCCTTGGGAATGTGCGGATCTTCGTGGATGTCCACATGCTCCGGAAAGACCTGGCGGCCCAGGCTGTCGACCAGGAAGGACGCCTTGCGGTATAGCGCACCGCCGCTGGTGGCCTGGACGAATCCGCCCAGCAGCCCGGCAGCCAGCGTCGATTCGAACAGGACGGGGCACTCGCACGTGGGGATCTTGCGAGCGTGCAGACGCGACAGGGCCCGCTCGGCCGCATAGCGCCCCACCGCCTCGGGCGAGGCCAGCTCGGCAGGGTCGCGCATCGAGCTGTACCAGGCATCGCGCTGCATGTGCGCACCACGCCCGGCAATGGGGGCCACCGACAGCGAATGACGCGAGCTGGCGTAGCCGCCGCGGAACCCCCGCGTGTTGCCCGCGAAGAAGTGCGACTGCTGAGCCGACACACCCGCACCTTCCGAGTTGGTGATGCGTCGATCCACCGCAAAGGCGGCCGATTCGCAGCGCAGTGCCAGCTCGGCCGCCCCGGCCGCATCCAGCGCCCAGGGATGGAAGAGGTCGAGGTCGCGCTCGGCCGCCTCACCCAAAGCCAGATCGGCTTCATCGGGC
>NZ_JBKBSL010000059.1:0-11975 GCF_046291045.1 Caldimonas sp. | reverse complement strand
AGGTGGTCCCACTCCTTCCCATCCCGAACAGGACAGTGAAACGCCTCAGCGCCGATGATAGTGCGGTCTCCCGTGTGAAAGTAGGTCATCGTCAGGCTACATCCCCTCAACCCCCACCCCCTACCAAGGCGGTGGGGGTTTGTTTTTGCACGACCGAAATTCGATCGACTCTTGCGCGATCAGACATCAAGGATCGTCTCGCCGTCGCGCCGCAGCGCTCCGGAGGCGCACAAGGCCTCCAGGACGGCCGCTTGCCAAGCCGGCCAGGGCTGGCTGGAGAAATACCGCTGATGGAGCAGGCGGACGTAGGGGGTGGCGTCGAGCCAGGCGAGCAGTTCAGGCCACGTCTGGCAGCGTACTTCAAGCAGGTGGAACTTCACCAGCACCTTGGCGGCGTACCAGGCGTGACGGACGGGGTCCGCCTCGAAGCCGGCCAGCTTGGCCAGGGCGCGGTCGACAGCAGCTTCGACGTCGTCGAAGACGCTGCCGTGACCGGGAAGAACCCGGCGTGCACCCAGGCTGCGGATCAGCCCGAGCGTGGCGCGCACATCGTCGAAACCCGGCTCGCCGACCAGTTCGGGAAAGACCACACCAAAGCCGTTCTCCCACAAGGCATCGGCCGAGATGAGCAGGCCGTCCTGGCCATCGAACAGCATCAGGGCATGGGGATCATGGCCGGGGGCGCCGATCACTTCCCAGCGGCGCCGGCCCTGATGCAGCGTGTCGCCTGGCTTCAGCGCAGCCCCGGGGACGAAGCGGTCGCAGCGCTGGCCGGTGACCTGGAAGCTGAGACGCTCGGGATCCCAGTCCAGGGCCGCTTGGTACTCCGACTGAGGCACCCAGATCGGCGCGCTATGGCGCCGGGCCAGTGCGGCGTTGCCGCCGCAGTGGTCGGAATGCAGATGGGTGTTGACGATCGCGCGCAGCCGTCGCCCCTGCAGGGCCTGCTCGACCAGCGCAAGTGTCTGATCTGCATGGCTCACGTAACCGGTATCGATCAGAATCGCGTCGTCCCGATCATCGTCGAGCAGCAGGATGTTGTTCGACGACAGCCAGCCTCGCTCGAGGACGAGAATGTCGTCGGGCAGTGGCCGCATGGGCAGTGCAAGGCTCAGCTGCGCAGTTCGCGGCGCAGGATCTTGCCCACGTTGGACTTGGGCAGGTCGTCACGGAACTCGATGTACTTCGGCCGCTTGTACGCGGTGAAGTTTTGCTTGCAGTATTCGATCAGATCCTCCTCGACGAGGGTCGGATCCTTCTTGACGACGAAGAGCTTGACGGCTTCGCCGGACTTGGCGTCGGGCACACCGACCGCCGCGCATTCGAGCACGCCCGGGTGCAGGTTGACCACCTGCTCGATCTCATTGGGATAGACGTTGAAGCCCGAGACCAGGATCATGTCCTTCTTGCGGTCCACGATCTTCACGTAGCCACGCTCGTCCATCACACCGATGTCGCCGGAGCGGAAGAAGCCATCGGGGGTCATCACCTTGGCGGTTTCGTCGGGGCGGTTCCAGTAGCCGGCCATGACCTGCGGGCCGCGGATGCAGATTTCGCCGGGCTGGCCGAAGGGCAGATCCCGGCCGTCGTCGTCACGGATCGCGATGTCGGTGGAGGGGATCGGCAGGCCGATGGTGCCGGTGAACTCCTTGAGGTCCAAGCGGTTGCTGGTGGCCACCGGCGAGGTCTCGGACAGGCCATAGCCTTCGACGACGGGGCAGCCGGTGATCTTGAGCCATTTGTCGGCGGTGGCCTGTTGCACGGCCATGCCGCCGCCGTTGCTGACCACGAGCTCGGAGAAGTCCAGGCGGGCGAAGTCGGGTTCGTTGGCCAGGGCGTTGAAGAGGGTGTTGACCGCGGGGAACATGTTGACGCGGTGCTTCTGCAGCGTCTTGATGAAGCCGGGAATGTCCCGCGGGTTGGGGATGAGCAGGTTCATCGAGCCCAGGCGCGCGCCCATCATGTAGCAGATCGTCAGCGCGAAGATGTGATAGAGCGGCAGCGCGCACACGACGGTGAGTGGCTTGTCGCCCAGCTTGTCGAGCATGGGCTTGAACCAGGCCTCGGTCTGGAGGATGTTGGCGATGACGTTGCGGTGGGTGAGCGTAGCGCCTTTGGAGACGCCGGTGGTGCCGCCGGTGTACTGAAGGAAGGCGACGTCGCTGGGCGACATCGGCGGGCGCTGCAGGCTCATGCGGTGACCCTCGGCCAGGGCCATGTTGAAGCGGGTGACGGTGCGCCCTTGGTCGATCGGCAGCTTGAACTCGGGCACCATCTTGCGCACGTGGCGCACGACGAAGTTGACGAGCAGGCCTTTCCAGAAGCCGAGCATGTCGCCCATCGCAGCCAGCACGATGTGCTGCACGGGGGTGCGGTCGATCACCTCTTGCAGCGTGGTGGCGAAGTTCTCGAGGAGGATGATGGCCTTGGCACCGGAGTCCTTGAGCTGGTGCTCGAGTTCACGTGGGGTGTACAGCGGGTTGACGTTGACGACGGCGAAACCCGCGCGCAGCACGGCCGCGATGGCCACCGTGTACTGCAGCACGTTGGGCATCATCAGGGCGACGCGGTCACCGCGTTGCAGCCCCTTGGACTGCAGCCAAGCGCCCAGGGCGGCAGACATCTCGTCGATGTCGCGGTAGGTGATGGCCACGTCCATGCACATGGCGGCACGGCGTGAGGCGTGCTTGCGGAAGGCCTCCTCCAGCAGCTCGGGCAGGGACTGGTAGACGTCGACCTCGACCTCGGCCGGCACACCGGGCGGGTAGTGGTTCAGCCAGGGCTTGGTCTCGAGCGCAATGGAAACGGCAGACACGGTGACTCCAGATCGAGGAAACGTTCCCGATTCTTGAAGGCGGGCCGGTTCATGCCAACGGTAATTGCACTAACGCACGGTCGTTCGCTCGACGGGGGTCTGTCGCCAAGGCGACAGCATCGGGGGCGAACAGTCGTTCCATCAGTTCACGCTCGCGGGTCTCAATGCAACGCAGGAACTCTTCGGCGCCGCCGATGGCGCGGAAGGTGTCGAAGCCGGCCTCGAGGAAGCGCTGCAGGTCGCCCAGGCCGGCGGCTTTGGCGGGGCCACGCATCATGTGCAGGCTGGTCCGCAGCAAGGGCTGGCGGGCGTAGCCGTCGAGCGAGCGGCCCACGGCCAGGGTGAGCTCGAGCTGCAGGCGGCGCTGGTCGGCTTGGCCGCACGCCTGCCAGGCCCGCACGTAGCGGGCCGGGTCGAGGGGCAGGCCGTCCAAGGCCTGCGCCATCCGCGTGTCCAAGCGCTCGGACAGGGCGTGCAAGCGCGCCAGGCGCAGCACGGTCTCGACGATGTGTCGCGGGAACAGGCGCACCAAGGTCGGCACGATGCGGGCGAATTGCGCGTCGCGCAGACTGAAATCGCCCGGGCCGTAGAGCTCGTCGAGGAAGAAGCGGGCCGCCGGACCATGGCGGGGGCTGGCAAGCAGGTCGGCGTAGGTGTGGCGGAAGCGGGCCTGCTGGTAGCGCTTGAGGGCTTGGACGCGCGGGCCGAGGGCCGGGTCGGCAGCACGCAGGGCGCGCTGGCGGGCGACCTCGCGCAGTTCGTTCAGGATGTCTTCGGCCTGGACGGGCATGTCCGGGATTGTCGGGGTTAGCCTGGGGGTGGGTTAGTGGAGGCACCCTAGGCCGCAGGGCTTGGCGGGTGCCACACTGGCGTCGATGCAGAGACGAACCTTTCTTCGCTTGAGCTTGGGCTCAGCCCTGGTGTTGGGCACCTTGGGCGCAGGCTTGGCGTGGTGGCGCCCAGGCCTGGAGCAAGGGCGGTTCACGGCGGCGGCGCGACGGGTGTTGGCGAGACTGTGCGAGGCGGTGCTCGATGGCAACCTGCCCGAAGATCCGATGGCCCGTGAGGCGGCCCTTCAGGCGCAGATGGTCCGTCTGGAGGCTTTTGCGGCCGGGCTGCCTGCGGCCACCCGAGGTGAACTGGGGCAGTTGCTGGGCCTGCTGGCCCTGCCACCGGGGCGGCGTTGGTTGGCAGGGGTGGCGCCGGACTGGGCCGAGGCCTCGGTGGTGCAGGTGCAGGAGGGGCTGCAGGACATGCGGCTGTCCTCGCTGGCTGTGCGCCGTCAGGCCTATCACGCGCTACGGGACATGATCAATGGCACCTACTTTTCCGACCCGGCCCAGTGGCCGGCACTGGGCTATCCCGGCCCGGCCGATCTTTGAGGGGCGTCTGCGATGAGCCGGCGTCCCGATCCGGTGGCTGAAGGCCTGTCGCGGGGCTGGCAGGTGCTGGGAGGGAGCCAAGCCCTGCCCCCTGAGCACATCGATTGCGATGTGGTGATCGTGGGCAGTGGGGCGGGGGCAGGCATCACGGCCGAGCTGTTGACGCAGGTGGGGCTGGATGTGGTGATCGTCGAGGAGGGGCCGCTGCGCAGCAGCCGAGATTTCCGTCAGCTCGAGAGCGAGGCTTATTCTCAGCTGTACCAGGAGAGCGCGGCTCGCAAGACGGCGGACAAGGCGATCAACATTCTGCAGGGGCGCTGTGTGGGGGGGTCCACGACGGTGAACTGGACGAGTTCCTTTCGCACGCCCGATGCCACGCTGGCCTACTGGAAGGAGCGCTTCGGTTTGCGCGATGTGGACCCGCAGGCGATGAGTCCGTGGTTTGCGCAGGTCGAACGGCGGCTGCACATCGGTGCGTGGTTGGCGCCGCCCAACGAGAACAATGACCTGCTGCGGCGCGGTGCAGCCCGGCTTGGCATCGCCGCGCCGGCCATCTTGCGCAATGTGAAGGATTGCTGGAATCTGGGCTCGTGCGGCATGGGCTGTCCGACCAATGCCAAGCAGTCGATGCTGGTGACCACGATCCCGGCGGCACTCGAGCGCGGTGCGCGTTTGCTGGTGGAGACCCGTGCGCTGCGCTTCGAGCATGATCAGGGGCGGGTGGTGGGCCTGCTGTGCGTTCCAGTGCAGCCCAACGGGGATGTGGCTGCGGGCCGGCCGGGTACGCGCATCCAGGCGCGGCACTATGTGGTGGCCGGCGGTGCGATCAACTCGCCGGCCCTGCTGTTGCGCTCACAGGCTCCGGATCCACACGGCTTGCTGGGGCGCCGCACGTTTTTACACCCGGTCGTCATTTCTGCAGCGAGTTTCGATCAGCGCGTGGAGGGCTGGCAGGGGGCGCCCCAGACGATCTATACGGATCACTTCTTGGACGCCCATCCGATCGACGGTCCGATGGGTTACAAGCTGGAGGCGCCTCCGCTGCATCCGGTGGTCTTCGCCACGACCTTGTCAGGTTTCGGTCGGTCGCAGGCCGAGCTGCTCGCCCAGTTCGCCCACACGCATGCGCTGTTGGCGCTGCTGCGCGACGGGTTCCATCCGGACTCCCCGGGCGGGCGGGTCACGTTGCGTGGCGATGGTTCGCCGCTGCTGGACTACCCGCTGAACGACTTCGTGATGGACGGGGCTCGCCGGGCGTTGCTGAGCATGGCCGAGATCCAGTTCGCAGCTGGGGCTCGGCAGGTGATTCCGGTGCACGAGATGGCCCGGCCCTACGCCACGTGGCGGGAGGCTCGCCAGGCGTTGCAGGAGCTGCCGATGAAGCCGTTGCTCACGCGGGTGGTGAGTGCCCATGTGATGGGCGGCTGCGCGATGGCTGCGAACGAAGCTCACGGCGTGGTTCGGCCTGACGGCCGGCATTGGCAGCTCGAGAACCTCAGCGTGATCGACGGCTCGATCTTCCCGACCAGCATCGGGGCGAACCCGCAGCTGTCGGTCTATGGTTTTGCGAACCGTCTGGCCACTGGATTGGCCACGCAGTTGACCGGGCGGACCCCGGTGCTGGCATGAATGAGCGGGGGCGGGCCGTGAGTGTCGCGGGGGCGACGAGCCGCCTGGCTCGCTTGCAGCAGGCGCTCACGCTGAGCCTGGGCGTTTTCGTGGTGGGCTGGGCGGCCATGGCCTGGGCGTTGGGGCGGCCGGCGTGGATGGCGCTGGGCGCGGGGATCGTGGTGGCCGGGTATGCGCTGGTGATGGCGCTGGAATTCGTGCTGGTGGCCTGCCTGCATGACGGCGATCCGGCGCCGCGGGCGACGGCACGCCAGTTGCTGCGCGCTTGGTGGGGCGAGGTGACGACGGCGCCTGTGGTCTTTTGCTGGCGACAGCCGTTTTTCTGGGACGCCGTGCCCGACCGGCCGGACGTCGGGCCCGGACGGCGGGGCCTGGTGCTCGTGCATGGCTTCGTGTGCAACCGGGGCCTGTGGACGCCATGGCTGCGCGAACTGACGCGTCAGGGGCATCCCTTCGTGGCCGTCAACCTCGAGCCGGTGTTTGGCTCCATCGATGACTATGCCGACACGATCGAGGCGGCGGTGCGCCGGATCGAGGTGGCCACAGGACTGCCGCCCGTCTTGGTGTGCCACAGCATGGGCGGACTGGCGGCGCGAGCGTGGTTGCGGCGCTGGCGCTCGTACGACCGCGTGCACCGCGTGATCACGATCGGAACGCCCCATCATGGCACCTGGCTGGCACGCTTCGGCCTGGCGAACAACACCCGGCAGATGCGCCTGGCCCATGCCTGGCTCGAGGCGCTGGCGAGCGAGGAGCCGGCCTCATGTCGCAGGCGCTTCACCTGTTTCTACGGGCATTGCGACAACATCGTGTTTCCGGCATCGACCGCCACCCTGGCCGGCGCAGACAACCGGCATCTCGAGGCCACGGCTCACGTGCGCATGGCCTTTCACCCGGCGGTGTGGGACGAGGCGATGCGCTGGCTGTCCGTCGTGGAAGGTGGAGACGCCCAGCCGCCTGAGGTGCCTCAGGACCGGCGCTTGCAGATGCGGTATTCCACCTCGTAGATCGAGAAGAGTCCGCACAGGTAACGCTCGAAGAGCTCGATGCCGAGCGTGCTGCGGTTGACCACGCTGTTGAGCAGGCCGCTGAGCATGGGCACGCGCACACCCAGCAGGCGAGGGCGCGCATAAGGCTTGAAGCCCACGCGCACCTGGTCGAGAGACCAGCCGGGGATCGTGGCATAGCGTGGTACGGTACGGTGCAGGCAGGAATGCTCGCAGAAGTAGCTGAAGGTGTGGACGCCGAAGAAGAGGCGGTGGGTGGGATCGGAGTAGAAATATGGGTTGGAGTAGTGCGGCACGATGATGTGCAGGCTTCCTCCCGGGCGCAGGACCCGATCGATCTCTAGCAGCATCGGCCGCAGGTGGTGGCCGTCCACATGCTCGAGGAAGTGGCGCGTGTAGACGTCCTGTACGCTGTGGTCCGGCAGGCTGCGCAGGTACTCCATCACGTCCATGCGGACGTCCACCGCGCTGCCTTCACCGATGTCGATGCCGATGAATCCTGGGATGCGTTTGGAGCCGCAGCCCAGGTTGAGCCGCAGGCCGTCCGAGGGGGGCGGCGCCGGTGTGGACGGTTCGATCAGTCGTTCGGTCTTCAAGCCTGTTCCCGGTTCATGTCGAATGCACGGACTGCGGGGCGTGCGCAGGGTGCAGCAGTTGCGCGAATGCCGCATCCCAGGCCCGACAGACGGTGCCCAGGTCGTGGTGCTGCAGCAACCGCTGTCGGGCCGCCTGTACACGGCGTTCGCGTTCGCCGGCATCGGCCATCAGGCGGCCCAGGCCCTCGTCCCAGTCGTCCAGAACGGCCAGACCTTCGAACTCCTCGTAAGAAGGGATGCGGTCGGCTGCCACGGCCAAACCATTGTAGAAGGCCGTTGCCAGCCGGTTGAGGGTCTTGCAACGCGTGAAGGGGTTGAGCTGGGCCGGGATGATCGCGATCGCGTGGCCGGCCAGGGCCTGCCGGAACACGGCGGGCGACCAGGGGACATAGAGGGTCGGCAATGTCCAATGGCCCAGGTGTCGGCGGAAGGCTTCCTCGCTGTTGCTCACCACGGTCAGGCTGAGGCCCTGGGCGCGATGGTGCGCATGCAGCGGGCGCTCGATGCGGGTCAGATCCTGCAGGCCGCCGTCGGCGTAGCTCGCGCCATGGTTGCCGAACCACAGCAAGCGGCGGCCGGGCGCGATGTCGCGCGATGCCAGGAAGCGCCGCAGGCGCCAGGCGTGCCAGCGCTGCTGCAGCGTGACCCCGCCCACCGGCAGTGCCGTGTCGAGCGGATCGCCGATGACTTGGACCGGCCGGTCGCCCGCGGTCTCCTGGCGAATCACCTCGGCCAGGGCAGGCGTGGAGGCGACCACCAGGTCCACCTCCTGCACGGCACGGCGCAGGGCGGCGGCGCGCGCCCGCCACCGAGGAGCCTCTTCCTTGGCGTAGAAATGGTTGTCGCACAGATCGAGGATCAGGCGGGTTCCATGCCGGTGGCGCAGGTCCAGGGCCTGGTTCAGTGAGGCCTCGTCATAACGTTTGCCCAGGACGAGGGCATGCGGTGCGGGTTCGTGCTCCACGAACAGGCCTGCGTCCCGGCCGGCCAGGCGCAAGCCGTCGATCACCTGCAGGCAGCGGATCCGGGTGCTGGCGACCAGGGGATCGCTCGAATGGGGCCAGAACCGCAGGCGCGGGCGGTTGGCGACGGACGGGCCTTCCCGTTCGCCGCAGGGGGCGGGTGGTGTCGAATCCATGGTGAGGGCGCAAGGACGCCGCGATGGGCTGCGGCAGCAGTGCCCATCGGGCACCGCCGCGCACAGTGTAGTCGCCTGCCGCCCGGGATACCCAGGCTCAGGCGGGCGGGAAGCGACGTTCTCCAGGCAGCAGCTCGCCGGCTTCCAGCGCAGGCAGTTGGCGCACGCGCGCGTAGATCGGCGTGAAGTCGGGGGCGGTGGCCAGGAAGAGCTGCTCGAAGCTGTCGATCACGAAGTAGGTGCGCTGGTAGGTGTCGATCTTGTAGCGCGTGCGCATGATGCGCTCGACGTCGAAGCCCACGCGCCTGGGCTCGGGTGAGGTGACGCTGTAGCGCAGCTCGCCGGTGGACGACAGGATGCCGGCACCGTAGGCGCGCAGGCCCTCGGGGGTGGCGATGAGGCCGAACTCGACCGTGTACCAGTACAGACGCGCCAGCAGTTCGCAGGCGTCGAGCCGGCTGGCTTTCAGGCCGCCGGCGCCGTAGGCCTGCATGTAGTCGGCGAAGACGGGGTTGAAGAGCAGGGGCACGTGGCCGAAGAGGTCGTGGAAGACGTCGGGCTCGACGACATAGTCGAACTCCTCGGGCTCGCGGATCCACTCGGTGACCGGGAATCGGCGCTCGGACAGCAGCTTGAAGAAGGCCTCCTCGGGGATGAGGCCGGGCACGGCCACCACCTGCCAGCCGGTGGCGCGCATGAGGCGCTCGCTCAGCTCGTCGAAGCGCGGGATCCGGTCGGGCTCGCCCAGGTGCGCCACGGCCTCGATGAACTCCCGGCAGGCCAGGCCCGGCAACTGGGCCGCCTGGCGTTCGTAGAGGCGGCGGTAGAGGTCGTGCTGGGCCGGGGTGTAGGCGGTCCAGTCCTGCTCACAGGTGTAGTCGGCGCGGGCGCGGGCGTAGTTGCCGCGCGGCGGACGCTCGCCTTCGCCGTAGGTGACGGGCGCCACGCCCTGGTTGACGCCGCTGTGGAAGTCGATGGCGGTGGAAGGGGCAGTCATGGCGCGTTCCTCGTGCGGGATGTCAAGCCGTGGTGGCGTCGGTCTTCAAGACGCCGCGGCGCATCTGGTCAAGTTCCATGGTTTCGAAGAGGGCCTTGAAATTGCCTTCGCCGAAGCCTTGGTTGCCCTTGCGCTGGATGAACTCGAAGAAGATGGGACCGAGCTGGTTCTCGCTGAAGATCTGCAGCAGCAGCTCGCCGGGCTGGCCGTCGACCAGGATGTTGCGGGCCTTCAGGCCTTCGAGGTCCTCACCGTGGTTGGGGATGCGCTTGGGCAGCAGCTCATAGTAGGTGGCACTGGTGGTTAGCAGCTTGATGCCCGCCATCTGCAGGGCGTCGACGGTGTCGTACAGGTTGGTCGAACCCAGCGCGATGTGCTGGATGCCTTCGCCGTGGTAGCGGTCGAGGTATTCCTGGATCTGCCCGGCTTTCTCGTTGCCTTCTTCGTTGATGGGGATGCGGATCTTGCCGCACGGGCTGGTCATGGCCTTGCTCTTTACGCCGGTGGCCTGGCCCTCGATGTCGAAGTAGCGCACCTCGCGGAAGTTGAAGATGCGTTCGTAGAACTCGGCCCACTCGGCCATGCGGCCGCGGTGAACGTTGTGGGTGAGGTGATCGATGTAGGTCAGACCATGGCCCAACGGGTGAAGCTCGGCGCCGGGCAGGGGCTCGAAATCGACATCGTAGAAACCGATGTTGCCGATCTCGCCTTCCTTGGCGCCGTTCTTGCCGCGCCACTTGTCGACCAGATAGATCAGCGAGTCGCCGATGCCCTTGATGGCCGGGATGTTCAGCTCGCCCGGGCCGGCCTGGTTGGCGTAGCCCCAGGCACCCAGGCCGATGGCGCGTTCGTAGGCTGCCTTGGCGTCGTGCACGCGGAAGGCGATGGCGCACACGCTGGGGCCGTGCAGGCGGGCGAAGCGTTGGGCGAAGGAGTCGGGTTCGGCGTTGAGGATGAAGTTGATCTCGCCCTGGCGGTACAGCGTCACGTTCTTGTGCCGGTGGCGCGCGATGGCCTTGAAGCCCATGCGTTCGAAGAGCTGGCCCATCGCGGCGGGATCGGGGGCGGCGTATTCGATGAATTCGAAGCCGTCGGTGCCCATCGGATTGTCCCAGGGGGTGAACTGCATGCCGATCTCCTAAGCGTGGGCAGACGCCGCGGCGCCTGCGGGTTGAGCTGTGTCAAGACTGTAGGCGGCGCACAGCGCAGTTTTTCTGCATTTTTTGAGCGGAATTGGGGGGTTGACGCTTGAAAAATGTGAAAATTCTCCAATGGACACACCCGTGACGCTCGATGCCATTGATCGGCGCATCCTTCGCGCGTTGCAGGCCAATGGCCGCATGACCTACGACGAACTGGCCGGTCAGGTGAGTCTGTCGCCGTCGGCGGCGCTGCGCCGCGTCAAGCGCTTGGAAGAGGCCGGGGTGATTGCCGGCTATGTGGCCATCGTCCCGCCCGAGCGGGTGGGGCTGGGGCTGACGGCCTACATCAATGTGCGCTTGGAAAAACACACCGAGAGCCACAAGCGCAACCCCATGGATCTGTTCCGCGCGGCAGTACAAAGCTGGCCCGAAGTGGTGGAGTGCGTGGCGCTGACCGGTGAGATGGATTACCTGCTGCGTGTGGTGGTGCAGGATATGGCCCACTACTCGCGCTTCATCATGGACACCCTGCTCAAGCACCCGAGCGTCGAGGATTGCAAGACCAGTTTCGTGCTCGATCGGGTGAAGACCACCACGGCTGTGCCGGTGTAATCCCTAGGCCCTTGCTGTCGCTTTGGCGACAGATGCGGAGCTTCCTGTCTCCACAATCGAACGGCATTTGTGCACGTCCGTGCATTTTGCAGTGCAGAAATCAAGAGGAGACAGACATGCAGTTTTCGCGTTCCAAGTGGGCCGCTGCGCTGGGCAGCGCCGTGTTGTTGGTGGCGTGCGGAGGCGGTGGGGATGGCAGCGCGCCTGAGCCGGAAGAGGTGCGTGCGCACGATGCGCGCACCTTCCCGCTGGATGAGGCGGCACTGGCTTTCGAGGCCTTGCCGGGGACCACGACCACGCGCTTGCATGGCGTGCTGGGCGGGGCGGGCTACCGCATCGAGGTGCCCGAGAACTGGAACGGCCGCCTCGTGATGTATGCCCACGGTTACCGAGGCACCAACGTGCCCTTGACGGTGAGCAACCCGCCGATTCGGGCCCACCTGATCGCCAACGGCTACGCCTGGGCGGCGTCGAGCTATAGCAAGAACTACTATGACGTGCGTGCCGGGGTGGAGGACACCAATGCGTTGGCGTTGGCCTTCTCGCGCCTGACCGGCCTGGCCGAGCCGACCCGGCGCTACATCATCGGCCATTCGATGGGCGGGCACATCACGGGCGCGGCGATCGAGGAAGAGACTTTCCGAACGGCCAATCATA